>JAVJUS010000060.1:0-38953 GCA_040220455.1 Azospirillaceae bacterium
ACGGGCTGGCGGCGGCGCGGGCGACGGCGCCGCAGCTGCGCCGGGTGCTCGGCCGGTTCGACGCGGCGGTGGCGCGGCGGCGGGACCACGAGGTCGCGCTCGCGCCGGAGCAGCTCGGCGCGCTCGGCCAGCGGACGGCGGGCATCCACGCGATCGACGGCTGCTCCCCCGCGATGCGCGACCGCCTGATCCGCCTCGTCGCCCTGGAGGCGCCGGGGCCCTGGTGAGGGGGCGGCCGGGCGGGGGATCAACCACGAAGGCACGACGGCACGAAGCTGTCTCACGAAGGGGCCTGGCGCGATCTCCGGACCGGGCCGCCCGGGGCCGAAAGGTCTTTGTATTACAGGCGCCTGACGGCGCCGGGCCCGTGGGCCGAAGGCGCGCCCCGCACCCCTTCGTGAGACACCTTCGTGACCTTCGTGTATTCGTGGTTCAACAAGACCGTGAGGACGGCGCCGGCGGCGCGGTGTCGGGTTCGCTTCGCTCAGCCGACCTACGGGGTCGGTTATTCCGCCGAGGCCTCGATGGCTTCCATGTCCTCGTCGGAGAAGCCGAAGTGGTGGCCGATCTCGTGGATCAGGACGTGGCGGACCACGTGGTCCAGGGGCTCGCCCGTGTCGCACCAGTAGTCGAGGATCGGCCGGCGGTAGAGGAAGATCATGTCCGGCTGCTGGCGCACGAAGGCCGTCTCGGCCTCGCCGAAGGGCACGCCCGAATAGAGGCCCAGCAGGTCGAACGGGCTCTCCAGACCCATCTCCGCGAGGGTGTCCTCGTCGGGGAAGTCGACCACGCGGATCGCGACGCCGCGCACCAGGCCGACCAACTCCGCCGGCAGGCTCTCCAGCGCGGCCTCGGCCATCGTGGTCATCTCGTCGAGGTCGGGGGCGGTGACACGGGCTGACATGCGGGCAAGCGCGCGGGTTACGAAGGACGACCGGCTCATGCCCTCGACCCTAACCCGGCCGCCCCGCCGGCGCCATGGGGTGCGGTGTCCGGAGGGCGGGTTCTGGGAGGACCATCGGCCCCGCGTCCCCTCTCCCGGCGGGAGAGGGACAGGGTGAGGGGGTGCGGGCTTCGGGGCACGGTCCGGACGTCCGTATCCCCTCACCCTCCCACGGCCTGACGGCCGCGGGCCCCTCCCTCTCCCCACGGGAGAGGGGTCCGGCAGCGCCCCCCTACCGCTTGAGGCGGGCGGGTTGGCGGCGGCGGGGTGGGGCGCGGCGGGGTGGGCGGATCGGCGGGGCGGGTGTGCGCGGCACGGGGGCGCAGTCGGGATCGGTCAGCGCGGCGGTGACCTGCCGGCGGATCTGGGCGAGCTTGGTCTCGTGGCCGATCTTCAGGCCGAAGACGTCCTTGACGTAGAAGACGTCGACCGCCCGCTCGCCGTAGGTCGAGATCTTGGCCGAGGCGATCTGCAGGCCCAGCGCGCTCAACGCCCGGGTGATGTCGTAGAGCAGGCCCGGCCGGTCGCGGCCGTTGACCTCGACCACCGTGTGGGTGCGGCTCGCCTCGTTGTCGATGACGACGCGCGGCGGCACCTTGAAGACGCGCAGGCGCGAGGGATAGGCCGCGCGCCGGTCGGCCAGCTCCTTCAGGGGCTTGAGCCGGCCTTGCAGGCTGCGCTCCACCGTGGCGGAAAGCCGGGCCAGCTTGTCCGGCGCGGCGAACGCCCCGCCCGTGGCCGCGTCCTGGACGCCGAACACGTCGAGCGCCATGCCGTCGGTCTGGGTGAAGATCTTGGCGTCGACGATCGTCCCGCCGCACACCGCGATCGCGCCGGCCAGGCGGGAGAACAGCCCCGGATGGTCGTGGGTGTGGATCGTCACCTCGGTGATCGCCCGGTCCGGGTCGACGCGCGTGTCGACGGTCAGCGTGCGCTCCGCCCGCGCCGCCTCGCGCACCAGCCGGGCGTGGCGGGCATGGGTCTCCGCGTCGAGCGACAGCCAGTAGGGCGGGTAGCCCTTGGCCAGGAAGTCCTCGAACTCGGCCTCGGTGAAGTCGGGCAGCAGGGCGCGCACCGCCTCCTGCGCCGCGGCGACGCGCCGGTCGCGGCCGCCGCTCTCGAACCCGCCGGACATCAGGTCCTTGGCCCGGGTGTAGAGCTGGCCCAGCAGCGTGCCCTTCCAGGCGTTCCAGCGCCCGGGGCCGACCGCGCTGATGTCCGCGACCGTAAGGACGAGCAGCAGGCGCAGCCGCTCCGGGCTCTCGACCCGGGCGACGAAGTCCTGGACGGTCTTGTCGTCCTCGATGTCGCGCTTGAGCGCGGTGTCGCTCATCAGCAGGTGCCAGCGCACCAGCCATTCCGCCGTCTCGGTCTCCGCCTCGTCGAGGCCGAGCCGGGGGCCCAGCTTGCGCACCACCTTCGCGCCCAGCACCGAATGGTCGCCGCCGCGGCCCTTGCAGATGTCGTGGCAGAACATCGCCACGAACAGCGCGCGGCGGGAGTCGATCTGGCGGATCAGGTCGGTCGCCAGCGGCAGCGAGTCGGCCAGCTCGCCGGCCGCCATGCGGTGCAGGATGCCGATGGCGAAGAGCGTGTGCTCGTCGACCGTGTAGACATGGTACATGTCGTACTGCATCTGCGCGACGACGCGGCCGAAATCCGGGACGAAGCGGCCCAGCACCCCGGCCTCGTTCATCCGCCGGAGCGTCGCCTCCGCCCCCTTGGACGCGCACAGGATCTCCAGGAACAGCCGGTTGGCCTCCGGATCGGCGCGCAGCTTCGGCCCGACCAGCCGCAGCGAGCGGGTCATCGCCTTGATGGCGTTGGGGTGGATGTCCAGCCCGTTGGCCGCGGCCATGTGGAACAGGCGGATCAGGTCGACCGGCTGCTTGCGGAAGTGCTTGTCGTCGGGGATGTCCAGGCGCCCGCCCTCGAGCACGAAGCCGTCGAGCGGCTGGCGCGCCCGGCTCAGCCGGGCCAGCCCCTTGAGCGCCGGGATCGACGGCAGCGAGGGCTTGCGCTTGCTCTCCGCCTCCAGGGCGGCGCAGATGATCCGGGTCAGCCCGCCGACATCCTTGGCGATCAGGAAGTAGTGCTTCATGAAGCGCTCGACGCCCGACGCGCCGGCGTGATCGGTGTAGCCCATGCGCCGGCCGATCTCGCTCTGCACGTCAAAGGTCAGCCGCTCCTCCGCCCGGCCGGTGAGGTAGTGCAGGTGGCAGCGCAGCGTGCGCAGGAAGCTCTGCGCCTTGAGGAACCGCTCGGCCTCGTCGCGCAGCAGCACGCCCTCGCGCACCAGCCCGTCGACGTCGTCGAGCGGGTGCAGGTACTTGCCCAGCCAGAACAGGGTCTGGAGGTCGCGCAGGCCGCCCTTGCCGTCCTTGATGTTGGGCTCCAGGACGTAGCGGCTGTCGCCCAGCTTGCGGTGCCGGTCGTCGCGCTCGGCGAGCTTGGCCTCGACGAACTCCGTGCCCGTCGTGGCGACCACCTCCTTGAAGAAGCGTCGTCGGAACTCGTCATAGAGAGCGGCATCGCCCCAGAGCGGCCGGCTCTCCAGCAGGCTCGTCCGGATGGTCACGTCGCCGCGCGCCGCGCGCAGGCACTCGTCGGCCGAGCGCACCGCGTGGCCGACCTTGAGCCCCAGGTCCCACAGGGCGTAGAGCAGCGTCTCGACCACCTGCTCGACCCGCGGCGTGCGCTTGTAGGGCAGCAGGAACAGCAGGTCGACATCCGACATGGGCGCCAGCTCGCCCCGGCCGTAGCCGCCGACGGCGACCAGGGCGAAGCGCTCGCCGACGGTCGGGTTGTAGGCCGGCGACAGGCGCTCGGCGACGACCTCCGCCAGGCCGCGGATCAGCCGGTCCATCATCAGCGACTGCTGGGCCACGCAGGCGTCGCCGCCGCCCAGATCCTCCAGGAAGCGACGCCGGATCTCCGCCCGGCCGTGCTCCAGATGGGCGCGCGCGGCGGCGACCAGGCGCCCGCGCACCGCCGCGTCGTCGATCGGGCCCGACTCCGCGTCGCCGGTCCCCGCCTCGAGCGCGGCGGCGAGGTCCTCGGCCAGGGCGCGCGGGTCCAGGATGGCGTCGGGATCGGCGACGCCGGCGGCGGCCGGGGCGGGCACGGCGGTGGCGGCAGGGTCGGTGGCGGCGGCGTCCGAGCCGAAGGCGGAGACGCCGGCGATCTTGAGGCGTTCGAGCATGCCGCCAATGTAGGAGACCGCGGCGTTACTTTCGAGTGAAGCGCCGACGGGACGGGCCGGAAGGGGGACCGTGCGAGGGGGATGCGCATCCTGATCATCGAGGACGACGCGGCGGCCGGCGACTATGTCGCCAAGGGGCTGGCCGAGCAGGGCCACACGGCCGAGCGCGCCGCCGACGGGCGCGACGGGCTGGTGCGCGCGCTGGAGGGCGGCTGGGATGCCCTGGTCGTCGACCGCATGCTGCCCGGCCTCGACGGGCTGTCGATAATCGAGACCCTGCGGCGCCAGGGCGACACCACGCCGGTGCTGATCCTCAGCGCCCTCGACCAGGTCGACGAGCGCGTCCGGGGGCTGCGCGCCGGCGGCGACGACTATCTGGCCAAGCCCTTCGCCTTCTCCGAGCTGGCCGCCCGGCTCGACGCCATCACCCGGCGCGGCACGGCGCCGGCGCCGGAGACGGAACTCACCGTCGGCGACCTGACGCTCGACCTCTTGAGCCGGACGGCGAGCCGGGCCGGGCGGGCGAT
Organism: Azospirillaceae bacterium; assembly: GCA_040220455.1. Classification (GTDB taxonomy): domain Bacteria; phylum Pseudomonadota; class Alphaproteobacteria; order DSM-16000; family Inquilinaceae; genus JAVJUS01. The sequence continues at coordinate 4,673 of JAVJUS010000060.1, forward strand.
CGAGCTCCAGCCGCGCGAGTACCGCATCCTGGAATGCCTGATGCGCAACGCCGGGCGCATCGTCACCCGCACGATGCTGCTGGAGCGGGTCTGGAGCTACCACTTCGACCCGCAGACCAACGTCATCGACGTCCATATCAGCCGCCTGCGGCAGAAGATCGACCGGGACTTCGACCGGCCGCTGCTGCACACGGTGCGCGGCGCGGGGTACTGCCTACGTGACCCCGGCTAGGCTGCTCTCCACTTCGGCGTTCCGCTACGCCCTGATCTACGCCGCGCTGGTCTGGGTGGCGCTGGCCGGCGTGCTGGGCGTGGTCTATGTCCGCACGGTCGCGGTGATCGACGCCCAGATCGAGGACACGATCGAGGCGGAGATCCGCGGCCTGGCCGAGCAGTACCGCCAGCGCGGCCTGGGCGGCCTGCGCACGGTGATCGAGCGGCGCAGCGCCGACAATCCGGGCCTGCGCAACGTCTACCTGCTCACCGACCCGGCCTACCGGCCGATTGCCGGAAACCTGGAATCCTGGCCGGCCGAGGCGGTGCTGGCGCGCGACTGGGTGGCCTTCTCCGTCCGCCCGGAGATGCCCGAGGCGGGACCCCGGCCGGTCAAGGCGCGCCCGTTCGATCTGACCGGCGGTGTGCACCTGCTGGTCGGGCGCGACACGACCGAGCGCGAGGTCCTGCGCCGCGCCGTGCTCGGCTCGGCCGCCGTCGCCGGCGTGCTGGGCGGCGCGCTGGCGCTGGCCATCGGCCTCGCCATGAGCCGCCAGATCCTGCGCCGGATCGACGGCCTGGGCCGCGGCGCGGGGGAGATCCTGGCCGGCGACCTGAACCGGCGCATGCCGGTCTCGCCCCGCGACGACGAGTTCGACCGCCTGGCCGAGCGGCTCAACGCGATGCTCGACCGCATCCAGGCGCTGATGGACGGCATGCGCTCGGTCGCCGACGACATCGCCCACGACCTGAAGAGCCCGATCTCGCGCCTGCGCAGCCGGGTCGAACTGCGCCTGATGCAGCCGCGCGACGCCGAGGCCGACGCCCGCGTCCTGGAGGAGACGATCGCCGAGGCGGATGCGATCCTCGCCACCTTCAACGCCCTGCTGAGCATCGCGCTCGCGGAATCCGGGGCGCTCAGGCGGGATTTCGAGACCGTCGACCCGGCGGCCGTCGCGCGCGACGCGGAGGAGCTCTACGCCCCGGCCGCGGCGGAGGCGGGCCTCGCCTTCGAGGCCGATATCGCGGAGACCGGGACGATCCTCGGCAGCCGGGAGCTCTTGTCCCGGGCGCTCGCCAACCTGCTCGACAACGCGCTGAAATACACCCCCGACGGCGGCCGCGTGCGGCTGAGCGTCCGGCCGGGCCCCGACGGCCCGCGCCTGGCGGTCGCCGATACCGGGCCGGGCATCCCGGCGGCGGATCGCGAGCGGGTGCTCGACCGCTTCACCCGGCTCGAAGAGAGCCGAGGTCGGCCGGGCAGCGGCCTCGGCCTCGCCCTGGTCGCCGCCGTCGCCCGGCTGCACGACGCCCGGCTCGCCCTCGACGACACGCCAGGGGGCGGCCTGACCGCGACGATCGCCTTCGCCGGGCCGGAGAGGGCGCCGGGGGGACGGGCGGCACAAGGTCTCCGGAGCCGGGACCGCGAAGCTTTGCCCCCGCCCGGCGCCGGAGTAGGGTGACACCCGGGTTCGGTGCCCGACTCGGGCCCGAGAAGAGGGAAGCCGGTGAGATGCCGGCGCTGCCCCCGCAACTGTGAGCGGCGAGCCCGCCCCCGAAGCCACTGGGCCGACAGGCCCGGGAAGGCGGGGCGACCGGGCCGTGACCCGCGAGCCAGGAGACCTGCCGGACCCGCGACGCCAACCCGGGACGGGGCGGAGGGCCCCGAAGGAGCTAGAGATGCGCAATACCCTGATTGCCGCGGCTGCCGTCGTCGGCCTCGTGGCGGCCGTACCCGCCATCGCCCATCACGCGGGCGAGATCTCGCAAGCCGGCGACATCCGCGTCAGCCATGCCTGGACCGAGGAGACCTCGGCCATGGCCCACGCGGTAGACGTCTACCTGACCGTGGAGAACACGGGCGAGGTGGCCGACCGGCTGGTCGGCGCGAACACGGGCTTCACCGAGCCGGGCGTCTTCCAGGCCTCGGTCATCGGCACCGACGGCGCGGTGGCGGTGCGCGAGGTGCCGGCCGTGACGATCGAGCCCGGCCAGTCGATCACCTTCCAGCCCGGCGGCATCCACATCGTGCTCAACGACGTGCAGCAGGCCCTGATGGCCGGCGATCACTTCGACATGACGCTGGAATTCGAGACCGCGGGCACGCTCGCCGTCGAGGTCGAGATCGAGGAGCCGCACGGCGAGGATCACGATCACGATCACGGGGACGCGGCCGGCTGACCCCGGTCGGGCGGGCGTCGCCGCGACGGCTCAGCCGTCGAGACCGGCGGCGCCCAGTCCCGCGATCATCCGGTCCAGGTCCGCCCGCCGGCGGTAGGGGAAGCGCTCGGCCACGGCCGACAGGGAGATGCCGGGCCACAGCCGCCGGACATGGCCCATCGCCGCCGCCGCGCGCTCGGCCTCGCCCGCCTCGCCCAGCGCCATGGCGAGGTAGAGATGGGCGATCGGGAAATCGGGCGCGCGCGCCGCGACCTTGGCGAAGGTCGCGATCGCCTCGTCCACCCGGCCCATCATGAACTGGCCGTGGCCCAGATTGATCGGGTGGTTGGTCGGCGACAGCGGATCGAGGCGCGCCGCCGCCTCCATCAGCGGCAGCGCCGCCTCCGGCTCGCCCGCGAAATTGTGCACCTCGGCCAGCCAGACCATGGCCTCGGCATTGTTCGGGTCGAGCGCCAGGGCCGTGCGGCCCGCCCGGATCGCCTCGTCATGACGGCGATCCCAGAGCAACGTCCAGGCGAGCCGGGCATGGCCGCCGGGGAAGGCCGGATCGGCCATGACCGCCTGCTCGGCATCGGCGATCGCCGCCCGCAGCCCCGCGGTATCCGTCTCGCCCCAGTTGAACACCCAGTCCAGGAAGCGGATGAAGGCGCGCAGGGCATAGGCCGGCGCCAGGCCAGGATCGGCGTCGATCGCGGCGTCCGCCAGCGCCCGCGCCTCGGCGTTGGAGGAGCGCGAGAAGCTCTGGAACACCGCGCGGGCGCGCAGGTAAAGATCGTGGGCGCGCGCGTCCTCGGCATAGCGGGCCCCGATCCGCGCCTCCTCCCGCCGGGTCAGGGTCAGCGCCAGGGCGCCGACGATCTCCCGCGTGATCTCGTCCTGCATCTCGAAGATGTCGGCGAGGTCCCGGTCGTAGCGCTCGGCCCAGACATGGGCGCCGGTCGCCGCGTCGACGAGCTGGGCGGAGACCCGGACCCGGTTGCCCGAGCGCCGGACCGAGCCCTCGAGCAGATGGCCGACGCCCAGCGCGGCGCCGACATCGCGGACGTCGACGCTGCGGTCCTTGAAGGCGAAGCTGGAATTCCGCGCGATGACGGCGAGGCGCGGCAGGCGGGACAGGTCGGTGATCAGGTCCTCGGCCAGGCCGTCGGCGAAATAGGCCTGATCCGGATCGCCGGAGAGATTGGCGAAGGGCAACACCGCGATGCTCGCCTCGGCGGCGTCCGGCGTCGTCGGTGCCGACGCCCCGGTGCCGTCCCCCGATCCCCGGCGATCGGCGCGGAAGACCGGCACGGCGCGGTCCCGGCCCTTGACGCGCCGCGGCCCGAGCGCGCGGAAGGCGACGGGGGCCCGCCCCTCCGCCTGGCGGACCACGTCCTCGGAGACGAGCACCGTGCCGGGCTCGGCCAGGGCTTCGAGCCGGGTGGCGAGGTTGACCCCGTCGCCCAGCAGGTCGTCGGCCTCCACCAGCACGTCGCCGACATGGATCGCGACCCGCAGCGCCGGGGCCGGGCTGGCGCCGGCTTCGTTCTCGCCGCCGGGGCCGAGACGCTCCTGCAGGGCGAGCGCGGCTTCCAGCGCGTCGACCACGCTCGGGAACTCGGCCAGGAAGCCGTCGCCCATAACCTTGAACACGCGCCCGCCATTCGCGGCGACCACCGGCTCGATCACCCCGGCGCGCAGATCGCCGACGACGCGCGCGGCGCGATCCTCGTCGGCATGCATCAGCGCGGAGTAGCCGACCATGTCGGCCGCCAGGATCGCCGCGAGGCGCCGCTGTCTGCGCGGTTCGGTCATGAGTCGCCGGGTTGCGGAACGGGGTCGGCCGGGAGAATAGACCGCCGCCGCGCCCCGCGCCACGCCCGCCCGCCGGCCCCATCCGGCCGGCGCGGCGATTTTGCCGGTCCCGTTCACGCCCACCCGGGTTACCATCGTCTCATGCCGGTGCCTCCCACCGACCCGACCGGCCGACGCCGACGCGGCCGGCGCGCGCTCGCCACGCTTCTCCTCGCCCCGGTCGTGGTGCTGGTGCTGCTGGCGGCCGGCGCCGCGCGGGGGCCGGCCCTGGCCCAGGGCGACGGCGAGGACGGCGGCGGGCCCGTGCCGGTGGACGTGGCGCTGGTGCTGGCGGTCGACGTCTCGGGCTCCATGGACCTGAACGAGCATCGCCTGCAGCGCGCGGGCTACATGGCGGCCCTGGTCCATCCGGACGTGATCGAGGCCATCGCCGGCGGCATCCTCGGGCGCATCGCCGTGACCTATGTCGAGTGGGCGGGCCCGTCCTCGCAGGTCGTCGTCGTGCCCTGGCGGGTAATCGACGGGCTGCCGGCGGCGACGGCCTTCGTCGAGGCCCTGGGCGCCCGGCCGATCGCGCAGATCCGCGGCACCTCGATCTCCGGCGCGCTGGCCTTCGCCGCCGCCCTGTTCGAGACCGGCCGGGTCGAGGCGACCCGCCGCGTCATCGACATCTCGGGCGACGGGCCCAACAACATGGGCCCGCCCGTGGTCGAGGCGCGCGACGCCGTCGTCGCGCGCGGCGTCACGATCAACGGGCTGCCGATCGTGCTGAGCCCGTCGGGACGCGGCGGGTTCGGGCGGTTCTGGATGAATCCGGAAGGGCTGCTCGCCTACTACCGCGGCTGCGTCATCGGCGGGCCGGGCGCCTTCGCGCTCGCCGTGGCGAGCGAGGACCAGCTTCCCGAGGCGATCCGGCGCAAGATGGTGCTGGAGATCGCCGGCCGCCGCCTGCCGGGACCGATTTTCCACCTGGCGCAGACCGGCGGCCCGGTCGACTGCTTCGCCGGCGAACGCCTCCGCCGCCCCAGCCTGCCGGGGCCGTGAGGAGGGAGCTTCTCAGGCCGGTGCGGCCGAAGCGGACGGCGCAGTGCCATTGCGCCCGTTCGCCCGGCCGAGCAGGGCGGCGAAGACGTCGCCGTCGCACACGGCGCCGACCACGCGTCCGTCCTCGACCAGCACGACGGGCAGGCCCGTCGCCTGGCGCAGCGTGATGACCTCCTTCATCGAGACCTCGGGATCGATCGTGGCGAGCGTGTCGCGCGGCGGCGGGGTTTCGGGCGTCGCAGCGGCGACCGGGATGTCCCGGTCGGCCAGGGCGGCGCGCGACGGCCGGCCCTCGGCGTCGAGCCGGAGCCGCACCGCGCCGGCCTCGTCGAGCGCCAGCGCGCCGTCGCCGTCGCGCGGCAGGTCGGCCACCGCCGTCATCAGCGAGGCGCCGCGCAAGACGTTGAGCGGATTCATGTGGGCGACGAAGTCAGCGACGTAGCCGTTGGCCGGCTCCAGCACGATCTCCTCCGGCCGGCCGTACTGGACGATCTCCCCGCCCTCCATGATGGCGATGCGGTTGCCCAGCTTCATCGCCTCGTCGAGGTCGTGGCTGACGAACAGGATCGTCTTCTTCAGCGTCTCCTGCAGGCCCAGCAGGTCGTCCTGCAGCCGGTCGCGGATCAGCGGGTCGAGGGCGGAGAAGGGCTCGTCCATCAGCAGGATCGGCGCGTCGGTGGCGAAGGCGCGGGCCAACCCGACGCGCTGCTGCATGCCGCCGGAGAGCTCGTGGGCGTATTTGTCCGCCCAGGCCTCCAGCCCGACCATGGCGAGCTTGTCGGCGATGACGTCGCCGCGCTCGGCCTTGGGCACGCCGCGCAGCTCCAGCCCGAAGGCCACGTTCTCGGCCACGGTGCGCCAGGGCAGCAGGCTGAACTGCTGGAAGACCATGGCGACCCGCTCTGTCCTGAGCCGGCGCAGGGTCCGGGCGTCGCAGCCCACGACATCGATGGTGTCGTCGCCCGACCTGCCGTGGCCCGCCTTGCCGTTCGCAGCCTTGCCGTTGCCCGGGCCGTTCGGGGCGCCGGTGCCGACCGTCACGCGGCCGCGGGTGACCGGGCACAGGCCGTTGACGCAGCGCAGAAGCGTCGACTTGCCCGAGCCGCTGAGCCCCATCAGGACGACGAGCTCGCCTTCCTCTACGCCCAGGCTGGCGTCGCGCACGCCGACGATGTGCCCGGTCTCCGACTGGATCTCGTCCCGCGATCGGCCCTGGTCGAGGAGATCGAGCGCCGGGGCCGGCTTGTCGCCGAAGACGACGTCGACGTGCTCGAAGGAAACGGCGGTCATTTCGCGTTCCCCCGGCGCTTGGGCTGCTTGAAGATGCGGTCGAGCAGGATCGCCAGGATGACGATCGCCAGCCCCGCCTCGAAGCCCATGCCGATATTGACGGTATTGAGCGCGCGCACCACCGGCTTGCCCAGCCCGTCGGCGCCGACCAGCGCGGCGATCACGACCATGCTGAGCGAGAGCATGATGCACTGGGTCAGCCCCGCCATGATCGTCGGCAGGGCATGCGGCAGCTCGACCTTGAAGAGCAGCTGGGTCCGCGTGGCGCCGAACGACTCCCCGGCCTCGATGAGCTGCTTGGGCACCGAGGTGATGCCCAGATGGGTCAGCCGGATCGGCGCCGGGATGGCGAAGATGACGGTCGAGATGATGCCCGGCACCACGCCCAGGCCGAACAGGATCAGCGTCGGGATCAGGTAGACGAAGGTCGGGATCGTCTGCATCAGATCGAGCACGGGCCTCAGCAGCGTGAACAGCCAGGGCCGGTGCGCCGCGGCGATGCCCGTGGGCACGCCGACGATCATGCAGAAGGACGTCGCCAGGATGACCAGCGCCAGCGTCTCCAGCGTCGCTTCCCAGTAGCCGAGGTTGAGGATCAGCAGCAGCGAGGCGACGATCCCGACGACCAGCCGCCAGTCCCGGTGCAGCGCCCAGGCGCCGGCGGCGAAGAGCGCGATCAGGACCAGCGGATGGGTCCAGACCAGGAGCTCGATCAGGCCGTCGATGGTCTCGCCCAGGGCGTCGGAGATCGTGTTGAGGATCCCCGCGGCGTTGCGGTTGATCCAGCCCATCGCCGCGGCGATCCAGTCGCCCAGCGGGATCGGGTTGTCGGTGATCCAGTCCATGGCGGCGCCTGTCCTCCCGGCTCGGCGAGAAAGGGGCCGTCAGGCGGCCGGGCCGGTGCCCGGCCGTCGACGACCCCGGCCCTCAAAGGCCGAGATGCGCGCGCACCGCCGGCAGCCCGGGCTCGCCGTCCCAGGTCGTCACGCCGTCGAGCCAGCCCTCGAGCACGCCCGGATTGTCGGCGAGCCAGTTCTGCGCGGCCTCCTCGGCAGCCATGCCCTCGTCGAGGATCATGGCCATGACCTCGTTCTCGGCGGCCAGCGAGAACGCCAGGTTCTCCAGCAGCGCGCCGACATTCGGGCACTCCGCGACATAGCCGGCGCGGACATTGGTGTAGACCGTCGCGCCGCCGTAGTTCGGGCCGAACACGTCGTCGCCGCCGTCGAGATAGGCCATGTCGAAATTGGCGTTCATCGGGTGCGGCTCCCAGCCCAGGAAGACGATATGGTCCTCCTGCTGCACCGCGCGGGAGACCTGGGCGAGCATGCCCTGCTCGGACGATTCCACCACCTCGAAGCCGGCGAGACCGAAGGTGTCCTCGTCGATCATGGTCTGGATCAGCCGGTTGCCGTCGTTGCCCGGCTCGATGCCGTAGATCTCGCCGTCCAGCTCGTCCTGGAACGCCTCGATGTCCTGGAAGCTCGTCAGGCCCGCTTCATAGGTGTATTCGGGCACGGCGAGCGTGTATTTCGCGCCCTCCAGGTTGACGCCGACCACGTCGACCGTGCCGGCCTCGCGGTAGGGCGCCAGGTCCGCCTCCATCGTCGGCATCCAGTTGCCCAGGAAGACGTCCACATCGCCGTTGGCGAGGCTGGAATAGGTCACCGGCACGGCCAGCAGCTCGGTCTCGGGCTCGTAGCCGAGGCCCTCCAGAACGACCGAGGTCATCGCCGTCGTCGCCGTGATGTCGGTCCAGCCGACATCGGAGAAGACGACCTCCCGGCACGAGTCCGCCTCGCCCTCGGCGGCCAGCGCGGGGCCGGCGAGGATCGCGGCCAGCGCCGCGCCGATCGACGTCAAGCATGTCTTGGTCATCGCCTTGCCTCTCCTGTTCTCGCATGCGGCGCGTTGCCGGCTCCCGGCCGGCTCCGGGCCGCGGCCCGGTGTCGCGCTCTCCGTCCGCCGCCGGGGCGTGTCCGGTCCGGCGGGGCATCGCTGTCGTTCCGGGAGCATGCGGGTTCTTGATTGACCGATCAATAAAAAATCGGCACGGTCGCTCGAACGAGCCGCGCCGCACCCCGGCGGCGTGGCGATCAGCGGGGAACGCGGACCGGACCCATGCCCAAGGTCGGGATGCAGCCGATCCGTCGGCGCCAGCTCATGGACGCCACCATCCGGGCGATCCACCGCCACGGCTTCAACGACACGACCGTGGCGCGGATCGGCGGGATCGCCGGCCTCAGCCCGGGAATCATCCACCACTATTTCGGCGGCAAGGACGAGCTGCTGGCCGCCACGATGCGCTCGCTGCTCGAGGAGCTGCGCGTCGACTTCACCGACCGGCTCGCCGTCGCCCGGACGCCGCTCGACCGAATCGACGCCGTGCTGGCGGCCAATTTCGAGTTCGAGCAGTTCCGCCCGGAGATCCTGGCCGCCTGGCTCGCCTTCTGGTCCCAGGCGCCGTTCGCCCCGCCGCTGGCGCGGCTGCGCCGGCTCTACACCCGCCGGGCCCTGTCCAACCTGCGCGCCCCGCTGGGCGAGCTGGTGGGCCGGGAGGAGGCGGGGCGCATCGCGCTGACCCTCATGGCCCTGATCGACGGCTTCTGGCTGCGCGCCGCCCAGGGCGACCGGGACGTCACCGGCCCCGCGGCCCTCGCCATCGCCCGGGCAACCCTCCGCCGCGGCCTCGCCGAGGCCGGCGCCGGCCCCCTCGACCTGCAGGAGAGCGCATGACCGCGGTTTCCCATGACGCCGACACCGCCGTGCCGGACATCCCGCTGTTCATCGACGGCCGCCGCGTCGCGGGCTCGAGCGGGGAGACCTTCGAAACCCTCTACCCCGCCACCGGCGAGGCCGTCGGCCGGGTCCACCAGGCCTCCGCCGAGGACGTGGACGCCGCCGTCGCCTCGGCCCGCGCGGCCTTCGGGCCATGGTCGCGCCTGTCGGGGGCCGAGCGCGGGCGGGTCCTGCGCCGGACGGCCGACCTGCTGCGCCAGCGCCTGGACACCCTGGCCCGGGCCGAGGTGCTGGACACCGGCAAGCCGATCACCGAGGCGCTGGACGTCGACGTTCATTCCGGCGCCAACTGCCTGGAGTTCTTCGGCGGCGTGGCCGCGGCGCTGCACGGCGAGCACATCGACCTGGGCGGCGACGACTACGGCTTCGTCTACACCCGGCGGGAGCCGCTGGGCGTGTGCGCCGGCATCGGCGCCTGGAACTACCCGCTGCAGATCGCCTGCTGGAAGGCGGCGCCGGCGCTCGCCTGCGGCAACACCATGATCTTCAAGCCCTCGGACATGACGCCGACCACGGCGCTGATGCTGGCCGAAGCGCTGGTCGAGGCGGGTGCCCCGCCGGGCGTCTTCAACGTCGTCCAGGGCGACGGCCGGGTCGGCGCGGCGCTGTCGGAGCATCCGGGCATCGCCAAGGTCTCGCTCACGGGATCGGTGCCGACGGGGCACAAGGTGATGGCCGGCGCGGCCAGCACGCTCAAGCACGTGACGATGGAGCTGGGCGGCAAGTCGCCGCTGGTCGTCTTCGACGACGCCGATCTGGAGAATGCGGTCGCCGCCGCGCTGATGGGCAACTTCTACACCCAGGGGGAGATCTGCACCAACGGCACCCGGGTCTTCGTCGCGGAAGGCCTGAAGGACGCATTCCTGGCCCGCCTGGTCGAGCGCACGGAAAAGCTCGTCATCGGCGACCCGATGGACCCGGCGACCCATGTCGGCGCCCTGATCAGCGCGGCGCACATGCAGAAGGTGCTCGGCTACATCGAGGCCGGCAAGGCCGAGGGCGCGCGCCTGGTCACGGGCGGCAACCGGGCGACCGGCGGCGTGCTCGACCGGGGCTGGTTCGTCGAGCCGACGATCTTCGACGGCTGCGAGGACACCATGTCGATCGTCCGGGAGGAGATCTTCGGCCCGGTCCTGTCGCTGCTGACCTTCGCCGACGAGGAGGAGGCGATTTCCCGGGCCAATTCAACGCCCTTCGGCCTGGCGGCCGGGCTGTTCACCCGCGACCTCGCCCGCGCCCACCGGGTCGCCGCGCGGCTCGCCGCCGGCACGGTATGGATCAACACCTACAACCTGACGCCGATCGAGATGCCGTTCGGCGGCACCAAGCGATCGGGCATCGGGCGGGAGAACGGGCTCGCCGCGCTCGACCACTACTCCGAGCGCAAGTCGGTCTATGTCGAGACCGGCGACGTCGACTGCCCCTACCCGTCCTGACCCGGCCCATTCCGACCCGGCAGCGGAGACGCGCCATGGCCGTTTCGGCGGAGAGCTTCGACCACGTCATCGTCGGCGCCGGCTCGGCGGGCTGCGTGCTGGCCGCGCGGCTGAGCGAGGACCCGGACTGCCGCGTCCTGCTGCTGGAGGCCGGGCCGCCGGACCGGGGCTACGACTGGCGCCTGCACATGCCAGCGGCGCTCAGCTACCCGATGAACGGGACGACCTACAACTGGGACTTCCACACCACGCCCCAGCCGGGCATGGGCGGGCGTCGGCTGCACTGCCCGCGCGGCCGGGTGCTGGGCGGGTCGAGCTCGATCAACGGCATGGTCTTCGTGCGCGGCAACCCGGGCGACTTCGACCACTGGGCCGAGGCGGCGGGGGCGCCGCATTGGTCCTTCGCGCACTGCCTGCCCTATTTCAGGCGGATGGAGACGGCCGGGCGCGGCGCCGACGACTGGCGCGGCGGCGACGGGCCGCTCCACATCACCACCGGGCCGGCGGAAAACCCGCTCTACGGCGCCTGGCTGGAGGCCGGGCAGCAGGCCGGCCACCCCTTCACCGAGGACTACAACGGCCGTCAGCAGGAAGGCGTCTGCCGCTTCGACATGACGGTCAAGAACGGCCGCCGCTGGTCGACGGCGCGGGCCTACCTGCATCCGGTGATGGACCGGCCGAACCTGGTCGTGCGCACCGGCGCGCTGACCCGCCGCTTGCTGGTCGAGGGCGGGCGCGCCGTCGGCGTCGCCTATCGCCGGGGCGGCACGGAGCACGAGGCCCGGGCGGAGCGCGAGGTGCTGCTGGCCGCGGGCGCCATCGGCTCGCCCCAGCTCCTCCAGCTCTCCGGCATCGGGCCGGGCGACGTGCTGAAACGCGCCGGGGTGACGGTCATCCACGACCTGCCCGGAGTCGGCGAGAACCTGCAGGACCACCTGGAGATCTACATGCAGGTCGCCTGCACCCGGCCGGTGACGCTCTATTCCTCGCTCAACCCGGTCGGCAAGGCGGCGATCGGCCTGCGCTGGCTGCTGACCCACACGGGTCCCGGGGCGACCAATCATTTCGAGGCGGGGGGCTTCCTGCGCTCCGGCCCCGAGGTGCCCTATCCCGACGTGCAGTACCACTTCCTGCCGCTGGCGGCGAACTACGACGGCTCCAACGCCGTCGCCGGCCACGGCTTCCAGACCCATGTCGGGCCGATGCGCTCGGCCTCGCGCGGACATGTCCGCATCCGCTCCGACGACCCGGCCGCCGAGCCCGAGATCGACTTCCGATACCTGAGCCGGGAGAGCGATCGCCAGGAGTGGCGGCGCTGCATCCGCATGACGCGGGAGATCTATGCCCAGGCCGCCTTCGCCTCCTGGCGCGGGGCGGAGATTTCCCCGGGCCCCGAGGTGACGAGCGACCAGGACATCGACGCCTTCGTCGCGGCCAAGGCGGAGAGTGCCTACCACCCCTCCGGGACCTGCCGCATGGGGGCCGAAGATGGTGCGGTCGTGGACGGCGCGCTGAAGGTCCACGGCGTGGACGGGCTGCGCGTGATCGACGCCTCGATCATGCCGCGCATCCCCAACGGCAACCTGAACGGCCCGACGATCATGCTGGCGGAGAAGGGCGCCGACCTGGTGCGCGGGCAGGTTCTCGAGCCGTCGACGCTGGTGCCCTACCGCGCCCCGGTCTCCGCCGCGGCGGAATAGGCCGCCGCCGGCGGCGCGACCGTCAGCGCAGTGCCGGAATCAGGCGGTCGAGGGCGCGGGTCAGCGTGTCCTCGCTGGTCGCGAAGCACAGGCGCAGGAAGTCCTCACCGCCCGGCCCGAAGGCGGTGCCCGGCGCCAGCCCGACGCCGGTCTCGTCGAGCAGCCGGAAGGCGAGCGCGCGGGCGTCCGGCTCCCCGTCGACGGCGAAGAAGGTGTAGAACCCCGCCTCCGGCCGGGCGCAGCGCACCCGATCGAGGCCGGAGAGCGCGTCGTCGACCACGTCGCGCCCTCGCCGGCACAGCGCGCGCATGCGCCCGACCATCTCGCCGCCCTGCTCGACCGCCGCCAGGGCGCCGTATTGCAGGAAGGTCGCCACGCCGGAGGAGTTGTACTGATTGAGATCGGCGATCGTGCGCGCGATCGGCGGCGGCACAACCGCCCAGCCGATCCGCCACCCGGTCATCGCCCAGTTCTTGGAGAAGGTGTTGACCGAGATCACCTTCTCGTCCGGCCCCATGACGTCCAGGAAGGACGGCGCCGGCGGCCCCTCGAAGGTGATCCGGGCATAGGCCTCGTCGGCGATGATCCAGAGGTCGCGCTCGCGCGCCAGGTCGCGGATCGCCAGGATGTCCTCCCGGCTCATCGTCCAGCCGGTCGGGTTGCCCGGCGCGTTGAGGAACAGCGCCTTGGTGCGCGGGCCGATGGCGTCGGCGAAGCGGTCGAGGTCGAGGCGCCAGCCCCGATCCGGGTCGAAGTCGAGCGGCACGGCCACGTCGCGCCCGCCGCACACGCGCACCGCCATCGCCGCGTTGGGCCAGAGCGGCGAGGGCAGAACGACCTCGTCGCCCTCGCCGACCAGCGCCTGCATGGTGAGCGAGATCGCCTGCATGCCGCCGACCGTCACCGCGATCGTGTCCACCGGCACCGCGCGGCCGTGGATCGCCGTCAGGTCGCCGGCAAGCGCCTCGCGCAGGGGCGGGATGCCGAGTTGGTAGGTGTAGCGCGTCTGCCCCTCGGACAGGGCCCTGATCGCCGCCATGGAGACGTAGTCGGGCGTCGGCAGGTCGCCCTCCCCGGCCCACAGGGCGATCAGGTCGGGCCGGCCCAGGCCGTGGTTGAAGATCTCCAGGATGCCGCTGCCGGGCAGCGCGGCGATGGCCGGACGCAGGGAGTCCCGTAGCGGCAGGGGGGCGGGCGGCTCTTGCCGGTCGTCGCGGCGATCAAGGGTGTCCATCGGGGCCATCGCGTCGGAATCGGCGGGGTCTATCGGCAGGGCGCCGCAAGACGGACGGTAGCACCGCCGGCCCCGACCGTCACCGTCCGCGCGTCACGATGGCGCCCGATGGCGCGCCGCGGCCGAGGTCGGTAGTCGGGACGTCAAAAGTCGAAGAGGTCCTGGAGCATCGACTTCTTTCGATGCTTGGGTGGCGAGCCGCTCGAATGGCGATCCACCGGGCCGCGCGGCGGCGCCTCGGCGCGCGGCGGCGGCTCGGAGGCGGCGGAGCGCTCGACAATCTTGTCGAGCTCGCCGCGATCGAGCCAGACGCCCCGGCATTCGGGGCGGTAGTCGATCTCGACGCCCTGACGCTCGGTCATCTGCAGGGTGTTGCCGTCCACGGGGCCCTTCATCGCGCTCTCCTGCCTCGTGGCGCGGGGGTGCTGCTCGCGGTCGTCTCCGGGCATGTGAGTGGGGTGCGCGGCGCGTCAAGGGTGGGGCGGAAGGCGGCCTTCCGCGATACGGGCGCAATGCGAACGCAAAGCATTTGACTCTCGCCGCCGGATCGGCGACCTTGATCTTGCAAGTCAGTCGCAATTGCAGACCCTCAGCCAAGGCGCGGAGGGTCGCGTGGCGACGGGTCGGCGGATCGGGGCTGCGGGACGCGACATGATCGTCTGCATCTGCAACAACCTCAACACGCGCCAGGTGCACGAGGCGATCGCCGCGGGCGCCGACAAGGCGACGGCGATCTACGGGCATCACGGGGTGGCGCCGCAATGCGGGCGCTGCCTGAAGGAGATGCGCCGCATGCTCGCCGAGCGCGAACGGGCGGGGCGGGAATCCGCCGCCACTGCCGACACGGCGCCCGCCGATATGGCCATCGCCGCCGCGGCCACCTGACCCCTTCCCCGGCGCACATCGAGCGTATAGGCTCGCGTTCGCTTTCCGGGCGCCAAGGAGGATCGCGTGAAGGGCGACGCCAAGGTCATCAGCTATCTCAATGCGGTCCTGGTCAACGAGCTGACCGCCATCAACCAGTATTTCCTGCACTCCCGCATCCTGAAGGACTGGGGCGTCACGCACCTGGGCGAGAAGGAATACAAGGAGTCGATCGAGGAGATGGGCCACGCCGACTGGTTGATCCAGCGCGTACTGTTCCTCGAGGGCCTGCCCAATCTCCAGGACCTGCACAAGCTGCGCATCGGCGAGAGCGTCCCGGAGATCCTGGACTGCGACCTGGCGCTGGAGAACGACGCCATCCCGCTGCTCCGCGAGGCGATCGCCTATTGCGAGGAGGTGCGGGACTACGGCAGCCGCGACGTCTTCGAGAAGATCCTCGAGAACGAGGAGGAGCACGTGGACTGGCTGGAGACCCAGATCGGCCTGATCGCCAAGATGGGCATCGAGCGCTACACCCTCCTGCAGTCGACCCCGAACGGCGACGACTGACGCCGGCGCGGCTCAGCTCTCCACGACCGCAAAAAGCTCCCGGGGCGCGGCGACGCCGCGCAGGCGGTGCTCGCCGACCGAGCGGAAGAGGCCGGGCGTGCCGGCGGCCTCGACGAAGGCGCGCGAGGCGAGGATCGGGGCGCCGATCTCCGCGCACAGGGCCTCGATCCGGCTCGCCTCGTTGACCGCCGGGCCGATCACGGTGAAGTCGAGGCGGCTCTCGCTGCCGACATTGCCATAGGCGACCGTGCCCAGATGCAGCGCGACGTCGAGCCCGGCGGTCGGCCCGCCCGACGCCGCTCGCTCGGCGTCGAGCGCCGCCACCGCCGCCGAGGCGCCGGATGCCGCGGCCAGGGCCCGGGCGCAAACCGCCGCGCGGTCCGGCGCCCCGGAGCTCTCCGCCCCGCCGTCCGCCACCGGGTCGAGGGCGAAGGTCGCCAGCAGGCCGTCGCCCAGGAACTTGAGCACCTGGCCGCCCTCGGCCTCCACCGCCGCGACGATCGCCGCCAGATCCGCGTTCAGGAGCCCGATCAGCGCGTCGCGGTCCAGCCGGTCGGCGAGCGTGGTGAATCCCCGCAGGTCGGCGACCAGGATCGCCGCGTCGATCGCCTCCACACTGCCCCGCCGGATATGGCCGCCCAGCACGCGCCGGCCGGCGTCGGGACCAAGATAGGTCTCCAGCACGGTTGCCGCGATATGACGCTCGATGCCGGTGCGCAGCGCCGCGGCGAAGAGCGGCTGAACCCGTGACAGGCCGGCCACCTCCGCCTCGGTGAATCCGCCGGGCCGGTCCGTCGTCCAGGACGCGATCATGCCGCGCGCGCCGGGGTCGTCGTCCCGCGCCAGCCCCTCCGGCGCGTCGGCGGTATAGGTCGTGCCGAAGAGCAGGTAGTCGGTCGCCCCGGCGGCGCGGAATTCGGACAAGACCTCGAAGCGGGCGCAACCCTCGCCAGCCTCCAGGCGGAAACGCAGCGGCTCGGCCCGGTCGACGGGCATGTTGGCGACGCCACCGGCCGCCGCCACGCGCGCCGGCAGGACTTCGGTCAGGAAGTAGTGGATCGGGCTCGCCAGGAAGGGCCGGCGATCGCGCGAGCCGTAGTCATGGGGCTCGATCTCCGCACCGGACCCCGCGCCGCGCATCCAGGTCGCGCTGACCGAGGCGAATTGGGGGTGCAGCAGCGTCACGCTGAGATGCAGACGCAAGACCGGCAGCCCGGCGTCGACCGCGGCCCGGCCGAGCTCGGCGCAGAGCGCGTCCGGCCCGGTGGCGCGCAGCGCCCCACGCACCAGGGCATCGGCGAGGGCGGCGAAATCGACCGGCGCCACCCCGCCGGTCATCGCGACAGGCCGCGCGCGGCGAGCGCGTCCAGATAGGCCTGCCAGATCTCGTCCTGCCGGCTGGCCAGTTCGTAGAGGTATTTCCAGGAATAGAGGCCGGTCGAATGGCCGTCGTCGAAGATAAGCCGCACGGCGTAGTTGCCGACCGGCTCGGCCCCGGTCAGCCCGACCTCGCGCTTGCCGCCGACGATCTGCTTCTGCGACGGGTTGTGGCCCTGGACCTCGGCCGAGGGGCTCTCCACGCGCAGGAGTTCGGCCGGAATCGAGAACGATTCCCCGGTGTCGAAGGCGATTTCCAGGCGCTTGTCGGCGCGCTTGATCCGGATCTCGGTGGGCCAGCGCTGGGTGTCGGTGGCGCTGCGGCCCGGCATGTCGCGCTTCATGGCGTCTTCCGCGTGTCCCCGATCGCGATGGAGGGGCGCAGGGGCCGGGCCGGCCCCGGCGCGAAGCCGGTCATGTGCGCTCGGCGTCCGGGTCGAGCGGCCGGGCCTCGTCCACCAGCATGATCGGGATGCCGTCGCGGATCGGATAGGCCAGCCGCGCCTGGTCGGAGATCAGCTCCTGCGCCTCGGCGTCGTAACGCAGCGGCGCCTTGGTCAGCGGGCAGACCAGGATCTCCAGCAGCTTCGGGTCGACCGCCGGCGCGGCGCCGCCGGCCCCCGCTCCCGCCTTCGCGTCGTTCATCGTCGATGTCTCCTCGGGCTCCGGCGGTCCGGGCCCCTGGGGGGTGAGGCGGCGACCACGGCCGCGCTCAGTGCCGCGCGCCCTCGTCGCCGCTCTGCTCCAGCACCGCCATTTCCAGGAGACTCAGCATGAGCTCGGCCCGTTCGGCAAGCCCCGGCGCTTCGAGCAGCGCCTGCTTTTCCGGCGGCTGGAACGGGCAGATCATCGAGAGCGAGGTGACCAGCCGCTCGTCGGGCGTCTGCTTGATCGCCTCCCAATTGGCGTTGATGCCCTGCTGCTTGAAATAGGGCTCCAGCGCCTGGGTCAGCCGGTCCCGGTCGACCTCCGGCCCGTCCCCGGCCGCCGCATCCTCGCCCGCCAGGTCCTCGGCGTAGCCGCTCCAGTCGACCGCGAACCGGCGATAGCCGCGGGTCGTCGGCATCTCCTCGCCCGGCGTGAAGCGGGCCACGCCGGTCAGGGTGATCAGGTAGCGGCCGTCGTCGGTCTCCTCCAGCGCGGTGATCCGCCCGGCGCAGCCGGTGGCGTAGAGCGGCGGCGAGGCCGCGCGCCCCTCGGCCCCGTCGGAGGGCTGGATCATGCCGATCAGCCGGTCGGCCGCCAGGGCATCGTCGACCATCGCCAGATAGCGGGGCTCGAAGATGTTCAGGGGCAGGTGCCCGCGCGGCAACAACAGGACGCCCGTAAGCGGGAAGACCGGCAGGGTCGGCGGCAATTCCTCGAAGGTCGGGACGCGCGGGCCTGGTTTCATGAACGCTCTTGTTTCAGGAGAACAGCATCGACGACAGCTTGCGCCGCCCGCTCACGGTGATCGGGTCGGTCGGGCCGAACGCCTCGAAGAACTTCAGGAGCTGCTTGCGCGCGGCCTGCTCGTTCCAGTCCCGATCGCGGCGCACGATCTCGAGCAACTGGTCGACCGCCGCCTCGCGCTGGCTGGCGCCGTAGAGCGCCATGGCCAGGTCGTATCGCGCCTGGTGGTCGTCCGGGTCGGCGGCGACCTTGGCCTCCAGCTCGGCGACCTGGCCGGCCGCGCCGGCGCCCGCGTTCTCCAGCTCGAGCTGGGTGCGCACGGCGGCCAGCACCTGGGACTTCTGCGCCTCCTCCGGCGCGGAGTCGAGCACCTGGCGGGCGCCGTCCGGGTCGCCCAGGGCGATCAGGCAGCGTGCCAAGCCGGCGATGGCGCGCGTGTTGTCCGGCTCGGCGCGCATGATCTGGCCGTAGATCTGGCCCGCGGTCTGCGGGTCGCCCGCCTCCAGCGCCTGGTCGGCCTCGTCGAGATAGGCCGAGGTCGGCGTGCCGCCGACCATGTCCGCGAGCTTGCCGACGAATTCCTTGATCTGGCTCTGCGGCAGGGCGCCGACGAAGCCGTCCACCGGCCGGCCCTGGAAGAAGGCGTAGACGGCCGGGATCGACTGGACCCGCATCTGCTGGGCGAGCTGCTGGTTCTCGTCGACATTGATCTTGGCGAGCCTGACCTTGCCGCCGGCCGCGGTAACGGCGCTCTCGATCGCCGGGCCGAGCTGCTTGCAGGGGCCGCACCACGGCGCCCAGAAGTCGACGATGACCGGCGTCTCCATCGAGGCGTCGATGACGTCGGCCTTGAAGTTCTGGGTGTCGGTGTCCTTGACGACGTCGGCCGTGGCGTCCTGGCCGCCGATGATCGGTTCCATGGTCTTCCTCGCGAGCCCGTGAGTGTTGAGTGTGTGTCGAGAGTGCCGGATAACAACCCCGTGCGCGATCGGCGCCGCGCGGCCGGCCCGGACCCGGCCGGGCCTCAACCGGCGTCGGCGCCCCCCGCCGTCGCGTCGAGATCGAGGATGCGGGGCGTGTGGCCGCAGGCTTCCATGAAGCGCAGCAGGTCGTCGCGCGCGATCGAGGTGGTCATGGTGTTGACCAGCGGATGGGCGTTGATCGTCTCGAAGCTCATGAGATGGGCGTCGATCACGGTTTCCACCGCCCCGTCCGGGTCGTTGATGACGGCGAAGGGCGTGACCGAGCCCGGCTCGACCCCGAGCGCGGCGCGCAGCCGCTCGGGCGAGCCGAAGCTGAGCCGCCCGGCGCCGAGCAGCGTACCCAGCGCCTTGAGGTCGACCGCGCGCTCCTCCTCGCAGACGACCAGCCACTGCCGGCCCTTCTTGTTGCGCAGGAACAGGTTCTTGACGTGGCCGCCGGGGATCAGCCCGCGCAGGTGGCGCGACTCCTCCACCGTGAAGACGGCCTCGTGCTCCGTCGTCGCCGCGGCGATGCCCAGGGCGTCGAGCCGGGCGAACAGGTCGTCCGGCGTCGCCGGCGGGCGCGCGGCGGCGCCGGTGGGGGACGGGGCGGGGGATGCGGCGGCCTCGGGGCCGTTCGTGGTCGAACTGTCGGTCATCGCGCCCCGGTTATACGCCATGCCCCCCGGCCCCACCAAGAGCCGTGGCGCTCGCGGCGCGGGCGCAGGGGCGGAGGACGACGCGGATCGGAGGCGGGTAGCGGGGCCGGCGACGAGACGGACGACGCGGCCGATGACGGGCCGGGTCAGGCATCGAAAATTCCCTGCAACACACCTCTTGCATCCCCGGCCCCGGGGCGGCTATATGACGGGCCGCTGGCCGCGCCGGCCGGCGATACCCCATGGATGCGGGCGTAGCTCAGGGGTAGAGCACAACCTTGCCAAGGTTGGGGTCGTGAGTTCGAATCTCATCGCCCGCTCCAGTCTTCCAAGGGTTTCGGGGCCCTTGTGACATAGGTGCTGGCACGCTACTGACACGCACTCGGTTACAGGGTTCGATGGGGCGGGCAGCAACCCGCCCCATCTCTTTTTGGACCGCCTCGATCGCCTCGGCGGCCCGGCTCAGATACGCCGGATCGTATTTCGCGTAGCGACCCGTCGTCCTGAAATTCGGCATATCGTGGCCCATGACGCCGGCGAGCTCCAGTTCGGGCACGCCGCGCGCCCGGAGCTCCGTCGCCATGGTGTGGCGGATGGTGTAGGGCACGACCTCCTCGCCCAGCCCGGCGGCCCGGCGGACCCCGCGGAAGGCCGCGTTGATCTTCGCCACGGGGCGGCCCCGGAACGCCACCAGCGGGCCGTCCGGCGCGGAGGCGATCCAGGCGCGGGCCGTGGGCACCATGGGCACCACCGGGCGCCGCTTGCGGTTCTGCGCACGACCGGGCGGGTTGAGGTCGATCAGCCCCCGCTCGGTGTCGCACTGGAAGCGCGTCAGCTCCAGCAGCGCCGCCGGCCGCCCGAGCGTCGCGATCGCGAGCAGGATGAACACGCGGACGTGATCCGGCCCGGCCGCATCCCACAGCGCCGCCAGCTCCTCGATGGACAGGACGCGTTGCCGCGGCGCCCCGTCAGGTAGCCGGAGGATCGGTGGCACGCGGTCGATGATCTGCCGGCGCCATGCCCAGTTGAGGGCGGCCTTGGTGTCGGAGCCGATCATGCGCTTGATCGTCCCCGGCGCGTAGCCGTCCCGCGCCAGGGCCCGCGCGAGGGCTTCCTGGCGGTCGAGATTGAAGTCGCCGACCGTCGTCTCGCCGAGCTGCTGGGCCACGACATAGAGGTTGCGCCGCAGGGACGAGGCGCTGGCCACGGTGCGCCCGTGGCGTTCCCAGTACTGGGCGAAGACGGCCGCCACGGTCACGTCCTCCGCCCGCCGCTGCTCGCCGTCGGCGTTGGTGAGGCACCATTGGGCGAGCGCGAGCTTGGCGCGCTCAAGATCCTCAGTGCCGAGGCTGATTCGGCGCGTCTGTCGGGTGGAGGCGTCGAACCAGGTGCGGCACCAGGCGGGCGAGTTCCGCCGCCGGCTGAGGTAGAAACGCCCGATCTGGAAGACCCGCTCCGGCATGGCTCGACATTACGCTCCTCGATGTAGCGCGCCAGGTGCGCGTCCGTGAACCGGGCGCGGCCGGCGATCATGGTGTAGCCGATGCGGCCCGCCGCCTTCTCCCGTCGCAACGTCGCCTCGCTGACGCCGAGCATGGCAGCAGCGTCCTTCGGCGCGTGGAGGGCAGGCAGGCGGGCCGCGGCGCTCATGCCGCCCCCTCCGGCTCGTCGACCCGGAGCGCCAGCTCGGCCAGCGCCGGCCGCGCCGCCTGCACGGCGTCCACGAGAAGCTGGCCCATGGCGACGCGGAGCTCGTCCCCGACCAGCGCGTCGAGCGTGGTCCGGCGCTCCGCGTAGAGGCGCGCGAGCTCTATGCCGATGAGCGCGCGGCCGGCTTCAGGGAGCTGGCCGACCGTGCGCTCGAGGTCGGCGAGGGCGTTGTCGAGGGGGTTGGTCATAGGCACCATACCTCCAGCCGGTCGCGGGTCAGGCTAAGCGCCTGGAGCGCCTGGCCGCCGACGATGGCGCCACCGGTCTCCCGCTCGAACCAGGCGCGTTGGGCCGGTGCCAGCGCGGCGAGCCCGTCGACGGTTCCGGCGTCGGCCTCAAGGCCGTCGAAATGGGGCGAGATCGAGATCTGGTCGCGGACCTCGCGCGGCGCCCAGCCTTCGCTGAACTGGAAGAAGAACAGCCGCATCCGCCTCTCGACGTCCGACCAGCCGGCGAGGCCGAGCAACGTGTCGGTGCCCCCGGCCGCCTCGGGCGGTTGGTAGTTCTCCTGCACCTGGCGCAGGACGCCGGGAAGATCCTCGGCCACCGGGTCGAAGGCGCCGGCGGTCATCGCCATGCCGACGACGTTCAACAGCGCCAGGCGGGCGAGCAGGAAGTCGCCGGTGAAGACCAGGGCCGCGTTGATGCCGCAGATCGGCGCGGCCTTCGCGGCGCCAGTGCACAGGCCCCGGTCGCTGGTCATGGCCGCCAGGTCGTAGACGGCGACGACGGCCTGGTCGTCGTGGGCGACGTTCAGGATACTCACCGGGCGCTCTCCGGCTTCGGTGCGAGGCCCTGCGACCGGAAGCCGATCGCGGCCGTGCCAAAGCCGATCGCGATCGCCGACACCGTGGTCGAGGCGAAGATGCCCGTCGTCGCGAGCGCGGTGCCGGCGAACGCGGCCTGCGCTCCGGCGGCGACACCGGCAATGAGGGGTGCGGCTGGGGGCATGGTCGGGTCTCCTATCGGAACAGAGAGGGGTTGCGCCGCCGCTGGTCGACGGTGTGCGCCGTGGCCGCGCGGACGATCTGCGGGGTCGCGCGGGCCAAGGCGCGCTCGATCCGGGCCTCGACGCCGATGTCGGCGCCGCGGGCGTCGATGTGGTTGACCACCGTCGCGCCGCCGATGCCGCCGTTCGGCGTGACGAACCCGGACCGGCCCGGCGTGAACAGCTCCGGCCCGCGCTCGCCGACCAGGTAGCCTTGCCCGGCCGTGACGGGGCCGCCGGTCGCGCGGCCGGGGATCGGGAGCGGGTTGGAGGGGCGGATGTCGATAGGCGAGGGCGTCAGGATGCCGCTCAGCCCGCCCAGGGCCGTGTCGAACAGCGAGCCGACCAGGCCGCTGATCGCCCGGCGCGCCAGCGCTCGATAGATGTCCTGGACGAGCCCCGCGAAGGTTGAGCGGAAATCCTCCATCGAAGTTATGGCCCGGACCAGCGACGACTCGACGTCCCTGCCGAAGCCGTCGAACACCTGGCCGCCGCGCTCGGTCTCGCGGGCGACGGCGCGCTGGGTGCGGCCGAACTCCCGCGCGACCTCCTGGCCCTTCGCGTATCGCTGGATCAGCTGCTCGAACGCCCTGGTCTGATCGTCGGCCGCCTCGGTCGATTCCTCGGTGGCCTCGGTCGTCTCGCGGATGCGGGCCGGGGCGTCGCCGGTGGCGCCGTTGAGCCCGGCCAGCGCGTCTCCCGCCGCCCGGTTCGCCGCGATGGCGCGCTGCTGAGCGTTCTGCGACACGCCGACGCCGAACCGGTCGCCGATGTCGTTGAGCACGCCGAAGCCGAGGAACTCGTTTTGGAATTTCGTGATTCGGTCGATGGTCTCGATCAACCGGCCGCCGGTGATCGCGTCCTCGAGCGCCTCGATCTCGCGCCGCAAATCGCCCACCGCGTCGGCGACGAACAAGACGGCGCGCGCGAATTCGGTGCCGAGGGTGTCCTTCAGCTCCTTCCATTCGGCGTCGATTTCCTGCGCGTCTTTGACCATCTGGTCGGAGAGGACGCTGGCCTCGCGGCCGATCGAGCGGATCCCGTCCTCGCCCTGCGCCAGGAGCTGCACCAGCCGCGGGCCGGCATCCTCGCCGAAGAGCTGCGACGCCAGGGCCGCGCGCTCGGCGTTCGACTGCACGTCCTGGAGCGCGCGGACGGTATCGAAGAAGATATCTTCCGTGCTCCGCACGGCGCCGCCGGCGTCGCGGACGCTGATGCCGAGTCGCTCGATCGCGTCGGCCGCCGGCCCGCCGCCGTCCTGCGCGAACAGGCCCGCGCGCCGGTTCAGGCGCCGGAGCGCGTCGTCCAGGTCGGCCGCGCTCGAACCCGACTGCTCGGCGGCGAAGCGCAGGCGTTGCAGGGCTTCCGCGCCGATGTCGATCTGCTCGGCCGTATCCCCGAGCTGGGCCGCGCTGGTGATGACGCGTTGTATCCCGCTGGCCAGCGCCGAGGTCCCGACCGCGATGCCGGCCGCCCCGAGCGCGCGGGAAACCCCTCGGCCGAACGTGTCGAAACGGCGCTGGAGCCCGTTCAGGTCGCGGCTCACCTGCTGATCGAATTGCCCGACCCGCCGGCGCGCGTCGCGGAGCCCGCGCTCAAGGTCGCGCTGGTCGGCGTCGAGCTGGACGAGCAATTGGGCGACGGCCGCCATCTACGCCTCCGCGAGAAAGGGGGCCGGCCGCGCGGGGAGGAGTGCCCGCCGCCGGCAGTCGGCTGTTCTTGGACCACGACACCTGCCGACTGGTCGTGCCCGGCCGGAGCCGGGATGCCCGACCAACCACGGTCGGAACTCGTGTCGGACTAATCGCCCGAGTTGAGATACGTGCCCTTCTCGCCACCGGCGGCGATGCCGGCGCCGAAGTCGAGCACAACCCTGAATTCAGTTCCCAGGATGTCCCATCCGTCCTTCGTGTCGATCATCGGCCCGCGATTGCCGCCCAGATACGCCGCCTCGATCACCGTGAATCGGTCCGTGAACAGGCGCCAGGAGTTCCCGCTCAGCCAGGGGTCGACGTGGAGCTGAAGCGTTCCGGGGAAGGGGTTGACCTCTCCGACGGTGTTCGCCTGCAGCGTGGCCAGCACCTGCTCGGCCTCGGTCTCCTTGTCCGGCGAAACCAGCAGATGCCTCGGCGCCGCGTCGATCGGCGTCACGCCGTCCAGGCCCTTGACCGTCCGCATCGCCTGGCGGGCCGTCGAGAGATTGTCGACCGTGATCGCGCCGCCGCTGCTGGCCTTGTTGCCGCGGCCCGTGTCGTAGAGCGGGTCCCCGTCCTCGAGCGTCACGCCGTCGCCCGAGTTCGCCGTCAGCAGCGAGACCAGGATGGCCGACTGCTCGTTGGCGGCGGCAATCGCGCCCTCGTTGGTGAGCGCATTGATGGCGCCCAGGTCGTCGTTGGCGAGCGCCTGCCGGCTGAGCCCGAAGAGGCCCGCCCAGGTCGCGATGGCGAACGACTCCTTCGTGTCCGCCATCGTTCCGCGCTTGATCTCCGCGCCCTCGACCACCTTCTGGAGGCGCGGAAAATGCCCGTGACGGATGCTGTGCTGCTTCCTGAAATCCGGTGCCTCGCTGATCCGCGCGAGCTGCATCAGCGGCGACTGTCGCGCCGCGAACTGCTCCTCGAGCCTCTTGTTCATCGCGTCGAGCATCAGCGCCGGGAAGTCGGCGGTTGTGTGCCCGATGAACGCCCTCTTGAGGATCGTCTCCGAGCGCCGCGCGCCGTTCCAGAACCGGGCCTCGGCCGGCAGCCGCTCGCCGCGCATCTCCAGCACCTCCTGCGCCGCGCCGGAGAGCGCGATCCCGCGGAACCGCTGGGCGGGGCCCGTCGGCTCGCGGCCAGCCATCCGCGCGACCAGCGCGTCGACCAGAGCCTCGTGCTTGGCCTCGGGGGCGTCGTAGTCGTGGATGCCCTCGACCCGGATCCCCGATCGGGTGTCCGGCCCGCCCTGCTCGGCCCACGCGTCGATGATCTGCGCCCGCGCCTTGTCGACCGACACGCCGTCGCGGATCAGCCGGTCGGCGAACTCCTCGCCGAGCTTCGCCGCCCGGACGCTGGTGCGGATCTGATCGGCCCGCTGACGCTCGGCCTCGGCCCCGCCGTCGCGGGTCGCCGTCGTGGTATCGCCGCCGGGCTCGGCGGCCGTGGTCTGCTGGTCTGCCATGGTTGAACTCCCTTCATGGCTGCGCACGCGGGCCGCCGGGTCCGCGCCGATGGCGACGATCGAGAGCTCCAGGGGAGCCCACTCCGTCGCGGTGAATTGCGGGTTCTCGCGGTCGCCGTCGGCGCCGACTTCCCATTCTCTGACGGCATATCCGACCGAGACCTGAGACAGCGAGCCGTCGGCGATGCCGCCCAGCACGTCGTCGCCGGCCGGGTTCTCGCGAAACCGCAGGCGCGCCGTGAGCACGCCGTCGCGGACGCGCGCCGTCTCGATCGAGCCGACCACGCCGTCGACCTCGCGCCGGTGGTCCGTCAGAACCGGGCCGCCGGTGAACCGGCTCGTGTCGACGCCGCGCACGTCCAGGCGCTCGCGCCAGGCGCCGTACGAACCGTCGGGCCGGACGCCACCGCGCTGCACCTCGGCGCCGGAGCTGGCCACGACCTCGACGGTCCGCGCCTCGCGGTCGAGCGAGCGGGGCGCCGCCGGCGCTCGACGGTCGAGCTCCATCGGGCGGGATAGCGTCGCGGCCGTCATGCCGTGCCTCCGCAGATGCGCGCGAGCTCGCGATCGGCCTCGTCGACCGTCTCGGCGATCTCGTCGCAGCGCCGAAGCAGCAACCGGGCCAGCTCGCGGGCCTCGCCGATGCTCAACGCGACGCCGACGCCGTGGCCGCGCTCGACGACGCCGACGACCAGGCTCCGGTCGAGCACGATGCCGGTGCTGCCGTCGCCGGTGTTGATCGGTACGATCGTTCGTTCGCTCATGGTCCCTCCAGCCCCTCGATCCGCTGCCGGGCGATGGCCGACAGGGCGCCGAGGTCGATGATCAGGGTCGTGGTCGCGATCTGGTCGGCCGGCTGCTTCGCCGCATGGCGCGCTTTCAGCCGCGGGAGGGCCTGGTCGAAGTCCTGATACGGGCCCTTCACCAGCCGCGACTTGGCCGCGGCGCCGACGTACTGCGCCCGCTCGACCAGAAGAAACGGGCCGCCCGGCGCGCCGTCGAGACCGATCCGTTCGAAATCAGCGTCGTCGACGAGGTTCGCGATCTCGATTGCGCGCTTCGTGCCAAGGTCGGGATGCAGCGCCTCGAACAGCGCCACGCGCAGGCCGTCGCCCGGCGTGTAGGGCATGCGGTCCCCACCGCCGCCGCGCACGCGGAAGCCGATGCGCAGGATCTCGCGGATCATGTTCTGGCCGCCCGCGATCGAGGCGAGTTGGCGACGGTGCAAAAGCATGAGCCGACCCTGTGTGATGTTCACAACGCCGTCAAGCGTTTTCGGTGGAGGAACCACACAAACCGGGCTCAGCACCCGAGAAACTCCTTGCCCCGGCTGCCTCAGCGCGGCGCCTCGGCGAGCGGCCGGCTATGCACTCCCACCGGCGCCGGATGGCGGATTTCTGCGGGTTTCCGGCGCTCCGGGTGGAAAAAACATCGTCAATTCAACGCTCTATGCCTAGCGGAATATCGCAGCAGCGCCACCCGCCTAGCGCGTGCTCGCCGGAAGGACCCGCCGACCGGGGCCTGGTCAGCGCTGACGGGCAGCCTTCTCCTCGCGCATCGCCTTGATCACTGCCGCGGTGCCCTCCGGCCCGGCATAGGCCAACTCCAGGATCAACTGCACGCCCTTCGGCGCGGCCCAGATGTCGCCGACGGCCAGGTCTAGACCGTGCCAGCGCACCGGGTCGACGAATTGAGGCTTCAGGCTGATGTTGCGCGCCTCCCGCAGCCAGCGCTCCGCGTTGAAGTCCACGGCGCGCTCGGCCGCCTTGGCGGCGATGGGTTCGTAATTCACGGTTGTTGCTCCTCTGGTCAGGCGGCGAGCTCGCGCGCCAGGCGTCGCAGCTCGGCGGCTATCTCGCTCTTCTCCATGTGAAACCGCTCGGGATCCCGGCGATCGGGCGCCAGTCGGCGGATGCGATCGGCCAGGGCGTCGAGGTCATGGGGAGTGCCGCACAGTGCCGCAGTGCCGCACTTCCCTATATAATCTCTACGCGGGTGTGTGGTGTGCATCCCCCTACCCTCCACAACCCGGACCCGACAAATTGGGTTCGTGGGAAAGTGCGGCACGGTGCGGCACTGCGGCACTATTCCCCGGCACCCAATGGCGGACGCCATCGGTTCGCCGCCGCCGCCACCCGAGCCGCTCGAGGATGGCGCTTATGCGCCGCTGGTCGGCGGTCCCGACGCGGGCGGTTTCGAAGTGGAGGGCCTGGCGCGCGACCTGTAGCGTGGTCACGCGCCGCTCGCCGCGCAGGAAGTCGGCGATGGCCTCTTCCCAGGCGTCGCCCTCGTAGCGCTCCTCCTGTGCGGGCTGGATGAACCGGCTCTCGAAGTCGCTGTCCGGCCACCAGCGCTCGCCCTGGCGGTATCTGTGGACGGCCTCGGCGAGAAGCTGGGCGCGGTCGCGGGCCAGGGCGTCGGTGTCGATGTGGCCGACGCGCACGGGCCAGAACCGCCGGCCGCCGGTGGCGTCGCGGAGGTACTCGTTTTCGTTAGTGGTCGCGATGAACACGACGGTGCGCGGCTCGTAGGACATCAGCCGGCCGTAGGCGGGCCTGAAATCCTCCACCGGCCGGGTGATGAACGCCTTGAGCGCGCCCGCCTCGCGCTTGGACAGCCGCTCGACCTCGCCCAGCTCCACGAGCCACTTGCCCCGGATGTAGGTCGACGCGTCCTTGCCGGCCGTCGACGGGTCGGGGAGGCTGTCGCCGAACCAGCGGCCGCCGAGGATGCGGCAGGCGGTCGACTTGCGCACGCCCTGCGGCCCCTCCAGGACCAGCACGTGGTCGACCTGGGCGCCGGGGTCGTAGATGCGGGCGATCATGCTGACCAGGAACATCCGGCCGACCTCGGCGGCGTAGTCGTCCGCCTCGGCGCCGAGGTAGGTCGACAACCAGGGGTCGAGCACCTCGCCTTCGTCCGTCGTGCCGCCGGTGATGCGCGGGACCCGGTCCCAGACCAGGCCGTCGAGCCAGTCGCGGAGCGGATGGAAGGCCCGCTCGACCGCGACGGCCTCGAGCGCCTGGTGCACGGACCCGGCGGCGACGCTCGGCAGGCCGGCTATCTGGAGCCACTCTTGAGCCGCGGTGGTGTCCGCATCGCGCAGGGGCCGCGGCCGGAAACCCGAGGGGTCGACGGCCGACCCGTGGACGGGGATGGGCCGTTGCAGCATCACCGTGCGGGCCATCTCGTCGAACGCGACGACGCCGCGCCAGGCGGGATCCTCGCGCAGCGCCAACATGGCGTTGGCGAGGTTCGAGCGGACATCGCCATCCTTGTTGGTCTGGGCCCTGGAATACCAGTCGCCGACCGTGGCGGCCGGCTCCGACGCGGCCGGTTCCCAGGCGGGCGCCTGGCGGCAGCGGTCCCGGAGCGCCTCGGCGATCGCGGCGTCGCCCATGCCCTCGGCGCGGCGGGCCTCGATCCAGTCCGACACGTCGCCCTTGTCCGGCAGCTCGGTGAAGTGCACGACCCGGACCGAGTCGGCCACGCCGTCGAGGCACCGGCCGACGCGCTCGACGTGCTTCTCGCCCGCCGCGTCGTTGTCGGCCAGGATGACGACCCGCCGGCCGGCGAAGTATTTGGCAAAGCCGGGCCGCCACTTCCCCTCGCCGCCGGGGTTCGTCGTGGCCGTGAAGCCGAGCGCCGCGAGGTTGTCGGCGTCCTTCTCGCCGCCCGGAATCAGGATCGTGCCCGAGCTGGCCGCGATCTCCGGCAGGCGGTAGGGCACCGGCTCGACGCCCTTCACGCTCCAATTCCAGCCGCCGGCGCCGTCCGGGCGGCGCTGACGGAAGGTCTTCGGATGCTGCCGCACGACCTCGAAGAGCAGCTCGCCGGCCGCGTCCTGGTAGGGGTAGCGGGCGACGATGCGGCCGGAGCGGGCGGGCGGCTCGGTCCGGTGTTCGAGCTCGGCACCGAGCTCCGAGCGCAACCAGGCCACGGCCTCGCCGTTGGACTTGCCGGTCTCGCGCCGGATCAGGTCGAGCACGCCGCCGCCCTGGTCGGCCTCGTGGTCGTAGAAGCGGCCCGCCTTGAGGTCGATGGAAAGACTCCCATGCGAGCCGTAGCGCAGCTCACGAGCGCTCGACAGCGCGGTATTGGGGTCGCCGAGCAAGTGCCGGGCGACCGCTTCCATGTGTCGGGCGAGCTCAGACATGGGGCACGCCCTCCCGGCCGTGGACCTTCTCGCCGCAGCGGGCGGGGTTGCCGCAGGGGCCGAGCGGCTGGACCCGGTAGCCGGGGCAGGCGTCGTCCATCAGGTACCAGACGCAGACGGCGGTTTCGCAGCGCCGGCATGGTTCGATGACGGGGATGCGCGCTTCGCTCATTGCCCACCCCCGTCGTTTGCCGGGGGCCGGTGCGCCTCGATATCGTCCGCGAGGGTGTCGAGGTCCTCCGCCGCCCGCTTGGCGGCGTTGCCAACCAGCCGGAGGGCGTGGTTGACGGCCTCCTGGGTCTCGCCGGACATCCTCACCAGGAAGAGCGCCTCGGAGACGCCGGTGATCTCGTCCCGGATCTCGTGGATCCGGTCGATCAGGTCCAGACGGTCGCTCATCGCCGCGCCCTCCCCTGCGGGTGGCGGGCGGAATCAAGATGTGGTAACACGCTGTTGGCACGCATCGGCTGCTAAGTCCTTGAGATGCGTGCGCGCCTTTGAGCGTTCGTGAGCGCCTATGTCACTGGAATCACTGGCCTAGGCTTTTCTTGCCAAGGTTGGGGTCGTGAGTTCGAATCTCATCGCCCGCTCCAGTTTTTTCCGCGCATGAACCGCCTCGCCGTGCATGACCCGGTGTCGTGCACGACGCGCTGTGGCCCGGCCGTGTCCGCATCGGGCATTCGGCGTCCGGGCATGTCGGGCTCGCTTCGCTCGACCGACCTACGGCTCCGCGAAGACCGGGAACTATTCGTCATCCCAGCGAAAGCGGGGATCCAAGTTGTTGTGGCTCTTTTTCAATGTGCGACGGTTAGGTGCCATCAAAACAAAATGGGTTCCCGCTTTCGCGGGAATGACGGATGTTTGGTGATGTGCCCCCCGTCTTCGTGACGCCTTAGCGCCGTCGTGACTTCGTGGTTCACGCCGCCGGCATCCTCGGCCGCCGCTTCGCCATCAGGCAGTTCCTCACAGGAACTTCGCCGCGATGTCGGTGGAGGACTCGACGCCGATCTTGTCGAAATGGGCGGTGAGGAAGGCGTCGGCCCGGTCGCGGCCGACCTGGCGCAGGGTCAGCAGCCAGTCCAGGTCGGCGTTGAGCTTGGAGGAGACTCCGAGCCGGGCGGTGACGTCCTCGGCGTCGATGGTGTGGATCAGCATGCGCTTGAGCCGGCCGCCATCGTCGAAGCCGCCGTCGATCAGCCGGGTGACGAACTCGATCGCCCGCATCTCGCGCATCAGCGAGGCGTTGAATCCCAGCGTGTTGATCCGGTCGAGGATGCCGCGCGTCGTCGTCGGCACGCTGTCGATGTTGATCGGGTTGATCTGGACGATCAGCACGTCGCGGCTGTCGCAGTCGTAGATCACCGGATAGATCGGCGGATTGCCCATGTAGCCGCCGTCCCAGTAGGGCTCGCCGTCGACCTCCACCGCCTTGAACAGCAGCGGCAGGCAGGCCGAGGCCATGACCGCGTCGACCCCGACCTCGTGCTCGCGGAACACCCGGATCCGGCCCGTCAGGACGTTGGTCGCGCTGATGAACAGCTTGGCCGGGCAGGCCGCGTGGATCGCCTGGAAATCCACGATCGAGGCCAGCAGGTCGCGCAGCGGGTCGAGCCCCAGCGGATTGAGCTGGTAGGGCGAGAACATCCGCGTCGCCGCCTCGACCATCCAGTAGCCGGGCGAGAAGTCGAGGCCGCCCGGATTGAGGAACCGCTCCACCGGATTGGGCTGGAGCGGGGAGTAGCGCGCCGCCTCGGCCACCCCGTGCCAGAACCGGTCGAGCGCCGCGCGGGCCCCGGCCGCGCCGCCCCGGGTCAGGCCGTGGGCCAGCACCGCCACGTTCATCGCCCCGGCCGAGGTGCCGACGATGCCGTCGAAGTCGAGGACATCGGCCTCCAGCAGCCGGTCGAGCACGCCCCAGGCGATGGCGCCGTGCGCCCCGCCGCCCTGCAGCGCCAGGTTGACCGTCTTGCGCCTGCCGCCGGGCGCCGCGGAAGCCGGATCGGGGCTCGGGGTCGATGAACCGGACATCGTGGAACCTCCTCGCACGCTCGCCGACGGCCGGGCGCCACCGCACCGGCCGCGCCACTCCTACTACGCCCGCCCCGGCGGCGGGACTCCCTGTCGGGGTATCGACGCCGACCGCGTGAGCCGGCCGGTATGCCGCCTGGGCCGTCGCCCGGCCGCGCGCGGCCGCCTATCGTGCGGCTGGACCGACGGGCACGGATGCATCCGGCCGCGCCCCCACGGAGATTCGAGCCCTGAGCCACGTGCGAACACGCGACGACGAAGACCACCCGGGCCTGGCGCGCCGCACGGTCCACGCGGTGGGCCTCTCGCTCGGCGCGCTCGCCGGCCTCGGCGTCATCGCCGCCGCCGCGCTGGGCCTCTACGCCCTGGCGGTCGACGTCGACGGGGCGGAAGGCACGATCCCCCGCGCCGGTGAGCCCGTCGCGATGACCGCGGGCCGGGCGCTCGCCCTGTTCGACGCGGTGCCGATGGTCGACGGCGAGGCGACCTTCGGCGACACGCGCCGGGCGGATCTGGAAATCGACACCCTGGTCTTCGACCGTACGCCCTGGATCGTCGCCGAGACCGTCGTGACCGTCGAGCGCGCCGAGCGGGTCGACCTCCTGCTCGCCGGCGACGCCGAGGGCGCGGCGCCCTGGTCGGTCGACAACCTGCTGCTGATCGAGTCCTACGTCGACGGCGCGCTCCACGCCCGCGCCTATGCCGGCGAAACCGAGACGCTGTGGGCGCCGGAAGGCCGGGTCGGGCCGATCGGGCCGTCCGGCTTCACCTTCGCGGCGGGCGAGATCGCGGTCACGCGCCTGGTCCCCCCCGGCCGAGCGACCGTGCTGCGCTTCACCGCGCTGGACAACGGCATCGACGCCGCGGTCAGCGACCTGTTCCTGGTCGCCGCCGACTGACCGCCGCCGACTGACCGCCACCGACTGACCGCCGCCGCCGTCGCCGACCCCGCTACCGGAGATCCCGCCGCCGTGATCCACGACCTGCACGACGCCCCCGAAGGCACCGTCATCGAGGCCGATGTCTGCGTCGTCGGCGGCGGCGCGGCGGGCATCACGCTCGCCCTGTCGCTCGGCCGGCGCGGCCATTCGGTCGCCATCCTGGAATCCGGCGGCCTGTTCTACGAGCCCGAGAGCCAGGCGCTCTACGAGGGCGACGTCGTCGGCCGGCCCTACGACGCCCTGACGGCCGTGCGCCTGCGCATGTTCGGCGGCTCGACCAACCACTGGACGGGCTGGTGCCGCCCGCTCGACCCGATCGATTTCGAGGACCGCTTCGGCGCGCCGGGTGGCGGCTGGCCGTTCGGCGCGGACGTGCTGGCGCCCTACTGGCGCGAGGCCCAGGCGCTCTGCCAGCTCGGTCCCTACGACTACAGTGCCGGCTACTGGTCGGAGGCGACCGGCCTGGAGGGCTTCGCGCCCGACGCCGAGGACCTGGAGACGGCGATCGTCCAGATCAGCGTGCCGACGCGCTTCGGCGACGCCCACCGCCCCGCGCTGGAGGCGCTCGGGACGGTCCGGGTCTATCTGCACGCCAATGTCGACGATCTGCCGCTGGTCGAGTCGGGCCGGGCGCTGAAGGAGCTGCCGGTCCGCACCCTCGACGGCCGGCGCCACACGGCGCGCGCCCGGGCCTATGTCCTGGCGACCGGCGGGCTGGAGGTGCCGCGCCTGCTGCTCAACGCCGCCGGCCGGACCGGCGAAGGCGTGGGCAACGAGCACGGGCTGGTCGGCCGATACTTCATGGAGAAGCCGTTCTTCGAGGCCGCGGAGATCGTCCCGACCACCGACCGGCTGCCCTCGCAGCTCTACTACGGCGTCGTCTCCGACGTGCCGCGGCAGGGCCCGGCCTCGCCCCACGGCACGCGGGTGCGCGGGTTCCTGAGGCTGCCGGACGAGGTGCAGCGGCGCGAGGGCCTCAACAACCACCTGTTCTGGCTGGAGCGGCCGCGTGCCGGCGTCGCCTCCGCCCCGGTGCGACGCGCGGCGAAGGACGCCTATGCCCGACTGCGCGATGTCGACGGGCTGGAGCGCCTGGACCGCGACGTGGCGACCGTGGCCTCCCATCTCGACCTGCTCGCCGACAAGGCGATCGAGGACCTTCGCGGACCCGACGCCGTGGGCACGCTGACCGCCTTCTCGATCCTCGAGCAGCGCCCGCTCTACTGGAGCCGGGTGCGCCTGGGCGAGGAGCGCGACGCGCTGGGCCTGCGCCGCATCGCGCTCGACTGGGCCTGGGGGGCGGAGGACAAGGAGTCGTTGCGCCGGACGCTGGAGCTGCTGGGCGGGGCGCTGGGCGCGCGCGGCCTGGGGCGGGTCAAGAGCTACCTCGACGACGACGCGCTTTATCTCGGCGACCCGGTGCACATTTCCAGCCACCACCTGGGCGCCACGCGCATGAGCGTCGATCCGAGACATGGCGTGGTGACGCCTGACGCCCGGATGCACTCGGTCGACAACCTGTGGATCGCCGGCTGCTCGATCTTCCCGACCGGCGGCGTCTCCAACCCGACCTTCACCATGGTCGCCCTGACCCTGAAGCTCGCCGACCATCTGGACGGCGTGCTGGCCGAGGGCGCGTGAGGAGAGCGACCCGGCCATGACCACGCGACGCGCCCTGCTCGGCTCCGCCGCCGCCCTCGCGCTCGCCGCCGGCGGGGCGTCGATGCCCGCCGCGGCCCTGACCGTCGGCCCGGCCGGACCGACCGACCCGGACCGCGCGCGGG
>JAVJUS010000061.1:0-41455 GCA_040220455.1 Azospirillaceae bacterium
CGGCGGCAGGCGGGCCAGCGTCTCCGCGACGCTGCCGGACCACGCCGCCGCCGGCACCAGGGCGAAGACAAGCACGCTCGCCGCCGCGAGAGCGATGAACAGGCGGCGCTTTTCCCGCAACCGGGCCGGCGCGAGCCCGGGGCCGGTCGACGGCAGGGCGAGGAAGGCGAAGCCGAGCGTCGCCAGCCACCCGGCCACCATGACGACGCGGAAGCTCGCCTCCCCGGCCGCGGTCAGGCGCGCCGCGTCGGCCGTGGGCAGCGCGCCGGCGCCGAGCGGGTCGACCAGGGCGACCAGGCGCACCGCCTCCAGCCGCAGCCCGACCTCCCCGGTGGCGAGCCCGGCCAGGACCAGCAGCGCGAAGACGCCCAGCCCCGCCGGCGTGCGCGCCGCGATGCGCAAGGCGACCAGGATCAGGATTCCGGCGGTGAGGCGCACCGCCGCGTGCTGCAGGGCCACCCGGTCGAGCCCGGTTCCGCCGCCCGGCGCCGCGCCGGCCGGCAGGTCCGCTACGGGAGCAGCCAGACCGGCGAGCGCGATCCCGCCCGCCGCCACGCCGAGCGCGATCAGGGACAGCGCGACGACCGCCACCGGGCCCGCGAGCGCGCGCCACGGCCCGCCGCCCGGCCGTCCCGCCGGTGGCGGTGGCGGTGGCGGTGGCGGTGGCGTGCGGGGATGGCGCCACGGCGGATAGGACCAGTAGGTCTCGAGCGGCGACGGGGCGGGCGGACGGGCGGGCTCGGGCATGGGCGGCATCGAATGGGGCCGGAGGGGGGATGCTCCCGATCCTGGGCCGGGCCGCGCGCGAAGGCCAGCCATCGCCGACGCCGGCGCCGATGACGGAACCCACCCCCGGCCCCGTCCCGTTTGATCCGGATCAAGGCCGGCGCGCGCGATGCCCCCTAGCCTGATCCGGTACCGAGCTCCAGTCCCCCGAGAGGAACCGATGGACGGCGAACACCACGACCTCGTGCACGACCTGCCCGAACACCGCGAGACGATCCATCGCCTGAAGACGACGGACGCCCATTTCGCCAAGCTGTTCGAGGAATACCACCACCTCGACCGCGAGGTGCGCCGGGCGGAAAGCCGCCAGGAGCCGACCTCGGACGAGCACGAGGAGGAGCTCAAGCGCAGGCGCGCCGAGCTCAAGGACGAGCTCTTCGCCATGATCACGAAGGCGGAGAGCGCCTGATGATTCCGGCGCGCCGAGCGGCCTGCAGCGTCGCGCGGCGGCTGGAACGGTCGATTTGGGGAGAGGTCCGGTCGGCTGGTGGGCCCGGGTAGACTTGAACTACCGACCTCCCGCTTATCAGGCGAGCGCTCTAACCAACTGAGCTACGGGCCCGACCGAGGTGGCGTTGTAAAGCAGCGGCGGGGGCCGGTGTCAAGGACGAAGGCACCGGCCCGGCGACCGGCGATCGGGCGCGTCGCGGCCGCCGCGCGCGGGGCCATATCCGCGCCATGATCCGGGAGTCGCATGCTCCCCGCTGCCGGTCCGCGAATCGCCCGGCGGCGGGTGATCGGGAAAGGGTCCGACATGGCGCGCAGACGGGTCGCGGTCTTCTTCGGCGGCAACAGCATGGAGCACGACGTCAGCGTGCTCACCGGCATCCAGGTGATGGACGCCCTCGACGCGCAGGCCTACGAGGCGATCCCCGTCTATGTCGCCCAGAGCGGGGAGTGGTTCACCGGCGACGCCCTGCGCCGGCGCGAGAGCTACCTGCCCGACGAGCGCACGGAGAAGGGCCTGAAGACGGTCCATCTGCTGCTCGGCCGCGACCGGGCCCAGAAGGTCGAGGGCCCGATGCTCGTCACCTTCGCCAACCGCACCTTCGGCGGCCGGCGGGAGGAGCAGATCCCCTTCGACATCGCCTTTCCCGCCATGCACGGCGGCGACGGGGAGAACGGCTCGATCCAGGGCCTGTTCCGCTTCGCCGGCATCCCCTATGTCGGGCCGGGCCCGCTGGGCGCGGCGGCGACGATGGACAAGATCTTCACCAAGCGGCTGCTGGGCGGACTCGGCATCCCGATGCTGTCGGCGGCCGCCTTCGACCGGCCGACGAGCGGCCTGCACGTCCCGCGCGAGACGATCGAGGCCGTGCTGGCCCGCGACCTGGCCGGCACCGACTTCCCCTACTGCGTCAAGCCGCGCCAGCTCGGCAGCAGCGTCGGCGTCGGCAAGGCGCGCGACATCGCCGAGTTGGAGGCCGCGCTGGTGCGCTGCTTCCGCATGGACACCTCGGCCATGGTCGAGCCGCATGTCCCCGAGGTGGCGGAATACAACATCGCCGTCACCCGCGCCTTCGGCGAGCCGAAGGTCTCCGCCATCGAGCGGCCGCTGGCGCAGGCGGGATTCCTGGACTTCGAGTCGAAATACCTGCGCGGCGGCTCAGGCGGCGCCAAGGTGCCGGGAGAAGGCGGCGGCATGGCCTCGGCCGACCGGGTGCTGAACCCGCCCGAGCTGAGCGAGGCGCAGGCCGGCCTGATCCGCGAGACGGCGCTGAGCGCCTTCGACGCCTTGCAGATGGCCGGCTGCGCGCGGATCGACTACCTCTCGAACCCGGCAACGGGGGAGATCTGGCTCAACGAGGTCAACTCGATCCCCGGCTCGCTGGCCTATTACCTCTGGGAGGCGCCGCCGCTCGGCATCGGCTTCACCGAGCTGCTCGACGCCCTGATCGAGGAAGGCATGGCGCGCGCCGGCGCCGACGTGATCGAGACCGATCCCGCCGTCGGCAACGCCGTCATCTTCAAGCGCTGACGCCGCGCCGGATACCGGGGCAGCCGCAATAGCCCCTCTCCCGTGGGGAGAGGGAACGCAGGGTCGAACAGGCGCGCGACGGTCCCGGGCACCGGACATCGGCCCAATCGCACCCCTCCCACCGGAAGAGGCGACGCGAGTGTCGGCGTCGCCGGCTTCGACACGACGCCACCGCGAGCGCCAGCCCTCCCCGTCAGAGTCGAGCGGCCGCCGCCTCTGCCTCGTTGACGCCACCGGTTCGGGATGGTGAATAGGGACGCCATGGCCTCCCTCGCCCCGCCCTCCCCCCGCACGTCCAGGCCCGAGGATCCGAGATCCCTGGCCGACCGCGCGGTCCCGCCGCCGACGACGCCGCCGACGGCCGACGCCGACGTGATCGCCGGCGGTCGGCCGATCCCGGTCGACGAGGACGATCCGCGCGCGGCCGAACCGCTTGTCGACATCGCCGAGGCCGGCCTGGCGGGCGAGGCGTTCTACGCCCGCGGGGACGGCGGCAACGCGCCCTACCACCGCCGGCTCGACGGCGCGCCGGACCGCATCCTGCTGCGCGCCGGCGTGGTCGAGCGGCTGGCCGGCGTCGACGCTCGGTTGGCCGAGGCGGGACTCGCGCTCTTCCTGCTCGACGGATGGCGCCCCTTCGCCGTTCAGGAAGCGCTCTGGGCGTTCTTCCTGGACGACGCCCGGGCCGCCGGCGCCGCGGACGAGGCGGCCGCGCGGGCGGAGGCCCTGCAATACTGCGGCGACCCGACCCGCTACGACCCGGGCGACCCGGCGACCTGGCCCGCCCACCAGACCGGCGGCGCGGTCGACCTGACCCTCGCCCGGCGCGCCCCGAACGGCCGGATCGAGCCGCTGTTCATGGGCGGCCTCTTCGACGACCCCTCCCCCGTCAGCCACACGGCCGCCTTCGAGACGCAGAGCCCGGCCGGGCCGCTCGCCGGCTCGGCCTCGGCGGCGGCGGCCCGGGCGAATCGCCGGATCCTCTACTGGTCGATGCGGGAGGCCGGTTTCACCAACCTGGCCACAGAGTGGTGGCATTACGATTTCGGCGACCGGCTCTGGGCCGCGGGCCTCGTCGCCCGGGGCCAGGCCGAGACGCCGCCGGCCGCCTTCTACACCCCCACCGCCCCGGCGGGGGATGGACGGTGAGCGCACCGCCGGACAACGGCCCGGAGTTGGCGACCGAGACCCGGCCCGCGCGGCCGGAGGCGACGGCCGGCCTCCAGGCCGTCTGGCTGCACGGCTGGGGCCAGGACCGGCGCGCCTTCGCGGCGCTGGCCGATTTCTTCACCGGCTGGGGCGAAGGCCTGCTCGTCGACCTGCCCGGCTTCGGCGAGACGCCGGGTCCGCCCGAGCCGTGGGACACCGCCGATTACGCCGATCATCTGGCCGCGCGTCTCGCCGTCGCGCCCCGGCCGGGGCGCCGGGTGGTGATCGGCCATTCCTTCGGCGGACGGGTGGCGATCCGTCTGGCGGCCCGGCATCCGGACAGCGTCGACGCCCTGATCCTGATCGCCGGCGCCGGGCTGCAGCGCCAGCGCTCGCTCCGACAGCGGCTGCGCGCCGGGGCGCTGAAGCGGCTGGGCCGGCTGGCGAAGGCCGTCGACGCCGTTGCCGGGACGCGGCTCCACGCGGCCTACGCCGCCCGGTTCGGCAGTGCCGACTACCGCAACGCCGGCGCCCTCAGGCCCACCTTCGTCAAGGTCGTCACCGAGGACCTGTCCGACGAGGCGCGGCGCGTCGCCGTGCCGGTGCTGCTGCTCTACGGCGAGACCGATACCGAGACGCCACCCGAGTTCGCAGAGCGCTACGCGGCCCTGATGCCGGACGCCGAAGCGGTGATCCTGCCGCGGCTCGGCCATCTCGACATCCTGGGCGCCGGCGCCCACCAGGTGAAGGCGCAGGCCAAGCGCTTCCTGGCGGCCCGGGGCCTGACCGGAGAGCCGGACGCGGCGGCGCGCGCCGCGGGGGGAGGCGGGCGATGACCGGCGATGCCTGGACCTGGATCGCGATTCTGATCGCCCAGATCGCCGTCGCCGGCATGCTGGCGGCGCGCCTGCCCCTGCTCACCCAGTTCTTCCAGCAGGAGGAATACGACAACCCGCGCTTCCTCGCCTGGTGGCGACGCCACGGCCTCTACGACCGGCGCTTCTCCGCCGTGCTGGTGGTCGCCGGCGTGCTGGCCGCCATCCCGGCCCTGGCGGTCGGCCCGGCGGCGCTGGTGCCGGCGGCCCTGCTCGCGGCCGGCGCGGCCTGGGTGGCCCGGCGCGACCGGGCCTTCACGGCGAGCGGCAAGAAGCGGCTGGTCGTCACCGCACGGGTCACGCGCATCCTGGGCGTCGCCGGCGCGATCGCGGCGATCGTCCTGCTGGCCGGGGCCGGCCTCGCTGCCCTGTCGCCGGTGGCGACGCTCGTCCTCGATCTCGCGCTGGTCCAGGCGGCGCCCGTCGTGCTCGTCGTCGCCAACGCCCTGCTGGCGCCGGTGGAGGCGCGCATCCAGCGCGGCTTCCGCGAGGAGGCCAAGGCGCTGCTGCGCGACCACGCCCCGACGATCGTCGGGGTCACCGGGTCCTTCGGCAAGACCTCGACCAAGCTGATCCTGGGCCATGTGCTGGCGACCTGGAAGAAGACGCTGGCCACGCCCGGCAGCGTCAACACGGTCATGGGCATCTCGCGCATCGTGCGCGAGCGGCTGACCCGCGACCACGCGATCTTCGTCGCCGAGATGGGGGCCTATGGCCGCGGCTCGATCGACCGGCTGTGCGACCTGGCCGAGCCGGATCTGGGCCTGGTGACAGCCGTGGGCGACGCGCATCTGGAGCGCTTCGGCTCCATCGCCACGACCTTCGCGACCAAGTTCGAGATGGTCGAGCGCGCCGTCGGCAAGGGCGGCCGGGCGCTGATCTACCGCGACGGCATCCCGGCCGAGCATCTCGACCCCTGGACGGCGGGCGAGGACCCGGCGGTGGCGAAGACGACCGTGGTCGGCCGGGACGACGGCCGCGCGCCGCGTCCGGCGGTGGAACTCGTGGCGCAGGAGACGACGCCCGACGGGCTGCGCGTCACGGTGCGCGACCGGATCGGCGCCGACGGCACGCCCGATCCGGAGGCCGAGGGGGCGGAGCGCGCGCTCCAGGTCCCGCTGTTCGGCGAGCACCAGGCGGGCAACGTGTCGATGGCCTATGCCGCCGCCCGGATGCTCGGCATGCCGGGCGACGCGGTCGCCGCCGCGCTGCGCTCGGTGCCGCAGATCCCGCACCGGCTGCAGGTCGTGCGCCAGGGCGGCTCGGTCGTGGTCGACGACGCCTACAATTCCAACCCGCGCGGCTTCCTGGGCGCGCTCGCGGTCCTCGACGTCCTGGCCGAGGGCAGCGCCAAGGGCCGCCGCGTCCTCGTCACCCCCGGCATGGTCGAGCTGGGCGACAGCCACGACGCCGAGCACGCGCGCCTGGGCAAGGCCGCGGCGGAGAAGACCGACGTGGCGCTGGCCGTCGCGCCGGAGCGCATAGAGGCGTTCTGCGCCGCCTATGCCGAGGCGGGCGGCGCCGCCCGCCTGATCCGCTGCGCCGACGAGGCCGAAGCCCGCACCTGGCTCGACGCCAACCTGGCGCCCGGCGACGTGGTCCTGTTCGAGAACAGCCTGCCCGACCTCTACGAGCGCCTGCCGTCGCTGTAGCGACGCCGGCGTCGCGCACGGCCTGGCGGCCGTGGGGGACCTACAACCTACCCTCTCACCGTCATCCCGGCCGGAGCGAAGCGGAGAGCCGGGATCTCGACGGCCCTGCCTGCGGCGCCCCATGGATCCCGGGTCGCAAGGCTCGCCACCCGAGGTCTCGCGACCTCGGGCTCGCCTAACGCCCGGGATGACGGGTCGAGAGGCCGTGGCTCCAGCCCCGAGCCCGCCGGTAGGTCGGGTAGAGCGTAAGCGAAACCCGACACGCCGCAGCCTTCGCCCGGCGGTCGGTGCCGCGTCGGATTTCGGCTTCGCCTCTAGCCGACCTACGCCCCCTACCCCGCCGGGGTCGGGGCCAGGGCCGGGTCGCCGCCGTAGGTTTCGGTGAGGCGGGAGATGGCGTCCTCGTCGATCTTGGCGAACAGGACCGGCGGGACGGTGAAGGGATGGCCGGGTGGCAGGCGGGTCAGCTCGTCCGCCATCGGGCCGGTCGGCCAGGGCGGGGCGTCGGCGGGCAGGTGCAGCGCCTCCATCAGCCGGGCCGCGGTCGCCGGGATCACTGGGTGGGAGAGCACGGCGAACAGCCGGATCAGGTTGATGCCGGTGCGCACGGCGACGGCCGCGGCCTCCCGGTCCTCCTTGATCGCGGTCCAGGGCGCGGCGTGGGTCAGGTACTCGTTGGCCGACACCCAGATCGCGCGCAGATCCGCCGTGGCCTTGCGGAACTGCATCGCCTCCAGGTTCGCCGTCAGGCTCGCCGCCAGCCGGTCGAGCTCGGCCGCCAGCTCCTCCTCCGCCGCGCCGGGCGCGCCGCCCTCGGGCACCGCCTCGCCGAACCGGCTCTTGGTGAAGCGCAGGCAGCGGTTGACGAAGTTGCCCAGCACGTCAGCCAGGTCCTTGTTCACCGTGCCGGCGAAGAGCTGCCAGGTGAAGCTGGCGTCGTCGGATTCCGGCGCGTTCGCCATCAGCCAGTAGCGGTAGTAGTCGGCCGGGAATTCCTCCAGCGCCTGGTCCATGAAGATGCCGCGCCTCTGCGACGTCGAGAACTTGCCGCCGTAATAGGTGAGCCAGTTGAAGCCCTTGATGTAGTCCGGCAGCTTCCAGTCCTCGCCGCTGCCGAACAGGGTGCAGGGGAAACTCACCGTATGGAACGGGATGTTGTCCTTGGCCATGAACTGGACGTAGCGCAGCCCGCCGTCGGACTCCCGCCACCAGCCGCGCCAGTCGCGCTCGGCGGCCGGATCGGCGTCGGCCCATTCCTTGGTCGCGCCGATATATTCGATGGGCGCGTCGAACCAGACATAGAACACCTTGCCCTCGAAGCCGGGCCGGTCGACCGGCACGCCCCAGCTCAGGTCGCGGGTGATGCAGCGGTCGTGCAGGCCCTCGTCGAGCCATTTGAGCGCGATCGAGCGCACCAGATGCGGCCAGTCCGCCTGCGCGCCGATCCACTCCCGCAGGCGCCCCTCGAAGGCCGACTGGCGCAGGAACAGGTGGCGCGTCTGGCGAACCTCCAGGTTGCGGCTGCCCGAGACGGCCGAGCGCGGGTCGATCAGGTCCGGCGGGTCGAGCAGCCGGGTGCAGTTCTCGCACTGGTCGCCGCGCGCCGCCTCGTAGCCGCAATGGGGGCAGGTGCCAACGATGTAGCGGTCGGGCAGGTAGCGGCCGTCGTCGATCGAGTAGACCTGGCGGATCTCCCGCTCCTCGACGAAGCCGTG
Source organism: Azospirillaceae bacterium (assembly GCA_040220455.1). Taxonomy (GTDB): domain Bacteria; phylum Pseudomonadota; class Alphaproteobacteria; order DSM-16000; family Inquilinaceae; genus JAVJUS01. Next base: position 8,156 of record JAVJUS010000061.1, read on the forward strand.
TTCGTCGAGCCTGGCGCAGAAATGCTGCGTCAGCTCCTTGTTCTGCTGGGAGGAGGAGCGCCCGAACCAGTCCCAGGACAGGTGGAAGCGCGCGCCCACGTCCTGCTGCAGGGCGTGCTGCTGGCGGCAGTATTCCGCCACGTCCAACCCGGCCTCGAGCGCCGCCAGCTCGGCCGGCGTGCCGTGCTCGTCGGTCGCGCAGATGAACAGCACGTCGTGGCCGCGCTGGCGCATGAAGCGGGCGTAGACATCGGCCGGCAGCATCGAGCCGACCAGGTTGCCCAGGTGCTTGATGCCGTTGATGTAGGGCAGCGCGCTGGTGACCAGGAGACGGTTCGGCACGGGACGTCCTTCCGGAGCGGCAAGGGGGCGGCAATGCGGGCGGCAATGCGGGCGGCACGAGGCTCTCCCGGCCGCCCGGTCTAGCGGATGCGCGGGGCTTTGGGAAGGTGGCGGCCTATGGACCGGTCGGCACGAACACCGACAGCAGGACGGAGACCGTGACGACGGCCACCACCGTGCCCAGAAAGATCGCGGTCGCCACGGGCTCGACGGCGGTGTCGTAGCGCTGGGCGTAGAGGTAGACGTTGATGCCCGTCGGCATGCCGGCCATCACCACGGCGACGCCGGTCCACAGCGGGTCGAGGCCGAAGACGCCGGCGGCAAGCGCGAAGACCGCGAGCGGATGGATCGCGGTCTTGAGCGTGACGATCAGCAGCGCCGTCGGCACCGCGCCGGCGATGCGGAAGCGCGCCAGCCCCGCGCCCAGGGCGAACAGCGCCGCCGGCACGGCCGCCGCACCCAGCCGCTCGGCGATCGTGTCGACCGGCCCGGGCAGGGCGAGGCCCGACCGGTTGAGGATCAGCCCGCCGGCGAGGCCCAGGATGATCGGGTTGGTCGCCAGGCCCTTGAGCGCCTGGCCCAGGATCGTCGCCGCCTGGCGCCCGCGGCTTCGCCCCGGCGCGGTGGCGTCGCGGCCCTTGCCCGCCTCGATCAGCAGGGTCGCCGGCGGCAGGACCAAGAGGCCGTGGAACGCGATCAGCAGGAACAGCGGCAGCGCCGCGCGCTCGCCGAAGGCCGTCAGCACGATCGGGATGCCCAGAAGCACCGTGTTGGAGAACCCGGCCCCCAGCCCCAGCACCGCCAGCCGGTCGAGCCCGCCGGCGAACAGCACCCGGCCCAGCCCCATCGCCGCCGCGAAGACGAAAGCGACTCCGCCGTAATAGGAGATCAGGTAGCCCCAGGGCAGGTCGCCGGGCAGTTCCGTCGTCGCCACGGTGCGCAGCAGCAGCACCGGAATCGCGAAGTTGAAGACGAAGAGGGCGAGGCCGCGGCGCGCCGACTCGTCGAACCAGCCGAGCTTGGCCGCGCCATAGCCCATGCCGACCAGCCCGAAGACCGGGGCGACGGTATCCAGGATCGCGTCCATCGGCGCGGGTCTCTCCTTCGATGCCCCTCCGAACACGGATCGGAGCGAGCCATCGCTTAGCCTTGACAGGAAGTCACGCGGGCCGTGTCATGGCCCTACGATCCCTGGGGAGACGCAAGGCATGGCCGAGCCCGCCGCCAACGGCGTCGACCGCGCTCTCCTGGCCCGGACGTTGCGGCCGGAGAACAGCCCCGGCTACCTGCTCTGGCAGGTCGCCAACCGGTGGCAACGCGCCCAGCGGGCGGCGCTGGCCGGCCTGTCGATCACCCATGTCCAGTTCGTCCTGCTCGCCGGCCTGGCCTGGCTGGAGCTGCGCGAGGGCCGCGTCCATCAGGCCCGGCTGGCCCGCTTCTGCCGGACCGACGCCATGATGACCAGCCAGGTCGTACGCACGCTGGAGCGCGCCGGCCTGATCGCCCGCGCCGTCGACCCGGCCGACAACCGGGCGCGCCACCTGACCCTGACCGCCGCCGGCGCCGCCTGCCTCAATGCCGCCATGCCGGCGGCCATGGAGGCCGACGCCGCCTTCTTCGGCGGCCGGGACGACGAGCGCGAGGCGCTGGTCGAGGCCCTGCGCCGGCTGGCCCGCGCTCCGGCGGATGGCGCCGGCGAGACGGTCACGCTGGCCGCGGACCCGGCGCGCGGCGAGGCGCCCGCGATCGCGCCCGACCCGCCCGCCGCACCCCCGGCCGCCGACGATCCGGCGGTCGCCGCGCGCGCCGTCGCCGAGACGGAGCCCGAGCCCGAGCACCCGGCCGACCCCCGGGGCTAAGCCCGACATCCGGCCGGCCGTCGCGATCGCGTCCCCGCTCACCCTGCCGGCGACCCGGCCGGGGCGGCGTCGAGCACGGCGCGGACCCGGCCGGGCAGATCGGCGATCGCCACCGTCTCCTGCGTCCCCTTGTCCAGATCCTTGACGACGGCGGCGTCGGCCGCGGCCTCGGTGTCGCCGATCATGATCGCCACGCGGAAGCCTTTCGCGGCGGCGTATTTGAGCTGCTGGCCCACCTTCTTGGGCTCGGTGAAGACCTCCGTGTCGATCCCGGCGGCCCGCAGGACCGAGGCGGCGGCCAGGCAGCGGTCCAGATGGGCGCGGTCCATCACCGTGACCAGCGCGTCGGCCGGCGTCGCCCGGCCGGGCGCCAGGATCCCCGCCTCGAACAGGCGCGCGAGCATGCGCGTCAGCCCGATCGAGATGCCGACGCCCGGCAGGCTCTGCCGCGTGAAGGTGCCGGCCAGGTCGTCGTAGCGCCCGCCCGAGCAGATCGAGCCGACCTCCGGATGGTCGACCAGCACGGTCTCGTAGACGGTGCCGGTGTAGTAGTCGAGGCCGCGCGCGATCGACAGATCCACCGTCCAGGCGTCGTCCGGCAGGCCGAAGGCCTCGAGCCCGGCGACCACCTCGGCCAGCTCCTCGACGCCCCGGTGGTAGAGCTCCGGCCCGTCCCGGCCGCGCAGGCTCGCGATATCCGCCGGCGAGGAGACGAAGTCGAGCACCTGGCGCGCGCCTGCCTCGTCCAGGCCCGTCGTCTCGCGCAACTCCGCGACCACCTTCTCCGGTCCGACCTTCTCCAGCGCGTCGACGGCGCGCAGGGCGTCGATGAAGCGGTCCTCGGCCAGCCCGACGCCGGCCAGGAATCCCTGCAGGATCTTGCGGTTGTTGATGCGGATGCGGAACCGGCCGATGCCCGCGCGCGAGAAGATGGCGTGAATGACGCACGGGATCTCGGCGTCGGCGAGCAGGCCCAGCGAGCCGTTGCCGACGATGTCGATGTCGCACTGGTAGAACTCGCGGAACCGCCCGGCCTGGGGCCGCTCGCCGCGCCAGACCTTCTGGATCTGGTAGCGCCGGAACGGAAAGGTCAGCTTCGCGAAGTGCTGGGCGACATAGCGCGCCATCGGCACCGTCAGGTCGAAATGCAGCGCCATCTCGGTCGAGGCGTCGCCGCCCTCGCTCTCCGCGGCGAGGCGGGAGAGGGCGTAGATCTCCTTGTCGGCGACGCCCTTGGCGGTCAGCACCTCCTTGCGCTCGATCGCCGGCGTCTCGATCGGCGCGAAGCCGAAGCGCTCGAACTGGGTGCGGATCAGGCGCAGCAGGCGCTCCTCGACAGCCTTCTCCTCGGGCAGCCATTCGGGAAAGCCACTGACGGGGCGGGGCTTGACGATCGGCGTATCGGCCATGGGACGGGTCGCAGGACTAACGGATGCGGGACGATGGCGGGGCGGGTTTCGCCCGTGCGCGGGCGGGCCTAGGCTTAGGCCGGATCGACGGGTCGGCGCAAGGTGCGCGGCCGCGTTCCCTGTTCCCGCTCCTGGAGGACCGATGTTCGAAGGCTTCCATCGCGAGTTCGTGCGCTGCGGCGAGACCGACATCCACGCGGTGATCGGCGGCGACGGCCCGCCGCTGCTGCTGCTCCACGGCTATCCGGAAACACATCTGATGTGGCACCGGATCGCCGACGACCTGGCGCGGCATTTCACCGTCGTCTGCCCGGACCTGCGCGGCTACGGCGACAGCGCCAAGCCGCCGGGCGACCCGGCGCACGAAACCTATGCCAAGCGCGCCATGGCGCTCGACCAGGCGATCCTGATGGGCAAGCTGGGCTTCGAGACCTACGGCGTCGCCGGCCACGACCGGGGCGCCCGCGTCGCCCGGCGCCTGGCGCTCGACCATCCCGACGCCGTGTCGAAGCTCGCCGTGCTCGATATCATCCCGACCCATGTGGTGTTCGACCGTATCGACCAAGTGGTGGCGACCAAGTACAGCCACTGGTTCTACATGCTCGACCCGGAGCTGCCGGAGCACTTCATCGGCCTCGACCCGGCCTATTGGCTGACCGCAAAGCTGCGCGCCTGGTCGGCCGACCCGGACGCCTTCGAGCCGGCGATCGTCGAGCAGTACATCCGCTGCCTCTCGACCCCCGAGGCGATCCACGCCACCTGCGAGGACTACCGCGCCGGCGCCTCGATCGACCTGGAGCACGATCGGGAGGACGCCGAGGACCCGATCGAATGCCCGGTCCTGGTCCTCTGGGGCGCCGAGGGCCTGGTCGGCCGGCATTACGACCCGCTGGCGATCTGGCGCGACGAGGCCGACGGCCCGGTCGAGGGCCACGCGCTCGACTGCGGCCATTTCCTGCCCGAAGAGGCGCCCGAGGCGACCCGCGACGCCCTGATCGCCTTCTTCGACGGCTGAGCTGATCGGCCGCGCCCCACCTCCCCGAAACAGCGACGGAGCCCCTCATGCTTGCCGCCCTGACGCTTCTCCTGTCGCTCCAGCTCGCGGGCGAGATCCTGGTGCGGGTGACAGGCCTGCCGCTGCCCGGGCCGGTGATCGGCATGGCCCTGCTGTTCGCGGGCTTGAGCCTGCGCGCTGCCCTGCTCGACCGCCCGCGCGTGCCCGAGGCCCTGGAGGGCGCGGCGGACGGCCTGCTGCGCCACCTCTCGCTGCTGTTCGTGCCGGCGGGGGTGGGCGTGATCTCGCTGCTGGGCGTGGTCGAGCGCGACCTGGTGCCGATCGTCGCCGCCCTGCTGGTCAGCACGATCGTGACGATCGCGGTGACGGCGCTCGCGATGCGCGCTCTCGACCGGCTGGCGGGCCACCGGGGCGAGGACGCCGACGAGGGTGGGGGCGGGAACGCGGGCGACGGTCCGGGACCGGAGGCCGGCCGATGAGCGAGGAGCAGCAGAGCCTCTGGCAGGTCTGGGTCTATCTGGCGGAGACGCCGCTGGTCGGCCTCACCGTGACGCTTGCCGCCTATCTGGTCGGCGACCTGATCTACAAGCGCACCAACCTGTTTCCGCTGGCCAACCCAGTGCTGATCGCCGTCGTCCTGCTGGCCCTGCTGCTCTGGGCGACCGGCGTCGACTACCGCACCTATTTCGAGGGCGCGCAGTTCGTCCACTTCCTGCTCGGCCCGGCGACGGTGGCCCTGGCGGTGCCGCTCTATCGCCAGTTCCGCGCGGTACGGCGCTCTGCGCCGGCGATCGTCGGCGCCGTGGTGATCGGCTCCCTGACCGCGTCGGCGAGCGCCGTGGCGACCGCCTGGGCGCTGGGCGCCGGGCGGGACACGCTGCTCTCCCTCGCGCCGAAATCGGTGACGACGCCGGTCGCCATGGGCATCGCGGAGCGCTTGGGCGGCCTGCCCTCGCTGACGGCCGTCTTCGTGATCCTGACCGGCATCCTGGGCGCCATGGGCGCGACCTGGACGCTGAACGCGCTGCGCATCAAGGACTGGCGCGCCCGAGGCCTGGCCACCGGGGTCGCGGCCCACGGCATCGGCACGGCACGCGCCTTCGCCGTCAGCGAGGTCGCCGGCGCCTTTTCCAGCCTCGCCATGGGCCTCAACGCGCTCGCCACCGCGATCCTGCTGCCGCTGGCCGCGGCCTTGCTGGCCGGTTGGCTGGGGTGAAAGCGGGCCGCGACGTGTCGGGTTTCGCTGCGCTCTACCGGACCTACGGTTGGGTCGGCTGGAGGTGAAGCCGAAAGTCGACATCGGCGCCGGCTGCCGATCTAGAACCACAGATCGGCGACGCACCGGGTATCGCGGGGCACGCTCTGCCAGCTGTCCAGCGCGTCGAGATGGCGCAGCCGGACAGCGGCGACGGCGTCGGGCTCGGCCAGGCGGAGGTTCACGGCGATGCGCCGGCGGCCGTCCGGCCCGGTCTCGAGGGCGCGCCAGTAGGCCACGCAGCCGCAGGCCGGGCAGAAATGGAAGCCGATCGACCGGTCGCCGCGAACATAGGCGCGCGTCTCGCCCGAGACGTCGACGCCCTCGCCGTCATGGCCATAGGCCCAGAGCACGCCGTAGCGCCGGCAGATCGTGCAGTTGCAGGCCGTCGCCGTGTCGGGCACGCCCGCGAAGCGCCAGCGCACCGCGCCGCAGTGGCAGGATCCGTCGATGGTCGCCATGGCCTCCCCCCGGTTCGACGCGTCGCGCCGTCGCCTGACTATCGCGCGCCCGCCATGGGAGAGGAAGCGGGAGTGGAGTCGGCACAGGAACTATGGAGACGATGGACGCCTCAGGCGTCGTTGCGGGGCAGGGCCGGCAGGGGCGCGATCTCGATGCCCTCGTCGTCGAGCGCCTCGACCTCGTCGCGGCTCGCCCGGCCGTAGATGCCGCGCGCTTCGGCCTCGCCGCAATGGATGCGGCGGGCCTCCTCGGCGAAGCGGTCGCCGACATCGTCGCAGGTGGCGCGGACATGGCGGGCGAAGGCGTGGAGCGCCTCGCGCAGGGCCGCCGCGCGCTGGTCGCTCGACAGGGCGGCAGGCGGCTCGGCGCCCCGGTCCGGAGCCGGCGCCCCGCCGCCCGGGCGGCAGACCGCGCCGCCGTCCTCCGGCGCCTTGGCGCCGCGCGCGATCGACGGCGCCATCGGCGCCTTGGTGATGCCCGTGTCGCCGCAGGCCGGGCAGGTCACCGCGCCCGCGGCGGCCTGGGAGTCGAAGGTCGCGCCGTCACGGAACCAGGCCTCGAACAGATCGCCGTTGCCGCAGCGCAGCCGGTACAGGATCATCGCGTTTCCATCGTCCCCGGACCCGGGGTGATTGGGAATGTCCCCAGCCTCGGGTCGACAATTCGGAAATAGGATGACCCGCGCCTCACGGCAAGACGCCCCGGGCGGGCATGGAACGGGGCCCGCCGCCCTGGCGGTGGCGCCCCCCTCGCCCTGGGTGACCCGATTCGCCCCGCTGATCGACCGGGCGGCCGGGCCGGTGCTCGACGTCGCCTGCGGCCGCGGGCGCCACGCCCGCTGGCTCGTCGAGCGGGGATACGCCGTGGTCGGCGTCGACATCGACCCGTCCGGCGCGGCCGATCTCGCCGGCCGGGCGCTGATCCTGCGTGCCGATCTGGAGCGGCCGGCCGCGACCGGCACCAGGGAGCGCGCGGACAACGACGCCCCGGGCTGGCCCTTCGCCGAGGGCCGGTTCGCCGGCGTGATCGTGACCAACTATCTCTGGCGGCCGCTCTTCGATAGGCTGATCGGGGCGCTGGCGCCGGGGGGGATCCTGATCTACGAGACCTTCGCCCAGGGCAACGAACGGCTGGGCCGGCCGGCGACGCCGGCGCATCTGCTGGCGCCGGGCGAACTGCTCGACCGGGTGGCCGGGCGGCTGGGCGTCATCGCCTACGAGCATGGCGAGGTCGCCTTGCCGCGCCCGGCCGTCGTCCAGCGCATCGCGGCCGCCGCGCCGGCCGTGCGCGGGGGCGATCCGGCGGCGGAGCCGCCCCGCGCCCTGCCGCCCTGAGGCGGCCGCCCATGCCGGTCCGACCGGACCGGCACGGACCGTTCCACCGCACGGACGCGACAGACGTCCGACACGAGACCGAGCCGAGGGGAGATCGACGGCCATGCGCAAACTCAAATGGGGCATCCTGAGCACCGCGGATATCGGCGTGCGCAAGGTGATCCCGCCGATGCAGCAGGCCACGGCCTGCGACATCGTGGCGATCGCCTCGCGCGATGCCAAGCGGGCCGAGGAGGTTGCCGGGCGGCTCGGCATCCCGCGGCATCATGGCGACTACGATGCGCTCCTCGCCGACCCCGAGGTCGAGGCGATCTACAACCCGCTGCCCAACCATCTGCACGTGCCCTGGACCGAGAAGGCGGCGGCCGCCGGCAAGCACGTGCTGTGCGAGAAGCCGATCGCGCTCGACGCCGAGGAGGCGCGCCGCCTGATCGACGCCCGCGACCGGCACGGCGTGGTCATCCAGGAAGCCTTCATGGTGCGCACCCATCCGCAATGGCTGAAGGTGCGCGGATTGGTGGAGAGCGGCGCGATCGGCGAGCTGCGCGCGATCCAGGGATTCTTCTCCTACGACAACACCAACCCGGACGACATCCGCAACCAGGCCGATATCGGCGGCGGCGGCCTCTACGACATCGGCTGCTACCCGATCACCACGAGCCGCTTCGTCACCGGCCGCGAGCCCGAGAGCGTTGTCGCCACCCTCGACCGCGATCCGGAGATGCGCATCGACCGGCTGGGCAGCGCGATCCTGCAGTTCGGCCGGGCGGACGGCTATCCGGTACAGGCGACCTTCACCTACTCGACCCAGATCGTGCCTTATCAGCGCATGCAGTTCTTCGGGACGACCGGGCGGATCGAGGTCGAGATCCCGTTCAACGCCCCCAACGACCGGCCGTGCCGGCTGTTCGTCGACGACGGCTCGTCGGTGACGGGCGACGGCACTCGCATTGTCGAGATCGAGCAATGCGACCAGTACGGTGTGGCGGGCGACGCCTTTTCCCGGGCCGTCTTGGACGGGACGCCGCCGCCTGTGCCGCTCGAGAACTCGGTCGCCAACATGCGGGTCATCGACGCCTGTTTCCGCAGCGCGGACTCCGGCCGGTGGGTCTCGCTTTGACGGCGTGGTCCGCCAATGGGGGCGATGCCGCGGCGTGGCGCCGCCCCTACCCCGGCACGAACGTCCGTGGCATCATGCGCGCATGACGACACAGCCGAGCCAGCCGACCGAGGCGCCCCCCGTCCTCACGCGCGAGGCGCTGATGAACGGGGCCTTGCGGGCCTATATCGCCAGCCAGCACCCGGACACGCCGATCCTCAGCATCGAGGCGCTGCACGACTCGATCGATCGGACGCTCGCCGACCGGCCCGCCGTGCCGCCCGGCGCCGGCGGGCCGGATGCCGTCTGGGTGTTCGGCTACGGCTCGCTGATCTGGAACCCGGCTTTCCACCACGCCGAATCGCGGTTGGGCCGGGTCCATGGCTGGCATCGGCGATTCTGCCTGTGGACCCATATGGGCCGCGGCACGCCCGAGAATCCGGGCCTGATGCTGGGCCTCGACGCCGGCGGGTCGTGCACCGGCCTCGCCTACCGGGTCGCGCCGGACACCTTGCGCGAGGAGCTGTTCGTCATCTGGCAGCGGGAGATGGTGACGTCGTCCTATCGCCCGATCTGGGTGCGCGTGCGCACCGGCGATCTGGTCATTCCGGCGATCACCTTCGCCATCGACCGCCGGACGGAGCGCTATGCCGGGCTGGTGCCCGAGGAACGGGTGGTGGAGACCTGCGCGACGGCCGAAGGGGCGCTCGGCAACTGCGCCGAATACCTCTTCAATACGGTCGACCATCTGGCGGAGATGGGGGTGGTCGACCGCCATCTTTCGCACATCCGCCGCCGCGTCGAGGCGCGCCGCGACACGCTGGGCCGGTAGTCGGGCGGCCGGTAGTCGGGCGCGCCGGTAGTCGGGCGGCCGGTAGTCGGGGCGCGCCGCGGACGGACGCGGCCGGGGCCGCGGCCCGGCCTCAGCCGGCGGACATGCCGCGCAGCTTCTCGTTGCGCCGGCGCAGGAGTTCGAGCGTCGTCAGCAGGAGGACGGAGATCGTCACCAGGATCGTGGCGACGGCCAGGATCGTCGGGCTGATCTGCTCGCGAATGCCTGACCACATCTGGACCGGCACGGTGCGCTGCTCGAAGCCGGCGACGAACAGGACGACGACGACCTCATCGAACGAGGTGATGAAGGCGAACAGCGCGCCCGAGATCACGCCCGGCAGGATCAGCGGCAGGATGATCTTGAAAAAGACGGTCTGCGGCGTGGCGCCCAGGCTCTGCCCCGCCCGGACCAGCGTCTGATCGAAGCCGACCAGCGTCGCCGTCACCGTGATCACGACGAAGGGCGTGCCGAGCGCCGTGTGCGCGAGAATCACGCCCGGATAGGTCTGGGCCAGGTCGATCGAGGAGTAGAAGAAGTACATCGCCGCCGCGGAGATGATCAGCGGCACGATCATCGGCGAGATCAGGATGCCCATCACCGCCCCGCGGAACGGCATGTGCGAGCGCGACAGGCCCAGCGCCGCGAGCGTGCCGAGCGCCGTGGCCAGGATCGTCGACGAGATCGCGATGATGAAGCTGTTCTTGATCGCTTTCAGCCATTCATCGCTGGTGAAGAAGTCCTGGTACCAGCGCAGGCTGAACGCATCGGCATCGAACGACAGCATGCCGGTCGTGAAGGTGAAGTACGGCTCGGCGTTGAAGCTGAGCGGGATCATCACGAACAGCGGCGCGATCAGGAAGAAGAAGATCAGGCCGCAGATGACCCTGTACGTGTAGTACCAGACCCGCTCGAGCGGGGAGGCGTAGCTCGGCAGCGCCATGGTCCGTCACCCCAGCTTCATGTTGTCGACGCCGACCAGCCGGTTGTACAGCCAGTACAGCGCCAGCACGGCGGCCAGCAGGATCGTGCCCAGAGCCGCGGCGAGACCCCAGTTCAGCGACTGCTGCATGTGATAGGCGATCATGTTGGAGATCATCTGGCCGGACTGGCCGCCGACCAGGGCCGGCGTGATGTAGTAGCCGATCGCCAAGATGAAGACGAGCACGCCGCCGGCACCGATTCCCGGCACTGTCTGCGGCACGTACACCCGCCAGTACGCCGTCAGCGGATTGGCGCCGAGCGACCGCGCGGCGCGCAGATAGGAGGGCGGGATCGTCTTCATCACGCTGTAGAGCGGCAGCACCATGAACGGCAGCAGGATGTGCGTCATGGCGATGATCGTGCCGGTCTGGTTGTAGATCATCTGGAGACGGCCCTCGTCGCCGACGATGCCGAACCAGAAGAGAATGTCGTTGATCACGCCCTGAGTCTGAAGCAGCACGATCCAGGACGTCGTTCGGACCAGGAGCGAGGTCCAGAACGGCAGCAGAACCAGGATCATCAGCAGGTTGGAATAGCGCATCGGCAGCGTCGCCATCAGATAGGCGATCGGGTAGCCGAGCAGCAGCGTCAACGCCGTGATGACGACGCTCATCCAGATCGTACGCAGGAACAGCGTCTTGTAGATCTGCTGGTAATCGGGCTGGGAGACGACCTCGCCGTCGGCGTCGATGCGGAGATCGACCGCGGCGAGGTAGTAGCTCGCCGTCACCGGCGCGGACAGCCGCTGGATGAGTTTCCAGACCGCCGGATCGGCCCACTCCTCCTCGATGTCGAGGATCGCCTCCTTCCAGGGGCCTTCCTCGATCCGGTCGACCCGGCGCGCCGTGCCCATGATGTTCGAGCGCATGCCCGACATCTCGTAGTTCAGGCGCGTGGCGACGGCGCCGATCTCCCGGCTCTCGCGGCCCGCCTTCATGTCGGCGGCCAGCGCGGCGAAGACCTCCTCGCCCGGCACGCTTTCTCCGTCCCAGCCCTGCAGGGCCTCGACGGTACGCGGCAATTGGGCCGAGACCTCGGGGTTGTTCACCGACCGGGTCGCCATGTCGAAGATCGGGATGACGAAGCTGAAGACCAGGAACAGGAACAGCGGCGCGACGAGCGCCACCGCACGCAGCTTGGCCCGGCGCTCGGCGCGGGCGAGGCTCGCCTTCAGCGGCGTCCCGTCGGCCGTGGTCAGCACCTCGGGTCGGCCGACGCCCTGGCCGCCCGTATTGGCGCCACGGCCGCCCGTCCCGCTTCCCGCTCCTCCGGCCGCTCCGCCGGCAGCCGTCGCGTCTGTGACCATGGTCGCCCCCGTGGCGCCGCGAGTCTCTCGGGACCCCGAGATCCCCCGAGCTCCCGTCGAATCATCGATGGCGCGGTCCCCGGACCGGGCCCGGCGACGCGAGGCCGCCGGACCCGGGACCGGGATCCGCGAACCCGCTTACTGAGCCAGCCAGGCGTTGAAGCGCTCGGTCAGCTCGTCGAGGTTGTCCGCCCAGAACAGGGCGTCCTGCTTGATCGGCGTCTCGAAGTTCTCCGGCGACGTCGGCATGTGCGGAGCCATCTCCACGCCGGTCTCCTCATGAGTGGAGACGAGCGGCGCCGAGGACGCCCGCGCCGGGCCGTAGGAGATGTACTTCGCCTGATCGGCCAGCCGCTGGGTGTCGGTGGAGAACCGGATGTAGTCCATCACGGTCTCCTCGTTCGGCACGTCGACCGGCACGACCCAGCCGTCCAGCTCGAACGCCTGGCCGTCCCAGATGATCTCGAACGGCTGGTTCTCGACGACCTGGGCGTTGAAGATGCGCCCGTTGTAGGCCGAGACGATCACCGCCTCCTGGTCGGCCAGGAGCTGGGGCGGCTGCGCGCCTTCCTGCCACCAGATGACGTCGTCCTTGATCTCGTCGAGCTTGGCGAAGGCGCGGGCGATGCCCTCCTCGGTATCGAGAACGTCGTAGATGTCCTCGATCGCCACGCCGTCGGCGTAGAGCGCCCATTCGAGATTGGCGCGCGGGTCGCGGCGCAGGGCGCGCTTGCCCGGATAGGTCTCGAGATCCCAGAGATCGGCGATCTCGTCGGGCGGGTCGTCCGGGAAGATCTCGGTGTTGGTCGCCAGGATCGTCGAGTACACGATCGTCGGGATGAAGCAGCCCGACAGCGACCCCTCGATGAAGTCCTCGGTCGGCAGAGTGCCGTCCGGCGCCGGCTCCAGTTCCTCGTCGTAGTCGATCTCGCGCGCCAGGCCCTCGTCGCAGGCGATGATGGCGTCGGCCTCGAGAATGTCGATGACATGGCTCTCGATATTGCCGGATTCGACCTGCGTGCGCAGATAGGCCAGCGCCGTCGACGACTTGTCGACATTGTTGATATCGATGCCGGTCATCTCGGTGAACGGCTCGTGATAGGCCTTGGTCTGGCTGTACGTGTACGCGCCGCCCCAGGAACTGATGGTCAGCGACTCGGGCTGGGCCGCAGCGCTACCGACGCCGAGCGCCGCAACGCCGATCACGCCGAGCGACGCGGTCTTCATAAGGTCTTTCATTAGATCGTGTCTCCCTGTTCCGGAGCCGGGCGGGGAACCGGCCCCCTCACTGTTCGGATCCGCGACCGGGGCACACCAGGGGCGCGCGCTGGCCGGGCGGATCGCGCGACCGCGCCGACGCGCTCAGGCGTCGAGGGCGCGGCAGTCCTCCATGGTCCAGCCCACCTTGACCGTCGAACCCGGCTGGATCCGGGCGTGGTCCCCGACATTGGGCATCTTGACCACGAACTCGTCGTTGCCGCAGACGCTCACGCGCGTGCGAATGTGGTCGCCCAGGTAGATCAGCTCCTCCACCCGGGCGTCGAAGATGTTCGGATAGCGGTCCGGCTCCGGATCCACGGCCACCCGCTCCGGCCGCAGGGACAGGGTCGTCTGATCGCCCTCCCGATCGACCGCGACCTTGAGCGCGTGGACCTCGTGGCCGTCGGGCAGCTCGACCGTGCAGGACGACCCGTTCATCGACCGCACCCGACCAGTGAGCTTGTTGTTCTCCCCGATGAAGGCGGCGACGAACGCGTTTTCCGGCTTTTCGTAGAGGACCGAGGGTTCGGCCAGCTGCTGGATGATCCCGTCGTCGAACACCGCGATCCGTGTCGACATGGTCAGCGCCTCGGACTGGTCATGGGTGACATAGACCACCGTGACGCCGAGGTTCTCGTGGATATGCTTGATCTCGTACTGCATCTGCTCGCGCAGGTTCTTGTCGAGCGCGCCGAGCGGCTCGTCCATCAGCACGAGATCGGGCTCGAAGACCAGCGCGCGCGCCACCGCGACGCGCTGCTGCTGGCCGCCGGAAAGCTGGGTCGGCCGACGATTGCCGAAATCCCCCAGCTTGACCATGTCGAGCGCCTTGCGGACCTTCTGGTCGATCGTCGATCTGTCGATGTTGCGCACCTGAAGGGGAAAAGCCAAGTTCTCCCGAACCGTCATGTGCGGGAACAGGGCGTAGTTCTGGAAGACCATGCCGATCCCGCGCTTGTGCGGCGCGACGTCGTTGATCGCCCGGCCGTCGAGGCGGATCTCGCCATGGGTGGCGGTCTCGAACCCGGCCAGCATCATCAGGCACGTAGTCTTGCCGGACCCGGACGGGCCCAGCATCGTCAGGAACTCGCCCCGCTCGATGCCGAGGTTCAGGTCTTTGACGACGAGTGTCTCGCCGTCATAGCTCTTCTGCACATTGGCGAACTCGACGAACGCCTCGCCCGTTTCAGCCATTCAGCCGCCCTCGGTCGCTGTGTTCGATGTCGTTATCGACCCGATCGGGTGGCCTGGAAGCTGCCCCCGCCCTGTTCTGGTGTTCGGCCCGATTTCTACGCGTATTGGGGCCGTTCGACGGTCGAAATTAAAGAGACCCCACCTACCGCTGTCAAAGACTAATTTCCCGTGAATGGACGGCAAGGGCCGCCAAGCCGAGCGCGAGCGCGAAATTCCATGCAGCCAGGGCGAGTCACCGACGCCGGCCGACACCAAGACGGATGCCGAACCCCATTGCCCACGGGTCGCCGGCCGCCGCGTCGTCACGTCGCCCGTGCCGGCGCCGCGGGCAGGGCATAGGGGCGATCGTGGCCGAGCGCGGCGATCGCGCCGCGCGCCTCGGCGACACGGCCGAGATCGAGCTCCGCCGTGACGACACCCACCGTCTCGCCCGCGTCGGCGAGCACCCCGCCCCACGGATCGACGATCAGGGAGTGGCCGTAGGTCCGACGGTTGCCGTCGTGCCGGCCCACCTGCGCCGGCGCCAGGACGAAGCAGCCGGTCTCGATCGCCCGGGCGCGCACCAGCACATGCCAGTGCGCCCGCCCTGTCTGCTCGGTGAAGGAGGACGGGATCGACAGGATCCCGGCCCCGGTCTTGGCCAGGTCGCGATAGAGATGGGGAAAGCGCAGGTCGTAGCAGATCGACAGCCCGATCGCCCCCCAGGGCGCCTCGGCCACGACCGCGGCGTCGCCCGGCCGGTAGGTCGCCGATTCGCGGTACGTCTCCCCGCCCGGCAGGTCGACGTCGAACATGTGCATCTTGTCGTAGCGCGCCGCGATCTTCCCCTCCGGCGTGAGGAGGAAACAGCGCGAGGCCGCGCGGCCGGTCTCCACCAGCACGGGCAGGGACCCCACGATCATCCAGGCGCCCGTCTCGCGCGCGAGATCTCTCAGCGCGGCCAGCCCTGGATGATCGGGCTCCGGAAAGGCGCGTTCCAGCAGCCGTGACCGGCCGGTCGCCAGCACGCCCACATTCTCCGGCGTCGCGATCAATCGAGCGCCACCATCCGCCGCCCGCCGGGCCAGGTCGCCGACGACCCGGAGATTGGGCTCGTAGTCCGGGCCGGAGTTGAGCTGCAGGCAGGCCACGGTGACGCGGCCCGGTCCGTCCGGGCGGTCGGCCACCGCGTCGGGATCGTGTATCGCCGTTTCGTCGCCCATCGCGCCTCTCCGGCGTGGATCGGGGCGGAAATCGTGGGCGCGCTACGCCGCCTCGAGCATCGGGTCGAGCTTGCCCGCCTTGTCCAGGGCCATCAACTCGTCGCAGCCGCCGACATGCGTCGCGCCGATGAAGATCTGGGGCACCGTGTGCCGGCCGCCGGCGCGGTCCATCATCTCCTGCTTGCGCGCGGGATCGGCCATCACGTCGATCTCCTCGAACGCGACGCCCTTCTTGTTCAACAGCCGCTTGGCCATGAAGCAGTAGGGGCAGAAGGGGCTCGAGTAGACGGTGACGTTGGTCGGTATTCCGGAGGTCATGGGCCGCTTCCCGCTGCGCGACGTGGAGATCGGGCGCGAGCCGGACACCGGGGCCGGTCCGGACGCGCCAGCGTGGGCTGACAGCCCTGCAATATAGGAAGCGCCTCACGTCATTGCCAACCCGGCAGGCCCACGACCCGGGCCAGGGTGAGCACGTCCACGGCGCTCGCCCCGCCCCGGCGCAGCGCGCGGGCGCAGGCCTCCACGGTCGCGCCGGTGGTCATCACGTCGTCGACCAGCAGCACGCGGCATCCGGCGATCGCGACCCGCCGCGCGGGCCGCGCGACGATGGCGCCGGACAGGTTGCGCCGGCGCCCTGCCCGGCCGAGGCCGCCCTGGCTGCGCGTGCGGCGTTGGCGCGCCAGGGCGTCGGGGACGACCGCCACCCCGCCGGCCCGGCCCAGCGCGGCGGCGAGCAGGGCGGCCTGGTTGTAGCGCCGCCGGAACAGCCGGCGGCGATGCAGCGGCACCGGCACGACCACATCGGCGTCGGCGAGCAGCGGCGCGCCCGCGCGGGCCATCCATGCCGCCAGCGGCCCGGCCGCGTCGGTCCGGTCGCCATGCTTGAAGGCGAGCAGGAGCGGCCGGCACGCCTCGTCATAGGCGAGCACCGCCCGGGCCCGGTCGAAGGGCGGCGCCCGCCCGGCGCAGGCGCCGCAAAGTGCCGCCTCTCCCGCGTCGAAATCGAAGGGCAGCCCGCAGCGCACGCACCATGGCGGCGCGAGGAAGGTCAGCGTGCCCCAGACCGGCGGTGCCACCGTGCCCGCCCGGTCGACCGGCGCGCCGGAGACGAGGCAGCGCGGCGGCAGCACGGCGTCGAGCAGACGCCCCGCCAGCCATGCCGCCGCGGCGGCGACGGTGAAGCCGGAACCAGCCGGCGCGGGCGCGGCGGTTCCGGGCAACCCGGGTTCGGGGCCGCTGGCCGCCGGCCGTCGAGCGTCCGACATCGCGGATTCCGGTCCATTTCCTCACGAAAGCTCTCTCTAAAATCGCATACCATCGCGGTCTGTCAAGGTGAGAAGGCTGTTGCGTCGCGCATTCGGGCCGCTATATCGCCGGGCATGACCGACTCACCCGGCGACGCGCCCGCCGCCCCGCGCACCTCCGCCTCCGCCAGCGCGGACGCGATGACCGTCTTCGACCGCGCCCTGGTACGCCGGCACCGGGACCGGGCGGCGGCGGCCTTCGCCGACCACGCCTTTCTGGCCGACGCGGTCGGCGACTCGCTGATCGACCGGCTGCGCGACACGACCCGGCGGTTTCCCCTGGCGGTCGAGCTCGGCTGCCGCACCGGGCGCCTGGCGCCGCGCCTCGTCGGAGAGAACGGCATCGAGCGGGTGGTCGGGCTCGAGGCCTCGCCGGCCATGGCGGCCCGGGCGCGAGCCGCCGGCCTGCCGGTCGCGGTGGCCGAGGAGGACATGCTGCCGCTGGCCGACCGGTCGGTCGACGCGGTGGTCAGCGCGCTCGCCCTGCACTGGGTCAACGACCTGCCCGGCGCGCTCGTCCAGGTGCGCCGGGCGCTCAGGCCCGACGGGCTGTTCCTCGGCGCCATGATCGGCGGCGACACGCTGATCGAGCTGCGCCGCGCCATCCTGGAGACCGAGGCCGAGCTGCGCGGCGGGGCGAGCCCGCGCCTGTCACCGCTGGCCGACCTGCGCGACGCCGGCGCCCTGATGCAGCGCGCGGGCTTCGCCCTGCCGGTGGTCGACAGCGAGACGCTGACCGTCGACTACGCCGACGCCTTCCGGCTGATCGCCGACCTGCGCGGCATGGGCGCGACCGCGGCGCATCTGAGCCGCGACCGGGGCGTGCCGCCGCGCGCGTTCTGGCCCCGGGTCGCCGCGCGTTACCACGCCCTGTTCGCCGAGCCCGACGGGCGCATCCCGGCGACGGTGGAGGTGCTCTATCTCAGCGGCTGGGCGCCCGACGCGTCGAGCCAGCAGCAGCCCCTGCGCCCCGGCAGCGCCGCCGCCCGCCTCGCCGATGCGCTCGGCACCGCCGAAGCCTCCGCCGGCGAACCCGCCGCCCCGGGACGGCGCGGCAAGACGTGACGTCGGGCGAAGGCCGGTTGGAGCGAGGCGAGATCCGCCGCTCGGATTCGGACCATGAAGGCACGAAGCGGCACGAAGGTCGTCACGGCGCCGGGCTCGAGGTCGGGGACCGGAATGCCGGCCGGGCGGCTCCCCCCTTGGTCAGACATGGAAATCGGGCTGCGCCTCAATTCCGGAGATACGGATCGACGCACGACAACCGCCACCCGCGTTCCCTCTCCTGGGGGAGAGGGACAGGGTGAGGGCGTGCAGACTGCGGAACACCGCTCTTCCGTCTGCAACCCCTCACCACCCACGGCCTGACGGCCGCGGGCCCCTCCCTCTCCCCACGGGAGAGGGCTTTCTCAGCCTGTGTGGCGGCACGCCGACGCCGCCGTCAGATCAGGTCCTGGAGCATGGCCACCAGCGGCCGGTCGGCGGGGGGCATGGGATAGTCGCGCAGGCGCGGCGGGCGGACCCAGGCGAGGTCCTGGCCCTCCCGCGGCTCGGGCGTGCCGACCCAGCGCCGGCAGGCGAAGAGCGGCATGAGCAGGTGGAAATCGGCATAGGCGTGGCTGGCGAAGGTCAGCGGGGCGAGGCAACTCTCCGCCGTGTCGATCGCCAGCTCCTCGGCCAGCTCGCGGATCAGCGCCGCCTCGGGCGTCTCGCCCGCGTGCACCTTGCCGCCGGGGAACTCCCACAGCCCGGCCATCGCCTTGCCCTCCGGGCGCTTGGCGATCAACACGCGGCCGTCGATGTCGATCAGCGCCGCCGCGGCGACCAGCACGACCGGCCGCGTCGCGTCCGCGCCCGGCCGCGCCGTCGGGTCGCAGCCGGAGACCGCCCGGGCGTCGCCGCTCACCGCCCGCGTCCGGCCGCGTCGCCCGCGGTGAAGGCGCGCCAGCCGGTCCGCTCGACCGCCAGCACCGGCACCTCCAGGGTAGCGTTGCGGGTGGCGTAGGTCTGCATGGTCGTGCCGACCGGCACCATGCCGGCCTTGCCCAGAACCTTGAGCGAGCGATCGTTGTCGGGCAGCGCTGTGGCCCAGATGCGCGCCAGCCCCAGCTCGTCGAAGCCGAAGCCGATCGCCGCGCGCGCGGCTTCCGTGCCGAAGCCCGAGCCCCAGTGCCCGCGCCCGAACCAGTAGCCGAGCTCCGCCGAGCCCGAGGCCAGATCCTCCGCGCTGCGGCGCAGGCCGATATGGCCGATCACCCGCTCGCCGCCCTCCCGCGCCCGGGCGACAACGGCGAACTGGTAGTTGATGCCTCGGTTCCAGTTCCGGGCGCACTGGGCGATCCAGTCGCGGGCGTCGCGCTCGGTGTAGGGAAAGGGCACCTGGGCCAGCCAGCGCGCCACGTCCCAATCGTTGAGCAGCGCGGCCATGGCCGGCGCGTCGCCGCGCTGGGGCCGGCGCAGGACCAGGCGCGGCGTGTCGACCCGCTGGGCCAGGATGCCGACGGCGCGCACCGTCACGCCGCGCCCTCCCGGCGGCGGGGCGCGGTCCGGCACGCCCCGTAGGCGCGGTCAGCTACGATAGTCCGCATTGATCGAGATATACCCGTGGGTGAGATCGCAGGTCCACACCGTCGCGCGCCCGCGGCCCAGGCCCAGGTCGACGGCGATGTCGATCTCCCGGCCGCGCATGTGCCGGGCGACCGGCGCCTCGTCGTAGTCGGCGACCCGGCGACCGTCGCGCGTCACCGTGACGCCGCCGATGGCGATCGCCAGCCGGTCGCGCTCGGCCCGCTCGCCCGCCTTGCCGACGGCCATGACGATGCGACCCCAGTTGGCGTCCTCGCCGGCGATCGCGGTCTTGACCAGGGGCGAGTTGGCGATCGACAGGCCGATCCGCCGCGCCGCCCGCGCCGAGGCGGCGCCGGAGACCCGGATCGTGACGAATTTCGACGCGCCCTCCCCGTCGGCGACGATCTGCCGGGCGAGGTCGCCGCACACCGCCTCCAGCGCCCGGCGGAAGGCCCGGGCCCGGCGATCGCCCGCCGCCGTCACCGGGGCGTGGCCGGCCCGGCCGGTGGCGGCGAGGATCACCGTGTCGCTGGTCGAGGTGTCGCCGTCGACGGTGATCGCGTTGAACGACCGGTCGACCGCGCCGCGCAGCATGCGGTCGAGCGCCGGCGCGGCGACGGCGGCGTCGGTGAAGACGAATCCCAGCATCGTCGCCATGTCCGGCGCGATCATGCCGGAGCCCTTGGCGATCCCGGCGACCGTCACCGGCACGCCGTCGATGGTCGCGGTCGCCGTGGCGAGCTTGGGGAACGTGTCCGTGGTGCCGATCGCCGCCGCGGCGTCGGCCCAGCCCTCGGGCGAGAGGGCCGCGCGAGCGGTCTCCAGGTGGCGGGCCACGGCGTCGGGGGCCAGCGGCTCCCCGATCACGCCGGTGGAGGCGAGCAGCACCTCTTCCGACCCGCAGCCGACGGCCCGCGCGGCGGCGGCGGCGGTGGCGTCGACCGTCTCGCGCCCGGCCGCGCCGGTGAAGGCGTTGGCGTTGCCCGCATTGACGACGATCGCCCGCGCCCGGCCGCCCGGCAGCACGCGGCGGCACCACTCGACCGGCGCCGACGGGCAGAGCGAGCGGGTCGTCACCCCGGCGACCGTCGTCCCCTCGGCCAGCTCGGCCAGCATGATGTCCTTGGCGCCGGCCTTCTTCTTCAGCCCCGCCGCGATGCCCGCCAGGCGGACGCCGGCGACCGGCGGCGGCGACACGATCTCGGCGGGCGCGAGCGGCGAGACGGGAAGATCGGCGGGCATGGGGACGGCGCCGGAGACAGCGGGACGGGCGGGGCGGCTCCGGCGCGACCCGCCGGGCCGTCACTCAAGCAAACCGCCCGCCCCCGCGCAAGGGGGCGGGCGGTGAGAGGCGCTCCGACCGCGGTGGCCCGCGGTGCTCAGTTGCCGCCCCCGGCGCCGGCCGGCGGGGCCTCGAGCGGCTCGCCGTCCGGGCCGTAGAGGACGATCTCCGCGTCGGCGCGGACATCGTCGACGATCGACTGCACCGCCTGCCGCGTGAGCTGCTGCTCGAGCTGTCCGCGGATCTCGGCCAGGGTCGGCGGCTCGCTCTCGCGCTTGTCCTCGGTCAGGATCACGTGCCAGCCGAACTGGGTCTCGACCGGCTCTTGCGTGTAGGCGTCGGTCTCCAGCGCGAAGGCCGCCTCCGCGAAGGGCGCGACCATGTCGCCCTGGGCGAACCAGCCGAGATCGCCGCCGTTCTGGGCGCTCGGGCCGACCGAGTTCTCGCGCGCCAGGTCCGCGAAGTCCGCGCCCTCCTCGAGCTGGCCGATAAGGTCCCGCGCGGCCTCCTCGGTCTCGACGAGGATATGGCGCGCCTTGACCTCCGGCCCCGACGGGTTGGCCTCGAGATAGGCCTGGTATTCCTCCTCGATCGCCGCCTCGTCGATCCGCTCCTCGACCTGGCGGTCGAGCCAGACCTCCTGGACGATCGTCTCCTCCGCCGCCGAGAGGCGACGCTCGACCTCCGGGTCGTCGGCGAGGCCGGACTCGTAGCCCTGCTCGGCCATCAGCTTGCCGACGGCGAGCTGGTTGGCGACGGCCGGGATCAACGACTGGCGCGGCATCTGGCGGACCTGCTGGGGCAGGGACGAGATCGCCTCCTGGACCTCGGCCATGGTGATCTCGGTGCCGTTGACGGTGGCGACGACCCGGTCCCCGGCGTCGTCCTGGGCGCGGGCGGGGCCGGCGAGCGGCGCGGCGACCAGCAGGGCGGCCGCGGCGACGGCGCCGAGCGGGGCGAGGCGGCGGACGACTGGCGACATGACGATTTCCTTTCGCGGTCGTTCTTTCGTGACGCGACGGGTCGGCGAAGCGACGGAGCCCGGGCCGGGAACGGGACACAGGCGCCACACGGCCGGCCGGCCCCGCGTCGAAGGCTGGACGGCGCGCGGGTCGCCGCCCTCGAAACGGCGTTCCGACGACGGGCGGCCACACGTGCGCACGCCCCGGGCACATCGTATACCCGGCGTCCGGGGTCAAGCCCCGAGGCGGACAGGCTGGGGATAACCGGTGCCCGGAGAGGCGATCTTCGCTTCGGGGGCGCTGGACGTCGCGGCCACATCTTGTATAAACGAGGGTGATGGATCCCCTATCGCTTGACCCCTTGTCCGACGAGCCGGCGCCCCCCGCACGGCCGCCCGGCGCTGCGGGCGTCGCGCCGGGCGACCCACCGACCGACGCCCCGGTGCCCGAGCGGGCGCTGGCGCTGTTGCGCTCGGTCTTCGGCCATGACGGCTTTCGCGGCCACCAGCAGGCGGTGATCGAGCAGGTCGCCGGCGGGGGCGACGCGCTGGTCCTGATGCCGACGGGCGGCGGCAAGTCGCTGTGCTACCAGCTTCCGGCCCTGCTGCGGCCTGGCGTCGCGGTCGTCGTGTCGCCGCTGATCGCCCTGATGGCCGACCAGGTCGCCGCGCTGCGCCAACTCGGCATCGAGGCGGCGGCGCTCAACTCCTCCCTGTCCTTCGCCGACCAGGTGGCGGTGGAGAAGCGCATCCGCGCCGGCACGCTCGACCTCGTCTATGTCGCGCCGGAGCGCCTGGTCGCCGGCGGCCTGCTCGACCGTCTGGACGGCGCGCCGATCGCCCTGTTCGCCATCGACGAGGCGCATTGCGTCTCCCAATGGGGCCACGACTTCCGCCCGGACTACCGCCAGCTCGCCGATCTGGGCACGCGCTTTCCGGGTGTGCCGCGCATCGCGCTGACCGCCACGGCGGACGAGCCGACGCGCCGCGACATCGTCGAGCGGCTGGATCTCGGGCGCGGGCAGGTCTTCGTCTCCGGCTTCGACCGGCCGAACATCCGCTACCGCGTCCTGCCGCGCGGCGAGGGCCGCGCCCAGCTCCTGCGGTTCCTGGGCGAGCGGATCGGGCCGGACGGCGCGGCAGCCGAATCGGGCATCGTCTACTGCGGCACCCGCGCGCGGGTGGAGGAGACGGCCGACTGGCTGGTCTCCAAGGGCTATGCCGCCCTGCCCTATCACGCCGGCCTCGACCCGGAGGTGCGCGCCGACAACCAGCGCCGCTTCCTGGCCGAGGACGGGCTGATCATGGTGGCGACGATCGCCTTCGGCATGGGCATCGACAAGCCCGATGTCCGGTTCGTCGCCCATCTCGACCCGCCCAAGAGCCTGGAGGCCTATTACCAGGAGACCGGGCGCGCCGGGCGCGACGGCCTGCCGGCGGAGGCCTGGATGCTCTACGGCCTCGCCGACGTGGCGCGGCTGTCCCAGCTCCTGGAGACCTCGGCCCTGCCGGAGGCGCAGAAGACGGTGGAGCGGCGGCGGCTCGACCAGCTGCTGGGCTATTGCGAGACGACGCGGTGCCGCCGGCAGGTCCTGCTCGCCCATTTCGGGGACTCGCTCGATCGGCCCTGCGGCAACTGCGACACCTGCCTGACCCCGCCCGAGACCTGGGACGGCACCGACGCCGCGCGGATGCTGCTGTCCTGCGTCTACCGCACGGGCCAGCGTTTCGGCGCCGGGCACGTCATCGACGTGCTGCTCGGCAACGAGACGGAGAAGGTGCGCCGCGCCGGCCACGACCGGGTCAGCACCTTCGGCATCGGCACGGCGCTCGACAAGAACGGCTGGCGCACGGTGATCCGCCAGATGCTCGCCTTCGGCTACCTGGTGCCCGATTCGGAGGGGCACGGCACCCTGCGCCTCACCGAGGCGTGCCGGCCGCTGCTGCGCGGGGAGACGCGCCTCGCCCTTCGGCGCGATCCGTCGGTCAAGGCGGGCGGGAGCGCGGGCCGGTCCCGCGGTGCCGGGCGTTCAGGCGGCGGGTCCGGCGGCGCAGCGGCGACCGAGCTCTCCGACCCCGCGGCGCAGGCCCGGTTCGCCGCGCTCAAGGCCTGGCGCAAGCGTATCGCGGCCGACCAGGGCGTGCCGCCCTATGTCGTCTTCCACGACTCGACACTCGCCGCCATCGCCGAGGCCGCGCCGGCCAGCCGCCAAGCGCTGGCCGCCATGCCCGGCCTGGGCGCGACCAAGCTGGAGCGCTACGGCGCCGACGTCCTGGCGCTGCTGGAGGACGTGGCGGCGTAGGTCGCCCACGGCCGGAGGTCGTGCGCGACGGCACCGGCCGGCCCGTTGCGCAGCGCCTAGGGCAACTTCCGAACTGATAGAAGCATCAGTTCGGAAAAAATTGCCCTATCTTCAACAATCTAGAGCATCCTGCGCCCGTTCGGGCGCAGGATGCTCTAGCGGCGCTGGGCAACCTACGTGAGCCCTGCTCCGAGGCCATCACCGAAATCCGACCCGGCTCCGTATCCCCCGGCCCTCACGCCTCGCGGGGGTACGGCGCCTCGCGGATCAGGGTCCCGGCGCCGCCCTCGGTGAAGATCTCGAGCAGCAGCGCGTGGGGCACCCGGCCGTCGAGGACGACCGCGCCTTCCACGCCATGTTCGACCGCGCCAATGCAGGTCTCGAGCTTCGGAATCATGCCGCCGGTGATCGTGCCGTCGGCCATCAGGGCGCGCGCCTCCTCCAGCGTCAGCGTCGGCAGCAGGCGCTTGTCCCGGTCGAGGACGCCGGCGACATCGGTCAGCAGGAACAGCCGCGACGCGCTGACCGCCGCGGCGACCGCGCCCGCCACCGTGTCGGCGTTGATGTTGTAGGTCTCCCCGTGCGCGCCGACGCCGATGGGGGCGATGACGGGGATGAACTGGGTGTCCTCGAAGGTCTCCAGGACCTCCGGGTTGATATGCGTCGGCTCGCCGACGAAGCCCAGGTCCAGGATCTTCTCGATATTGCTGTCCGGATCGCGCTTGGTGCGGCGCAGCTTGCGCGCCTGGACGAGGTTGCCGTCCTTGCCCGACAGGCCGATGGCCCGCCCGCCGACGGCGTGGATCGCCGAGACGATGGATTTGTTGATCGAGCCGGACAGGACCATCTCGACCACGTCGACCGTGTCGCGATCGGTGACCCGCAGGCCGTCGACGAACTGGGTCGGCACCTTCAGGCGCTCCAGCATTCGGCCGATCTGCGGGCCGCCGCCATGGACCACCACCGGGTTCACGCCGACCTGCTTCATCAGCACCACGTCGCGCGCGAAATCATGGGCCAGCGCCTCGTCGCCCATGGCGTGGCCGCCGTATTTCACGACGAAGGTCGCGCCGGTGTAGCGGCGCATATAGGGCAGAGCCTCGGCCAGGGTGAGGGCCTTGGCGATGCGTTCCTCGGGCGGCCCGGAGGCCGTGTCGGGGCTGTCCTTCGGGGTTGTCATGCCCTGCCGACGGGTCCTGTGCGCGATGACGGAAAGCGCGGGGGCGGGCGGAGATCGACAGGACTCCGGGCCCGCCCATGCGCGAGCGGAGTCTAGACGACGGGACCGGGGCTGGCCAGTTCGGCGAGATGGGCCCGCAGGCGGTCGATGCCCCGGCCGTCGCGCGCGCTGGTGACCAGGACCCGGGGCAGCGCGGCGGGATGCTCGGCCAGCGCCGCCTCGACCCTGGCGACGGTGCGCTCGAGCTCGGCGCCGGCCACCTTGTCCGCCTTGGTCAGCACGACGAGGGCGGAGACCGCCGCCTTGTCGAGCAGGCCCAGGATTTCCAGATCCGGCGGCTTCAGCCCGTGGCGCGCGTCGACCAGCACCAGCGCCCGGCGCAGGGTGACCCGGCCGCGCAGATAGGCCTTCAGCAGCCGGGTCCAGGCGTCGACCATCTCCTTGGGCACCTTGGCGAAGCCGTAGCCCGGCAGGTCGACCAGGACGAGGCGCGGGCCCGAGCCGCCGCCGGCCTCGAAGAAGTTGAGCTGCTGGGTCCGGCCCGGCGTGTTGGAGGTGCGCGCCAGTGTGGTCCGGCCGGTCAGGGCATTGACCAGCGTCGACTTGCCGACATTCGACCGGCCGGCGATGGCTACCTCCGGCAGCCCCGCCGGCGGCAGCCGGTCGCGGGTCGCGGCCCCGGCGACGAAGACGCAATCCCGGGCGAACAGCTTACGGCCGGCCTCGATCGCCGCCGGACCCGGGTCCAACGGGTCGTCGCCCGGGGCGACGCCGAGGGGCGCCGCGTTGCGCGCATCGGTGTCGTCGCGCTGACCGGTCATGTCGGGAATGGGCGCGTCGGCGCCGGCGCGGGGGCGCGTTGCCCCTCAGCGCCGGGCGCGCGACTGCCCCTTCTTCTTGCGCGGCGCGCTGCGCACCGCGGTCTTGCCGGAGGCCGGCTTGTCGCCCGACGACTTGCCCCCCGAGGGCTTGTCGGAGCCCGGATCGTCTCCCGTGGCGCCCTTCGCCTCGTCGGCGCCCGCCTCCGCCGCCGCGGGCTCGCCATCGGCCGCCGCCTCGGCGGCGTAGGCGCCGTCGGCGGCTTCATCGGCCGCGTCACGCGCCGGGTCGGAGGCCGCGGCACCGGCCGGAGCGGGCTTGGCGCCGCCTTCGGCCTTCTTCTTGCGCCGCTCGGCCGAGGGTGGCGCCTCGGACGGCTTGTCGACCGTGCCGCCGCCGGGCTTGACGCCGTGGCGGCGCATGATGAGCCATTGCTGGGCGATCGACAGGGTGTTGTTCCACGCCCAGTAGATCACGAGCCCCGCCGGGAACCGCGCCAGCAGGAAGGTGAACACGATCGGCAGCGCCATGAAGATCTTCTGCTGGATCGGGTCCGCCGGCGCCGGGTTCAGCTTCTGCTGCAGGAACATCGTCACGCCCATGATCAGCGGCCAGACGCCGATCATCAGCGGGTCGGGCGGCTGGAAGGGCAGCAGGCCGAACAGGTTGAAGATCGAGGTCGGGTCGGGCGCCGAGAGATCCTGGATCCAGCCGAAGAACGGCGTGTGCCGCATCTCGATGGTGACGAAGAGGACCTTGTAGAGCGCGAAGAACACAGGGATCTGGATCAGGATGGGCAGACAGCCCGAAGCCGGGTTCACCTTCTCGCGCTTGTAGAGATCCATGATCTCCTGGTTCATGCGCTGGCGATCGTCGGTGTAGCGCTCGCGGATCTCCTGCATCTGCGGCTGGAGCGCCTTCATCTTCGACATGGCCTTGTAGGACTTGTTGGCCAGCGGGAAGAAGACGAGCTTGATCGCCACCGTGAAGATCAGGATCGCGACGCCGAAGTTGCCGACGATCCCATTGATCCAGGCCAGCGCATAGAAGAACGGCTTGGTCATGAAGTAGAACCAGCCGAAATCGATCGCCAGGTCGAAATTCTCGATGCCGTAGGTCTCGGAATAGCGATCGATGAGCTGGACTTCCTTGGCGCCGGCGAAGAGCCGGTTGGTCGTCTCGATGGTGCCGCCCGGCTCCAGCACCTGCTGCTCGGAGCGGAAGGTCGAGAAGTACCGGTCCTCGTCGCCCTCCAGCCGGTGGGAGAAGCGGGCGTCGACCGTCGCCTGCTGGTCGGGGACCAGCGAGACCAGCCAGTACTTGTCGGTGAATCCCAGCCAGCCGCCGGTGCTGTCGCGCCGGATCTCCTCGTCGTCGCGCAGCGTCGAATAGCTGAACTCGTTCAGCGTCGTGTCGAAGACGCCGTAGGGCCCCTCGTGCAGGATGAAGAAGCCCAGCGTCTCCGGCGTGCCGAAGCGCAGCACCCGGCCGTAGGGGGCGAGCTGCACCGTCTCCCCGCCCTCGTTGATCACCCGATCGGTGATCGTGAACAGGTAGTCGCGGTCGACGGCGACCGTGCGCTCGAAGACCAGGCCCTGGCCGTTGTCCCAGGTCAGCGTGGCGGGGTTGTCCGGGCTCAGCACCTCGGCGTCGCTGCGCCAGCGTGTGTCGGGGCCCGGCACCGGAACGCCCTCCGCGGCCAGCCAGCCGAAATCGGCGAAATACGGGTTCGGCGCGCCGCGTGGCGAGAGCAGAACGATCTCGGGGCTGTCCGGATCGACCGTCTCGCGGTAGTCGGCCAGCGTCAGATCGTCGAGCTGGGCGCCGACCAGCGAGAAGGAGCCGTGCAGCCGCGGCGTGTCGATGCGGATGCGCGGCGCTTCCTCCAGCACCGCGTCGCGCGAGCGGGCGCCGCCGAGCGTCGGCCCCCCCGTCAGATCGCGCGTTCCGGCATCGAGCCCGTCGCGCGCCACGCCCGTCGGCCCCGACGCCTCGCCGGCCTGCTGCGCCGCTTCCTGGCGCGCCTGCTCCTCGGCGATACGCGGTCCTTCGACGAAGAACTGCCAGCCGAGCAGGATCGCCACCGACAAGGCGATCGCGATGATGAGGTTCTTCTGGTCGGGCATCGGGGTGGGCTCCCGGCTCGCGGCGCCGATACCCCGCATCGCCCGGCGGAGGGGCGGCGGCGGCGTCGCGGAGCGGTCAACGTGGTCGGTGGTCGGGCCTGGCGGTCGTCGTCATTCGGTCCTGCGGCATCCGGCGCGCGGGGCGCCGCGTGGGCTGTATAAGGGCAGAGGGGCGGTCGGCTCAACGGGTCTCGGTCGTTTCGCCCGACTTCCTCGCCGGCGTTTGTCGCCACGACCGCCCCTCGGGCACCGGATCATAACCCGCGCCGCCCCAGGGATGGCAGCGGGCGAGCCGTCGCACGGCGAGCCAGCCGCCGCGCAACCCGCCATGGCGGCCGATCGCCTCGAGCGCGTATTCCGAGCAGGTCGGCCGGAACCGGCATCCATGCCCGAGGAACGGCGACAGCGTCCAGCGATAGGCGAATACCAGGGCCCGCAGGCCGTGGGCGAGCGGGCTCACCGCGCCGCTCCCAGCTTGTCGAGGCCGCGCGACAGATCATCCTCCAGAGAGGCGAAGTCGCGGGCGACCGTCCCCTGGCGGGCGATCAGAACCAGGTCGAAACCCGGCGCGGCGTGCGCCGGCAGGATGTCGGCGGCGGCGGCGCGCAGGCGGCGCTTGGCGCGGTTGCGGGTCACGGCGTTGCCGACCTTGCGGCTCGCGGTGAAGCCGACCCGGATTTCGCGGGCCGGCGCCTCGCCCTCGGGCCGGCGGCGCGCCTGCAGGACCAAGCCCGGCATCGCGCATTTGCGCCGCGCCCCCGCGACCGCCAGGAACTGCGGACGCGTCAGCAGCCGGCGCAGACGGACCGGCCGATCATCGGCCGCCCCGCGCTCGGGCTCGCTCAGGCGCTCAGGCGCTTGCGGCCGCGCCGACGTCGATCCGCCAGAATTCGCCGGCCGCCGACGGTCGCGCTGCGCGTCCGGAAGCCGTGGCGACGCTTGCGGACGAGCTTGCTCGGCTGATAGGTCCGTTTCACCGGAGGCTCCTGAAATCGGTATCGTTCTGTCTCGGGACACGGAGGTGGCTCGCCTCGTCCCTCGGAAACCCGGGCTTATAGGGGCCGGGCGGTACCGCTGTCAATCACGCCCCGCGGTTCGATCGCGGGCCGATGCCGGGTCCGTTCCGGCTTTCCGATACATGGGGCGCCGCCGTGGCTCACCCAATGGTGACTGGCCGGTGATGAGCGGCGTTGCTACCTCAATGACGGACGGGCCGGCGCCGTCGGGGGCGTCGGCGGTCGAGCCGGAGGGCGAGCCTTGGTGTCCGGAGAGCACGTGAACGACAGCGACGCCACCCCGGACGCCGGCACCCCGCGAGGCGGGGCCGGGTGGAAGCGCTTCGCGCCGATCCTGGCGATCGCCGCCGGGATCGCGCTGTTCTTCGCCCTCGGCCTGCAGCGCTACGTGTCCTTCGAGACCCTGGCCCGGCACAACGCCGCCCTGGCCGCTTTCGTCACCGACCACGCGGTCCTCGCCTCGGCGGCCTATATCCTGGCCTATGCCGCGGTCACCGCCTTCTCGGTGCCGGGCGGGGCGCTGCTGACCATCGCCGGCGGCTTCCTCTTCGGCATCGCCTGGGCGAGCCTGCTGGTCGTCGTCGGCGCGACGGCGGGCGCGACGGCGGTCTTCCTGGCCGCGCGCACGGCGCTGGGCGACAGCCTGCGCCGCCGCGCCGGGCCGTGGATGGCGCGCATGGAAGGCGGCTTCCGGCGCGACGCGGCGAACTACCTCCTGGTGCTGCGGCTGGTGCCGATCGTCCCGTTCTGGCTGGTCAACCTGGTCCCCGCCTTCTTCGGCGTGCCGCTGCGTACCTTCCTTTGGACCACGATCGTCGGCATCGTGCCGGGCACCATCGTCTACGCCGCCGTCGGCAACGGGCTCGGCGAGACGCTGGCCATGGGCGAGCGCCCGGATCTCGGCATCATCTTCGAGCCGGCGATCCTGCTGCCGCTGATCGGTCTCGCGGTGCTCGCCCTCCTGCCGGTAGCCTATCGCCGGCTGCGCACCCCCCGGGCCTGATCCCCGGGCCCGATCGACGGACACCGCGTGATGAGCGAAACCATCGAGGCCGATATCTGCGTCATCGGCGCGGGCTCGGCGGGCCTCTCCGTCGCCGCGGGCGCCGCCCAGCTCGGCGCGGAAACGGTGCTGGTCGAGCGCGGCGCCATGGGCGGCGACTGCCTCAACCACGGCTGCGTGCCGTCGAAGGCCCTGATCGCCGCGGCCCGGGCGGCCGACGACATCCGCCACGCCGGCCGGCTCGGGATCAACGGCCACGAGCCGGCGATCGACTTCGCCGCCGTCCACGCCCATGTCCACGGCGTCATCGACGCCATCGCGCCGATGGATTCCGAGGCCCGGTTCACCGGGCTCGGCGTCCGGGTCCTGCGCGCCTCGGCCCGCTTCACCGGCCCGCGCGAGATCGCGGCCGGCGGAGCGGCCGTGCGCGCCCGGCGCTTCGTCGTGGCCACCGGCTCCTCGCCCGCGATCCCGCCGATTCCGGGTCTCGACACGGTGCCGTACCTGACCAACGAGACGGTGTTCGAGCGCGACACCCGGCCGGAGCACCTGATCGTCATCGGCGGCGGCCCGATCGGCGTCGAGCTGGCCCAGGCCCACCGGCGGCTGGGCGCCCGGGTCACGGTGGTCGAGCAGGACCGCATCCTGGCGCGCGACGACCCGGAGCTGGTCGACCATATCCGCCAGGCGCTCGTCGCCGACGGGGTGGACCTGCGCGAGGGAACCGGGATCGCGGCCGTCTCCGGTACCGCCGACGGTAACGGCATCGTCGTCACGCTGGCCCGCGACGGGGTGGAGGAGACGGTGGCGGGCGACGCCCTGCTGGTGGCCGTCGGCCGGCGCGCCAATGTCGACGGGCTGGGGCTGGACACCGCCGGCATCGCCCACGATGGCAAGGGTATCCGGGTCGACGCCCGGCTGCGCACCTCCAACAAGCGGGTCTTCGCCATCGGCGACGTGGCCGGCGGGCCGCAATTCACCCATCTGGCCGGCTACCACGCCGGCGTGGTCGTCAAGAACGCGCTGTTCCGCATTCCCGCCAAGGTCGACCTGCGCGCCCTGCCCCGCGTCACCTTCGCCGACCCGGAGCTCGCCCAGGTCGGGCTGACCGAGGACGAGGCGCGCGCCCGCCACGGCGAGATCCGGGTGCTGCGCTGGGGCTTCCACGAGAACGACCGCGCTCAGGCCGAGCGGCGCACCGAGGGGCTGGTCAAGGCGATCTGCACGCCACGCGGCCGGATTCTCGGCGCCGGCATCGTCGGCGCGCAGGCGGGCGAGTTGATCCAGCCCTGGATCCTCGCCATCGCGAAGAAGATCGGCATCGGCGCGCTCGCCACCATGATCGCGCCCTATCCGACCCGGGGCGAGGCGAGCAAGCGGGCCGCCGGCGCCTTCTACACCCCGTCCCTGTTCAGCCCCCGCACCCGCCGGCTGGTCGCCCTGCTCCGCCGCCTCGGGTAGCGGCGAGCCGCCGGGGCGCGGTATAGGGAGGCGGGCCGTCACCACCGGACCGGCCCCTCCGGGATCGTCGCCCATGTCCTTGCCGCCCATGCCTCTGCCGAGGTTCACGCGCAGCCTGTCGGCCCGCCTGCTGGTCCTGACGATCCTGTTCGTCATGCTGGCGGAAGTGCTGATCTTCACGCCGTCGATCGCGCGGTTCCGGGTGACCTGGCTGGAGGATCGGCTGGCGGCCGGGCATCTGGCGACCCTGTCGATCCTGGCGACGCCGGACGGCATGGTCACCGAATCGCTGGAGCGCGAGCTGCTCTCCCATGTCGGCGCCTACAGCGTCGATCTGAGCCTGCCGGAGCGCGACGTCTACATGCTCGGCCGGTCGAGCCCGCCGATCGACAAGGAAGTCGACCTGGACGCGCGCGGGCCGCTCGGCCTGATCGTCGACGCCTACGAGACCCTGTTCATGACCCGCAACCGGGTCCTGCACGTGACCGGCACCTCGCCGCGCGACGCGGACGCCCGGGTCGAGGTGGTGATCGACGAGGCACCGCTGTGCGCCGCCATGCTCGACTACGGCGGGCGCATCCTGGGGCTGTCCATCGTCATCTCGCTGATCACCGCGGGGCTCGTCTTCGTCGCCCTGCGCTGGCTCATGGTCCGGCCGATGAGCCGGCTGACCGAGAAGATGGTCGCCTTCCGCGAGGATCCGGAGAACGCCGAGGCGATCGTCACGCCGACCGGGCGCGGCGACGAGCTGGGCGTCGCCCAGCGCGAGCTCCACGACATGCAGACCGCCGTCCTGACGGCGCTCAAGCAGAAGACCCGTCTGGCCGCGCTCGGCACGGCGGTGACGAAGATCAACCACGACCTGCGCAACATCCTGTCGACCGCCTCGCTGCTCTCCGAGCGCCTGGCGATGAGCGAGGATCCGGCGGTCCAGCGCACCACGCCGCGGCTGATCGAGGCGCTCGACCGGGCGGTCGACCTGTGCCAGCAGACCCTGACCTACACCAAGGAGCAGGGCGTGCCGCTGACGCGGTCGAAGCTCGGGCTCCACGAGCTCGTCGCGGCGGCGGAGGCCGATCTCGCCGGCCTGCGCGGGGAGGGCGCGCGCTGGATCAACGAGGTGCCCGAGCATCTGGTCGTCCAGGCGGACCGGGACCAGCTGCTGCGCGCGCTCGTCAATCTCGGCCGCAACGCCTTCGAGGCCGGGGCGGAGACGGTGCGCGTCACCGCCGAGCGCACGCCGACCGGCACCGTCTCCCTGACGATCGCCGACGACGGCCCGGGCCTGCCGCCCCGGGCGCGCGAGCACCTGTTCCAGCCCTTCGCCGCCTCGGCCCGCCCCGGCGGCACGGGGCTGGGCCTCGCCATCGCGCGGGAGATCCTGGCGGCCCATCGCGGCGATCTGCGGCTCGTCGACTCCACCGCCCACGGCACGACCTTTCGCCTCGAGCTGCCGCTGTGAGCGGGGGCCAGGGATGCCGAGCGATATCCCCTCTCCCGAAGGGAGAGGGAGGGGCCCACGACCGCAGGTCGTGGGAGGGTGAGGGGTTGCAGACGGCGGAACACCGCCCTGGCGCCTGCAACCCCTTGTATCTAGCGAAAGGCGTCGAGTTGTGGTGCAAGCGAGATTGCGCGGGGACCGGTGCGCACCGGTCCCCGCGCACGGCGGTCGGCGCCCGCACCCCCTCTGGCCACAACCGTGGGTGAGTCCAGGGACCGCCGCC
>JAVJUS010000062.1:0-62760 GCA_040220455.1 Azospirillaceae bacterium
TGCATGTCCCGTAGGTCGGTCGAGCGAAGCGAGCCCGACATTCTCGGCGGTCGGTCGCGCGCGGCGGACTCGCCCTCAGGTCCTGTAGGCGACGCGGAAGCCGCCCCAGTGGCGGCCCTGGACCATGATGGGGGCGGAGACGTCCTTCATGATGGCGAACTGGCCGCCACCCATGTCGCGGCGATAGGTCTGGACCAGGAAGGGCTCCCGGTTGCGGCCGGCGGCGAGGCCGACGCGGTCGTCGAAGATGCGCCGGTTGCGACTGTTGGCCGTGTTCCAGGCGACATCCTCGCCCTGGGGCTTCGAGAACTTCCGGTTGTGGGTCGGCAGGTAGCCGTTGCGGTCGACCGCGGCGCAGAACAGCATCCGCTCGTCCTCGGCCAGCATCGCCTCCTGGAGGTCCGGCAGCGTGGTGTCGGTGAACTCCGTGAAGGCGGTCATGACCTGCTGCGGGTTCGTGCCCTCGATCGGCCGGTAGCTTTCGTCGAACAGCGCCTCGAGGGTGATGCGCCCTTCGTCGATCGCGGCCTCGAATCGCTGGGAGATATCCTCGGCGGCCCGCTTGGCTCGGGTGACGAAGGGGGTGTCGACCGTTTCCACCCCGACATCTGCGCTCAGCCCGATCAGCCGCTCGCTCACCGCCAGAATGGCATGAAGGCGGTCGCGGGCGCCGTTGATGTCGCCGCTCGATTCGCCGAGGCCGCTGGCGATCTCGCCGGTCAGGGCGCGAAACTCCCCGGCCCGGCTCTCGATCTCGTCGGCCGCGCCGGCGATCGAGTCGGCCTGGCCGCCGACATCGGCCATGGCGGTGCCGACCGTCGTCATGACCTCGCCGATCGCGCTGGTCCCCTCGCGCACCGCCTCCGCCTGGGCGGTCGAGGTGGAGATGTCCTCGATGATCGAGCGGGCCTGTGCGGTGAGGTCCTTGAGCGTGGCGTCGATCTCGGAGGTGGCGTTGCTGGTCTGGGCGGCCAGCGACTTGACCTCCCCGGCGACGACCGCGAAGCCCTTGCCCGCCTCGCCGGCGCGCGCCGCCTCGATCGTCGCGTTGAGCGCCAGCAGGTTGGTCTGCTTGGCGATCGCCTCGATGCCCTGGGCGACCTGCCCGACCCGGTCGAGTGCCTGCTGCAGCCCGGCCAGCCGGCTCTCGATCCCGGCGACGGATTCGACCAGCGCGCGGATGTCGCCGACCGCCTGCTCGACCTGGCCGGCCGAACTGTCGACCCTCTCCCGCGCGTCGCCGGCGACCTGGCGGGTGGCGCGCGCGGCGTCGGCGACCCTTGCGTTGGAAGCGGAGACCGTCTCCGCCGCCTCGCGCAGCCGCTCCATCGTCTGTACCTGTTCGGCCACGCGGCCGGCCAGGGTGTCGACATGGCCGGAGACGTCGACGATCTCGGTGCCGAGATGCCCCGCCTCTCCGGCGACACGGGCGATGATCGTGTCGAAATCGGAAACCATGGCTGTCCCGCTCGCGATCCTGGGCGCGGCCGCTCTGTCGACGACTCGGGCGAAGGCTACGCAATCCAGGGTTAATCCGGGCTTAAGCGTCTTCGGCGGCGAATTGACATCGCGGCGCGCCGCGCTCATCGTTCCGCACTGCGGCATGACGCCGGATCGCCGGGTTCCCGGGCCCGGAACCGGCCGCCGCCTCGCCTCCCTCCCCCGGCGATGTATGGAGACCTCCCCGATGCCCGACTCCGCGCCGGCCTCGAAGGATCGCGCCCGCGGCGACCCCCGCCGCGACAGGGGCGCGCCCGCGCCCTCGACCGACCTCGGCAAGGGTCCCTTCGTGCCGCTCGACGCCATGCGCTTCGGGGCGGAAGACGACGTCGACGCCGCCGCGCTGACCGAGGAGCTGCTGGGCGAGCTCGACCGCTTCAACAGGGCGACGGAGGAGGACCCCTTCTCCAACCCGGTGCTGCTGCTCTCGCTCGACCTGTCGCGCCGCATCGCCCAGGGCCGGCTGAGCTATTCCGCGCTCGAGCAGCTCGTCCAGTACCTGACGGTCGACGGCTTCGTCGAGCGGGCGCGCCGGCTCGGCGCCTATATCGGGGAGACCGATCCGGCCGCCAACGAAAAGCGGCTCGAGACCTGCTTCCGCCGCCTGGCCGAGCCGCGCACGCCCGAGGAGGTGGGCGAGCGGGCCGACCACGCGCGCTTCGAGGTCTTCCGCCAGCGCCTTGAGGGCGAGGTCTTCGGCATCGTCATCACCGCGCACCCGACCTTCAGCCTGACCGGCGACCTGATGCACGCCCTCTCGACGCTGGCCGCCGACCGGGACGACGACGGCGCCGCGCTGGGCGACACGGGCCGCCGGTCGCTGATCGACCTCGCCCGCCAGGCCGAGCACCGCCCCGACCGCGCGCTCGACCTGGAGGCCGAGCACGCGATGTCGCTCCAGGCCATCGGCAACATCCTCGACGGGCTGCGCCGGGCCTATGCCATCGCGCTGGACGTGGCGCGCGATCTCTACCCCGATCGCTGGACCGAGCTGCGTCCCCGGCTGATGACGGTGGCGAGCTGGGTCGGCTACGACCTGGACGGGCGATCGGACATCGGCTGGACCGAGACGCTGAGCAAGCGCATGAAGGTCCAGCGTGCCCAGCTCCACCACTACGCCGAGACCGTGCGTGGGCTCAGGGCCGCCGTGCCGTCCGGGGCGCGGGACTTGGCCGATGTCCTGGACCTGATGGAAAGCCGGCTGGCGCTGGCGCAGAACCAGATCGAGGACGAGATCGAGGTCTTCGCCGTCGCCCAGCCGCACGAGGCGGCGACCCAGGACGCCGTCGCCCGCATCTCCAAGCGGATGCACGAAGGCATGGCGCTGCGCCTGACCGACGCCGGCGCGCTGGTCGACATGGTCGAGCGCGCGGTCGAGCGGGCGCGCGAACTCAAGCCCGCCAAGGGCCGCAAGGCCGCCGACCGGGACGCGCTGGTCCGGCGCCTGCTGGTGCTGCGCGCCGAGCTCGCCAATCTCGGCCTCGGCATGGCGCACACGCATCTTCGGGTCAACGCCACCCAGGTCCACAACGCCATCCGCGACAAGATCGGCCTCGTCTCGCAGCCGAACGATCCGCGCTACCGCCAGTCCTACATCGACCGGATCAACGGCCTGCTCGACGAGGTCGAGCCGGTGCGCATCAATTTCGGCTCGGTCCTGTCGGAGCGGACCTCGTTCAAGCAGATGTTCATGGTCGTCGCCCAGATGCTGAAATACACCGGGCGCACGGCACCGATCCGCTTCCTGATCGCCGAGTGCGAGAGCGCGGTGACGCTGCTGACCGCGCTCTATGTCGCGCGGCTGTTCGGCGTCGACGACCGGGTCGACCTCTCGCCCCTGTTCGAGACGGAAAAGGCGCTGGAGGCGGGCAGCCGGGTCATCGACCAGCTGCTCAAGAACCGGCACTACCGCGCCTATATCGAGAAGCGCGGCCGGATCTGCGTTCAGACCGGCTACTCCGACGCCGGGCGCTTCATCGGCCAGACGCCGGCCAACGCCTCGATCGAGCGGCTGCGCCTGCGCCTGATCCGGGTGATGGCCAAGCACGGGCTGGAGCACGTCCAGCTCCTGATCTTCGACACCCACGGGGAGTCGGTCGGCCGCGGCGCCCATCCGGCGAGCCTGGCCGAGCGACTGACCAACATCGACACGCCCTACAGCCGCGCGGCGATGCGCGAGCAGGCGGTGTCCTTCAAGCAGGAGATGAGCTTCCAGGGCGGCGACGGCTACCTGCCCTTCGTCAACCGGACCATGGCCTTCGCCACGGTCACCCGCCTCCTGGAGCACGCGACCCGGCCGGAGGAGACGGTCGAGGAAGACCCCTTCTACGAGCAGGACGCCTATATCCGGGAGTTCTTCACCACGGTGAAGGAGTTCCAGGTCTCCCTGATGGAGGATGCCAATTACGGCGTCCTGCTGGGCGGCTTCGGCGTCAACCTGCTCTACCCCTCGGGCAGCCGGGCGCTCAAGCGCCAGCACGAGGAGCCGATCGACGTCGAACATGCGTCGGCCCGCCAGCTCCGCGCCATCCCGCATAACGCGATCCTCCAGCAACTGGGCCTGCTGGCCAATTCGATCGGCGGTGTCGGCGCGGCGATCGCCAAGGATCCGGAGCGCTTCCGCGCGCTCTACCAGCGCTCGCCGCGCCTGCGCCAGCTCATGGGCATCGCCGAGTACGGGCTGGCCGTCTCCGATCCCCATGCCATGAAGGGCTATATCGACGTGGTCGATCCCGGCATGTGGATCACCCGGGCGAGTGTCACCGACAGCGAGGCGGCGCGCGAGGACATGCTGCGGCTGGCCGCCTTCCACGAGGAAAGCCGGCTGAGCGAGCACCAGTTCCGGGTCTATCGCAAGCTGCACCGCGACGTGGTGATCCTGCGCCGGGAGCTGGCGGCCGTCGGCGCCGGCGACGCGGCGACGGAGGGTGCGGGCACGCTGATCTCCCCGCGCTGCCGGGACAGCCTGGATCTGCTGCACGCGGTGCGCCTGGCGATCATCCAGGAGCTCTTCCTGCTCGCCATGCGCACGCCGGAATTCTCCGGCCGTCACGGCGTCACGCCGGAACGGCTGATGACCCGGCTGCTGCATCTCGAGGTCGACAGCGCCTGCGCGGTGCTGGAGGAGATCTTCCCCCTGACCGAGCAGACGCTCGACGTCAGCGCCTTCGGCGAGCCCGCCGACCTGCTGCCCGACCAGGCCGCCAGCTACCGGTTCGAGAACGAGAACCTGTTCCGGCCGATGGAAGGCCTCTACGACCTGGTCCGCCGCATCTCCACGGCCGTCGCCCACCGCATCGGATTCTTCGGCTAGTCGATTATAGCTCCATCTCTCATGAATGTTAGCTATAGATATAATCTTGCCGACTCTTTAAATTAAAATGGTATTTCATCATCCAACGCCTCTGACACGCTGAAATTGATACTCTCAACTTGCTTTATGATTTCGCTTCTGAGATCATTGCTCTCAAGATTGGCTTTGGATAACAGATATACTAATGGCTTTTGGAGACCACTGAGAGATTCCGCAGCCTTCTTAGAATCAGCTGGATACTGGAGGCTTGCCATGCATGTTTGGATTGCAGTAATCAACTCCTTGATGGCGCGAGGACTCACTGGAGAGTCCG
The DNA here is from genome assembly GCA_040220455.1 of Azospirillaceae bacterium. GTDB lineage: Bacteria > Pseudomonadota > Alphaproteobacteria > DSM-16000 > Inquilinaceae > JAVJUS01. Next base: position 5,127 of record JAVJUS010000062.1, read on the forward strand.
ATCGCTTCTGAGATGATTTCATATTATATGTTAATCGGCTAAGCTCCAGTATTTCTTCAAGCATCTCACGATCAGACCGGATCGGTTTCTTTCCCTTTTTACCCTGGTAACCATCCATGATTTGATGAACTTTTTGTTCTAATTTTGGCCACCATAGATCAAATACACTATCAAGTACGCTATCCTCTAATCCACTTGAGCCCGCCGCCCCGTTGATTGTTCGAAGTATCTTCTTCATATCTGGCTCATTAAATTCTGCCGCCTGGAATTGCCTTAATGGAGCCGGTAAATCATTATGAGAAACATCGAGCACGATCGGACAAACTCTCGCCTTCTCCAGACTCTTCGATAATGCTCCCGCCTCATAAATGAGCCATGGACTTCCAATATTCTCTCTCGTAATAAACAAAACGCCCACGTCAGAAGATTCGAGCTCTTGCGATATCTCACTCCCCCATCTTGCGCCTTTTTCAATATCAGATGGGGTGAAATATGGCCTTACTATTTGCAAAGCTCCAGGCAGCCATGTATGAAACTCACTGGCGACCTTCTCACTAACCTCGCCTGACCAGCTTATAAAGACTTTCATATTTTCACCTCACTTATCTTACTATTGTACCAGCTTGCGCAGCTTAGCGCCGAATCGGCAGATAGCCCTTAAGATCGAACAAAAAAGCTAAACTATCAATCATGGGTCTTATTATCCTGTCGTATGCGAGACGGCCAATGCATCGCATTCGCCGCACCTCCTCCGCCGTCGCCCACCACATCGGCTTCTTCGGCTGATGCGATCACGTTCCCAAAGCCCAATCCGTAGGCATCGGGTTCGCTGCGCGCTCTCGATCCACCCCTAAAAAGTGTACACTAAAGAGAACAATACAGCTATTCTGCCATAATCTATTGCGCATTCATCCAAAAAAGAGAAACGATTGTGGCGCTTTTCCTCACGCAAGAATAATGTTGCCTTAGCCGAAAGGCGTACGGGCTTCCCCGCATGGATTGGCGGAGCCCGGATCCGACGGGGCTCCGGCCCCGATGGCAACGCGCGGCCGCCGGCCTGCCCGGTACGACAGACCCTGCGGGCACGGCAGCGCGGCAAGAAGAGGAAACGCCCCAGATGAGTCTCAATGCCCTGTCCCGCCGCGATCTTCTCAAGGGAGGCGTCGGCCTTTCCGCCGTGACCATGCTTGTGGCCACCGGCGGTTGCGAGCAGATCGTCGAGCAGATCCGCACCCGCCCGGTCCGCAAGAGCGTGACGTCGCCGGACGCCGCCGGGGACATCGCCATCTACAACGACGCCGTTGCGGCGATGCGCGCGCTGCCGTCCTCCGACCCGCGCAACTGGAACGCCCAGGCGCAGATCCACTTCGACTTCTGCCCCCACGGCAACTGGTACTTCCTGCCCTGGCACCGGGCCTACCTGTTCTATTTCGAGCAGATCTGCCGCACCCTCACGGGCGAGCCGGAATTCGCCCTGCCCTATTGGAACTGGCAGGCCGACCGGGCGATCCCGGCGCCGTTCTGGACGGGCGACCTGAATTTCTCGCCGCGCAGCGCGACGCCGTCGTCGATGGCCTCGACCTCGGCGGTCGGCCAGTCGGTGATGGAGGGCATCTTCCAGCTGACGAACTTCGAGCAGTTCGCCAGCTACGCCTCGACCGCCCTGCGCGGCGGCACCGGCGGCGGCTACGGCGAGCTGGAGGGCACGCCGCACAACTACATCCACGGCTTCGTCGGCGGCACCATGGCGACCTTCCAGTCGCCGCGCGATCCGGTCTTCTGGTGCCACCACAACATGATCGACTGCTCCTGGGCGCACTGGAACATCGCCCGGGGCAACGTCAACACCGACGACCCGCAGTGGACGCAGTTCGACCTCGCCGGGATGTTCGTCGACGGTGACGGCGACCCGGCCAGCATGACCTGTGGGCTGACGGTGATCCTGCCGCTGATCTCCTACGCCTTCCAGCCCTCCCCCAAGGGCGACATGAACGCCGCGGGGGCCGGCGGCGGGGCCGGCGCGATGGCCGAGGCCGACCGGGATCGCCTGCGCGAGATGCTGGAGGCCGGCGGCAACATCCGCCATCAGGTGCGCGAGCGCTTCGCCGCGGCCGAGGGCGTATCCTTCGCCCAGCTCCGCACGGTCTCGCGCCCGATCCGGGTGCCGCAGGCCGCGCTCGCCCGCGCGACGGCGGAGGGCGCGCAGGAGTCCCGGCTGCTGCTCCAGCTCGGCGACGTCACGCCGCCGGCGACCAACGACGCCTTCGTCCGGGTCTTCGTCAACAAGCCCGACGCGACGCCGGACACGCCGATCGACGACCCGCACTACGCCGGCAGCTTCGCCTTCTTCTTCGATAGCGAGATGCGGGGCCGGATGCCGGAGATGACGACGCCCGACTACTATGTCGACGTCACCGACACGGTGCGCGACCTGCGCCAGGCGGGCATGCTCTCCGACGGCGACTCGGTCGAGCTGACCCTGGTGGCGACGCCATTCGAAGGCCGCACTCCGCAGGCAGTCTCCAACGCGATCCGGCCCCTTTCGGTCGGCCGGCTGGACCTCGTGACCACGCCGACGGCCATCAAGGGGCAGTGACGCATCGCCTCGAAGCGAGGGTCGCGAAATGCCTGCACGCCCGTCCGCCGCCGTCGCCGGCGCCTTCGCCCTCCTCGCGGTGCTCGCCGGCGGCGCGCTTGCCGCCTGCGCCGCCGGAGCCACGGTGACGGCGAGCGAGGGGGCGGCGAGCGAGGGGGCGGCGGGCGAGCGGGCGGCCGTCGGACGGGCGGCGGCGGACGAGCCCGGGGCGGCGGCGATGACCGAGACCGGCGCCCCGGTCACCCTGTCGGCGCGGGCGTCCACCGTCCGCGTCGCCCCCTTGCGCGCGGCGGCGGGCGGCGAGGCCGCCCTGGCGCTGCGCCTTCGGGTCGAGCGGGTGGAGAACCCGGCGATGGCGGCGGTCGGCATCGTCGCCACGCTGGGCCCGCCCGGCAACGACGCGCGGGAGATCGGCCGCGTCTACCTGTTCCCGCCGGACCGGCCGGGGACCTTCATGCTCTCGCTCTCGCCGGAGGAGGCGACAGCGCTGGCCGACCCGGCCGCCGCCGCGACCGAAGCCGGGGCGCTGCACTTGTCCCTCGACATCGCCGAGGACATCGGCGCGACGCTGTCCATGACGGTCACCCCCGCCCTGGCGCGATAGGCTCCGGCGAGACGGAGCCGGGCACGGAACGCACGGGAGGGCTCGACCGTTCGTCGCCCGACGGCCGCCGGAGCCGCCGGCGGCCCCGTTTCCGCGGACCCGAGAGGCGCCGCCCCCATGACGATCCAGCTTTCCCTCGAGCCCCTGATCGCGCTCGCCGCCGGCATCCTGATCCTGGTCAAGCCCAAGCTGCTCAACTACGTCGTCGCCGGCTACCTGATCCTGATCGGCCTGATCGGCCTCGTGCCGCAGCTCTCGGTCTGAGCGGCGCGCGATCACGCGTCGTCGTCCGCCACCGCACGGGCGACAAGGCGCACGATCCAGGCTTCGAGGCCGATCCCCGCCTCGGCGGCCGCGCGAGTCGCCCGGCCCCGAGTCCCGGCGTCGAGCGTCACCCCGACGACCGACCGCCAGCCACCTGCCGCGATCGCGTCGGGGAACTGCGCCTCGATGGCCTCGACGCAGTCATGATCCTGCATCCAGCGCAGGGCCTCACCGGGCTGGAGCGGAATCAGGTCGCGGCCCGGCCGGGAGACGCCGTCGCGCAGCACTTCGGCGAAGAGCGATCGGCCGCCGCCGGAACAATCCAGGAAATACCGGCCGTCCGGGTCGCGCATCAGCGTTTCGCGGATGTGGTCGTCGTCGCCGGGCAGCGCGTATTCGTAGGTCGCGAAGGTTTCCGACCTCTCGCTGTCATACGCGACGGAGTCGTGAATGCGGCGCATCGGTGCGTTCCTTACGCAGTCGGGGGAGCCATGGGTGTCACCGGCGCGCTCCGGCGCGTGGCCGGCCTCATCTGGCCCCGGGCCGCGGCGGAGCCGGGCGGCCGCCCACCGCCCTCGCGCGCCGGGGCGAAGACCGCCTCGCCCGACAGCCAGCGCCGATGGGCCTCCGGCGTCGCGAGGGTGAGGCCGACGCCGCGGATCAGCTCGACGACCCCCGTCTCGAGCCCGGCGTCGCGCACCGCGAACACCAAGCCGTTGTAGATTGCCCCCGAGACGTCCTGGGCGGCGGCGTCGACCGGAACCGGCATCTCCTTGAAGGGAAAACTCGCTTCCCTCAGGCAGGCGAGCCAACTTCGCGACGCATAGGCGCGGCAGACCAGGGGCCGGTCCTCGTAGACCGAGCACAGGTCGTCGAGGCGCAGCGGACAGGGCAGCCGGTTCGCGATGCGCCAGTCGACGCTCTCCGGCCGCCCATCCCGACAGATTCGGAGAATGCCGGCCTCGGCCGACCACGCGTCCTCGGGGCACATCCGGGCACGGATGTGATCGGCAAGGACCAACGCTTCGAGCGGCGTGATTTCCACGAACAGCGTGCAGCAGTAGCCGCACCCGGCCGCGCAGGCGTTGCGGGACCCGTCGGCCGCATCGCGGCCTTCGGGCGCCTCGCTCGCGCGCGCCGCCGCTAGCAGGCCGCCCAGCGCCGAGAGGCCGTCGCGCAACGGTGCGACGCTCCCCTCACGAACCGCCCGGTCGACGAAACGAGCGGTCAACCGGTACGCCTCCGCGGCAACGTCGCGGTAGCGGCCATGAAAAGAGAGCCCGTTGTCCGTCATTCCCCGCCCCCTTTGGCCGCTACCTGAAACGACGAATCACCCTTCGTTTATTTCTTCTTTGTCACTGTCTTTTTCTTACCTACACCCTTCTTGAAGGGGCCTTTGCCCTTTTTCTTACCTACCTTCTTCTTTGCCGCTTTCTTGGTGCCGCTCGCATCGAAAAGATAGCTCGTCTCGTCGTTGGCCAGTCTGAAGCTGGCGATCATCGGGAACGCGTAGCCGATCCCCAGCATGAGCTTGAGGAGGCGTCGCCGTTCGGGATTGCTCGTCGACATCGCTCTCTCCCTAAATTTTTTTATTTCACAGAACCGCCATATATTGACATAATATGCACTTTATCGACAAATCATAATAAGATTTCTCCGCTCTGGTGTGCGCCTCGATTTCGTCGGCCGGCCGATCCGACCGGAGGCGCGATCACCCTCCGTCCGGCGTATCCAGAAGATCAAGTCGGTCGAGATCGGCTAGCGTGTCCGCGACGTCGTCGAGCGGTGGCGCGGCCAGCCCGTGGGCATCGCGCAGGGCTTGGGCGATCTCCGCCAGCGTGCGCGTTCCATCGCACATCAGCAAGATCGCGGCGGCCGACGGGTTCAGAAAATGCTCGGTTCCGCTCGCCGGGGCCGTCACATGCACCCCGCCCTCGACCTCGCGAAAGCGCAGCGCCTCGCTCATCATTGGCCTGCCGATCTCGCCCATCGCACCGCCCTCCCCACCATCACACCATCGGAGATAGTCGCCCGGGCGATCCTGGACGGCAAGGATCAAGCGGCGCGGCGCGCCAGCTCGTCGGCGAGGTCGTCGGGAATCGCGATGCCCTCGGCCTCGGCGTGGCGGCGGGCGGCGAAGCGGCGGGCGCCGGGGACGCGGACGTCCGGCTCCTCGCCCATCGCGGCCAGCAGGGTCTCGACCCGGTCGACGACGCCCTCGGTCCCGAAGGCGTCGGGCGCGATCGCCAGGACGAGCTGGCCGACCCGGGGCGGCGGCCCCTCGGCGTCGAAGAAGCTCGACGCCTCGAAGCCGAAAGCCGCGCCGGTGAAGGCCGTCGCCAGGATCTCGACCGCCAGCACCAGGGCCGCGCCCTTGGCGTCGCCCATCGGCAGCATGCTGCCCTTCAGCGCGGCGGCCGGATCGGTCGTCGGCCGCCCACCGGCGTCGAGCGCCCAGTCGTCCGGGATCGCCTCGCCCTTGCGCGCGGCGACCATCACCTTGCCGCGGGCGACCTTGCTCAGACTCATGTCGACGACCAGCGGATCGGCGCCGGCGCCGCGCGGACAGGCCATGGCCACAGGGTTCGTGCCGAACAAGGGCCGCGCGCCGCCCCAGGGCGCGATCGCCGCCGGCGAGTTGGCGAAGGCGAGGCCGACCAGACCGGCCCGCGCCAGACGCTCGACCGGGTGGCCGGCGACGCCGAAATGGTGGGAGTTCGCGATCGCCATGCCGGCAACGCCGAGCGCGCGGGTGGCGGACTCGAGCACCGGCAGCCCCGCGTCCAGCGCCGGGAAGGCGAAACCGGTCGCCGCGTCGACCCGCACCGCACCCGGCTTCGGCCGGTCGACGACCGGCGTGGCATGGCCGTCGACCTTGCCGGCGCGCGCCTGGTCGGCATAGGCCGGCAGCCGGGAGAGGCCATGCGAGGCGAGACCGTCGGCCTCCGCCGCGACCAGGGCGGCGGCCGTGGCGCGCGCGTTCACCTCGCTCGTGCCATGAGCCGCCAGCACGGCGGCGGCGAGCGCCCGGGCGTCGTCGAGGCCGAGAACCCGGCTCATCGCCCGGTCCCGGCCGGCCGGCCGGCGCGCCCGGCGGCATCGCTTTCCAGCACGCGGCGCACGCCCGTGGCGATCGCGGCGCCGACACGGGCATTCGACTCCGCCGTCACGCCCGCGACATGGGGCGTCAGGATCAGGTTCGGCACGCGGGCGAAAGCGTTGTCGGCGCCCAGGGGCTCCTCGTCGAAGACATCGATCATGGCGCCGGCGAGCCGGCCTTCCTTCAGCGCCGCGGCGAGCGCCGGCTCGTCGACCAGCCCGCCGCGCGCCGCGTTGATCAGGACCGCCCCGGGCTTCATCCGCGCGATTGCCGCCGGCCCGATCAGGCCGCGCGTCTCCGGCGTCGCCGGAATGTGAAGGCTGATCGCGTCGGCCTCCGCCAGCAGGTCGTCGAGGCTCCGCCGCGCCACCTGGAGCTCACCCCAGGCGGGCTCGTTGTCCGGCACATAGGGGTCGTGGGCGATGAGGCCCATGCCCAGCGCCCGGGCGCGGCGCGCCACCCGGCGGGCGATCGAACCGAAGCCGATCAGGCCCAGCGTGGCGCCCGCCGCCTCCCGCCCGATCAGGGCCTGGCGCGGCCAGTCGCCGGCGCGCACGGCGTCGGTCGCGAAATAGGCGCCGCGGCGGAGCATCAGGATGCCGGCGATGACGTATTCCGCGACCGAAACGTCGTTGGCACCCGTCGCCGGCACGACGCCGACGCCGCGCGCCCGGCAGCCCTCGACATCGATGTTGTCGAGCCCGACGCCCAGGCGCCCGACCACGACCAGCGACGGGGCGGCGTCGAGCAGCGCGGCGTCGACCTGCGTCCGGTTGCGCACGATCAGTGCCCGCGTCCCGCCCAGGGCGTCCATTAGCGCGGCGCGGCGATCCACCAGCTCCGGGTCGTAGAGAACGGAATAGTCACGCGCCAGGTCGTCGACCGAGGGCCGGTTCATGAACTCGGCGATGACGATGTCCGGCACGGTCCCGGTCTCCCGCCCGCGGCGCTCAGGCGCTGCGGTAGAGCTTGGTCAGGACGAATTCCCGGTGGCGCAGGGTTTCCGCCGCCGTGGGCCGTCCGCAGCAGGTCCGCGCCATGATGTCGATCAGCCGGTCACCGGCCTGGTCGAGGTCCATCTCCCGCCGCAGCAGGCCGGAGACGTCCAGGTCGATATGCTCGGACATCACCCGCGCCGTGCGCGGATTGGCGGTCAGCTTGACCACCGGCATGATCGGGTTGCCGACGACATTGCCCTGACCGGTCGGGAACAGGTGGACCACCGCGCCGGAGGCGGCCTGGAGGGTATTGCACTCCGCCGCCGCGGAGGAGGTGTCCATGAAATAGAGGCCGGGGCCCTTCGACGGTTCCTCGGCCGGCTCCAGCACGTCGATGAAGCGCGCGTTCCTGCCGATCTTCTGGAGATTGCCGAACGCCTTCTCCTCGATCGTGGTCAGCCCGCCGGCGATGTTGCCCTTGGTCGGCTGGGATTCCGACAGGTCGTTGGTCTTGTTGTCGGTGATGAAGTCGTTATAGGCGTTCCAGGTCGCCTCGAACTTGGCCTTGGCCTCCGGCGTCGCGGCCCGGGCGGCGCACACCGTCTCCGCGCCGGTCAGCTCCGAGGTCTCGCCGAAGCACGTGGTGGCGCCGACGGCGTCGACCTTGTCGATCAGGTTGCCCACCGTCGGGCAGGAGCCGAGGCCGGAGGTCGTGTCCGACTCCCCGCACTTGGTCGCGATGTAGATCTCGTCGAGGGTGCAGGGCTCGCGCTGACGCTCGCCGGCCCACTGGACGAACTCCTTGGCCGTGCGCGAGGCGCGCGCGATGGTCTCCAGGTCGCCGCCCTCCTCGATCGCGAAGCCCTCGACCGGCTTGCCGGTCTCGGCGATGGCGTCGACGATCCGCTTGGTCCAGCCGGGCTCGATCCCGATGACGACGCAGGCCGCCACGTTCGGGTTGCGCCCCGTGCCGATCAGCGTGCGGAACGTCAGGTCCAGGTCCGGGCCGAACTGGAGCCGGCCATAGGCGTGCGGCAGGGCGAGCGTGCCGGCGATGTTGTTGGCCACACCCTCGCAGGCGGCGTTGGAGATGTCGTCCACCGGCAGGATGACGACGTGGTTGCGCACGCCGACGGTCCCGTTCTCCCGCCGGTAGCCGAGGAAGCCGGGAAGGCCGCTGCCGGCCGCGCCCTCGGGAAGCGTCGCCATCACCTCTCCTCCTCGCCCGGGCGGGCGGCGCGCCGCGGCGCCGGGCCCGCGATCACCACCGCTTGGTCTTGACGTTGTGGACGTGGACGTGGCCGCCGGCCTCCACCGGCGCGACGACCCGGCCGATGTCGTGGCCGTACTTCACGACGGTGTCGCCGTCCGCGAAGTGCTTCAGCGCGATCTTGTGGCCGAGCGGAATGGCGGCGCGGGCGGTCAGGGCGACGGTCGTGTCGGTGTCCATGACCCAGCCTTCCAGCGTCTGGCCGGGCTCGATCCCCTCCACCACCACGACGCCGACCGTGTCGGCCGCGTCGTGCACCAGGAAATGCGGCTGCATGGCGCCTCGCGCTCCTGCCTCCCGGCGGCGGAGCCGGCCCCGCCGGACGGCCGCCGCATCCGGCCGGGACGCTAGGCGCCGGGCGCGCGATTTGTCAAGGTGCTCCCTATCTTATATAAGACTTGCATCATGACGATCGAGTCCACCGATTCACCGGGTTTCCGGCCTCTCTACCGGCAGGTGCACGACCTGCTGCGCCGGCGCATCGCCCAGGGGCACTGGCGGCCGGACGATCCGCTGCCCAGCGAGGGGCGGCTGGCGGTCGAGCTCGGCGTCAGCCAGGGCACGGTGCGCAAGGCGCTCGACGACCTGGCGCGGGAGAACCTGGTCGTCCGCCGCCAGGGGCGCGGCACCTTCGTGGCCGCCCATTCGGTGGAGCGCTCGCTGTTCCACTTCTTCATGCTGTGCGGCGACGAGGGCGAGCGCCGGCTGCCCACGAGCCGGCTGCTCGACTGCCGGCGCGGCCTCGCCGGCGAGGCGGAGCGCGCGCGGCTGGGCCTGCCCGAGGGCGCCTCGGTGCTGCGCATCGACCGGCTGCGGCTGCTGGGCGAGCGTCCGGCCATCGTCGAGCGGGTGGTCCTGCCCGCCGCCCTGTTCCCGGATCTGGGCAACGGCGGGGAGGCGATCCCCAACACCCTCTACGACCTCTACCAGCGCCGATTCGGCGTAACCGTGGCGCGGGCGACCGAGCGCCTGAAGGCGGTCGCCGCGACGTCGGACGAGGCCGAGCAGCTCTCGGTCGTCCCCGGCGCGCCCCTGCTCGAGATCGACCGCTTGGCCCTCGATCTCGACGGCCGGCCGGTCGAATGGCGGCTGTCGCGCTGCCTGACCGACGAGGTCCACTACGCCAGCGTGTTGGAATGATCGGTGCCGACGAACTCTTATAGAAGACTAAACATATAGAAGACCGGCGAATCCCTTTGACGCCGGATTGCGGCTCTGGCTAGGCTCCCGCCGACGGTCCGCGCGCAATGACGGGCCGCGACGTGTCCGCGTCCCGCCGGGCCGGCGCGCCGCCGCCCGGAGGTCGGATACGCCCCCTCGGGAGGGAGTCGGCATGGCCAGCGTCAGCCTGCGCGGCGTGGTCAAGAAGTTCGGCGCGATGCAGGTGATCCACGGCGTCGACCTGGAGATCGCCGACGACGAGTTCGTCGTCTTCGTCGGCCCGTCGGGCTGCGGCAAGTCGACCCTGCTGCGCATGATCGCCGGGCTGGAAAGCATCACCGGCGGCGACGTCCTGATCGCGGGCGAGCGGGTCAACGACACGCCGCCGCGCGGGCGCAACATCGCGATGGTCTTCCAGGACTACGCGCTCTACCCGCATCTCTCGGTCTTCGAGAACATGGCCTTCGGCCTGCGCATGCGCCGCCGGCCGGACGCCGAAGTGCGCGAGCGCGTGGCCGAGGCGGCGCGCATCCTCAAGATCGGCGAGCTGCTGGAGCGCAAGCCGCGGGAGTTGTCCGGCGGCCAGCGCCAGCGCGTCGCCATGGGCCGGGCGATCGTGCGCCAGCCGGTCGCCTTCCTGTTTGACGAGCCGTTGTCGAACCTGGACGCCTCCCTGCGCACCGAGATGCGCACCGAGATCAAGAAGCTGCACCACGCGTTGGGCGCCACCGTGATCTACGTCACCCACGACCAGGTCGAGGCGATGACGCTGGCCGACCGGATCGTCGTCCTCAACCAGGGCCGGATCGAGCAGATCGGCAGCCCCGACCAGGTCTACAACGCCCCGGCCTCGTGCTTCGTGGCCGGCTTCACCGGCTCGCCGCCGATGAACTTCGCGCCCTGCCGGCTGACCCGGCGCGACGGGACCATCCGGGTCGCGCTGGAGACCGGGGGCACGCCGGCGGGCGATCTGGTCGTACCGGAGTCGCTCGCCCCGCGCTGCGCCGAGCTGGTCGACCGTCCGCTCCTCTTCGGCATCAGGCCGGAGCACATGCACGCGCTCGACGGCGCCACGCCCGCGGGCGATACGCTGGAGCTGCCGGTCCACGTGGTCGAGCCGCTGGGCTCGGATACGCTGGCCTTTCTCGATGCCGGCACGGGCGGCGGCGACATGATCGCCCGGCTCGCCCCGGAGGCCGCGCCCAAGGCCGGCGACCGATTCCCCGTTCGCCTGGACATGGCGCGCTTCCACCTGTTCGACCCGGAAGACGGCCGGGCCGTGTTCGGAGCCGGGGCATGACGGCGGGGGTGATCTGCGCCGGCACGGCGGTGCTCGACCAGGTCTATGCGGTCGACGCGCTACCCTCGGTCGCCGGCAAGCACTTCGCGCGCGCCTACGAGGAGCGGCCGGGCGGGCCCTCGGCGATCGCCGCGGCGACGGTCGCGCGGCTGGGCGGGGCGGCCGCCTGGTGGGGCCGGGTCGGCGAGGACGACGCCGGGACCCGCCTGCTCGACGCGCTCGCCGGCGCCGGCGTCGACACGGGCGCGGCGCGGCGGGTCCCGGGCGGCCGGACGCCGGTTTCCGCCGTCGTGATCGATGCCGCCGGGGAGCGGCTGATCGTGAACTTCACCGACCGCGGCCTCGATCCCGATCCCGGCTTCCTGCCGCTGGGGCGGATCGCCGACGCCGGCGCCGTCCTGGCGGATTCGCGCTGGCCCGCCGGCGGCCGCGCCGTGCTGGCGGCGGCGCGGGCGGCGGGCGTGCCGGCGGTGCTCGACGCCGACGCCACGCCCGACGGGGCGGCCGGCACGCTGATGGGCCATGCCAGCCACGTGGTCTTCTCCGCTCAAGGCCTCGTTCAGACGACCGGGGAGCGCGACCCGTCCGCCGGGCTCGCCGCCGCGCGGTCGCTGAGCGACGCCTTCCTGGCCGTGACCCTCGGCCCTGCGGGCTGCCTCCACGACGGCCCGGACGGCCAGGGCCACGTGCCGGCGGTGCCGGTGCGCGCGGTCGACACGCTGGGCGCCGGCGACGTCTTCCACGGTGCCTTCGCCCTGGCGCTGGCCGAAGGCCGGGACGCCGTGGCCGCGCTCGCCTTCGCATCAACCGCCGCGGCGGCCAAATGCGCGGCCGGCGGCGGGCTCGCCGCCCTGCCCGACCGGGCGCGGCTCGACGCGCTCGCCCAGGAGACGGTGTCTTGAGGAGGCCCGGTTCATGGCCCTGACGCCCGGCAAGACCTGGGGGCTGCGCCGCCTGTCGGACGACGGTAGGCGCTTCGCCATGGTCGCGATCGACCAGCGCCCGCCGATCCGCGGCCTGATCGAGGAGCGGCTCGGCCCCGGCGCGGCGACGTTCGAGCGCATCGGTGCCTTCAAGCGCCTGCTGGCCGAGCATCTGGCGCCCCACACCACGGCGATGCTGGCCGATCCGTATTACGCCTACCCGGCCGCCATCGACCGGATCAGCCCGCGACAGGGCCTGATCGTGACGCTCGAAGACTCGGTCTTCGAGGAGACGGCGGGCGGCCGGCTCAGCAAGGCGATCGACGGCTGGTCGGTGGCCAAGATCCGCCGCCTGGGGGGCGACGCGGTGAAGGTGCTGGCCTGGTACCGTCCCGACGCGGGCGCCGAGGTCGTCGCCCGGCAGCAGGCCTTCGTGCGCGACATCGGCGCGGCCTGCCGGGAGCACGACATCCCCTTCGTGCTGGAACTGCTGGTCTATCCCCTGCCCGGGGAGGCCGGCAACGGCGGCGCCTATGCCGAGGACCCGGCCAAGCGGCCGGCGGCCGTCGTCGAATCGCTGGAGACCTTCGCCGACCCGGCCTACGGCGTCGACCTGTTCAAGCTGGAGAGCCCGGTCCTCGCCGCCGACGTGCCCGAGCCGGACAGCCGGGACGCAGCGGCGACGCAGGCCTGGTTCGACCGGCTGGGCGCGGCCTGTCCGGTGCCCTGGGTCATGCTCTCGGCCGGCTGCCCGCCGGAGGCGTTCGAGCGGGTGCTGACCTACGCCTACCGCGCCGGGGCCAGCGGCTATCTCGCCGGCCGGGCGATCTGGTCCGAGGCCGGTGCCGCCTATCCCGACGAGGCGGCAATGGGCCGGGCGCTGGCCGGCGCCTCGGTCGACTACATGCGCCGGATCAACGCGTTGACCCGGCACGCCGCCCGCCCCTGGACCGACGCCGGGGGCGGCATCCGCGACCTGCGCCCGGCCGACGCCGCGGAGCCGGGCTTCAACCTGCGCTACGGGGAGGCTCGCCCGACATGACGCCCGCCGCCGCCACGATGCCGCGCGTCGGCCTGCTGCCCCTGGCCCGGCCGACCTTCGACGTCGCCTATGCCGGCCAGATCCTGACCGAGGCGCTGAACCTGCTCGACGGGCTGGACGCCGAAGTGGTCGGCCCGCGCGAGCTGCTGTTCGACGCCGAGGCGGTGCGCGGCGCCCTGCCCGGCCTTCAGGCCGAGCCGCTCGACCTGCTGCTGATTCTCCAGGTCACGTTCACCGACGCGACCATGACGGTGGCGGCGGCCGAGGCGATCGACGCGCCGATCGCGCTGTGGGCCTTCCCGGAGCCGCGCACCGGCGGGCGGCTGCGCCTCAACAGCCTGTGCGGAGTCAACCTGGCCGCCCACGCGCTGGGCCGGGCCGGGGAGGACTGCGCCTGGCTCCTGCGCGACGCCGACGATGCCCGGGCGACGTCGGATCTGGCCCGCATCCTGGCGGGCGAGCGGCGCGCCGGCCACGCCGCCGGTGCCCCGGCCGAAGACGTCGACACGGCCGCCCGGGCCAAGGCGGAGACGGCGCGCGACCGCCTGGCCGCCGCGCGGATCGGCGTCGTCGGCGAGCATCCCGCCGGCTTCGACACCTGCCGCTACGAGCCCGAGGGCCTCGCCGCCCTGACCGGCACCACGGCGGAGCCGGTAGCCCTGGAGCGGGTCTTCGCCGCCGCGGAGGCCGTCCCCGACGATCGGGCCTCGGCCCTGCGCCGGGATCTGGCGCCCCGGGTCGCGGGGCTCGAGACGATGGAGGCCGCGGCGACGGACGGCACGCTCAAGGTCTATCAGGCGCTTGCCGACCTGGCCGGGGCGGAGCGCTATGACGGCCTCGCCGTGCGCTGCTGGCCGGAATTCTTCACCGAACGCGGCTGCGCGGCCTGCGGCGCCATGTCGATGATGACCGATGGCGGCCGGCCCTGCGGCTGCGAGGCGGATGTCTACGGCACGCTGACCAGCCTCGCGCTGCAGGCCGTCGCCGACGACGTCGCCTTCATGACCGACATGGTGGATCTGGACGTGGACGGCGACACGGCGGTGCTGTGGCATTGCGGCCTCGCCCCGCTGGCCATGGCGGATCCGCAGAGCCGGCCGCACGCCACCGTGCACTCGAACCGGCGCAAGCCGCTCTTGATGGAGTTCCCGCTCAAGCCCGGCCGGGTGACCGTCGCCCGCTTCAGCCAGGCGCGCAATCGGCCGCGACTGGTCCTGGCGGGCGGGGAGATGCTGCGCGCGCCCATGGCGTTTTCCGGCACCTCCGGCACGATCCGCTTCGACCGGCCGGCCGGCGAAGTGCTCGACACGGTGCTCGCCGAAGGGCTGGAGCATCACTACGCCTTCGCCTATGGCGAGCACCGGCCGGCCCTGCGGGCGTTGGCCGGCCTGCTCGACCTGCCCGTGCTGGAGCTCACCTGAGCACCGGCGCGGGCGCGCCCCGACCCCTACCCCCGCCAAAGGCCGCCGGTTCGAGCGGCCGCCGAACAGGGACGGACAACCGAGGAGGAAAGCCCATGAAACCGACGACAGCCGCCCTTCTGGCCGGCGCCGGGGCGAGCGCGCTCGCCTTCGCCGCCACCCCCGCCGCCGCGCAGGACCTGCGCGTCTTCATCGGCGGCCAGCAGCGCCCCGACGTGGTGCGGCCGCTGCTCGACCGCTACCAGGAGGCCAACCCGGGCGTCTCGATCGAGTTGGAGGTCGGCGGGGCGACCTCGGAGCTGCAGCAGCAGTACCTGACGACGGTGCTGACCAGCCAGGACGACGCCCTCGACGTCTTCCTGATCGACGTGGTGCGCCCGGCGCAATACGCCGCCGCCGGCTGGGCCGAGCCGCTCGACTCCTATCTCGGCGACGAGCGCGACGCGGTGCTCGACCGCTACCTGCCGGTCTATGCCGAGGCCGACGTGGTCAACGGCGAGATCGTCGCCCTGCCCGCCTTCGCCGACGCCATGTTCCTCTACTACCGCGCCGACCTCCTGGAGGAGCACGGCTTCGAGCCGCCGGAGACCTGGGAGGAGCTCATGACGGCGGCGAGCGCCATCCAGGAGGCCGAGGGCGACGACAATCTCCAGGGCCTGTCCTACCAGGGCGCCGCGATCGAGGGGGCGAACTGCACTTTCCTGGTACCCTACTGGGGCGCCGGCGGCACGCTGACCGACGCCGAGGGCAATGTCGACATCGACGAGGCCGCGGCCGAGCAGGCCTTCGGCTTCCTGCTCGACACGATCGAGAGCGGCGTGACCAAGGCGAACATCGCCGAGGTCGGGACCGACGACACCCGCCGGGAGTTCCAGGCCGGCAACGTGATCTTCGCGATCAACTGGGCCTATGCCTGGAACCGCTTCCAGACGGACGAGGATTCCGCCGTCGCCGGCGATGTCGGCGTGGTGCCGCTGCCGGCCTTCGAGGGCGGCGAGCCGGCGACCTGCATCGGCGGCTGGCAGTGGGCGGTCAGCGCCTTCTCGTCGAACAAGGAGGCGGCGGTCGACCTGGTGCGCTTCCTGTCGGGCCCGGAGGGCTCCAAGCACCTGGCGATCAACGCCTCGAACCTGCCGGTGATCCCCGGGCTCTATGAGGACCCGGAGGTGCTGGAGGTCAACCCGTGGTTCGAGTTCGCGCTGCCGGTCGTGCTCAGCGCCCGCTCGCGCCCTCAGAGTCCCCGCTACCCCGAGGTCTCGGACACGATCCGGACCGAGGTCAACGCCGTGCTCGCCGGCATCAAGGAGCCCGAGGCCGCGATCACGGACATGGAGGCCCGGCTGCAGCGCGTGCTGCGCTGAGCCGCCGAGGAACGGGACGGGGCGCGTCGACCGATGGCGCGCCCCGCGCCCCGACCCTTCGAGCGCGCCGCGCCCGGCGCCCGGAGACCGCGCGATGACCACCCGCGACATCCCCCGGGACGAGACCGACGCCGCTGTGCCGGCGGGGCTGCGCCCGCTGCCGGTCGACGACGCGATCGAGCGGCGGTTCAAGCGCCGCACCCTGGGCGACATGGACGAGCGCACGCTGGGGCTGATCCTGCTGATCCCGGTGGCGGTGCTGCTCGGCCTCGTCGTCGTCTATCCGGTCGGCAAGCTCCTGTGGACCAGCCTGCATACCGTCCGGCTGAGCGAGCCCTGGCTGGGCCGGCCCTTCGTCGGGCTGCTCAACTACCGCGACGCGCTGGCCGACCCGCGCTTCCGGGACGCCACGATCAACACGGTGCTCTACACCCTGATCACCGTGCCCGGGGCGCTGATCGTCGGGCTCGGCCTGGCGCTGCTGGCCAACCTGCCGTTCCGCACCCGCTGGCCGGTGCGCCTGGCGCTGCTGCTGCCCTGGGCGCTGCCGCTGGTCTTCGCCGGGCTGATCTTCCGCTGGTTCTTCGATTCCACATACGGCGTCGTCAATGACGTGATCGCGCGCCTCGGCTTCGACCCACCGCTCTGGCTGACCGAGCCGAGCCTCGCCTTCGCCGCGATCTGCATCGCCATCATCTGGAAGACCTCGAGCTTCATGGCACTGGTGCTGCTGGCCGGGCTGCAGACCATCCCGCGCAGCCTCTACGAGGCTGCGAAGGTCGACGGCGCCGGGCCGTTCCAGGTCTTCCGCCGGGTGACGCTGCCGCTGCTCAAGCCGGCGATCGTGGTCGCGCTGATCTTCCGCACGATCACGGCGATCCAGAACTTCGACATCCCCTACGCCATGACCCGCGGCGGGCCGGGCCGGACGACGGAGACGCTCGCCATGTACATCCACGCCACGACGCTCGACTTCCTGGACTTCGGCTACGGCTCGGCGCTCGCCGTGCTGATGTTCCTGGTCTCCATGGCGGCGACGGCGTGGTACCTCAAGCACATCTACGGCACGCAGGCCTGAGCCGCCGCCATGGCCGCCCCGGACACCCTCGCCGGCCGCCTCGACCGAGCCTTCTCGAACAACCGGGTGTGGATCCGGCTGGCCGCGGCGATCGTGCTGTTCAACGGGTTGTTCCCGGCGGTCTGGATCCTGCTGACCTCGCTGAAGACCGACGCGGAGCTGTCCAGCCTGCCGGTGACCTACCTGCCGGCCGACCCGACGCTGCAGAACTATTTCACCGCGTTTAGCGAGCAACCCCTGCTGCGCTACCTCTTCAACAGCTTCGTGGTGGCGAGCGCGTCAACGGCTCTGGCGATCTTCGTCTCCAGCCTCGCCGCCTACGCGATCGCCCGGCTGCGCGTGCCGTTCCGCGCGGCGGTGCTGGCCACGCTGGTCGCCGTGTCGACCTTCCCCATGATCACGCTGATGGTGCCGCTGTTCCAGACCATGCGCGCCTTCGGCATCCTCAACACCTATCTGGCGCTGATCCTGCCCTATACCGTGCTCTCCCTGCCGGTCTGCACGCTGGTGCTGGTCAGCTTCTTCGCCGGCATCCCGCGCGACCTGGAGAACGCCGCGATGATCGACGGCTGCACCCGGCTGGGGGCGCTGCGCAAGGTGATCGTGCCGCTGGCCGCGCCGGGCGTGTTCACGGCCGGCCTGCTCGCCTTCGTCAATGCCTGGGACGAGTTCCTGCTGGCCCTGTCGCTGACCTCGAGCCAGCAGATGCGCACCGTCTCCGTCGGCATCACGCTCTACCAGGGCGAATACGTCTTCCCCTGGCCGCTGATCTCCGCCGCGCTGATCGTCGCGCTGGTGCCGATCACGATCCTGATCGTCATCTTCCAGGAGCGGGTGGTCAGCGGCCTGACCGCCGGCGGCGTGAAGGGATGAGCGCGGGCTGGACCGGCCCGGACGACCCGGCCGCGCTGGCGCCCGTCGGCGCGACGCGGCTTGTCGAGGAAACCGGCGCCGGCGCCCGGTTCGAGACCGATGCCGGGCCGCTGACCGTCGAGGCCTTCGCGCCCGACGTCCTGCGCCTGCGCCTGGGCCCGCCGCCGCCCACGGACTACGCCATCCTGCGCGCCGCGCCGTCCCCACCGCCCGATACGAGGATCGAGGCGACGCCCGAGGGTTGGCGGCTGACGGCCGGCCGGCTCGCCCTCGACATCGAGGCCGATCCGCTGGCGATCGCGCTCGACCGCGACGGGCATCGGCTGACGGGCTCGGCCACCGACCGGCATTTCGCCCGGCGCTTCCGCCTGCCGCCCTTCGCCCGGCTGGCCGACCGGGACGGCTGGTTCGCCGCCCTCGACCTCCTCTCGGCCGAGCCGGTGCACGGGCTGGGGGAGAAGTTCGGCCCGCTCGACAAGCGCGGCCAGCGCATCGTCAGCCGCAACGAGGACGCACTCGGCGTCAACGCGGAGATCGCCTACAAGAACACGCCCTTCGCCTGGACGCCGCGCGGCTGGGGCGTCTTCGTCCACACCCCGGCGACGGTGGTCCATGGCGCCGGCTTCGCGCCCTGGTCCCACCGGGCCTACGGCCTGGCGCTCGACGACCCGGCGCTCGACCTGTTCGTGATCGCGGGCGACGACCCGGCGGCGATCCTGGCGCGCTACACCGACCTGACCGGGCGCGCGCCGGCAATGCCGCGCTGGAGCCTGGGCGTCTGGCTCAGCAAGGCCTATTACCGCGACCCGGCCGACGCCCTGGCCGCGGCGGAGGGCATGCGCGCGCGGGGGCTCGCCTGCGACGTGCTGACGCTCGACGGCCGGGCGTGGCTCGATGTCGAGACGCGCTTCGCCTTCGACTGGGACGAGGGCCGCTGGGCCGGGCGCGCCGACTTCATCCGGCGCATCAAGGATCTCGGCTACCGGCTTTGCGTCTGGGAATATCCCTATGTCTCGGAGAAGAGCCCGCACCACGCCGACTGGGCCGCCGCCGGGCGGTTCCTGAAGGATTCGACCGGCGAGTCCTATCGCTACGAGTGGGATCTCTCGCCCTTCGGCGAGGTCCTGACTCCGCTGCCGACCAGCGGACTGATCGACTTCACCGACGACGCGACGGCCGATTTCTGGCGCGACGCCCATGCCGGGCTGTTCGCCGAGGGCGTGGACGTCATCAAGTCGGATTTTGGCGAGCAGATCCCCGACGACGCGGTCGCGGCCAACGGGGATACCGGCCGGCGGCTGCACAATGTCTATCCGCTGCTCTACAACCGCGTGGTCTTCGAGGCGACGCGCCGGCACGGGCCGGGCGGGTCCGGCGAAGCGCCGATCGTCTTCGCCCGGTCCGGCTGGGCCGGCAGCCAGGCCGTGCCGATCCAGTGGGGCGGCGACCCGCAGACCGACTGGGGGGGCCTCGCCGCCTCGATCCGCGGCGGGCTGTCCTGGCAGATGTCGGGCGCGGCGGGCTATGCCACCGATATCGGCGGGTTCTACGGGCCGGCGCCGTCGGCGGAGCTGTTCGTGCGCTGGATGCAGGCGGCGGTGTTCTGCTCCCACATGCGCTTTCACGGCATCGGCGCGCGGGAGCCCTTCGCCTTCGGCGAGGCGGTGGAGGCGATCGCGCGCGACGCGCTCGCCCTGCGCATGCGCCTGATCCCCTACATCGAGGGCTGCCTGGCCGAAGCCGCGGCGACCGGCCTGCCCGTGCAGCGCGCCATGCCGCTCGCCTTCCCCGACGATCGGGCGGCGCGGAGCTTCGACACCCAGTACCTGTTCGGCCCGGCGATGCTCGTCTGTCCGATCCTCGCGCCCGGCGGACGGGTCGAGGCCTGGCTGCCGGCCGGCGCCTGGATCGACTTCTTCACGGGCGAGCGCTTCGAGGGCCCGGCGGCGATGACCTTCGAGGCCCCGCTCGACCGCCTGCCCGTGCTGGTCGCCGAGGGCTGGGCGATCCCGCTCGGCCCCGCCGTCGCCCATACCGGCGAGATCCCGGCGGACGGCCGCGTCGACGAGGTGCGTGTCTTCGGGGCGCCGAGGCACATCGCCCCGGTCCCCGGCCTCGACCTCGCGATCGGGCCGGCCGGCGAGGTGCGGGGCCTGCCGGAGAGAGTGCGGATAGAGCGAATGTAGGTCGGTCGAGCGAAGCGAGCCCGACGGGCGCGGGCCGCTCTGCCCGCGCGTCATGTCGGGCTCGCTTCGCTCGGCCGACCTACCGCACACGGCGCGCGGCGTCCGGCGCAGGCGCCCCGCCGTTCGGGCAAAAAAAAGGCCGCGACGAGCGCGGCCTGAGTTTAGGGAGGAAACGCCCAAGAAGTGCGCTACGTCAGCAGCGATCGCTGCATGACGCACTGCACAATATGTCGAAGGGGCTATCCGGTTTCAAGCGAAAAAATGCACCAAGGCCCAAAATCAACGGGATACGGTCCGATTTGGACGAATTCCGCGATGCCGTCACCTCTGGAAAGCCCCGTGACATATTGCGTTGCACAATGAAACGTCACGCTGCCCGGGGCGTCGGCACATGTCGGCGCGCTCCGGTCCGATCGATGAATGCCGATCGTCGGAACCGCGTTCCGACAATGCTCGGCAATTTCCGATCCGTTGACGGATTTCTGATATGGTTCGCCATCGCAGCGGGAAAAGCCTCGACGACCCGCCAACGACCGCGCTGCACACGGCCGGCCCGCGCCGCGTCGGGCGCGCGGCCCGCACCGTCCCTCCCGACAACCACGCCGCCCCCCTGCCCATGCCCTATTCCGAGCCAGAGCCCGCCACCCACCCCGCCCCTGCCGAGGCCGGCGAGGTGGCGACCGACCTGAACCTCGCGATCATCGGCAACTGCACCATCGCCGCCCTGGTCGACCGCCGCGCGCGCATCGTCTGGTGCTGCTTTCCGCGCTTCGACGGCGACCCGGTCTTCTCCAGCCTCGTCAACAGCGCGCCCGACGGCCCCGGCAACGGCGGCGACGCCGGATTCTTCGACGTGGCGATCGAGGATTTCAGCCATGCCGAGCAGGCCTATCGGCGCAACTCGGCCGTGCTGGAGACGGTGCTGCACGACATCCACGGCCAGTCGGTGGCGGTCGTCGACTTCGCGCCGCGCTTTCCGCTCTACGGCCGCATCCACCGGCCGACCACGCTGATTCGCTTCATCCGCCCGCTTTCCGGCAGCCCGCGCGTGCGCCTGCGCGTGCGCCCGACCTTCGGCTACGGCGCCAGCCGCGGCAGCGTGACGCGCGGCAGCAACCACATCCGCTATGTCGGCGACCAGATGGCGGTGCGGCTGACCACCGACGCGCCGATCTCCTTCATCCAGGAGGAGACGCCCTTCGTCCTCGAATCGCCGCTGCACCTGGTCTTCAGCGCCGACGAGAGCCTGACCGCCCCGGTCGCGGAGACCTGCCGCCAGTTCCTGGAGCAGACCGACGCCTACTGGCGGGAATTCTCCCGCGCGCTCGCCATCCCCTACGAATGGCAGGATGCCGTGCTGCGCTCGGCCATCGCGCTCAAGCTCTGCGCCTACGAGGAGACCGGCGGCATCGTCGCCGCCATGACCACCTCGATCCCCGAATCCGCCGATTCGGGACGGAACTGGGATTATCGGTTCTGCTGGCTGCGCGACGCCTATTTCGTCGTTCACGCGCTCAACCGCCTGGGCACGACCAAGACGATGGAGGACTACCTCCACTACATCACGAATGTCGTGGCGAGCTCGCCGGACGGCACGCTCCAGCCGCTCTACAGCCTGACGCTCGAGAAGACCCTCCCGGAGAGCCAGGTCGCCGAGCTCTCCGGCTATCGCGGCATGGGGCCGGTGCGCGTCGGCAACGACGCCTATCACCAGGTCCAGAACGACAGCTACGGCGCCGTCGTGCTCGCCTCGGCCCAGGCCTTCTTCGACAAGCGCCTGGAGAAGCCCGGCGACGCCCGCCTGTTCGAGCGGCTGGAGGGCCTGGGCGAGGAGGCGGTCAAGGTCTGGAACACGCCCGACGCGGGCCTGTGGGAGCTGCGCACGCGCGAGCGGGTGCACACCTTCTCCGCCGCGATGTGCTGGGCGGCCTGCGACCGCCTCGCCAAGATCGGCAAGCGGCTCGGGCGGGTCAAGCGCGGCCGCTACTGGCGCCGCCAGGCCGACGCGATCCGCGACGCCATCCTGGAGAAGGCCTGGGACCCGGAGCAGAACAGCTTCGTCGAGAGCTTCGGCGGCAAGGACCTGGACGCCTCGCTCCTGCTGCTGCACGAGCTTGGGCTGGTCGCCGCCGACGATCCGCGCTTCGTCGGCACGGTGGAGGCCGCCGAACGCTTCCTCAAGCATGGCGACTTCCTGCGCCGCTACCACGCGCCGGACGATTTCGGCGAGCCCGAGGTCGCGTTCACCATCTGCACCTTCTGGTATGTCGACGCGCTGGCCGCCATCGGTCGGCGCGACGAGGCCCGCGAGCTGTTCGAGCGGCTGCTCGGCCATCGCAACCATGTCGGCCTGTTCTCGGAGGATCTGGACGCCCGGACGGGGGAGTTGTGGGGCAACTTTCCCCAGACCTACTCGATGGTCGGGCTGATCAAGTCGGCGATGCGGCTTTCCAAGACTTGGGAGGAGGCCTTCTGAGCCCATATGCCGGCCGGTACAACGGGTCGGTCAAGAAAAGAGCACCGGGGAGGGTCGAGAACGATGAGCCGCATGGTGGTCGTGTCGAATCGGGTCGCGCCGATCGACGAAGGCAAGGGCAGTTCGAAGGGCGGCCTCGCCGTGGCGGTGCTGGCCGCCCTGAAATCGCGCGGCGGGATCTGGTTCGGCTGGTCTGGGGAGGTGGTCGCCCAGCCGAGCGAGGAGACCAACGAGTTCCGGGTCGGCCGGCTGGACTACGCCACCGTCGACCTCTCCCAGCGCGACTACGAGGAGTATTACAACGGCTTCGCCAACTCCACGCTCTGGCCGCTGTTCCATTACCGCCTGGACCTGACGGAGTTCTCGCGCCGGACCTATGCCGGCTATCTCCGGGTCAACAGCCTGTTCGCCTCGCGCCTGGTGCCCCTGCTCCAGGACGACGACATGATCTGGGTGCACGACTACCACCTGATCCCGTTCGGCGAGCAGCTCCGCCAGATGGGCATGGAGCAGCGGATGGGCTTCTTCCTGCACACGCCCTTCCCCGTGCCGGAGATCCTGCTGGCGCTGCCCAACCACGACACGCTGATCCGGTCGCTGTGCGCCTACGACGTGGTCGGCTTCCAGACCGAGCAGGACCGCAGGGCCTTCGTCTCCTACATCGTCGACGAGGCCGGCGGCGAGGTCGTCTCCGACACCCTGATCCGCGCCTTCGGCCGCACGGTCCGGGTCGAGGCCTTCCCGATCTCGATCGAGACGCAGGAGATCGAGACCCAGGCCGTCCAGGCCGTGGCCACCCGCCAGACCGAGAGGCTGCGCGACAGCCTGCTCGACCGGGAGTTGATGATCGGCGTCGACCGGCTCGACTACTCCAAGGGGCTGATCCAGCGCTTCGAGGCCTTCCAGGCGCTGCTGGAGAACTACGCCGGCAATCGCGGCCGGGTCACCTTCATGCAGGTCGCCCCGCCGACCCGTTCGGAAGTCCCGGAATACATCGAGATCCGCCGCGAGCTCGAATCCATCGCCGGCCACATCAACGGCGCCTTCGCGGAGTTCGACTGGGTGCCGATCCGCTACCTCAACAAGTCGTTCTCGCGGCGCAATCTGCTGGGCTTCTACCGCATCGCCCGGATCGGGCTGGTCACGCCCCTGCGCGACGGCATGAACCTGGTCGCCAAGGAATACGTCGCCGCCCAGGATCCGGAAGACCCCGGCGTTCTGGTCCTCTCGCGTTTCGCCGGCGCGGCGCCGGAGCTCCAGTGCGGCGCGCTGATCGTCAATCCCTACGACATCGAGGGCGTGGCCGAGGCCCTGCAGCGTGGCCTGACCATGCCACTGGAGGAGCGCCAGGAGCGCTTCCAGGCGATGATGGAGGTGCTGCGCCACCGGGATATCGAGCACTGGCGCGCGCGCTTCACCGACGCGCTGGAATCCGCGCCTTATTCCGGCTAGACCGCCGGCCCGCCCCGCCTTCCCGCCCGACCGGCCGGAGCCCTCGAGATGACCGACCCGCGCCTCGCCCTCGTCGCCGATCTGGGCGCCACCAATGCCCGCTTCGCCCTGGTCGGCCCGGACGGCGTCCACGACCCGGACGTCCTGCGCTGCGCCGACTACCCGACCCTGGTCGAGGCGGCGCGCGCCTATCTCGCCTCGGTCGGCCGGGAGCGCGCACCGGCGGAGGCGGCGATCGCCATCGCCTCGCCGATCACCGGCGACCAGGTCAAGATGACCAATCATGCCTGGAGCTTCACGATCTCCGGGCTGAAGGACGCCCTCGACCTGGACCGGCTGGAGGTGGTCAACGACTTCACCGCCCAGGCACTGGCCGTGCCGCATCTGACCGACAGGGATCGCCGCCAGGTCGGCGGCGGCACGCCGCTGCCCGACTACCCGATCGGCATCATCGGGCCGGGCACCGGGCTCGGCGTCTCGGGCCTGGTGCCGACGCGGGAGCGCTGGCAGGCCCTGGCGGCGGAGGGCGGCCACGTCACCCTGCCGGCGGTGACCGACCGGGAGGCGGAGGTGATCGCCCGGCTGCGCCAGCGCTTCACCCATGTCTCGGCGGAGCGCTGCCTGTCCGGCATGGGACTCGCCAATCTCTACGAGACTCTGGCCGCGATCGACGGGCTCGACGCCCGGGCGCGGGAGCCGCGCGACGTCACCGAGGCCGCGCGCGCCGGCGGCGACCCGCATTGCGTGGAAGCGTCGGAGATGTTCTGCGCCATGCTCGGCACCGTGGCGGGCAACCTTGCGCTGACGCTGGGCGCCTTCGGCGGCATCTACATCGCCGGCGGCATCGTGCCCAAGCTGGGCGAGATGTTCGACCGCTCGCCCTTCCGCGAGCGCTTCGTCGCCAAGGGCCGCTTCCGCGACTACCTGGACCAGGTCCCCACCTACGTCGTCACCCACCCCACCCCCGCCTTCCTGGGCCTCAAGGCGGTGCTCGATCGCCGAGGGTAGGCGAGCGACGGTCCTCCTGCTTCGCTCTTGCCGCCACGCGGCCGGGGCGACTTGACGAGGGTCAATGCGCCGCCCCCGGCGGCCCGTCCAGGGTCGGGCCGGAGGGTCGGCGCGGGGGGCGCGGACCCCGGTCGATGAGAGAGGAGAGACGCCAGCCATGGCCAGCATCGTCGTCGCCGTCGACGGGTCGGAGAACGCCGACCGCGCGCTCGAATACGCCATCGACTACGCCAAGCGATACGGCGCGGCGCTGCACGCCATCTATGTCGAGCCCGAGATGGCGCCGCCGCGCGCGCTGGAGCAGTACGCCCGGGCCGAGCACATCCCCGACACGCCGTCGGCGATCTACCACGCGATCGGCGAGAGCCTGCTCGACCGCCTGGTCGACCGGGCCGAGGACGCGGGCGTCGACAAGGTCGAGCGCCATACCGCCCACGGCGACGCGGCCAAGGGCATCGTCGACCTGGCCGACCGGCTCGACGCCGACGCGGTGATCCTGGGCTCTCGCGGGTTCAGCGAGATGCGCGGCCTGCTGCTCGGCAGCGTATCGATGAAGGTGCAGGCCCACGCGCCCTGCACCGTCATCACAGTGCGCTGAGACGGCCCGATCCCGTCGAGCCGCACGGCGAGGACCCCCGCGCGTGAGGCGCGGGGCCGCCCACGCCTTCCGGTCGTGGGCCGAGGCTGCTAAAAGAGCGCGATGATCGACGCGCCCCCGCCCCGACGCCCGACACTCGAGGTTCTGGACTCCCTGCTCCCCGTCACCGGGCTGCGCGTGGCCGATATCGGCTGCGGCGACGGGGCGCTGGTGCGCGCCCTGGCCGAGCGCGGCGCCCGTGCGGTCGGCGTCGAGATCGCGCTCGACGCCCTGGCGCGGGCCCGCGCGACGCCCGGCGCCGGCGCCGCGTACTACCTCGTCGCTCTGGGCGAGGCCCTGCCCTTCGCCGACGGCGCGCTCGACGCGGCGGTGTTCTTCAACAGCCTGCACCACGTCCCGGTCGACCGCCAGGCCGCCGCGCTGGCCGAGGCCGCGCGCGTGCTGGCGCCCGGCGGCCGCCTGCTGGTCGCCGAGCCGCTGGCCGAGGGCCCGCTGTTCGACCTGGTGCGCGCGATCGACGACGAGACGGAAGTCCGCGCCGCCGCCACCCGGGCGCTCGCGGCCGCCGGAGAGCACGGCCTGCGGCCGGTCGAGCGGGTGCATTATCTCAACGCGGTGCGGTTCGCCGATTTCGAGGCCTTCCGCACCCGCATGGTCTCGGTCGATCCGGGCCGCGCGGCGGATTTCGACCGGCAATCGGGCGACCTTGCGCGCCGGTTCGAGGCGCTGGGCCTGCCCGACGGCGAAGGCCGCGCCTTCGACCAGCCGATGCGCGTCGACCTGATGGTCCGCGCGGCGGGGTGAGCGCGGCGCTCCCCCTCTGCCGCGGGCATGCCTTGGCACCGGCCGCGCCCCCCGCGCCGAGGCCGCGAGAGCCCTTGCGTCTCCGCGCCACGCCCCTCAGGCTCGGGCCATGAGCGACACCCCCTCCCCCCGCCGCGGGCGCTGGCGGCGCTGGTGGCACATCGGCGTCCTGGTCTTCTGCCTCGCCGGCGCCGCGGTCGCCGGCCGGCTCGGCTGGTCCTCGGCCGTGCTGGCGCGCAGCGACTCCCCCGACGACCCGGCCCTCTGGTGGGTCATGGCCGGCGGCCTCGGCCTAGTCATGCTCGTCTTCCTCGCCGAGGCCGTCGGCCGGCTGCGGCGCCTGCGCAAGATGTAGGTCGGGAGAGCGCGAGCGAGCCCGACGTCGCGCCGACGCAGGGATGAACCACGACGGCCCAAAGGCATGAAGTCGTCACCAAGTTTCCCTTGATCACGTCCATGCATTCGTCATCCCCGCGAAAGCGGGGATGACGACATGGGAAGAGCCGGGGTGAGGACTTTGCGGGTCGGCCGAGCGCAGGCGATCCCGACGTCTCCGCCGGTCAGGCGCGGATGTCGACGCGGGTTTCCTGCCACTCGTCGTGGGTCAGGGCGTTGCCGGCAGCGTCGAAGTAGGTGAAGGTCTCGCGGTCCTCGTTGACGGCGACGAGCTTTTCGCCGCCCCAGCTGATGGTGAAGGCGCCGAGGCGGGAATCCTCGCCGTCGAGGGTGTAGGTCTCGCCCGAGACCTCGAGCGACTTCTCCAGCCGGGCGCTGTAGATATACGCCTCCATCCGCCCGGCTTCGCCGCTATCCTTGTAGCGGGCTGTCAGCTGCGCCGTCTCCTCGGCGCCAAGCTTCTGTGTCACATCCGCCTGCCATTCGTTCGATGAGACACGCGCCGCCGTCTCGACATTGCGCACCGCGCTCCTGATTCCGCTGGCCATGCGCAGGGCGAACTCCATGGCTTCGGCGCGGGAGGAGAAGTGGTCGGCGCCGAAGGCGCCGGCGCGGGCCTTGTGATAGGTGTTGCGCAGGCTGTCGGTGGCGCGCTGGCGAAAGCCGTGCTCCTCCTGGAAGGCGCGCGTCTTTGCCTCGTGCTCGGCCTGCCGGGCGTCCATACGGGCCCGATGGGCGTCGCGTTGCGCGAGAAGCTCGCGATTGGTCAGCCCGCCATTGGCCTCCGGTCCGGGCTTCGGGCCTTGCGACCCGTCGCCCTGTCTCGCCGCTGTGCGGGCCGTGGCCGCGCCGGTGTCGCCGGCCCGCGCCGTCGTGCCGGAAGCCGACGGCAGCCCCTGGATCGCCTGCGGCTTGACGCCGAAGAGCATCAGCGTCCGCGCGGTCAGCGTACTATTGATGTGCATGGCGTCCTCGCTCTCGCCGGCACGGCCGTCCCGCAGGGCCGCGCCACGCTCATCCCTATCCCGAAATCGTTAAGCGTTCGTGAAGACTTTAAACGTTCGTTTTGCAACGAATAGAATTCACGGCAAAAAAAGTTTGACTCGTCGACTCCATTCGGAGAAATCGTCAAACAGTGATGCCGAACCAAGGAGCATACGATGGCATACTACTACGGAACTTCGGGGTCCGATTACGAGACCGGAACCTTCTATGCCGATGTTTTTTACATGTACGGCGGCGACGATACGGTCGATGCCAAGAACGGCGACGACTATGTCTCGGCCGGCAGTGGCTCCGACACGATCTACGGGGGCGACGGCGACGACGAGATCGAGGGCGGCGGCGACCGCGACACGCTCTACGGCGAGCTCGGCGACGACACCCTCTATGGTGGGGCCGGCGATGACGACATCATCGGCGGCCTCGAGAACGACCAGATGTACGGCGGCGA
This sequence comes from Azospirillaceae bacterium, assembly GCA_040220455.1. Classification (GTDB taxonomy): domain Bacteria; phylum Pseudomonadota; class Alphaproteobacteria; order DSM-16000; family Inquilinaceae; genus JAVJUS01. Next base: position 33,431 of record JAVJUS010000062.1, read on the forward strand.
CGGCAACGACCGGTTCTTCGTCGACGGCAATGCCGGCTGGGATTCCTTCTCCGGCGGCTCCGGCACGGACCAGATCCTCCTGAACGACCTCAATCCTTACGCGCTCTGGGGCGAGATCAAGATCGATTACCTGAACAGCATCGAGCGGATCGCCAACAACGATCTGGGCGAGGATGTCGACATCCTGGCCGACGGCTATCTCGACCTGTCGAATGTCGAGGTCGACGGCATCCGCCAGATCGTCGGCAGCAGCGGCGCCGACACCATCATCGGGACCAGCAATGCGAGCAGCTCGAGCCTGGACGACACGATCGACGGCAAGGGCGGCAACGACACCCTGGCCGGCGGCGACGGCGACGATTCGCTGACCGGCGGGTCGGGCGCCGACACCTTCGTGTTCGGCGCCGCCGAGGGGTCGGATGTCATCGAGGATTTCGCCGACGGAGTCGACCTGATCGACCTCGGCGGGACCTCCGCAAACGGAATCGGGGATCTCTCGATCTCCGATACGGGATCGGGTACCGACATCTACATCGATGGTACCCTGATCGAAGTCGTCGGCATCGCGTCCTCCGCCCTCGATTCGAGCGACTTCCTGTTCTGACCCCGAGGGCGGGCCGCGCCCGTCAGCGCGGGCCGTAGGTCGGTCGAGCGACAGCGAGCCCGACGATGCCGGCGCCGGACCCGGGCGCCCCGTCGGGTTCGCTTCGCTCAGCCGACCTACGTCCTGGAGCGCGGGATGAAACCTCTCCGCCCGCGCCCCGTCACGCCGCGATCAGCGCGAACTTGTCCACGTCGACAAGGCCGTGGTCGGTGATCTTGAGATGGGGGATCACCGGCAGCGGCAGGAAGGCGAGCTGCAGGAACGGCTCGGCCAGCGGGCAGCCGAGCCCGGCGACGGCGGTCCGCAGCGGGCGCAGGGCGGCCTCGACCGCCTCGAAGCTCCGGTCGCTTATCAGCCCGGCGATGGGCAGCGGCAGCTCGCCGATCACCTCGCCGTCGCGCACGGCGACGAAGCCGCCCTCGATCTCGATCAGCCGGTTGACCGCGACCGCCATGTCCCGGTCCTCGACGCCGACGACGCAGACATTGTGCGCGTCGTGGCCGACCGAGGAGGCGAGCGCGCCCGCCCGCAGCCCGAAGCCGGTCACGAAGCCGCGGCCGACATTGCGGTTGCGGCCGTGTCGGGCGAAGACGCAGACCTTCAGGATGTCGCGGGCCGGATCGGGATGCCGGTGGCCGTTGCTGAACGGCAGGGTCTCGCTCAAATGGCGGGTGATGATGCTGCCGTCGACGACGCCGATCACCGGCCCGGTCGGCCCGCTGGCGGGAACGGCGAAGACCGACGGGTCGACCGGGTCGAGCCTGACCGATCCGCGCCCGACCACCGGCGGGATCGTGCGCGCGGCGAAGCGCTCCGCCGTGACCGGCCGGCCCGCCTTGATCACCGCCGAGACCGCGACCGCCTCCAGGTCGTCGAGCAGGACGATGTCGGCCAGCCGGCCCGGCGCGATCAGGCCCCGGTCGTCGAGCCCGAAGCCGCGCGCGGCCGACCAGCTCGCCGCGCGGTAGGCGTCGAGCGGCCGGGCGCCGAGCCGGATCGCCTTGCGGATCAGATGGTCGATATGCCCGTCCTCGGCGATGTCGAGGGGGTTGCGGTCGTCGGTGCACAGGGCCACGGACTGGATCGTGTCGGGCGCGATCAGCGGCGCCAGCGCCGTCAGGTCGCGGGAGACCGAGCCCTCGCGGATCAGGACATGCATGCCGCGGGCGATCTTCTCCCGCCCCTCCTCCAGCCGGGTCGCCTCGTGGTCGTTCAGCACGCCGGCCGCCAGATAGGCGTTCAGGTCGCGGCCCGTGACCAGCGGCGCGTGGCCGTCGATCCGCCCGTCGGAGAAGGCGGCGAGCTTGGCCAGCGCCCCCGGATCCTTGGCCAGCACGCCGGGGAAGTTCATGAACTCCGCCAGCCCGATCACCGCCGGGTGGCCGCGATAGGCGAGCAGATCCTCGGCCTCGAGCTCGGCGCCGGAGGTCTCCATCGCCGTCGCCGGCACGCAGGAGGAGAGCTGGACGCGCAGGTCGAGCACCGTGTGGCCGGCGGACTCCAGGAAGTACTCGATCCCCTGGCGGCCCAGGACATTGGCGATCTCGTGCGGGTCGCAGATCGCCGTCGTGGTGCCGCGCGGCAGGACGCAGCGGTCGAATTCGGGCGGCGTCACCAGGCTCGATTCGACGTGCAGATGGGTGTCGATGAAGCCCGGCACGGCGACGCGGCCCGTGCCGTCGATCTCCTCGACCCCGCGATAGCCCGCGCCGACGCCGACGATGGTGTCGCCGGCGACGGCGATGTCGGTCGTCTCGACCGAGCCGTCGGCGAGGTTGAACAGCCGCACGCCGCGGATCGCCAGATCCGCCGGCTCCCGCCCCGCCGCGACGTCGATCCGCCGGCCCAGGGTCGCGACATCCGTCTTCATCGAGCTCTCCCATGCGCCCGGAACCAAGCTGGCCCGGTCCTGCGGATCCGCTACCGGTATTCGCGCCATGGCGAAGGTGCCATATGCTCGATGTATCCCCCGGCCATGACAAGACCAGGAAGAGAGACTTCGCCATGATCAGCCGCATCCTGGTGCCGGTGGACGGCTCCGAGCACGCGCGCAAGGCCGTCGTCTTCGCGGCCGACCTGGCCGTGAAGTACGGGGCGGAGGTGGTCCTGCATCACGTCCTGCTGCGCCACCAGATGACCGACGAGCTGCGCCGCGCCGCCGAGATCGAGCATCTGCCGGCGGAAGGGGGACGCCCGCCCGGCGCCGCCGTGCCGCCGGTGCCCGAGGCGCGCTTTCCCGCCGACATCGAGTGGCGGGCCAAGGGCGACGCGCCGAGCGACGTGCTCTACGCCGTCGCCGACCACGTGCTCGAACAGGCCCGCCACGCGGCCCGCGACCACGGTGCGAAGACGGTCCGCTCCAGCATCGGCGACGGCGATCCGGCCGACAGTATCCTGGAGACCGCCACCGAGGTCGGCGCCGACCTGATCGTCATGGGCACGCGCGGCCTCGGGACCCTGCGCGAGATGCTGGCAGGCAGCGTGTCCCACAAGGTCACCCACCGGGCGCCCTGCACCGTGATGTCCGTGCGCTGAACGGCGGCGCGGGCGCCGCTCACGAGTCCGCCGCCCCGACCACCCCGGCGCCGACCGCCCGGCGCAGGTCCATGATGCCGGTCTCGGCGTGGCGCGTCGGGTGGACGCGGTTGGTCAGCAGCGTCCAGGCAAGCCCGCGGTCCGGGTCGAGCCAGAGCCCGGTGCCCGTGAAGCCGGTATGGCCCACGGTCGCCGGGCCGTGGCCCGGGCCGCCGGCCCAGCCCTCCCGCGCCGTCGCCCAGCCGAGGCCGTGGCCCGCGCCGCGGTCCCGACGCATGGCCACGGCCCAGGCCACCGGCACCACGGAATCGGTCAGCAGCGCATGCGCCCGGTCGAGCACGCCGTCGACCGTGCCGAACAGCCCGGCATGCCCGGCCGCGCCGCCCAGCGCGTGGGCGTTCTCGTCATGCACCGTCCCGGCGATGACCCGGCCGCGCCAGGGGCAGCGCTCCGTCGCCGCCGAGATCTCGGGATCGGCGCCGAAGGCGAGGCCCGGTGGCGCGAGATCGGCCAGCGGGCGATCCTCCAGCCGCTCCAGCAGGATGCCGGCCAGCATGTAACCGATATCCGAGTAGACCGGAGCGCCCAGCGGCCAGGGATGCTGAAGCAGGAAGGCGCGCAGCCGCGCCGGGTCGTCGCCGTAGGTATAGAGCGGGAACCACGCCGGCAGCCCGGCGGTGTGGGAGAGCAGCGCCGCCACCGTCATCGCCCGCAGCCCCGGCTCGCGCGTGACTTGAACGATATCGCGCACGGCCGCGGCGTAGGGCGCCTCAAGGTCCAGCCGGCCGGCCGCCGAATGGCCGACCAGGGCGGGCGCGGTCAGCAGCACCTTGGTCAGGCTGGCCAGGTCCCACCATGTGTCGGCCGTGACCGGCGCCGGATCGGGCTCGCGCCTGGCATGCCCCCCATGGCGCACGGCCCGCGCGCCGCCGCGATCGACGAGGCCCAGCGCCGCGCCGGGGATCCGGCCGGCCGACAGCGCCTCGGCAACCGGCGCGAAGGCGGTGTCGGCCAGCGCCGCCAGGGCGCCCGGGTCGCTGGTCACGGGGCCGGCACGCCGGCGCGATGGATGCTGCCGCCGGTCAGTGGGCGCGGCGCGCCGGTCGTCCCGGGCAGCGTCAACGGCCGGTCGAGCAGGGCGCGTACGGCCAGGAAGGCGAAGGCCTGGGCCTCCAGGGCGTCGCCCTCCCAGCCGATCGCCTCGACCGGCTCCACCGGCACGCCCAGCGCCGCGCGCAGCGCGCCCATCAGCGTCCTGTTGAGCCGGCCGCCGCCGGTCACCAGCCAGCGATCCGGCGCTGCCGGCAACAGGTCGCGCGCCCGGGCGACGGTGGCGGCGGTGAAGGCGACCAGCGTCGCCGCCGCGTCCGCGTCGCCCAGCCCGGCCACCGGATCGGCGGAGAAGGCGTACCGGTCGAGCGACTTGGGCGGCGGGGCGGCGAAGTAGGGGTGGTCGAGCAGCGCGGCCAGCGCCGCCGCGTCGGCCCGCCCGGAAGCGGCCAGCGCGCCGTTCTCGTCATAGGCGCGGCCGGTGCGCCGGGCGACCAGCTCGTCGATCAGGACATTGGCCGGGCCGGTGTCGAAGGCGACCAGCGCGCCGTCATCCTCCGGATCGCCGCGGCCGATCCAGGTGACATTCGCCACGCCGCCGAGGTTGAGCACGGCCATCGGCCGGTCGAGCTCGCGCGCCAGGGCGGCGTGATAGAGCGGCGCCAGCGGTGCCCCCTGCCCGCCCGCGGCCACATCGGCCTGGCGGAAGTCGCCCACCGTGTCGATGCCGAGACGCGCGGCGAGTTGGCCCGGATCGCCGAGCTGCCGCGTGCGGTGGCGCTCGGGTGCGTGATAGAGCGTGTGGCCGTGGAAGCCGACGACGCGCACCGCGGCCGGATCGACCCGCCAGCGCGCCAGGAAGCGCAGCACGGCGGCGGCGTGGAGATCGGTGATCGCGGCGTCGAGCTCGGCCACGAGCTCCGCCGGCGCCGCCGAGCCCGCGCGCACGGCCTCGGCGAGCCGTGCCCGGAACGGCGCGGCGTAGGGCACGGTGTCGTAGGGCCCTCGGCCGAGGACGCGCTCGCCGTCGGTCTCGATCATCGCCAGGTCGATGCCGTCCATCGACGTCCCGCTCATCAGGCCAAGCGCGGTCATCGGCGCGCCGGCGCCGGCGTCGGGGGATGAGGACGGCTCGACAGGGGTCATGCGCGAACGGGCCTTCGCTTCGTGAATACGGGGGGCTTACCGAATCGACGACCATCAAATCACGCCCCCGGTCCCCGGCCAAGCCGACGCGCGTCAGGGCAGCCGCCGGGTCCGGGCGGTGTCTTGATTTTGCCCCGCCGGTGAATTCTATTGCCCATGGCGATTCATTAACCATTGGCCCCCAGGGCCATGTCATTAACCATTGGCCCCGAGACCCGTTGGCCTCGGGGGCCATGACGTCGAGACGGTGGAGGCTCGCGGTGCTGACCAGGACCCGAACCCGCCGCGCGGCGACGCGCCGCGCTCCGGCCCGCGGCGTCGCGCGCGGCCTCGCCCGACGCGCCTGGATGCGTGCGGTCGCCGCGTTGTTCGTCCTCGGCATGGCGGGGGGCGGCGCCGCGGTTCCGGCCCATGCGACCGGCAACGACGGTGACCAAGGCCGGGTCGCTCTCGATGACGGGGTCTTCACCGTGGCGGTCTTCGGCGACAGCCTGGCCGACGGGCTGTGGGCCTCGATCTACCGTCGCCTGCAGCGCGACGAGCGGTTCGAGGTGCTGCGCGCCACCAAGGCGGCGACCGGCATCACGCGCCCGGACTACTATGACTGGTCGGTGGCTCTGAGCGAGCATCTGGCCGACAACGCCATCGACGCGGCGGTCTTTTCCATCGGCCTCAACGATATGCAGGCCATGGTCGTCGACGACAGCCGCGCCGTCGAGTTCCGGTCGGAGACCTGGGACAGGCTCTACCGGGAGCGGGTCGGCGGGCTGATGGACCAGCTCGAGCAGGCGGGCATCCCGACCTTCTGGATCGGCCAGCCGATCATGCGCAGCGACCGCTACTCGGCCAATATCAGCCACGTCAACGACCTGATCCGGGCGGAGACGGAGCCGCGCGATATCCCGTTCGTCGAGCTCTGGCCCGTCGCCGCCGACGAGAACGGCGATTACGCCTCCTATCTGGCCGACGCCGACGGGCGCTCGCGCCTGATCCGGGCCAATGACGGCATCCATTTCACCTCGCGCGGCTACGACCTGCTGGCCCGTCACGTGCTCGACGTCATGCGGACCCGGCTCGGGGTCTTCCGGACCCAGGCCGCGGAGGGCGGCGGCACCCTGTGACGCCCCGCCTGATCCGGACGGCCGCCGCCGCGGGCCTGGCGCTCGTCGCCGCGGCGTGCGCTCCGTTGGAGCCGCAAGAGGCGCCCGTGGGCCCGTCGGGATCCGGCGCGCTCGCCGGCGCGCCCGGCCTCGCCCCGCTGTTCGAGGCCTTCGCCGCGCTGGAGGACGGCACCGCCGGCGCGCCGGTGGTGCTCGTCCAGCTCGGCGACAGCCATACCGCCGGCGACGCCTTCACCGGCCGGCTGCGCGCCCGGCTGCAGGACCGCTTCGGCGATGCCGGACGGGGCATGCTGCCGCCCGGGGAGCCCTTCGACTACTACGCTCCCACCGACGTCGCCGTGGAGCAGAGCGACGGCTGGACCGTTCACCGGGCCGGTCGCACCGGGCCGGGCGATCCGCCGATCGGACTCGCCGGCTTCGCCGTCACCTCGGCCGATCCCGACGCGACGATCCGGGCCCTGCCCGATCCGGCCGCCCCCCTGCCAACCCGCGCCAGCCTCGGCGTCGCCCGGGGGCCCGGCGGCGGCACGCTCGCCGTGACGGTCGAGCCGGCGGACGGCGAGGCACTGACCTATCGCGTCGTCACCGAGGGGCGCCAGCCTCGCCTGGCCCGGTTCGCGCTCCCGCCGGCCGGGCCGATCGCGGCGCTTTCGCTGGCGCCGGTCGGCGACGGGCCGGTGACGCTGACCGACGTCACGCTGGAGCGGGACGGACCCGGCATCGCGCTGGACAGCCACGGCCTGGTCGGCGCGACGGTCGCCGTGCTCGACGCCGCCGACCGGCTGGAGCGCGACCGCCAGCTCGCCGCGCGCGACCCGGCGGCGGTGCTGGTCGCCTTCGGCACCAACGAGGCGTTCTCCGGCATCGCCAGGCGCGACGCCTATGCGCTGGCGTTCCGCGACGCCGTGGGTGCGCTGGCCGATGCCGTGCCAGACGCGGCGATTCTCGTGGTCGGCCCGCCGGACGGCAATCGCCGGCCCGAGGGCTGCTCCGCGGAAGAGACGACCATCTGCCTCGGCGATCCGACGCGCGCCGCGGAGGCGGCCGCCGACGGGCTCTGCGCCTGGACGCCGCCGGCCGATCTGGCCACCGTCCAGGGCGTCCAGGCCGGCGTCGCCGCGGTCGAGGGCTGGGCCTTCTGGGACTGGCGGGAAACCATGGGTGGCGCCTGCGGCATGCACGATCTGGCGACGGCGGAGCCGCCGCTGGCCTGGCCGGACCATGTCCACCTCACCCCGGACGGCTACGCCCGTTCGGCCGACACCCTGTTCGACGATCTGATGGGCGCCTATGCCGCCTGGCGCGCCGGCACGCCGGTCGCCGCGGCCGGCCGCCCGGGCTCATGAGGGCGGCGGACGGCGGGACCCGCGCCGGGGCGGGGCGCTGAATGCTCTTCCCGACGATCGATTTCGCGCTGTTCTTCCTGGTCGTCTTCGCGGCGAGCTGGGCACTGTACCGCCAACCCGCCGGGCGCAAGACGCTGCTGGTGGCGGCGAGCTACGTCTTCTACGGCTACTGGGACTGGCGCTTCTGCCTGCTGCTGGCCGGCAGCTCGGTCGTCAACTGGGCGGCCGGCCGGGCGATCGACGCGCTCGACGACCCGCGCCAGCGCCGCATCGTGACCGGGCTGGCCGTGGCCGCCAATCTCGGCGTGCTCGGCCTTTTCAAGTATTACGGCTTCTTCATCCGGTCGCTCAACGACCTGTTCTATTCCATCGGCCTGGAAAGGGAATTGCCGTTCCTGGAGATCATCCTGCCGGTCGGCATCTCCTTCTTCACCTTCCAGGGCATCTCCTATGTCGTCGACGTCCATCGTGGCGAGGTCCGGGCCCAGCGCTCGCTGCTCAACGTCCTGCTCTACATCTCCTTCTTCCCGCAGCTCGTCGCCGGGCCGATCGTGCGCGCCTCGACCTTCATGCCGCAGATCGAGCGGCCGCGCGATCCCGACCGGGTGCTGGCCACCTTCGGGATCGTCCTGATCCTGGCCGGGCTGTTCAAGAAGATGGTCATCGCCAACTACCTGGCGACGGAGATGGTCGACCTGGTCTTCCTCGACCCGTTCTTCTACGGCCCGGTCGACCTGCTGCTGGCGGTCTACGGCTACGCGGTGCAGATCTACTGCGACTTCTCGGCCTATTCCGACATCGCGATCGGGGTGGCGGCGCTGCTGGGATACCGCTTCCCGAAGAACTTCGACCAGCCCTACCGCGCGCAGAGCCTGCGGGAGTTCTGGCGCCGCTGGCACATTTCGCTGTCGACCTTCCTGCGCGACTACCTGTTCATTCCGCTGGGCGGCAGCCGGCCCGACGCGCGCGGCCGGACGCGCACGGCGCGCAACCTGATGATCACCATGGTGCTGGGTGGCGTCTGGCACGGCGCGGCCTGGACCTTCGTCTTCTGGGGCGTCCTGCACGGTGCCGGGCTGGTGGTCGAGCGCTGGCTCGGCCTCGGCCGGGTCGACGGCGAGCGGTCGCTGTGGCGGCGCGTTCTCGCCGGCGTCGTCGTGTTCCACTTCGTCTGCCTCGCCTGGATCTTCTTCCGGGCGGAGACCTTCGACATCGCCCTGACCTATCTGGCCGGCTTCGCCCGGCTCGACGCACCGATCGAGTTCGCCACGCCCTTCGTCCTGGTCCTGCTGGCAGCGGGTTTCGCGGGCCAACTCCTGCCGCCCGACCTGCCGGCGCGCGTCGCCGGCCGCCTGCGCCCGCTGCCGCCGGTGGCGCTGGGCGCGCTGGCCGGCCTGACGCTCGCCGTCATCGACGCCCTCGCCCCGGCCGGCGTCGCCCCCTTCATCTACTTCCAGTTCTGAGCCATCCTGCCGCCATGCCAGCGCCGCCCGACCCTCCCCCCGCCCATCCCCATCCCGCCCCCGGCTGGCCGCCCGCGCCGGCCTGGACGGTGGGACAGACGGCCACTGCGCTGGGCGCCGGCGGGGCGGTCGCGGCGGTCCTCGCCTCCGGGCGCATCCGGGACTGGGCCTTCAACCTGCCGCTGTCCCTCGGCCCGGTGCGCGAGGGGCTGTTCGCGGCGGCGGATACGTGGCATGCCTGGATGGTGGCGCTCGGCGCGTCAGGGTTGCAGGATCACCTGCGCGCGGCGGTCGAGGCGCTGCGCTTCCTGTAGGCCTTCGGCCCGCATGCCCGTGAGCCCGACGCCCCGGAGCCTTCGCCGATGACGCTCGCCCCGCCCCGCACCGGCGCCCGCGCCCTGGTCGACACCCTGCTCGTCCACGGGGTCGAGCGGGCCTTCTGCGTGCCGGGGGAAAGCTACCTGGCGGTGCTCGACGCGCTCTACGACTCCCGCGACGCCATCGACCTTGTGGTCTGCCGGCAGGAGGGCGGCGCGGCCTACATGGCCGAGGCGCACGGCAAGCTGGCGGGCCTGCCCGGAATCTGCTTCGTCACCCGCGGACCGGGCGCGGCCAACGCCTCGATCGGCGTCCATGTGGCGCGGCAGGACTCGACGCCCATGATCTTGTTCGTGGGCCTGCCGGCCCGGCGGACGGCGGGGCGCGAGGCGTTCCAGGAATTCGACCTGGCCCGCGTCTTCGGCGCCTGGGCGAAGGACGCCTTCGTGGTCGACGCCGCCGACCGCATGCCGGAGCTGGTCGCCCGCGCCTTCCACCGCGCGACCGCCGGCCGGCCGGGCCCGATCGTCGTCGGCCTGCCCGAGGACGTGCTGGTCGAGCCGACGGACGCGCCGGACACCGGCGCTTATACCCGGGTCGAGGCGGCGCCGGGCGCCGACGCGCTCGCCCGGCTGCGGGCCCTGCTCGCCGCCGCGCGCCGGCCGCTGATGATTCTGGGCGGCGGCGGGTGGAGTGCGGCCGCGCGCCAGGACGTCGAGGCCTTCGCCGAGGCGAACCGCCTGCCGGTCGCCGCCGCCTTCCGCCGGCAGGACTATATCGACAACGACCATGCCAACTATGTCGGCGACCTCGGCATCGGGCCGAACCCGGCGCTCGCCGCTGCCGTGCGCGACACCGACCTGATCCTGGCGCTCGGCACCCGCCTGGGGGAGATCGCGACCTCGGACTATACCCTGCTGACGCCGCCTGAGCCGGCGCAGACCCTGATCCATGTCCATGCCGACCCGGACGAGCTGGGTCGGGTCTACCGCCCCGCGCTCGCCGTGCCGGCCGCCTCGACGCCGGCGGCCGCGGGCTTGCGCGCGCTCGAGCCGATCCCGGACCCGCCCTGGGCTAGCCATACGGCGGCGCTGCGCGCGGCCTACGAGGCCTGGCGCCGGCCGGAGCCGATGCCCGGCCCGGTCCAGCTCGGCGAGATCGTCGCCTGGCTGGCCGAGCGGCTGCCGGGCGACGCCATCGTCACCAACGGTGCCGGCAACTATGCCGGCTGGATCGGCCGGCACTTCGTCTTCCACGGCTGGCGCGGCCAGCTCGGCCCCACGGCCGGGGCCATGGGCTACGGCGTGCCGGCGGCGGTCGCCGCCAAGCGCGCGCATCCCGACCGGATCGTCGTCTCGGTCAATGGCGACGGCTGTTTCCTGATGAACGGCCAGGAGCTCTCGACGGCCGCGCGCTACGGCCTGGACGTGGTCTTCCTGGTGGTCGACAACGCCATGTATGGCACGATCCGCATGCATCAGGAAAAGACCTACCCCGCGCGGGTCTGGGGCACCGATCTGGTCAACCCGGACTTCGTCGCCCTGGCCCGCGCCCATGGCTGCCATGCCGAGCGGGTCGAGACGACCGACGCCTTCGCCCCGGCCTTCGAGCGGGCACTCGCCGCCGGCGGGCCGGCGCTGATCCACCTGCCGATCGACCCCGACGCGATCAGCCACCGAACGACCCTCGCCGCCCTGCGCGGCGCGGCTGCCGGCCATCCCTGAGACCGCCCGCCGCCTCGACCACCACCGCCTCCTCTCCGCCCCCGCGCCCCGGACCGACGCCATGACCGCCGCCGCCGAACCCGAGACGATCGACGCCGCCACCGGCCGCTGGCAGTTCTGGATCGACCGGGGCGGCACCTTCACCGACATCGTGGCGCGCGGCCCGGACGGCGCGATCACGACCCACAAGGTGCTCTCCGAGAATCCGGAGCGCTATCGCGACGCGGCGCTGCAGGGCATCCGCGAGGCACTGGGCCTGGGGCCGGTGGACCCGATCCCGGCCGAGCGCGTCGAGGCGGTCAAGATGGGCACGACCGTGGCCACCAACGCGCTGCTGGAGCGCAAGGGCGAGCGCACGCTGCTCGTGACCACCGAGGGCTTCGCCGACCAGCTCCGCATCGGCTACCAGAACCGGCCGCGGCTGTTCGACATGAACATCGCCCTGCCGGAACTGCTCTACGAGCGGGTGATCGAGGTGCCGGAGCGGGTGACGACCGAGGGGGAGGTGCTGGTCCCGCTCGACCGCGACGCCGCCCGGGCGGCGCTGCGGGAGGCCTTCGACGCCGGCATCCGCGCCTGCGCCATCGCCTTCATGCACGCCTATCGCTGGCCCGATCACGAGCGCGCCGTGGCGGATCTGGCGCGGGAGATCGGCTTCACCCAGGTCTCGACGTCCCACGAGACGAGCCCGCTGATCAAGCTCGTCGGGCGCGGCGACACGACGGTGGTCGACGCCTATCTCTCCCCGATCCTGCGTCGCTATGTCGACCGGGTGGCGGGGGAGCTGGGCGATGTCCGGCTGATGTTCATGCAGTCCAACGGCGGGCTGACCGACGCCCGGCTGTTCCAGGGCAAGGACTCGATCCTCTCCGGCCCGGCCGGCGGCATCGTCGGCGCGGTTCGCGTCTCCGCCATGGCCGGGTTCGAGCGGATCATCGGCTTCGACATGGGCGGCACGTCGACCGACGTCACCCACTACGCCGGCGAGTACGAGCGGACCTTCGAGACCCAGGTCGCCGGGGTGCGCATGCGCGCGCCGATGATGCAGATCCACACCGTGGCGGCGGGCGGAGGCTCGGTCTGCCATTTCGACGGGGCGAAGTACCGCGTCGGTCCGGACAGCGCCGGCGCCGATCCGGGGCCCGCCTGCTATCGCCGCGACGGGCCGCTCACCGTCACCGACTGCAACGTCATGCTCGGCAAGCTCCAGCCGGACTTCTTCCCGCGCGTCTTCGGGCCCGGCGCGGACGAGCCGCTGGACGCCGAAGCGGTGCGCGCGGCCTTCGACGACCTGTCCGGCCGCATCCGCGAGGCGACCGGCGACGACCGCCCGGCCGAGCGGGTGGCCGAGGGCTTCCTGCGCATCGCCGTCGACAACATGGCCAACGCCATCAAGCAGATCTCCGTCCAGCGCGGCCATGACGTGACGCCCTACGCCCTGGTCTGCTTCGGCGGCGCCGGCGGCCAGCACGCCTGCCTCGTCGCCGACGCGCTGGGCATGGAGACGGTGCATGTCCACCCCTACGCCGGCGTGCTGTCGGCCTACGGCATGGGCCTCGCCGACATCCGGGCGATGCGCGAGACCTCGGTCGAGGCGCCGCTGGCCGAGGCCGGCGCGCTCGACAAGGCCGCCGCGACGCTCGACCGGCTGGAGGTCGACGCCGGCGCGGAGATGGACGCCCAGGGCGTCGCCGCCTACGACGCGCTGCGCCGGGCCCATGTGAAATACGCCGGCACGGACACCGCGCTGGTCGTGCCCTTCGGCGACGCCGACGCGCTGGCGGCGGCGTTCGAGAAGGCGCACCGCGCCCGCTTCGGCTTCGCCATGACCGGGCGCGATCTCGTGATCGACGCGGTGTCGGTGGAACTCGTCGGCGGCGGCGCGCCGGCCGGGGAGACGCCGCCCGACGCCCGGCGCGACGGCGACCTAGCCCCGCTCGCCACGGTCGACGCCTTCATGGCCGGCGAATGGCGCCCGACGCCCGTCTTCGACCGCGACGCCATGGTGCCGGGCGACGCCGTCGACGGCCCGGCGATCCTGAGGGAGTCGAACGCGACGACGGTCGTCGAGCCCGGCTGGCAGGCGACGATCACCGAGCTGAACCATCTGGTCATGCGCCGGGTCGAGGCGCGGCCGAGCCGGGTCGCCGTCGGCACCTCGGTCGATCCGGTCATGCTGGAGGTGTTCAACAACCTATTCATGTCGATCGCCGAGCAGATGGGCGTGACCCTGCAGAACACCGCCTATTCGGTGAACATCAAGGAGCGGCTGGACTTCTCCTGCGCGGTCTTCGACCCCGACGGCGCGCTCGTCGCCAACGCCCCGCACATGCCGGTGCATCTGGGCTCCATGGGCACCTCGGTGCGGCATATCCTGGAGCAGCGCGCCGGCACCATGCGCCGCGGCGACGTCTTCATGCTCAACGACCCCTATCATGGCGGCACGCACCTGCCGGACATCACGGTGGTCACGCCGGTCTTCGACGAGGCCGGGGAGCGGGTGCTGTTCTTCGTCGCCAGCCGGGGCCACCACGCCGATGTGGGCGGGCTGACGCCGGGCTCGATGCCGCCGGACAGCCGGACGATCGAGGACGAAGGCGTGCTGATCGACAACGTGCAGCTCGTCGCCGAAGGGACGTTCCAGGAGGATGCGGTCCTCGACCTCTTCGCCTCGGCCACCCATCCCGCGCGCAACATCGACCAGAACATCGCCGACCTGAAGGCGCAGATCGCCGCCAACGAGAAGGGCGTGCGCGAGCTGGGCCGCATGGTGGAGATGTTCGGCCTCGACGTCGTCCACGCCTATATGCGCCACGTCCGCGACAACGCCGAGGAGCAGGTGCGCCGCGTCCTCGACGCGCTGACGACGGGCAGCTTCGTCCAGCCCCTCGACAACGGGGCGGAGATCCGGGTGGCGATCGCCATCGATGCCGAGGCGCGCCGGGCGCATGTCGACTTCACCGGCACCTCGCCCCAGCTCGACAGCAACTTCAACGCCCCGGCGGCCGTCGTGCGCGCGGCGGTGCTCTACGTCTTCCGCACACTGGTCGCCGAAGAGATCCCGATGAACGACGGCTGCCTGGCGCCGATCGACATCACGGTGCCCGACGGCTCCATGCTGGCGCCGCGCTGGCCGGGCGCGGTCGTAGCCGGCAATGTCGAGACCTCTCAGGCCGTCACCAACGCGCTCTACGGCGCGCTGGGCGTGCTGGCGGCGGCCCAGGGGACGATGAACAACCTCACCTTCGGCAACGCCCGCCACCAGTACTACGAGACGATCTGCGGCGGCGCCGGCGCGGGCCCGAATTTCGACGGCGCCTCGGCCGTTCACACCCACATGACCAACAGCCGCCTGACCGATCCGGAGGTGCTGGAGCTGCGCTTTCCGGTGCTGCTGGAGCGCTTCGCCATCCGCCGGGGCTCCGGCGGGGCCGGCGCCCATCGCGGCGGCGACGGCGTGATCCGGCGCATCCGCTTCCGCGAGGCGATGACGGCCTCCCTGCTCGCCAACAACCGCAGGGTCGCCCCCTACGGCGTCGCCGGGGGCGAGCCCGGCAAACCCGGCGCCGCCCGCGTCGAGCGCACCGACGGCACGATCGAGGAACTCCCCGCGACCGCGAGCGTCGAGATGGCCGAAGGCGACGTCTTCGTGGTCGAGACGCCCGGCGGCGGGGGCTACGGGAAGGCGTGAGAACGGGCGCGCCGGCCCGGGAACCGGCCCGTTTCGTAGGTCGGTCGAGCGGCAGCGAGCCCGACGTCGCGGTCACCCGGCCCGGCCGGCGCCCGTCGGGTTCGCTTCGCTCAGCCGACCTACGACGTCGATGCGGATCATAGGTCGGTCGAGCGGCGGCGAGCTCGACGTCGCGGGCCGTCGGCCCGGCCCGTCGGCCCGGCCCGCGCCCTGCCCCTACGCGAAGGAGAGCTGGCCTTCCTTGCCCAGGTCGGCCATCGGGTGGCGCTGGCCGCGCTCGAGGGCCATGCCGTCCGGGTCGAACAGGTGGCTGGTGCCGGCGGTGACGCCCATGCGCACGGTCTGGCCGGCCTTGACCCGGCTCTCGCCCTCGCACTGGAGGGTGAGCACCTGATCGTTGGACGTGCGGACATAGGCGTAGGTCTCCCCGCCCAGCCGCTCGACGACGAAGACGTCGCCGGGGATCTCCCCGTCGCCGCCGCCTTCCTCCAGCATGTGCTCGGGCCGGACGCCGTAGGTCACCTGATCGCCGACCTTCACCCGGTTCTGCTGGACCGGCACGGTGATCCGCGCGCCGCCCGGCAGCTCCACCGTGGCGCTGTCCTTGGCCGCCTCGACGACCTCGGTCTGGATGAAGTTCATCTTCGGCGAGCCGATGAAACCCGCGACGAACAGGTTGCGCGGATGGTGGTAGAGCTCCAGCGGCGAGCCTACCTGCTCGACGATGCCGGCGTTGAGCACGACGATCTTGTCGGCCAGCGTCATCGCCTCGACCTGGTCGTGGGTGACGTAGACCATGGTCGCGTTGAGGTCGGCGTGCAGCTTGGCGATCTCGATGCGCATCTGCACCCGCAGCGCGGCGTCGAGGTTCGACAGCGGCTCGTCGAACAGGAACACCTTCGGATCGCGCACGATGGCGCGGCCGATGGCGACGCGCTGGCGCTGGCCGCCCGACAGCTCCTTCGGCTTGCGGGTCAGGAGCTGCTCGAGCTGGAGGATCCGGGCCGCCTCGCGGACCTTGCCCTCGATCGTCTCCCGGCTCTCCTTCGCCAGCTTCAGCCCGAAGGCCATGTTCTCGTACACCGTCATGTGCGGGTAGAGCGCGTAGGACTGGAAGACCATCGCGATGCCGCGCTGGGCCGGCGGCAGGTCGTTGACCAGCGCGCCGTCGATCGTCAGGTCGCCCGTCGAGATGTCCTCGAGGCCGGCGATCAGGCGCAGCAGGGTCGACTTGCCGCAGCCCGACGGGCCGACGAAGACGACGAACTCGTTGTCCTTGATCTCCAGGTCGACGCCCTTGATGACCTCGATCTCGCCGAAGGCCTTGCGCACCTGATTGAGAACCACTTCTGCCATCGCGCACCACTCCCTGGGGTCGGGCGGATCGCGGCGGGGACCGGTGCCGTCCGGTCCGGGCGTCCGCGCCGCCCCTTCTCGAGCATGTTGTTCGCGGCCGGCGGCGGGCCGGGCGGGGATCACCCGCCGCGCCGCCGACCGTCTCGCGTAGTCCTAGCCCTTCACCGCGCCGGCCGTCAGGCCCGAGACGATCTTACGCTGGAAGATGAGCACCAGCACGATCAAGGGTACCGTAACGATCACCGAGGCCGCCATGATATTGCCCCACGGCAGCTCGAACTGACTGGCGCCGGTGATCAGGGCGATCGCCACGGGCACCGTGCGCATCTCGTTCGTCAGCGTGAAGGTCAGGGCGAAAAGGAACTCGTTCCACGCCTGGATGAAGGCGAGCAGACCGGTCGTCGCCAGCGCGGGGCCGAGCAGCGGCATGAACACCTTGGTGATCGTCTGCCACGGATTGGCGCCGTCGACGATCGCCGCCTCCTCCAGCTCCTTGGGCAGTTCCCGCATGAAGGTGGTCAGGATCCACACCGTGAACGGCAGGGTCATGATCAGGTAGCTGAGGATCAGGCCCCACAGGTTGTTGTAGAGGTTGAGGAACCGGATCAGCTCGAACAGGCCGGACAGCACGGCCACCTGCGGGAACATGGAGACGCCGAGGACGACGAGCAGGATCGTCGACTTGCCGCGGAAGTAGATGCGGCCCAGCGCGTAGGACGCCGTCACCGCCAGGAACAGCGAGATGATCACCGTCATCAACGCGACGAAGATCGAGTTGCCGATGTTCCGGGCGAAGGGCTGCTCGGCGAAGACCGCGACATAGTTGGTCCAGGCCGGATCCGGCGGCACGAAGTCGACGCGGAACAGCTCGGTGCCCGCCTTCAGCGACGACACGATCGCCCAGTAGAAGGGGAAGATCGTGTAGACGATGATGATCGCGATCAGGATGTAGAAGACGGTGCGCCAGAGGCGGCGCTGAAGCTTTGCGCTCATGGCTCAGCGCTCCTGGAAGTTGACGCGCCCGAGGGCGATGTAGGTCACCGTGAAGGCCGCGATGATCAGGAACAGCATCGTCGACGCCGCCGAGCCGTAGCCCACGTTCTGGAAGTCGACGAGTTGTTGTCGCGCGAAGACCGACATCATCATCGTGTCGCGACTGTTCGAGGTCAGCACGTAGACCAGGTCGAACATTCTCAGCGCGTCGAGCGATCGGAAGATGATCGCCACCATCAAGGCCGGCCGGATCAGCGGCAGCGTCACCCTGAGGAAGGTGCGCACCGGGTGGATGCCGTCCACCTTCGCCGCCTCGTAGATCTCCCCCGGCAGGAGCTGCAGGGCGGCCAGCACCAGCAATGCCATGAACGGCGTCGTCTTCCAGACGTCGACCGCGATCACCGAGGGCAGGGCCAGCGCGCTTTCCGCCGTCCAGGCGGCACGTTCCGACAGGACACCCAGACCCAGCAGCATCTCGTTGACCACGCCGTACTGGTCGTTGAGCATCCAGCCCCACATCTGGGCGGAGACGACCGTCGGAATGGCCCAGGGAATCAGCACCGCCGCGCGGAGCAGGCCGCGTCCCGGTATGTGGGCGTTCAACGTCAGCGCGATGGCGGTGCCGAGGATGACCTCCAGGCCCACCGAGAACAGGCTGAAGACGACCGTGTTCCAGACCGAGCGCCACCACAGCCCGTCGACCAGCATGCCCTGCCAGTTGAACACCTGGCTCTTGTCGACGGTCCCCTGATAGGGCTCCCCGGTATCGAGATCGACGAACTCGCCCTCGTCCGGCATCCAGACGAGCGCCGCGTTGTCCGGCTCCCAGAAGACGAAGTAGCCGCCGAGCTCCTCGTCGTAGTCGTTCAGGTTCGGCCCGTAGAACAGGTAGTTGTCGAAGCCGACGAAGTTGGTCTCCTCGCCGGCGGTCAGCGAGGCATCCGTGAAACTGAAGATGAAGGTGCGCAGGAGGGGCCAGCCGGCCACGAGCGTCAGCACGACCAGCATCGGCACCAGAAACATCCAGGCCGAGCGAACGCGCTGACGGGTGAGCTGCGATGCGCGGACGGTCATGAGCGTTTCCCCGGGTGGCGGTTCTTCGTTTCGGCTTCTTCGAGGGGCCGATGGAAGGTGACCGGGGGGCACGCCGGCACCGGTGGAGCCAGCGGGAACCCGACGGTCGCCCGATGGGCGGCAACGCGGCGGGGACGGCGCGGCCGGCCCCGGACGGCGCGCCTGGCGCCGCCGGGGCCGGCCGGCCTTCGCGGGTTACCAGCGACCGCCGCGGCTCATGCGGATGAGCTCGGACTCGAGGCTGTCGAGATTGCTCGCCGCGTCGCCGTCGCCCGAGAGCGTGGCGTGCACGGCGTTCCAGAACGCGCTCGACACCTCGTTGTACTTGGCGCCGGTCACGCCCGACGGGCGGGCGACGGCGTTGGTGAAGGTGTCGTAGAGCTCACCGAAGAACGGGCTCGCCTCCAGGACGTCCTCGTCCTCGTAGAGCGAGGCGATGGTCGGGTTGTAGGAGCCCACGATCGCCCGGCGCTTCTGCTCCTCGGCGCTGGTCAGGTAGCTCACCAGGTCGGCCGCGATCTCCGGATTGGCCGAGTACTGCGAGACCGCGAGTTGCCAGCCGCCCAGCGTGCCGCTGTTCTTGCCGTCCTCGCCGCCCTTCGGCAGGGCCGAGACGCCGATATTGCCGGCGATCGGGCTGTCCTCGGACTGGCCGAGCGCCCAGGCGTAGGGCCAGTTGCGCATGAAGGCGGCGTTGCCCGACTGGAAGACGCCGCGCGCCTCTTCCTCGGTGTAGTTGAGCACGCCCTCCGGCGAGATCTCGCCGACCCAGGAGGCCGCCAGATCGATCGCCTCGACGGCGTTCGGGTTGTTCACCGTGATCGAGCCGTCGTCGGCGACGATCGTGCCGCCGTTGAAGCTGTCGATCCACTCCAGCGCGTCGCAGGTCAGCCCCTCGTAGGCGCGGCCCTGCCAGACGAAGCCCCAGAAGCGGTCGTTGCCTTCCGCGCGCTCGCCGTCCTGGATGGTCTGCGCCGCCGAGGTCAACTCCGTCCAGGTGGTCGGCGGCTCGAGGTCGTACTTGTCCAGCAGGTCGGTGCGGTAGTAGAGGATGCCCGCATCGGTGAACCACGGCATCGCCTTGAGCTCGCCACCGATCGTGTTGTTCTCGACGATCGGCGTGAAGTGCTCGTCGACCGTCTCCTGTTCGACGTACTGGGACAGGTCGATGAAGTGGCTGCCCAGGATGCCCGGCCAGATGACATCGATCTGGAACACGTCGATGTCCGTCGCCTCGGCGCTGAGGATCTGCTGGTAGAGCGCCAGACGCTCGGTCGTGCTGTTGGGCGTCGAGACGATCTCGACCTCGTGGCCGGTTTCGGCTTCCCACGCCTCGACGCCCGACTGGCAGAGCTCCAGCTCGATTCCCACGGCGCCGCAGGAGATCGAAATCTCTGCGGCGTTGGCCGGCGCCGAAGCGGCGGCGAACGCCAGGCCCGCGCCGGCGGCGAGGGCGAGAGCGGAAACGGCTGCTTTCACTGGGACCTCCCTGGTCGACTGTGTCCGTTCGATTGGGGCGCGGCGGTGGCCCGCTGCCCACTTTTTCTGGTTGTTATCGCACGCCCGACTGCAGAGGAGCGTAGTCGGCAACACCTTGAATGGCAAGGCTGGCCGGCCCCCGCTTCCTAGGGGAATCCGGGCGCGACCCCGACGGTCGGCGACCGGGCCGCTCGCGCGAGGATTGTTGCGCTGCAGCAAGATGAATCGCGCGGCGACAGGTCTTTCAGCCTTTGCGGGTACCCTGTCACCGGAGACCGCTGCGCGCCCTCGGTGCGCCGCCGGCCGGCGGCTCGGGCGCGCTCGAGCATGACGATCGCCAGCAGGCGAAACGATGAGGCGGGCGCCGCGTGATGCGGGCGCCGTGCGATGGACAACACGCTAAAGATGCAGACGCGACACACCCGCCGGTCCGCTTCGAGACCGAAAGCGGACGAAAGCGTGCGAAGACGGCCACGGCGCCAGGGGACAGCCGGTCGGCCAAGCCGCCGACCGCGGCCCACCGGCTCACGGCTTCGTGATCGCGGCGAGCCGCGACGAGGCTCGATGCCCGGGCACACCGCCGGCGACGCCGCGCGACAAGGGCCCGGGTCAGGCCGCCAGGGCGGCCGCGTCGGCCTCGCGCAGCCGGTCCTCGGCCAGTCGGTCGGCGGCGGCGCTGGTCGCCACGCCGTCGCGATCGGCGCGGCGGAAGATCTCCGTCAGCGTGGCGGCGATGCCGTCGAGCCTGCCCGCGACCCAGTCCGCGTCATGGCGGAAGTGATCGGCGGCGACGTGGATCAGCCCGCCGGCGTTGAGCACATAGTCGGGGGCGTAGAGGATGCCGCGCTCGCGCAGGGCGAGCCCGTGGCGCGCCTCGGCGAGCTGGTTGTTGGCCGCGCCGGCGACGATCCCGGCGCGCAGGCGCGCCACGCTCGTGTCGTCGATCACCGCGCCGAGCGCGCAGGGCGCCAGGACGTCGACCGGCTCGGACAGGATGGCGTGCGGGTCGGCCGCCCGCGCGCCCAGGCTTTCCACGGCCTCGGCGACCGCGGCCTCGCGCAGGTCGGTGACGACCAGCCCGGCCCCGGCCTCGTGCAGCAGGCCGCAAAGAGCGCGGCCGACATGGCCGAGCCCCTGGACCGCCACCGTCAGCCCGGTCAGGTCGTCCTTGCCCGTCCGGTAGGCGACGGCCGCGCGCAGCCCCGCGAAGATGCCGCGCGCCGTGACCGGCGAGGGGTCGCCCCGGCCGCCGTCCTCCGGCGCGAGACCGACCACATGCCCGGTCTCGCGCGCGATTTCCGCCATGTCGGCGGGCGAGGTGCCGACGTCCTCTGCGATGATGTAGCGCCCACCCAGCCGGTCCACCGCCCGGCCCATGGCGGCCATCAGGCCGTCGGGCTTGGCCCCGGGATCGCCGCCCGGCGGCGCCAGTATCACGGATTTGCCGCCGCCCAGCGGCAGGTCGGCGACCGCGGCCTTGTAGGTCATGCCATGGGACAGCCGCAGCGCGTCGCGGATCGCCGCGTCCTCGTCGCCATAGGCCCAGTAGCGGCACCCGCCCAGCGCCGGGCCCCGCCGGGTGTCGTGAATCGCCAGGATCGCCTTCAGTCCGGTCGCCGCGTCGGCGGCGAAGACGACCTGTTCATGCGACGCGAAATCGGGCTGGGCGAATACCGACATCACCGGATCTCCCTGGCGGCGGCGCGGCCTGTCGGGCGCGGCGCGGCGGTGCGAGGACGTGGAACCCGGCCATGAGGCGCCGTCGAGCGGCCGCAGAATTCGTGCTGCGGCGCACAAGTGCACGCTCAGTATTCGAGGTTCCGCTCTTTCCTCGATTATTGTCCGGACCAGGCGCCCGTTCAACACGGTATCCGACATACCCGAAAAGAAGACGAATCCTGTCCGTAGCGAATATTATGGTGCATTCGACGGTGGCGCGGCGAGCAGAGTCGGGTAATATTCTTACCCGACCGCGCCGCCCCCCTTGCGCGGCAGCGGGCCGGGTGCTAGCCGACGGTGCGCCGGCGTTCGACGCCCGCCCCCTCCCCGTCCCACCAAGCCACGGACCCTCAATGACCGCGCGGCCGATCATCATCGACACCGATCCCGGCCAGGACGACGCCATCGCCATCCTGCTGGCGCTCGCCTCGCCCGAGCTCTCGGTCCTCGGCATCACGGCCGTGGCGGGCAACGTGTCCCTGTCGCTGACCGAGACCAACGCCCGCGCGCTGGTCGAGCTCGCCGGCCGGCCGGACATCCCGGTCTTCGCCGGCTGCGCCCGGCCGATGGTGCGCACCCTGGTGACGGCCGAGGAGGTGCACGGCAAGACGGGGCTCGACGGCGCGGACCTGCCGCCGCCGACCGTGCCGTTGCAGGAGATGCATGCCGTCGACTGGCTCGTCGCCACGCTGATGGACGCCGAGCCGGGCACGATCACCCTGTGCACGCTGGGCCCGCTGACCAACATCGCCATGGCGATGGTGCGCGAGCCGGCGATCATCCCGCGCATCCGGCAGATCGTCGCGATGGGCGGCGGCTTCTTCGAGGGCGGCAACACCACCCCGGCGGCGGAGTTCAACATCTATGTCGACCCGCACGCCGCGAAAGTCGTCTTCGAAAGCGGCGTGCCGCTGACCCTGGCGCCGCTCGACCTGACCCACAAGGCGCTGATGCCGCGCGCCTGGATCGACTCCCTGGGCGCGATGGACACCGCCGTCGGCCGTGCCTGCAAGGGAATGCTCGGCTTCTACGAGCGCTTCGACATGGAACGCTACGGCCAGGACGGCGGCCCGCTGCACGACCCGAGCGTCGTCGCCTTTCTCCTGAAGCCGGAACTCTATGGCGGGCGCGACTGCAACGTCCGCATCGAGACCGGCTCGGAGCTGACCATGGGCATGACCGTCGTCGACTGGTGGGGCCAGACCGGGCTCGTCCGGAACTGCCACGTGCTCAACACGATCGACGCCGACGGCTTCTTCACCCTGATCGCCGAGCGCCTGGCGCGACTGACCCGCTGAACGCTGACAGGCTGACGAGCGGAAGGCGCGGCGTCAGCCCGCCTCGCCGGCCCGCGACCGGATCGCGCGATAGACGCCTAGCGCCGCCTCCAGTCCGGCCGGCTTGTAGAGCTGGACCGTCGTCAGCATCGAGGCCTCGGCCAGGATCTCCGGATCGACCTCGATGAACACCAGCCGGTCGCGGGTGACCTGGGCGAAGCGCGGCTGGAATTCCGGCGGCAGGCGCTCGGCGACCGCCGTCGGCCGGCCGATCCGGGCGAGCCGCCAGCCCAGCCCCTGGAAGCGCACCAGGATCGGGTCGCCCGCCGCGTGCGGCACCGGCGAGCGGTTGTCGAGATAGGCGAGGACGTAGCGCTCGTCGCCGAAGACCTGGAGCAGTGGCTCGCCCTGACGCAGGACCGAGCCGGGCGTGCTGTCCAGATTGGCGACGACGCCGCCCTGGGGCGCGCGACACAGGCCGGGCCCGCGCCGCGGCGGGGTTCCGGTCGACGGGTCCGGGTCCTTGGCCCCTGCGGCATGGAGCATCAGGCTGCCGTCCATGACCGACGCCCCATCGGCGGCGCGCCGCGCGGCGACGTCGCCCGGCACCGGCGCCCCGCAGCGCCCGCCGCCGAAGCCGTCGAGCAGGGCGCGGTAGTGCCCCCGCGCGCGCTCCGCCGCCGCGCGCAGGGTCGCCAGCTCCGCCTCGATCGTGCGGATCTCCGCGTCCAGGCGCTCCACGGCGCGGCGGGCGCGGAAGCGGTCATGGGCGAAGTCGTTGACCGTGTCGCCGACCACCAGCCCGCGCTCGGCCCCGCCGCGGACCCGATCGTACTGGCGCTCGGTGAAGTCCAGCTCCTCCAGGGCGACCCGGCGCTCTGCGCGCAGACCCTCGACGCGGGTGCGCGCCTGCTCCAGCCGGTCGAGCGCGCCGGCCACCTCGGCGGCCAGCCCGGTCGCGCGCTCCTGGAAGCCGGCCGAGGCGACGGTCGCGAGCGGCGCGCCCGGCGTCACCCGGTCGCCCTCGCGCACGGGCAGGCTGTCGATCGTGACGTCGTATTCGAAGGCGAGCGTCCAGGCGTCGCCATAGACGAAGCCGTCGCCGCGCAGCATGTAGAGCCAGCCCGCCGCCCGGTCGACCAGGAACAGGGCGATGGCGGCGATGATCAGCAGATAGACGTACTTGCCCAGGCGCAGCGGCTCGCGCCGGGCGTCCTCGACCGTGCGGTAGGGCAGGTTGCGGGGCGATTGCAGCCGCTTCACGGCGGATCGGCTCTCCTTCGGCCGGGCGGGTGTGCCGGGACCGGGTCAGTAGCGCGGCACGCGCGCGCGGACCTTGGCCGGGACATAGGGATCGGTGTAGGAGCCGCGGCGGATCAACTCGTCGGCGACCGCGTAGAACCGCACGAAGCGCAGGAAATACGCGTTGACGACCGAATAGAGCGGCAGATAGGCGATCAGCCTCAAATCGGCGCGCGGCCGGTTCGAGAGCGTCAGCGTGGCGCCGAACTGGATCACGTCGACGGCCAGGTAGAACCCGGTCACCGCGAGCAGGAAGACCGGCGCCATCTCGCCATAGGTCACGAAGAGATGGGCCAGATAGACGGCGAACAGGAACGGCACCACGCCGTTGAAGAAGTAGCCGTCGAGGAAGCTGATCGCCAACGGCACGTCGAAGTCGCGCCGGCGGACATCCAGGATCGCGGCGCGCGACTTGCGGTACCGGTTGCGCACGAAGGAGCGGTTCCAGCGCAGCCGCTGGCGGGCCAGCTTGACGAAGCTCTCCGGCACCTCGGTCATGGCGACGGCCGTCGGCACGAAGGCGGCCTTCCAGCCCGCCGCGCGCAGCCGGGTCATGATGTCGCCATCCTCGCCCGGCCCGAAATCCCATCCGCCGGCGCCGCGCACCGCCTCGGTCCGGTAGAGCCCGAAGGCGCCCGAGGCGACGAAGTAGAAGCTCAGCATGCTCTTGACCACGCGGCCGAGCGTGATCGAGTAGGCGTAGTTGAGCTGCTGGACCCGCGTCGCCAGCGTCGCGTCCCCGTTGCGGACCCGCAAGGTGCCGCCCGACACGCCGACCGCCGGATCCTCGAACGGCGCGGCCGCCTCCGCCAGGGCGTCGCGGTCGAAGGTCGTGTCGGAATCGGTGACCAGGAACAGCGGGTGGCGCGCCACCGACAGGGCGAGATTGACCGCCGCCGCCTTGCCGCCGCGCGCGGTCAGCGGCAGGTAGGCGTCGATCCGGCCCTGGCGCAGCAGCGCCCGGCAGGCCGCGTCCGTCGCGTCGGTCGAGCCGTCGTTGACCACCACGATCTGGATCGGGCCGATCGTCTGCTCGCGCAGGGAATCGACCGTGCGCCGCACCGAGACAGGGTCGTTGTGCGCCGGAACCACGGCGGTGATGCCGACCTCGACCACCCGGTCGCGCGCCTGGCGGCCGAGCCGGCCGGAGGCGACGAACCACCCGACCAGCGCGCCGCCCAGCACGAAGCGCGGGAATTCCAGGAAGAGCGGCACCCAGAAGATCGCCGGCAGGCTCTCCCAGGTCTGGGCGAGGAGGAAGTCGAGCGCCCTATCGAGCATCTTCGCTGTCCCCCGCTCCCGTTTCCTCGGACGAAGTCACCGAGTCGACGGGCCGGACCTCGGTATCGAGCGCGCCGGCGAGCCGATCGCCGACGGCACCGGCGACCGCCCGGCGCAGCCGCTCGGCGGCCTGCCGGGCCTTGGTCTCGTCGGTGCCGGCGAGCAGGACCAGCACGCGGCCCCGGTGCTGGCTCATCAGGTCGGTGTCGCGCACCGTCTCGCTCAGCACCGTGCCCATGTGATGGATCAGCCGGGCCCGATCCTCGACGGCGAGGGCGCGCTCGGCCTCCGCCTCGAAGCCCAGGTCGAGCACGGAGGAGGCGAGGCCGTGGCGCCGGGCCACCGCCGCCAGGGTGCGCGCCTGCACCAGGAAGGTGGCGAAGGGCACGAGCGGGAAGACGCCCGACAGCGCGTCGGCGACGCTCTGCGTGTCGATCGCGCCGGTGTGGAGCATGCGCGCGCCCTCCGGCGTGAGCTCGAACGCGCGGATCGTCAGGCGCGTGCAGGCATCCGCCTCGAAGGTCGCGGCGCAGTCGAGGCAGCGCCCATGGGCCCGGGGCTCCGCCGCCTCGGTGCCGCAGGACGCGCAGTGCAGCACCTCCCCCGGCTTGTCGTAGTCGAGGCCGAAATGGCGCAGGCCGCGGCCGCATTTGGGGCAGACATAGCGCCCGCTCGCCTGGCGGAACTCCGCCTCGGCCGCCTGATAGGCGCAGTGGAAGTGGTGGATCAGCGCCCGCGCCTCGATCATCGGGCTGCCGCAGGCGACGCAGCCGTCGCGGAAGAGCACGCGCAGGCTGTCGCAGGACGGGCACGGCATGCCGACCTCGACCGGCTGGGCGCGCAGCGCGCCGGCGGCCACCAGCCGGTCGAAGACATGCTCGATGTCCCCTGGCGCCGTGAGGTCCAGGCGCCCCGCCACCGGATAGCCTCGACCGCCCGCGACATGGCCGGCGATGCGCGGCGCGACCCGGCCGCCGCGCGTCCAGGCATGGGCGAGCACTAAGGCGTCGATCGAGCGCACCGCCGCCAGCGTGCCTCGCCGGACGAGCGCGCGCAGGCGCCGGGCGATCTCGGCCGCCGCCTCGACCCGCTCGGCCAGATCCGTGCCGTCGGCCGCGGCGACCAGTTCGTCGGCCGCCGCCCGCGCCCCGACGACGACGACGGGCACGAGCGGTGCCGGCCGGCCCTCCGCCTCCAGCGCTTCGAGGGCCGGCGGATCGACGACCAGGAAGTCGGCGGCGGCCGGGTCGGCGGTCGCCACGAAGCGGTCGGGCAGCGCGCCGGCCCGGGCGCGGACCGCGGGCGCCCAGTAGCCCGCGAGGACCTCGCCCGGCTGCGCGACGCCGTCCGCGGTACCGGCGTCGGGAACCGGGAGAGGCTGGGATGAGGCCTGCATGGC
Organism: Azospirillaceae bacterium; assembly: GCA_040220455.1. Classification (GTDB taxonomy): domain Bacteria; phylum Pseudomonadota; class Alphaproteobacteria; order DSM-16000; family Inquilinaceae; genus JAVJUS01. The sequence goes on from JAVJUS010000062.1 coordinate 60,309, forward strand.
GTCCGGATACGATTCGAATCGAAGAAGAGCGACATTAGAGGCGTTAAGGTTACTATTTGTGTGTACGCCCCTCGATTGAAAACCGATCCGGAGCCGCTGCGCCGGCTCTTTGCCGGAACCGGCGCCCCGGCTATGGTGCGCCGCGATGAGCATCTGGGGAAAGATCGTGGGCGGCGCGGCCGGCTTCGCGCTCGGTGGGCCGATCGGTGCGCTGGTCGGCGCGGCCGCGGGCCATGCCGTGGACCGGCTCGCCGGCACCGGCGCGGCGGAGCCCGAGGGGCCCGAATCGCGCGAGAACACCAAGAAGATCGCTTTCACGATCGGCGTCGTCGCGCTGGGCGCCAAGATGGCCAAGGCCGACGGCGTGGTGACCCGCGACGAGGTCGACGCCTTCAAGCGCGTCTTCCGCATCCCGCCGGAGGAAGAGGCCAATGTCGCCCGCGTCTTCAACATGGCGCGACGCGACAGCGCGGGCTTCGAGGTCTACGCCAAACAGATCGCGGAGCTGTTCGAGGACGGCCACCCGGTGCTCGAGGAGCTGCTCACCTGCCTGATGCAGATCGCCCGGGCGGACGGCACGATCCACGATGCCGAGCTCGCCTATCTGCGGCAGGTGGCCACCATCTTCGGGCTGTCGGAGACCGATTTCGCCCGCCTGCGCGCCGCGGAGCTGGGGCCGGACGCCGGCGATCCGTACACTATCCTCGGCGTGCCCCACGACGCCGACGAGGAGACGATCAAGGCGGCCTATCGCCGGCTGGTGCGCGAGAACCACCCCGACAGGCTGATCGCCCAGGGAATGCCGCAGGAATTCGTCGACGTCGCCAACGAGAAGCTGGCGACCATCAACGCCGCCTACGACCGGCTGCGCGGCGCGCGCGCCCCGGCCGGCGACGGCACGCCGTAGCGATCGATCCGAGCCCATGGCCGCGCCGCCGCTGATCGCGCTGAAGAGCGCCACCCTCGCCTTCGCCGAGCGCACCCTGTTCGACGGTATCGACGTCGCGCTGACGCCGGGCGACCGGGCCAGCCTGATCGGCCGCAACGGCAGCGGCAAGTCCAGCCTGATGGGCGTGCTCGCCGGCCGGGTGGCGCTCGACGCCGGGGAGCGGTTCGTCCAGCCCGGCGCCCATCTGGCCGAGCTGGGCCAGGAGCCGGACCTGCCCGCGGATACGAACCTTGCCGAGGCGGTCGCCGCCGGCCTGCCCGCCGACCGGGCGGAGGAGACCTACCGCGCCGAGGCGATGCTGGAGGCCGTCGGCCTCGACCCGGCGCGCACGACGGCGGCGCTGTCCGGCGGTGAGGCGCGGCGCGCGGCCCTGGCCCGCGCGCTGGTCGGCGAGCCGGACATCCTGCTGCTCGACGAGCCGACCAACCATCTCGACCTGCCGACGATCGAATGGATCGAGGCGCGGCTGTCGGCCTTCCGCGGCGCGCTGCTGGTGATCAGCCACGACCGGGCCTTCCTGGAGCGGGTGTCGACCCGGATGCTCTGGCTCGATAGGGGCCGGATGCACGTCACCGATCGCGGCTTCGCGGCCTTCGAGGACTGGGCCGAGGAGCTGCGCGAGGCCGAGGACAAGGCGGCCGACCGGCTCGACAAGCGCATCGCGGCGGAGACCAAGTGGCTGCGCGAGGGGCTGACCGCCCGGCGCAAGCGCAACCAGGGCCGGGTGCGCCGGCTGACCGCCATGCGCGCGGAGCGGCGCGAGCGGGTCGGCCGCACGGGCGCGGCGGCGCTGGCGGTGGCCGAAAGCGCGAGCGGCAAGCTGGTGCTGGAGGCGGAGGGGCTGGTCAAGTCGGTGTCGGGGCCGGACGGGCCGAAGCGGCTGATCGACGGCTTCTCGACCCGGATCATGCGCGGCGACCGGATCGGGGTCGTCGGTCCGAACGGCGCGGGCAAGACGACGCTGGTGCGCCTGCTGATGGGCGCCCTGCCGCCCGACGCCGGGTCCCTGCGCCTCGGCGTCGGGGTCGAGCCGGTCTATTTCGAGCAGAGCCGCGAGAGCCTGGCGCCCGAGAGCACGGTGCGCGACGTCCTGGCCCCCCAGGGCGGCGACCGCATCCGGGTCGGCGAGCGCGACGTGCATCTGGCCACCTATCTCAAGGACTATCTGTTCGACCCGTCGCGCCTGGACAGCCCGATCCGCAGCCTGTCCGGCGGCGAGCGCAACCGGCTGCAACTCGCGCGCCTGTTCGCCCGGCCGGCCAACCTGCTGGTCCTCGACGAGCCGACCAACGACCTCGACATGGAGACGCTGGACGTCCTGGAGGACGTGCTGGGCGACTATGCCGGCACGCTGATCCTGGTGAGCCACGACCGGGACTTCCTCGACCGGCTGGTGACCTCGGTGATCGCGGTCGAGGGCGGCGGGGTCGTCCGGGAATATGTCGGCGGCTTCTGGGACTACCGTCGCCAGGCGGAGGCCGAGCGCCGGGCCGCCGCGCCCGC
>JAVJUS010000063.1:0-3581 GCA_040220455.1 Azospirillaceae bacterium
GGCATGGAGACCGCCGCGGGCCGCCTGGACGCGCTGCTCCAGGCCGGGCTCGGCGGTGACGGCGGGGGCTTCGGCTCGACCGGGGGCGATGCCCGCGGCGGCTTCGGCCAGGGCGCCCTGTTCGGTGGCGACGGCGGCACGGCCGCGGCCGCCGCCGGGGCATCGGGCGCCAACGGCCAGGCCGGCGGCGCCGGCCAGACCAGCTTCGCCGGCATGCTGCAGCTCGCTCGCGGGGCCGTGACCGCGCGCCAGGTCATCGACCAGATCGCCGTCCGGCTGGATCCGGGCGCGGCGGAGGGCGGCGGCCGGGTGACGGTCCAGCTCAAGCCCGCCGCGCTCGGCGCGGTCGAGATCCAGATGGACGTGGCCGACGACGGCAAGGTCCAGGCCCAGGTCATCGCCGACCGGCCGGAGACGCTGGAGCTGCTCAAGGCCGACGCGCGCGGCCTGGAACGGGCGCTGGCCCAGGCCGGGCTGCAGACCGGCAGCGGCGGGCTGGAATTCTCGCTGCGTGACCAGGGCGCCGGCGGCAGCGGCGCCGGCGGCCAGGCCGGCGGATCCGCCGACGACAGCGGCGACGGCGCCGACGCCGATCAGCCCGTGACCGCGCTCGCCGGCGAGGTCTGGACCGTCACCGCCGACCGCGTCGACATTCGCATCTGAGGCCCCGGGCGGGACCCCTCTTCCCCGCCCCGAGCCCGAAACGGGAACCGAGCCATGGACGCCGCATCCGCCCTGAACGCCGCCGCCTCCGGCGACGCCCCGGCCAGCGCCAAGGCCTCCAAGAAGGTCGCCGAGACCTTCGACCAGTTCCTGAGCATGCTGACCACGCAGCTCAAGAACCAGGACCCGCTGTCGCCGATGGACACGACGGAGTTCACCAACCAGCTCGTCAGCTTCACCCAGGTCGAGCAGCAGATCGCGACCAACAAGAACCTGGAATCGCTGATCGGCATGCAGCCGGCCAACGGCGTGACCGGGGCGCTCGGCTTCCTGGGCACCGAGATCGAGGCCGAGGGCAGCGCCCTGTGGTTCGACGGCTCGGCGCAGGAGATCGGCTACGAGCTGCCGGCCGACGTGGCCTCGGCCCGGATCGACCTGCTGGATGCCACCGGGCGCCCGATCTACGGCACGGAGGTCCCGGCCGACGCCGGCAAGGGCCGGATCACCTGGGACGGCGCGACCGCCTTGGGCGGCACGGCCGAGCCGGGCCTCTACACGATCCGGGTGACCGCCCTCGACGGCCAGGGCGAGGCGCTGGAGGCCGGCACGCGGATCAAGGGCACGGTCACCGGCATCGAGACGACGGACGGCAACACCACGCTGATGATCGGCGACCTGCCGATCGCCATCGACAAGGTCGTCGCCGCCCGCGCCCCGACCGACGCCGAGAGTTGAGCGTGAGCGGCGGGACGTCTGTACCTGCCCCACCCGCGTCGCCGGCCGCTCCATGGGTCGGCGGTCGATCGGATCGCCTTCGGTCATGATCGACTGTCGGCATCCGATTTTCGCGAACATCGTCATCCCCGCGAAAGCGGGGATCCAATTCGCCGCCCCACTCGCGCCTGATCATGCCTGGCATGAGCTGACTGTCGTGGATAACCGCCAACAAGACCCCCGCTTTCGCGGGGATGACGAATGAAAATAAACGAAAATCGATGCCCTGGTTTGTCGAGGATGGAGCAATACACTCCGAACAGATTATTCCATCAGTTCGGATACAGCCCTTGGGCGCGTGGCTCCGGGCAGAAGCCGAGAAGACGGACCGGTAAGAGGCGGATACCGCTTCGGCCTCACTCGATCCCCGACAGCAACGCCAGCGCCGTCGCGCACGGCCTCACGGCCGTGGGCGAACTACGCATGTCCTCGGCTCCAGTAGGTCGCCCACCGCGAAGCGGTGCGCGATGGCCCTGCCGGCCGGTGCGGGTCTACACCGCGCGGGCGTGGCGGGCGGCGCTCGAGGCCAGGCGCTCGTCGAAGCAGGCGGCGACCGCGCGGACCAGGGGACGCGCGTCCTCCGGCACCTCGATCAGGCCGCCCCGGCGCCGGACGAGGCCGTCGGCCTCCAGCGGCTCGAGCGCGGCGAGCGCGCCGTCGAAGGTCGGCTCGGCCCCGTGGCTCGCCGCGACGGCGTCGAGATCGACGCGCAGATCGCACATCAGCCGCTCGATCACCGCCCGGCGCAGCCGGTCCTCCGGACCGATCGCGAGGCCCCGCGCGGTCGCCGGCGAGCCGCTGTCCAGATACTCCAGCCACTGGTGGATCGGCAGGACGTTCTGGACATAGCCCTGGGGCAGCGCGCCGATCGCCGACGGGCCGAGGCCGAGCAGCGCGTCGGCCGGATCGACCGTGTAGCCCTGGAAGTTCCGGCGCAGCGTCCCCGCCGCCGCGGCGATGGCGAGCGCGTCGTCGCGCCGGGCGAAGTGGTCAAGGCCGATGCGGACATAGCCCGCCTGCTCCAGCACCTCGGCGATCGCCTCGGCCTGATGATACCGGCCCAGGCCGTCGGCCAGGTCCGCCTCGTTGATGCGCGACTGGTGGCGCTTGAACGACGGCAGATGGGCATAGCCGAAGACCGCGACCCGGTCCGGCAGGAAATCGACGGCCCGGCGCGCGGTGTCGGTCGCGGAGTCGACCGTCTGGTGCGGCAGGCCGTAGAGCAGGTCCATGTTCAGCCGGCGGATGCCGGCGCGGCGCAGCAGGCCGACGGCCCGGGCCGTCGTCTCGACCGTCTGGATGCGATTGATCGCCTTCTGGACCGTCGGATCGAAGCTCTGGACGCCCAGGCTCGCCCGGCCGACGCCGACACGGGCATAGGCCTCGGCATGCTCGCGCGTGAAGACGCGGGGATCGATCTCGACCGCGATCTCGGCCTCCTCGGCGAGCCCGAGTCGCGCCGACAGCCGGTCGGAGACGGCGCGGAAGTCGGCCGGCGAGACGATGTTCGGCGTGCCGCCGCCCCAGTGGACATGGGTGACGCGACCCCGGCCCGGCACCCGCTCGGCGATCGCGTCGATCTCCGCCGTCAGGCCGCGCACGGCCTTGGCCACAGGCGCGTACTGGCGCGTCGCCTTGGTGTGGCAGCCGCAATACCAGCAGATCTCCCGGCAGTAGGGGACGTGGAGATAGACCGACAGCGACGCGTCCTCGGGCAGTTCCGACAGCCAGGTCGCATAGGTCCGCGGGCCCACCGCCGTCCCGAAATGCGGCGCGGTCGGGTAGCTCGTGTAGCGCGGCAGGCGCCGCGCCTCGTATTTGAGCAGGGTCTCGGGCGTCATGACCTCCGATTACCACGGGCTCGTCGCCGCCCCCTTGACGTGGATCAAGCGGGCGTGCCCGATACGGTCCCGACGGCGCGACACGGCGCCTCTTGGACGACGCCGGCGCGACCGGCGACTGTCGCCGCGGCGTGGGGCGATTCTGCCCGGCGTCACCGCCCGAGGACGCAGTACGGAACCGGAAGATTCCCCCGTGACCGACATCCCGGCCGCCGGCCCGACCGGCGAAGCGGAGTCCCCCTCCCGATCCGCCCGCCGAACGGCCGGCGCCGCGCCGCGCGCGACCGGCGCCGGGCCCGCCGC
>JAVJUS010000064.1:0-39946 GCA_040220455.1 Azospirillaceae bacterium
GCTCGCTTCGCTCGACCGACCTACGGGGGGGGAGAAACGGAGGTCGGTCGAGCGAAGCGAGCCCGACCACACCGCAGGCGGGGCCCGGGCCACCGTCGGGAGCAACGTCGGATTTCGGCCATCGGCCTGTATCCGACCTACGCAACGCCCCTATCCCGCGCAGGCGCTCACCTCCGGGGCGGCGGCGCCGCCGATGGCGACGAGATGGCGCCAGACCCGGCAGACATAGGCGCGCTGACGATCGAGGCTGCCGGAGTGGTAGTGCGCCACCGCGAGCGTCCAGCTGCCGTGCCGCTCGAACAGGCGGCGCAGGAACCAGGCGCCGTAGGCGACATTGGCCTCGGGCTCCAGCAGGACGCGCCAGTCCTCGAACCGGTCGGCGTGCCAGGTCAGCGAGATCTGCATGCAGCCGACATCGATGTTCGGGCCGGGCCGGTCGTCCCGGCCGCCGCCGCGGCCGCCGCCATGCGCGGCGATCGTCCGGCGCATGGCCTCGGCGTCGGGCAGGATCGCCGGCTCCCCGCCGATATTGAGCGCCCAGGGCCAGGGCCGGCCGTCGATGCCGGATTCGGTCAGCGCGATCGCCATCAGCAGGCCCTCGGGCAGGGCGAGCCGCGCCTCCTGCGCCTCGATGGCGGGGACGCAGTCCGCCCCCCGCACCGGTTCGGCCATTCCGGCGAGCAGGACCAGCGCAGCTAGGAAACCCGTGAGGCGGCACGGCCATCCGGCATGGCGCCCCTGACCGAGGCCCGCCGTCATGCCGCCGCCTCCCCGTCGCCGGACCGGGCCCGCCGGCGCAGGTCGCTGGGCCGCAGGCCGGTCGCCGCCTTGAAGACCCGGTTGAAGGACGCGAGGCTGTTGAAGCCCACATCGAAGGCGATCGTCGTCACCGGCGCGTCGGTCCGGGTGAGGCGATCGCGCGCTTCCGCCACCCGGTGTTGGTTGATCACCTCGGTCACCGTGCGGCCCAGCCCGACATTGACCAGCCGGGTCAGCCGATGCTCCGGCACGCCCAGCGCCTCGGCCAGGTCGCGGCGGCCGAGGCCGGGTTCCCGGTAGAGCCGGTCCCGGGTCATCAGCGCCCCGAGCCGGTCGAGCACGGCCCTGTCCTCGGCATCGAGGGTCGGCGCCGGCGCGCCCGGAGGCCCGGCGATGGCCGGCGCCCCGGTGTCGACCGGGCCGTCCTCGGCGGCTTCGCCCTCGGCCTCATCCTCGGCCGGGGAGATCGCCGGGACGGGGCGGATCAGGAAGATCTGGGGGAATACGCGGAAGATCGCGCTCGCCACCAGGTAGTAGAAGGTCAGCCGCAGGATCGTGGCCACCAGCAGCCCGTCCTCGCCGCCGATCCGGCCCGCCGTGACGCCGAGATCGAGGCCGATCAGCAGCACCTGAAGCGCGATGATGGTCAGGATCAGCCAGCGCTTCTCCCGCCCCGCCGGCCGGCCGGCGAGCGCGGCGAAGCGCGGCCGGGCCACCGCCATCAGCGCCAGCAGCACGCCCAGACCGGCAAGCGCGGTATAGAGCGCCAACACCGGCCGCGGCGCCAGGCACAGGCTGCCCGCCGGGCCCGGGCAGACCGGGGCGGAGCCGGCGGCGGTGGCGACGAAGACGGCCGGCACGGCCAGCGCCGGCAGGCTCAGCACGTGGAAGTGCCGACGCGCCGGCACCTCGCCGTCGAGCAGCTGCAGGACGAAGAGATATGTGGCCGCCGGCAGGGCCCCGAGGCCGAGCCAGGCCGCCCCGCGCGCCCAGGCGCTCGCCGGCCCGGCCCCCGCCGCCTCGGCCAGCGGCGCCAGGAACCCGGCCATCAGGCAGAGCGCGTAGAGCACCGGCACGGCCGCCAGGTTCGGCAGCGGCACCCGTGCCGCGACGAAGGCGAGCAGGACGAGCGCGTTGAGGACGCCGGCGAGTTGCAGGCCGAGCGTCAGAGGGTCGAGCCCCGCCGCCGGCAGCCCCGCGATCATGGCGCCGCCGGCTCCGGCCCCCGCCCCGGCGCCGGATCCGCGTCCGAGGCCGCGCCGCCCGGACCCCCGCCGTCCAGGTTGCGGGCGATGTACCAGCGGATCCAGCGCCGCTCGTGATCGGGCAGGTCCGGGTCGCTCTCCAGCAGCGCGAGCAGCAGGGCGCGCGCCGCCGCCCGGTCGCCCAGATCGGCCAGGACGAAGACCTCGAGCTGGCGCGCCCAGTAGGGCAGGTCGGCGACCGGCAGGCCGCGCAGGGTGCGGGCGAGATCGAGCGCGCGGCGCGGATCCTCCATGCGGTAGCGCGCGACATGCACCGCCTGGGCGAGCCAGCGCCACTTGCCCGCCGGGTCGCGCAGGGCGTGGTCTTCCAGGTAGTCGACGATCGCCGCCGCGCCGGTCCGATCGGCCGCCGGGGCGTAGAGCAGCGCAGCCATGGCCGGCACGATGTCCGGGCGCGGGTCGAGCCGGTCCAGCGCCCGGAACCACTCGGCCATCAGCCGGTGGTCGAGCGCCGACCACGCCACGGTCCGGCCGTCGAGGCTGCCGGCATGCTGCAGCCGCAGGCTCGCCGCTCGGAAAGCGAATTGCGGATCGCCCAGCGACAGCGCCGCCATCGCCCGAGGATCGGGCGGCGGCGCCAGATCCCCACGCGGCGGCTCCACCGGCCGCAACGCCTGCGCCAGCCCCGCCTGCGCCGCCAGCAGGGCGAGCAGCAGGAGGGGCGGGAGCACTCTCGAAAATAATATTCGCGGATGCCTGATCCGTGTAGCCTCAAGCATATCTATCTCAGATCGTCGACAATATTTTGAAATAGTATTCTTTCCTCATAATTGTCCGCATAACTCAGATTCCATTTCAAAAAATATGTGTATCGCGGAGCAATATTATTCCTGTGGTAATAACCATCACATATTGACACAAATTTATTATCATCTCGATCGCCATTTTTGACTGAAATGAACATTCTTTCATCAATGAATGTGATTGCACCATGTGGAACGATATTTGATTTTCCAATACAATTTTCTTTCATATCAAAATTTATTTTTAAATTTTTCATAACCAGAAGTGATCTATCAAAATTATTTGCCGTCAAAATCCTAAATTGATTGTGCCCAGTTGAAGAGTGCAGATTGATAGCTCCAAAATTTTTGCCATTTACGTTCTCTTCGTAAATTTTCATGAAATAGTATATTATATTGTTATCTACATAAAGAAATATAGATGCTGGCGATAGATCAGAAAATTCAGAAGTTGTTATTTCCGGCGCAGCCCTCATTTCTTCACTCCTTTCGATTTCCATCTGATGATTCAGTTACTTGAACACTCACAGCGCCTTGCCCCGGAAGTCGATTACGGCGGCGACCACCAGCAGCGCGGTGAAGACGGCGCCCTGGGTGGCGATCAGGGCGACCAGGCCAGGCTCCGGCGGGCCGTGGACCAGCCAGGCGCCCTGGCCGAACAGGTCCAGGCGCGGCACCAGCAGGCCTAGCAGGTCGAAGCCGCGGTCGAGGCCGCGGTCCAGCTCGGTATCCGGCGCGCGCAGGGGCGAGCGGCGGATCGCCTCGATCACACCGACCATGCGGCCCAGCACGTAGAAGCCGAGGCAGCCGATCGCCGCGGCCACGGTGCCGTTCAGGCCGAGCGCGAAGAACAGGGCGAAGGCGGCCATCAGAGCCGCCTCCAGCGCCAGGCTGCCGGTCCACAGGGCGAGGCCCGCCGGGTCCGCCGGCCCTGTCGCCGCGACGGCGAGGCCGGCCGCCGTGGCCAGCCCGGCGCCGATCACCGCGAAGCCGGCCCACCAGGCGACCACCAGCCCCGCCCGCGAGACCGGACGCGACAGGGCGAGCAGCAACTCGCGGGAGTCGATCTCGCGCCGGATCTGGAAGACCACGTGCAGGACCAGCCCGGCGATCACCGTCAGCCGCAGCCCGAAGCCGGCGAAGGCGAGGCCTGTCGCCCCCTGCTCGGCCACCGAGCGGTCGCCCAGGAAGCCGGCCAGCAGCGCGACGGCCGCGATGGCGGCCAGCATCGCGCCGATCAGCCGGTCGCCGAGGGCGAGGATCAGAACGGTGCGGATCCGGGTCATCATCGCTGGAACCGGGGGGCGGCGGGTCGGAAAGTCCGGCGGGTCGGGGTCCGGGGGCTCTCTCTCAGAAGGTCAACGGCCGGGGATCGCGGGCAAAGGTCTCGTAGAGACGCCGGTCGGCCGGCCCGATGGGGGGCGCCTCGGCCACGGTGGCGCGCAGGAAGACGACGAGCTCGGTCAGCGAGGCCTGCTCGTCGCGCGTCTTGAACAGCCGCCCGGCCCAGGGAATCCGGCTCAAGCCCGGCACGCCCTCGTCCTCGTTGATCGCGCGCTCCTCCATCAGGCCGCCCAGCACGGCGACGGTGCCCGAGCGCAGGCGCAGGACGCTGTCGACCTCCCGCACCTCGACCACGGGGATGCGCGATTCGACCGTATTGCCGGACTCGATCTCGACCGCCGGGTCGCTGACGAAACGGCTGATCTCCGTGATCGTCGGGCGGACGGTGAGCGTGATCGAGTCCCGCCCGCGATCGATCGCCGGCTGGACGGTCATGACGAGGCCCACCGGCACCGTCCGGATGGTGCTGGAGACGGTGCGGTCGACGACATTGCCGTCGTTGTCGCGCTCGAACTCCACGTCGACCTCGAAGAAGACCTCGTTGTCGGCGACCTTGAGGATCGCGGTCTGGTTGTTGAGGACGGTGACGCGCGGGCTCGACAGGGTGCGCACCGTGCCGAACTCGGCCACCGCCTCGACGATGGCGTCGAGCTCCGTCGTGTCGACCGCGACCGAGAGCGGGTTCGTCGCGTCGTCGGCGAAGGAGAAGTCGCCGGTCACCGCGACGTCGAGCCCCTCGAACACGGCCGACCAGTTGACGCCGCTGCGATAGCGCTCCTCCAGCCCGACCTCGACCACCTTGGCCTCGATCAGCACCTGGGCACCGGCCGAGGCCGAGAGCTCGGAGAGCAGGTCGGACACCGCCGCATGCTGCCGGTCGGTGCCGAAGACGGTGACGATGCCGGCCTGCGGGTTGACCGTCACCTCCGCCGCTCCGCCGGGCGGGTCGGGCAGGCCCGGCGCGCGCGTGCTGGCGACCACCGAGGTCAGCGCCTGCTCGACCAGCGGGTAGAAATCGGCCGTCGCCTCGCCGGTCACCGAGCTCGACGAGCCGGTGTCGTTGTCCGACCCGATCTCGGTCGAGATCTCGATCTCGCTGCGGGTCGTGCGCGACTGGGACAGATAGGGCAGCGAGTAGGTCTCGAGATAGGGCTCGTCGAGCTCGATCCGGACCACGTCGTCGCGCGCCCGGTAGCGCAGCCCCGACAGCGCCGCGATCCGGTCGATGACGTCGAGATAGGGCCGCTGGCGGGCGGAGAAGACGATGCCGCCGGTGATCCGGGGATCGATCTCCACATCGACGCCCGCCTCGCGCGACAGCTCGAAGAGCACCGTCTTGAGCGGCACCGATTCGGTCACCGAGACGCTGACGGGCGGATTGTTGGTCAGGGCCGGCGGCTCCGGGCGCACCATGACCGGCGCGAGCGGCAGGGGCCCGCCGCCGGCGGCCGAGGCCGCCGGCGGGCCGGGATCGTCCCCGGCCGGCGGTTCGCTCAGCCCGCGGAAATCCTCCCGCCCCTGGTCGACCGTCGGGTCGTGATAGTCGGGCGGCACGCCGTCGGCACAGCCCGCCAGCCCGGCGCCCAGGGCCGCCAGGAACAGGGCACTCGCCATCGCGCGCGGAAATCGCATGCCGACCTCTACCGAAGGACTTAAACTTAAGGTATGCAGAATTACGCCGAAAGATCAATTTCGCAGATGTCGCGTGTCCGGCCGGCGACGGGCGCCTGATGCCGGAACCGGTAGTCGAGGCGGGTATGGCGGCCGGCCTGGGTCTCGTCGCGGGGAGCTGGGCGGGCCTCGTCGTCCACCGGCTGCCGCGCGGCCTGCCGACCGTGCGCACGCGCTCGCGCTGCCCGGCCTGCGGCACCGCGCTGGGTCCGCGCGACCTGGTGCCGCTGGTCTCCTGGCTCGCCACCCGGGGCCGGTGCCGGCATTGCGGCGCGGCGATCGGCCCGCGCGAGCCGGCGATCGAGATCGCCGCGGCCGTGATCGCCGTCGCCGCCTGGGCCGCCGCGCCGGGGCCGGGCGCGGCGGTCCGGCTGGGCCTGCTGGGCTTGGTCCTGCTGATCGCCGCGGCGATCGACCTCGACCATTTCCGCCTGCCCGACGCGACGACCGGCGCGGCGGCGGCGCTGGCCGTGCCCTGGTACGGCCTGCTCGCCACCGATCCGATCGCCCCAGGCCCGATCGACGCGGCGGCGACGGCGGCGGCCGGCGCGGCACTCGCCGCCGGGCTCGCCCTGGCGGTGCGGTTCGCTTTCGCGCGGCTGGCCCGGGTCGACGCGCTGGGGCTGGGCGACGTCAAGCTGCTGGCCGCCGCAGGGCTCTGGCTCGGCCCCGACGGCGTGCCCGCCCTGCTCGTCGCCGGCGGCGCGGCGGGGGTCGCGACCGGGCTCGCCTGGCGGACCGCCGGCCGCGGCCGCGTCTTCCCCTTCGGCCCGGGCCTGGCGCTGGCCTTCTTCGCCCTGGCCTGCCTGCAGGCGGCCGGGGCGTGACCGTGAGACCGGCCGCTCGCCGTGGTCAGGCGCCGAGGAGGAGCTTTAGCGCGATCGACCACATGACCACGCCGACGATACCGTCGAGGAAGCGCCAGGCGCGGGCGCGGGCAAATATGGGACGCAGCAGCGACGCCCCATGGCCGAGGAGGAAAAAGAACAGGAACGAGGCCGTCGCCGCGCCGGCCGCGAAGACGAGCTCGGCGCCGGGGAACCGCGTCGACACGGCGCCGATCAGGAAGACGGTGTCGAGATAGACGTGCGGATTGAGCCAGGTGAGCGCCAGGCAGACCCCAAGTGTCGCCATCAGACTTGCGCTAGCGCCGGCTGCCGGAGCGAGGGCTTCGTTCGAAATAACGGCGGATCGCAGGCTGATCGCCCCGTAGACTGCTAGGAACGTGGCGCCGGCATAGAGGAAGACGGGTTCGAGCCAGGCGGCCCGGGTGACGATCGCCTGGAAACCGAAAACGCCTGCGGTGATAAGCAGGGCGTCCGACAGGGCGCAGATGAGGCACACGCTGTTGACGTGCTCACCTCTGAGTCCCTGTCGCAGCACGAACGCGTTCTGCGATCCGATCGCCAGGATGAGGCTCGCGCCCACGCCGAGGCCGGTCAGGAACGCGCTGGTCACGATCGATCTCCGGGCGTCGCGGCCGCGTTGCTGGCGCCGACTGCCAAGGGCGCGATCCACTCGACCCCTGCACCGCTTTCGCGGAGCAACTCGGCGCACGCCACGAGCGCGGACCGCGCCGCTCCCACTTGATCCGGCGTCGTCCCTTCGCTGGTGACGATGGCGGTGCGGGTTTCTGGAACCAGACAGAAATCATCGGAGTCGCGATGATTGAGCGCCCAGCACAGGATATCGTCGCCCGTTGCGTATACGATCAAGTCGTCCCCACCGCGGGAAGCATCGATCGGCCCCCCGACGGGAGTGAAACGATCGGAGCCGCGTCGAATGCGGCGAATCTCGATCGACCTTCCCGAAATTCGATCGGCATCGTAGCAACCCATCGGCGCGCCGTAGATGATCGACAGGGCGTTATAGAGATCGATGCCCGGCATACCCGATTTCCAGCTCCCCTCCTCCCTCCGTGCGCGTCGGGTCAAGGCCTCGACGGAGGAGAGGAACCGGCTCGGCTTCAATCCCATGCGCCTGTAAACCGGACGCCAGGACGATGCGCGCACCGTGTCGCCATCGAGGGCCTCGGCGATCCGCCGATCGAGCTTAGCCATGTCGACCCGCGCGGCTGCGGCGGTGTAGCCATCGATCCTGAGCGCATGGACCTCGAGCCCGGGGAATACTGTTCTGGCGTCTTCGGCTACTGTCAGCATGCTGCGGCGTCCTTGTCCCGGCTCCGGGGCTTCGGCTCGAAGGCGGCTCCGTCGAGGGTCGACCGGAGTATCGAGCTCCGACGATGGGCGTGCCGATACTCGGCATCGCGCTTCATGAGGAATCGATGCGCCTGGCGCTGGTGCCACCAAGGGATCGTGGGATAGAGATGATGAAGAATGTGCCAAGCATCGCCGGCGGGGTGGAACAGGAGATGATCCCAGACACCGAGATTGCTGTAGGTCGTGTCGAACTCCGTTGCCCCGCTCTCGTAATCGTGCTCACGGACTTCCGCGATCAACCTGACAAACGGCAGCAAGACGAACATCACGCCCATCCATATCGCGGACATCGAAATGGCGACCGCCGGAGCAGTGATCATCGCGAGTAGCGCCGTCGCCAGGCAATGCCAAGCGATGAAGATAGTGACTTGTCGCCGTCGCGAGCCGACGTCCGAGTAGTATTCCCGGATATACATCGGCAGCCAACGTAGCGTCGCGATGACAAGTCGACCGGTCGTAGACAGTTTCGCGTCGGAAACGCCGATCCGCTCGAACCGCAGACGACAGGGATCATCGTGGCCACCATAATAACCGTGGTGGTCTCGGTGAAAGGTTCGGTATTCACGCACGTCCGATAGCATAGGCCAGGCGGCAATACTATCTACGAAAAGATCGTTGACGCCCCTTTTTTTAGAGAAGTTGAGATGACTGCCAAAATGCACGACATTCTCCAGGGCTCGCTGCTGTCGCACGATCAAGAGTATGACAATTATTCCAGTCGGCACTGCCAATGCGGCGGGCACTCCGCTGGTCATGAGCTCGTAGAGCCCGAAAATGGCGACATAGGCAGTCGCCAGATAGGCAATGGTGATCGTGACGGCCTTGATCAGTGACGCCTCGTAGAAGCGCTCCTTCATTTCTCGGATGGCGTCCTGGGGCAATTCGGCCCGGAATCCCCGTTCGTATCGCTTGTCCCTCGGCCGCATAGATGTTGCATCCCCTCTGTAACCGATCGTCGCGGGGACACGTATAACGGTGAGTTGAATGAGCTGAAGTGATTCTATCTTAGGCAATGTGAGGCACATTCATGAGGCTAAGATGATCGACTACGCAGGGCTCGAAGCCGTATTCGCCGTGATCGAGGAGGGCTCGTTCGATCGGGCCGCAGGGCGCCTCAACGTCAGTCCCTCTGCGATTTCACACCGCGTGAAGAGCATCGAGGAGCGCGTCGGAGTCCCGCTCATCGTCAGGGGTATCCCCTGCAAGCCGACGGAGGCCGGTCTGCGGATACGCAGGCACGTCGAACGGGTTCATCTTCTCGAGGCCGGACTGCAACAGGAGTATCCGGGCCTCCAAGGAGGCAGGGGATTGCCACGTCGCGCGAAGGCGCGCGTCGTCGTCAACGCGGACAGCCTAAGCACATGGTGCCTGGAGGCGTTTTCCGACTTCACGGAACGGACCGGATGCCTGGTCGACATCGCCATCGAGGATCAGCATTTCGCCCTCGACTGGCTGACACGTGGAGAAACGGACGCGGCCGTCACCGCGGCGGGCGAGCCGGCCATCGGTTGCGATGTCCATCCGCTCGGGTCCCTGCGCTACCATGCGACAGCGAGCCCGGACTACATGCGCAGGCACTTCCCGGATAGCGTCGATGAAGAGAGCTTCGCCCGGGCACCGAGCCTGACCTTCAACCAGAAGGATCCCCTCCAGCGGACATGGAGTCGCGAGACGTTCGGCCACCCCGTCGAGCATCCGACTCACCGGGTTCCTTCCTCGACCGCGTTCGTCGAGGCGGCACTCCGCGGGATGGGCTGGGGCATGAATCCCGAACACCTTGTCGCCGACCATCTCTCTGCCGGGATCCTCGTCGAACTGATACCGGGGCGCACGATCGACATCCCTCTCTACTGGCAGATCAATCGCCTCTCGGCGGCGCTGCTCTCGGACCTGACCGCCAGCGTGCGGCGCGCGGGAAAGCACCTCCTTCGCGCATAGTGGAACTCGCGCCCCAACGGGCATGCCCCGCCTCAGCCCGCCGGCTTGCGCGCGATGATGAACACCGAGGGGGTCTTGGCCGCGCGGCGGACGGTCTCGATGACGAAGCCGGCGGCGCGCAGCGACGCCTCCAGCTCCGCCACCTTGAACACGCGCAGCATCGGCAGGACCCCGAGCCACCGGCCGATCGGCGCGATCGGGCGGAAATAGCTCATTCCGTCGCCCAGGCAGACCGTGTTGGTGACGAAGACGCCGCCCGGCTTCAGCATCCGCCAGGCCGCCGCGATCGCCGCCTCCCGGTCCGCCAGCAGGTGCAGCAGGCTGAGCGCCAGCACCGCGTCGTAGCGCGGCGCGGACGTGTCCAGGTCGTCGAGGCCGGCCTGGCGGAAGGCGACGTTGGCGATGCCGGCCTCTTCCGCCTTGGCGGTGGCGATGGCGATCATCCGGGCGGAGAAGTCCACCGCCTCCACATGGCCGACGAACGGCGCGTGGGCAATCGCGGTCGACCCGGTGCCGCAGCCGATCTCCAGCACCCGGCTGTCGGGGCGGAAATGCTCCCGGGTCAGGCGCAGCTTTTCCTGATAGGCGGCCTCGTCGGCGACGGGCTTGGCCGCGTAGCGCCGGGCGATCCTGTCCCAGAAGCGCGAGTCGCGGGTGGTTCGGCCCGCCATGGCGGCGATCGCGGTCATGATCGGAGTTCCTTTTCTTCTTCGGGCGCCCGGGCCCGTCGCGCATCCGCCGGGATGCGCAGGATGCGGGGCCGGTCTACACCCGGTCCTGCCTCATGAAAATTGACTTGTTCGGTCTATCATTTATGCATTGGCGCATGGATTGGCGCGGCGTCACCTTCGACTGGAACCGGGCGCGGGCCTTCCTCGTGACCTGCGAAGAGGGCTCGCTGTCCGCCGCCGCGCGGGCGTTGGGCCTGGCCCAGCCGACGCTGGGCCGGCAGGTCGCCGCGCTGGAGGCGGAACTGGGCGTCGTCCTGGTCGAGCGGGTCGGCCGCGGCGTGGCGCCGACGCCCGCCGGGCTCGACCTGCTGGAGCACCTGCGCGCCATGGCGGAGGCCGCGGGCCGCGTCTCGCTCGCCGCCTCGGGCCGGGCGCAGTCGATCGAGGGCACGATCCGGATCACCGCGAGCGAGATCTACGCCGCCCATGTCCTGCCGCCGATCCTGGCGGCCCTGCGCCGGGAGGAGCCGGGCATCGCGGTGGAGATCGTCGCCACCAACAGCCTGAGCGACCTGCGCCGGCGCGAGGCGGACATCGCCGTGCGCAACGGCCGGCCGACCGATCCCGACCTGCTGGCCCGGCGCCTGGCCGACGACAGCGCCACCTTCTACGCCACGCCGGACTACCTGGACCGCGCCGGGCCGTTCCCCGACATCGCGACGCTGGCGCGGGCGGATTTCGTCGGCTTCGACGACAACGCGGCCTTCGTCGAGGGCCTGAACGCCGCCGGCCTGCCGGTGACGGCCGACCGGTTCGCCGTGCGGGCGACCAGCCATCTGGTCCACTGGGCGATGGTCCGCCAGGGCGCGGGGATTGGCGTCGTGCCCACGGGCCTGGGCGACGCCGACCCGGCCGTGCGCCGTGCCGCGCCCTGGTTCGCGCCCCTGGTCTTCCCGGTCTGGCTCGTCGCCCATCGCGAGCTGAACACCAGCCGCCGCGTCCGCCTCGTCTTCGACCGCCTGGCCGCCGCGCTGGGGTGATTTCGGAATCGATGGACTCGTCAGCCGCACACCAAGCGGTGGTCGGCATCGCTTCGCTCTGACGACCTCGACATCATAGTTGCTACGGAGTCTCCATCTACGCCCTTCTCATTTCGTCATCCCCGCGAAAGCGGGGATCCAGTCGTCGTAGGGTTTCACTCGCGATCGGATGAGTGAAACGCACCGAAACAACTTTGATCCCCGCTTTCGCGGGGATGACGAACGCATGGACGTAACGCAGGACGCCTTCGTGACGTCTTCGTGCCTTGGGGCCGTCGTGATTCCACTCGGCGTCGGTGCGATGTCGGAATCGCTTCGCTCTCCGAACTCACAATCCGTGATCTGTCATTTTTCCACCAGGATCGCGCGGAAGTCGTTCACGTTGGTGCGGGTCGGGCCGGTGACGATCAGGTCGCCCGCCGCCTCGAAGACCGCATGAGCGTCGTTGCCGGCGAGCGCCGCGGCCGGGTCGACGCCGGCCGCCCGGGCCCGGGCCAGCGTGTCGGGGGAGAGCCGGGCGCCGGCATTGTCTTCCGAGCCGTCGATGCCGTCGGTATCCGCCGCCAGGGCGTGGATGCCGGCCCGGCCGTCCAGTGCGAGCCCCAGGCCCAGCAGGAATTCCAGGTTGCGCCCGCCCCGGCCCTGCCCGCGCACGGTCACCGTGGTCTCGCCGCCGGAAATCAGGACCGCCGGCGCGGCGGCCGGCGCGCCGTGCCGGGCGACGGAGTCGGCGATGCCGGCGAGTGCACGGGCGACCTCCCGCGCCTCGCCCTCGATCGCGTCGCCCAGGACGACGGGCGTCAGGCCGGCCTTGCGCGCCGCCTCCGCCGCGGCCGCGAGCGCCGTCCAGGCGGTCGCGACGATCCGTGTCTCCGCCCGGGCGAGCCGCGGGTCGCCGGGCTTCGGCGTCTCCTCCGCGCCGGCGCGCAGGTGGTCGATCACCGCGGCCGGCTCCCCGATACCGTAGCGGGAGAGCACAGCGAGCGCGTCGTCGAAGGTGGTCGGATCGGCGACCGTGGGGCCGGAGGCGATCGTCGCCGGGTCGTCGCCCGGCACGTCGGAGATCGCGAGCGTGACCACCCGCGCGGGCGCCGCCGCGGCGGCCAGCCGGCCGCCCTTGATCGCCGAGAGGTGTTTGCGCACGGCGTTGATCTCGTCGATCGACGCGCCCGACCGCAGCAGCGCCGTGGCCACGGCGCGCTTGTCGGCCAGGGTCAGCCCCTCCGCCGGCGCCGCCAGGAGCGCCGAGCCGCCGCCCGAGATCAGGCACAGGACCAGATCCTCCGGCCCGGCGGCGCGCGCGAGATCGAGAATGCGGGCCGCCGCCTCGATGCCCGCCTCGTCCGGCACCGGATGGGCGGCCTCGACCACCGCGATCCGCTCGCAGGCCACGCCGTGGCCGTAGCGGGTCACGACCAGCCCCTCGAGAGCGCCGGGCCAGTGCGCCTCCACCGTGCGCGCCATGGCGGCGGCCGCCTTGCCGGCGCCCAGCACGATCGTCCGGCCCGGTCCCGGCTCCGGCAGCGCGGGCGGGACGCAGAGCTCCGGCGAGACGGCGGCGAGTGCGGCGTCGAACAGCCCGCGCAGGACGGCGCCCGGGTCGGCGCCGCTCACGCCGCCCCGGCCCGGTAGGGCCCGAGCCAGCCGAGCCCGTCGAGGGTCTTGCCCGAGGGCCGGTATTCCGCGCCGATCCAGCCGTCGTAGCCGACCTCGTCGAGCAGATCGAACAGCTCGGCCAACTGCAGCTCGCCCGTGCCCGGCTCGTGCCGGCCGGGCATGTCGGCGACCTGGACATGGCGGATACGGTCGGCGTGGCGCCGGATGATGCCGGGCAGCGGCTCGCCCATGCGCGCGCCGTGGTAGAGGTCGAGCTGCAGGCCCACCGGCGCGCGCGCCCGGTCGAGCAGGGTCAGCGTCGGCTCGACCCGGGAGAGGTAGAAGCCCGGAACGTCATGGGTGTTGACCGGCTCGACCACCAGCTCCCGGCCCTCCTCCCGAAGCGCCTTCGCGGCCAGGGAGAGGTTGCCCAGGAAGGTCGCGGCGATCGTCACCGGATCGCTGTCGGTCGGCGCGATGCCGGCCAGGCAGTTGACCTTGGGCACGCCCAGGACGCCGGCATAGTCGACGGCGCGGGTGATGCCGTCGCGGAATTCCTCCGCCCGGTCGGGCCGGCAGGCGAGGCCGCGGTCGCCCGCCTCCCAGTCGCCGGCGGGCAGGTTGATCAGGACGCATTCCAGGTCGTTGGCCCGCAGCTTGCCGGCGATCGCCTCGGCCGGCCAGGGATAGGGGAACTGGATCTCGACCGCCGCGAAGCCGGCATCGGCGGCGGCGGCGAAGCGGTCGAGGAAGTCGAGCTCCCCGAACAGCATGCTGAGATTGGCCGCGAATCGCGGCATGATCGCCTCCGGTCAGGGAACGGCCGGCATCCGCCGGGATGGACGGGCCATCCTCGCGCCGGTCCCGCGGCGGCGCAAGCCCGGCGGGGCGGGCAGAAATCGCGTCGGCGCCGGCGCCGCGGGATTGATCGCCGGCGCCCCCGACGCCACATCGCGGGATCGCCGGCGCAGACATCGATCCCGCTTGCAGCCCCGAACCGGTAGGAGGGAAGCCATGACGGCACCGGTCACCGACAGGGCCGCCACCGCCGCCGAAGTGGTGGAGATCGTCGGCCGCCTCGACGACGTGGTCATCGCCGACATCGTCGCCACGGGCGCCAGCCCGGCGGAGGTCCTGGAGGCGTGGACCTGGATGAACGCCGACGACTACATGGGCGGCGACCTGGAGCGCCCTCGGACGCACAAGGTCGCCCGGGTCCTCGCGATCCTGGAAGCCCAGCTCCCCGATCCGGACGAGCCCGGCGGCCCCGACGCGGCGTAGCACCGACCCGTAGGTCGGTCGAGCGGCAGCGAGCCCGACAATGCCGACGCCGGAACGGTCCGAGCGTGTCGGGTTCGCTTCGCTCAGCCGACCTACGATTCTCCCCACCCGTAGGTCGGTCGAGCGGCAGCGAGCCCGACGGCCGTGGCGGCGTCAGGCGTTGACGTTGGCGCGCAGCAGGGCGACGGCGTTCTCGACGATGCGCAGGCCGACATCGTCGTCGAGCGTCATGATCGATTCCGGATGGAACTGGACCGCCGCCCAGGGCCGATCGGTGAACTCGATCGCCATGACGACGCCGTCCTCGGTCGTCGCCGTGACCTCGACCTCGGATGGGAGGCTCTCCGCCGGCACGTGGATCGAGTGGTAGCGGCCGACCTTGAAGCTCTCGGGCAGCCCTTCGAACAGCCGGCCGCCGGTCGTTCGCACCGTCGCCGCCTTGCCGTGCCAGGGCGGGTCGAGGGTGTCGAGGCCGGCGCCCGCGACCTCCGCCATGCCCTGGAGCCCCAGGCAGACGCCGTAGATCGGCAGGCCGCGGTCCGCGGCGAGGCCGATCGTGCGGGCCAGGTCGAAGTCCGACGGCCGGCCCGGCCCGGGCGAAAGGACGACCAGGTCCGGGTCGATCTCGGCCAGCGCCGCCCCGTCGAAGCCGGCGCGCAGCGTGACCACCTCCGCGCCGGTGCGCCGGAAGTAGTTGGCCAGCGTGTGGACGAAGCTGTCCTGGTGATCGACGAACAGGACCTTGCGCCCCTCGCCGGTCCGCCGGGCCGCGCTCTCCGCCGCCGCGGGGGCCGCGCAGCGCGGCCGGCGGATGGCGTCGATCAGGGCCGAGGCCTTGAGCCGCGTCTCCGCATCCTCGGCGTCCGGGTCGGAATCCGCCAGCAACGTGGCGCCGACCCGGATCTCCGCCACCCCGTCCTTCACCCGCACCGTACGCAGGGTGAGCCCGGTATTGAGATTGCCGTCGAAGCCGATCTTGCCCACCGCGCCGCCGTACCACCGCCGCGGCGAGCGCTCGTTGTTCTCGATGAAGCGCATCGCCCAGATCTTCGGCGCGCCGGTCACCGTGACCGCCCAGGTGTGGGTCAGGAAGGCGTCGAGCGCGTCGTAGCCCTCGCGCAGCCGGCCCTCCACATGGTCGACCGTGTGGATCAGGCGGGAATACATCTCGATCTGGCGCCGGCCGATGACGCGCACGCTCTCCGGCACGCAGATCCGCGACTTGTCGTTGCGATCCACGTCCGTGCACATGGTCAGCTCTGCCTCGTCCTTCTCCGAGTTGAGCAGCGCCAGGATCTGCTCGGCGTCGGAGACGGCGTCGACGCCACGCGCGATGGTGCCGGAGATGGGGCAGGTCTCGACCCGCTTGCCGGTGACGCGGACATACATCTCCGGCGAGGCGCCGACCAGGTACTCCGCGCCGCCCAGCGTCATCAGGAAGCCGTAGGGCGCCGGGTTGCGCTCGCGCAGGCGACGGAAGACCTCCGAGGGCGGCGAGGGGCAGGGCTCGTAGAAGACCTGGCCCGGCACGACCTCGAACAGGTCGCCGCGCGCGAAGCTCTGCTTGGCCCGCTCGACGACCGCCTGGTAGTCGCCCGGCGCGTGGTCGCCGGTCCGCGCCACGGTCGTCGCGGGGACATAGGCCCGCTCCTCCCCCGTCACGCCCAGGCCCTCGGTCGAGCGGCCGTCGACCGCGAACTCGTAGGTGTAGAGCGCCGCGTCCTGGCGCTGGTGGTCGACGATGACCAGACGGTCGGGCAGGTAGAGCACCATGTCGCGCTGGTCGGCCGTACGCTCGAGCGCCAGGTCCATGGGCTCGAACTGGAAGGCCAGGTCGTAGGCGAAGGCGCCGTAGAGGCCCAGATGCGGCTCCCCGTCATCGGCGAACAGCGCCATCAGTGCGCGCAGGGCGGAGAACACCGAGGGCTGGCGGCTGCGCTCCTCCTCGGCGAAGCGGCGCGCCGGCCGGGCGATCGTGAGCCGCGCCACCCCGTCCTCGACGCGGAAATCCGCTGCCGCCTCCAGGCCCGAAAGGGTGCGCTCGACCGCAGGCATGAGCACCCGCCCGCGATCGTTGAGCGGCTCGACCGTTACCGTGTCGCCGCGGCTGGTGACGACCAGCGGCGGGTCGACGAAGCCCATGTCCCAGCGGGTGTAGCGGCCGGGATACTCGTAGGACGAGGACAGCAGCACGCCGCGCCGGGCATCGAGCGCGTCGATCAGCGGCTCGACCGCGTCGGCGTAGGCCATCGGCCGGCGGGTGCGGGTGACGGCGACGCCGCCTTCGGTGACGTAGCTCGTGGAGCCGCCGGCGCCGGAAGCATCGGTGGGGGCCAAGGTCGGATCGGGGGGCGGGGTCATCGTGGCGCTTCCCTGGTTGGCTCGGACCGGCCGCGGCGCGGCCGGCGGTCGCGCGGGCTCTCAGGGGCGGTCAGGCGATGACGGTTAAGAGAAAAGGCCGCCCCGGAACCCGGAGGCGACCTCGTGTCGTGAACGTTCCCGACGGCGGCCGCCTCGTCAGCGCGGCCACCACCAGCGCGTCGGCCCGAAGGCCGCATGTCGCGGGGTGCGGATCATGACCGCATCGTTTCCACAGCCCGCGCGCCCTGTCAAGCGCGCGCCCGTCAGAGATCCAGGTCCAGACCGCCGGCCCCGCCGGCGGCGTCGGCTCCGCCGTCCTCGCCATCCGCCGACGAGCCGCCAGCCGCCACCGAACGGCGCGCCTCGGCGAGCGCCTGGACCCGCCAGGGGTCGACCAGGGCCGTCCGCAGGCCGGTCGCCCGCCCCTCCACGGCCTCGATCCGCGCCACCACCACCGGGCCGCAGCCCCGGTCCACGGGCGCCATGCCGCCGGTGAGCCCGGCCAGGTCGAGCGGCATCGCCTCTCCGGCCGCACCGGCCAGCGGCCCCGCCTCCCCGCCCCAGGGCAGCGGATCGCGGACGAGCGATGTTCCGGCACGACCGGCCAGGTCTGCCACGCGCGATCGGCAGCGCTGGAGAGCCGCCTTGTCCAGACCGGCGAACGCGGCCCAGGCAAGCGAGAGTCCCCGCGGATCCTCCGCCCGGCCCGCCGGATCCCCGTATTTGTCGACCAGCAGATCGGCGAGCGGGGCGAGCGGCGGGCCTTCGCCGTCGGGGAACACCAGGTGGCGCGTGATCGCCGTGACCTCGTCGGCCACCTCCGGCGGCTCGCGGAACACGGCCACGGCCTCGGCGCCCTTGGCGTGGCGCAGCAGGACACCGTCGTTGTAGGGCGCCCAGGCCGGCCGATCGCCGGCCTTGGCGCGCGCTGGCGGGCTGGCCGCGTAGCGCACGGCCGCCTCGATCTCGCCCGCCAGCGCCTCCAACGCCGCCTCGAAGGGCGTGCCCAGCCGCACTTCGAGGATGTCCGGCTCGTCGCCGGGGACTTCCGGCCCGCCGGCCACCGCGGCGTCCTCGGCCACCGCGCGGTGGCGGATGCGGCGGGGGTCGACGACCGTGCGCGAGACGCCGGAATCGAGGATCGCGACCTCCAGGACGTGCAGGGTGAGCTGCTGCGACATGGGGGTGCGCCCGGCCTCGGCCGCGACGGGCACGACCCGTGCGCGGAAGGCGTAGTCGGGGTGGCTCGGATTGCCCTGCTGCCAGTCCCGCGCCGCCGTCTCGTCGGGCCAGGCGACGTGGAAGATGTCGGGATTGTCGAAGGCGAGCCGGATCGCGCTCGCCGTGCGCGGCGCCAGTCCCTCGTCGGCAGGCGCGAAGATCTCCGGGCTGAGGCTGGTCGGCGCGAAGCGGCGCTCGGCGAAATCGAACTCCCCCATGCGCAGCCGGCCGGTGATCCACACGCCCTCGGCCGCCGTCTCGCCATCGGCATAGGCTTCGCCGGCCGCGATTGCCTGTCGCACGCGCTCGCGTCGCGCGAACTCGTCCTCATCAGTCGAGGACCCGTAGAGATCGGCGGCGGTGTAGAGCGTCTCCTCCGCGGGCGTGCCGCCGAGCCGGGCGTTCTCGACGAACCAGTAGCCGATCGGCGGGAAGGACACCGCCGCCAGCGCCTCGGCCTCGCCGGGCGCGTACGGCGTCTTGGAGAGGACGGCCCCGCCCCGGTCGACGACGAGCCCGGCGTGGGGCGTCGCCCGCAGCCGGACGACGGAATACCGGTCCTCCCCCCGGTGCGTGACGCCCGCGATCGCGACCGCGGCACTGACCAGGATCCGGCCGCCCGCCGAATCCGCGGGCGCCGGGATGCGGTAGTCGGCGCCGCTGCGCGGCAGGATCAGGTAGACCTGCCCCTGCCCCGCCCGGACATCGACCGTCCCGGGCAGGCGACCCAGCGGGACGACGCGGTCGAGCGGCACGCCCGCCGCCTCGGCCACTTCGCGCGTGTCCGACCGGGCCGTGTCCGGCGTCGGCGTCTCGAAGACCGCCACCGCGTCGGCTCCCGGCGGCACCTCGACGCGCCGGGGCGGCAGGCGCAGCGTCTCCGGCAGGGCGGCGGCGCGGCGGGCATTCCAGGCGCCGAAGGCCTCCAGCGTGGTGGCATCGAGGGCCGCCTCGCCCTGCCTGCGCAAGGCCTCGCGGGCCGCCTCGGTGAAGTGGACGGGCCACGGCCGGGCCTCGTTTTCCTGGTCCTCCGCCCGGCCGACCGCCCGGGCCCAGCGGCGCAGATCGGCCTCGTCGACGGCTTCGGGCGCGTTCGCCGTCAGCAACAGGAGCAGCGTCTCGTCGTCGAGCGCCACCGGCCCGGTCGGCGCGTCCGGGTCGCCCGTCAGCGCCGAACTCGCCTCCGCCGCCGCTTCCGCCTCAGCGGCCTCGCGCTCGGCGAGGGTGCTGCCTCGCATGTCGAAGCGGTAGAGCACCGGGTCGTAGTCGTAGCTGTCGTAGAAGGCCGCGCCCGCCGTCTCCATCTCGACCTGGAACCGGCGGCGCTCGCCCTCGGCCGGCACTTCCCGGATGCCGGTGATGCGCGCCTCGATGCCCAGGACGCCGTAGTTCTGGACGAAATACGACCGCTCGGCGTTGAGCCGCAGGCTGAACGCGCGCGCCTGATCGGGCGGCAGCGCGACTCCCTCGGGGAAGTCTCCGGGCACCGGCGCGGTCACCTCGACATTGTGGATGTCCAGCGGGTCGCCGCCCCGCAGGGCCAGGGCGCCGCAGGCCTGCGCCGGGTCGCGTGCGAAGACGTAGCGCCCGGCATCGAAGTCGTAGGGCTCGAAGCCGGCATGGCAATCGATCATTACCGGAATCGGCAGGCCGGGCGCGGCGCCGATAACGGAGTCGAAGGCGCCGCCGCGCAGCCGCTGGAGGATGTCGCGCCGGTCGAACTCGGTCATGTGGTTGCCGAAGACATAGCCGCCGTCCAGCGGCCAGCCCCGCTCCTCGGCCATCCGGCGCTCGATGTCGCTCATCCGGTCGACCACGCCGCCGAGGATTTGCCGTCGCGTCTCGGGTGACAGCAGGTCGGAAAGCGCCAGCGCCCGGCGGTCGTCGTCGAGCAGATCGGGATATCGCGCCAACAGCAGGTGACGCAGCATCGGCGCCGGGGAGAGGTCGCCACGCCCGCCGCCCTGCGAGCCGGTGGAGGCGACCAACACCCGGTCGCGCACGACAGGCAGGCCGTAACGCGCGGCGATTGCCGCGACATCGCCGGTCGGCGCGGGAGCGGCTTCGGCCGGCGTCAGGTCGTAGGCGCGGAGCTCGTCGGCCAGGCTCTCGTCGGCGAACAGGCGCAGTCGCTCCGACCGGAAGACCAGCCTGAACGCGTCGCCCCGGTCGTTGACCTCGATGGCTGCCAGTGAGGCCTCGACGCCCGCGACGATCCGGGCAGCCGGCCCGACCCGGCCGCGGATGGCGTCGGCCGCCGCCGGTTCCGCCTCGAGGGCCGTGGGAAAGCGGTCGACCGACAGCACGGTCGAGACGGAAAGCCGGCGCGGCCCCGGCGCGCGCGGCCCCCGGCACGAGGTGATCGAGCGCAGGTCGAAGCGCCGGGCGTCGAAATCGTATTCCGACAGCGCGACCCCGCAATAGAGCGTCACCGCCAACGGCAGATCCGGCGCCTCGGCCGCCAGCGCCGGCACGACCCGCTCGACGACCGCATCGACCAGCCGGCGCCGGTCGAACTCGTCGAGGCCGGCCTGCGCATAGGGGTCGGAGAAGGCCGAGCCCGAGGGGGCGTAGCCCGTCTCCTCGAGCATGGCGCGCTGCTTGGCCGACAGGTCCGGCAGGGCGCCCAGCACGAGCTCCCGCCGCGCCGGCGCGTCGAGCCGGCCCAGCAGGTCGAAGGCGAGAGCCGGCTGGCGCGCCACGCCCGGCGAGGCCCTGAGCGCGAGGCGCAGGACCGTCTCGGAGAAATCGACCTCGGCAAAGCGCGCCGGCGGCGCCATGGAGCCAGGCAGCGCCACCCGCCCGTCGACGGTCGGCAGGCCCGCGGCGGGGAGGTCCGTCGCCGTCGTCCCGGAGTCACCCGGCGGGGCCCCGCCCGTCGTGCCCGGGCTCCCGGCCGTGTCCGGCTCCGGCCCGCCGAAGAGCGCCTCGCCCGCCTGCGATCCGGCGACATCGCCGCCGGCATCGGCCCCGGCATCGCCCTCCTGCGCCCCGGACTCGCCGAACAGGGCGCCGTCGGCGGCGACCGAGCGGGCGCCGTGCAGTGCCGTGTAGGTATCGGCATCGGCGGCGCCGGTCTCGGCCAGGCCGCGGGTCGCCTGGAACGCGCGGATCGCCGAGCGCGTGCGCGGACCCATCAGCCCGTCGGCCGGCCCGGCGTCGAAGCCCCGGTCGTTGAGCGCGCTCTGGATGGACCGAACCCGCTCCCGGTCGTCGAGCGGTACCAGGGAATCCGGCGCCGGCGTGTCGAGCGCCGTCACCGTGCCGCTCGCCAGGTCCGCCTCGCCGCGCCAGACCGCCGTGTCGTTGACCGCGCCCATCAGCGAGACGCGCCGGGCCTCCGGGCACTCGAACTGCATCACCTGGCGCAGGATCGTGGTCAGCCGGCGCACCTGGTAAGCGTCGCCGGCGAAGACCTCGGCCGTCGGCGCGCGCACCTCCACATGCACCCTCGGCCCGCACCAGTCGCCGTCGAGCACGTGGGCCTCGAGCGCCCCGTCCTGGAGCAGCCGGCGGGCCTCGGCCGGCGGCGCGGCGATCGCGGCGACGCAGGCGAGGCTCGCGGCGGCGAGAGCGAAACGGCGCATGGCGGTGTCCTCGGATCGGCGACGGCTTCGACAGCGGGAGGGGGAGAATCGGCGAGCGGCCGGCCGCCGCTCAGACCGGCTCGGTGTAGAACTCGTCGCCGCGTTTGCACAGGCGATAGCGCGTCGTATCCGTCGTGCCGTCTTCCAGCGTGACCGTGCTCTCCTGGATCTGGCACTGCGCCCCGCCGGTCGCCGCGGTGGGCTGGCCCACCGGCTCGACCGTGCCGGACGCGCCGCTGTCCGGATTGCTCCAGGACTGGGTCGTGCCCGTCTCGTAGGTCTCGAAGGCCGCCTCGCCATTGCGCTCGCGATCGGCCTCGCCCAGCCGCCGGCCGACCTCGGAGCCCAGCAGGCCGCCGACCGCGGCGCCGATGCCCGTCGCGATGACCCGGCCGGCGCCGCCGCCGATCTGGGAGCCGACGATCCCGCCGAGTACGGCGCCGCCGATGCCTCCGACGGTCTGCTCGGTGTTCTGGCAGGCGGCCAGCGGCAGGCTGACCGCGATCAGGGCCGCACAGAGGCGGATCGGCGCTTTCATGGACCGGCTCCCCGGATTCGTTTCTTGTCGGCACGACGCCGCGGACTCGTGCGGCGCGCCTCAAGACTAGAAAGCGGGGACGCAACCGGAGAACCGGTGCATACGGGTTTCGCGCGCGCCCATGGGCAGAATGCCCGGCCGGAGGTCGTACCCCCGCGGCGCGCCATCATGCCCGGGCCGGCGCCGATGGGCTCGTCGAAAGAAAGCACGCCGCCGATCGGTCCGGCGAGGCCGCGGGGCTCAGTCTCCGGCGCGCGGGGTCCGCGCGGCCTTCACCGCCCGGTCGAGGGCGCCGAGGAAGGCCGATCGGTCCGATTTGGTGAAGCGCCCGGGGCCGCCGCCGCCCTCCCCCGTCTCGCGCAGGTGGCGGTTCAGGTCGCGCATGGCGAGCGCCATGCCGATGGTCTGCCGGGTGAAGGGCCGGCCGGTCGGGCCTAGCACCGCGGCGCCCGCCTCCAGGCAGCGCGCCGCCAGCGGCACGTCGGCGGTCACCACCACGTCGCCGGGCCGGGCATGCTCGGCGATCCAGTCGTCCGCCGCGTCCCAGCCGCCATCGGCGAGGACCGCGCGGACCAGCGGGTGCGTGGCGGCCCGGACGCCCTGGTTGCTGACCATGGTGACCGGGCAGCCGTAGCGCTCGGCGACGCGCAGCACCTCGTCCTTGACCGGACAGGCGTCGGCATCCACGAGGATGGTGGTAGTCCCGCTCAGTCGTCCCGCCCCTTGCCGGTCGGCCCGGCCCCGCCGGTCATTCGACGACCATGTTCATGTACTTGACGTTCATGTAGTCGAGGATGCCCTGGGAGCCGCCCTCCCGGCCATAGCCGGATTGCTTGATTCCGCCGAACGGCGCCTCGGCCGTCGCCATCGCGAAGGTGTTGACGGCCACCATGCCGGCCTCGATCGCCTCGACGGACTCGTGCGCGCGCTGGAGCGAGCGCGTGAAGACATAGCTCGCCAGCCCCATCTCCAGCGAATTCGCCCGCTCCATCACTTCGTCGAAATGCTTGAAGCTCGTGATCGGCGCGATCGGGCCGAACGGCTCCTCGACCATGATCCGGGCGTCGTCGGCGACGTCGTCGAAGACCGTCGGCTCGAACCAGTAGCCGCGGTTGAAGCCGGCCGGGCGCTGCCCGCCGGTCAGCAGCCGGGCGCCGGAGGCCCGGGTGTCCTCGACCAGGGCCTCGACCTCCTCCAGCCGCTTGCGCGTGGTCAGCGGGCCGACATCGCTGTCGGGCTCCAGCGCGTGGCCGAGCTTGAGCGCCTTGGTGGTCTCGACGAAGCTGTCGACGAAGCTGTCCTTGACCGTCTCGTGGACGTAGAAGCGCGAGGGCGAGACGCAGACCTGGCCCGTGTTGCGGTACTTGGACTGGGCCGCCATGGTCGCGACCTTCCGGGCGTCGACGTCGTCGAAGACGATCACCGGCGCGTGGCCGCCCAGCTCCATCGATACCCGCTTGACCGTGTCCGCCGCCTCCTTGAGCAGCCGGATGCCGACCGCCGTCGAGCCGGTCAGGGACACCTTGCGCACGGCCTGGGAGGCCATGAGCACCGGGGAGATCACCGAGGCCTTGCCGGTCAGCAGGTTGACCGCGCCGGCCGGCACGCCGGCGTCGTGCAGGCACGCGATCAGCGCCATGGACCCGCCGGGCGCCTCCTCCGACGGCCGCACGATCACCGAGCAGCCGGCCCCCAGCGCCGGGGCGATCTTGCGCGCCGGCAGCACGACCGGGAAGTTCCAGGCGGAGAAGGCGGCGACGATGCCCACGGGCTCGTAGGTCACGCCGATCCGCCCGCCGGGCAGCCGGCTCTCCACGATCTGGCCGTAGAGGCGCTTGGTCTCCTCCGCGTACCAGTAGAACTGGTCGATGGCGAGCTGGACCTCGCCGCCGCAGGCTGCCAGTGGCCGGCCGACCTCGAGCGCGATGGTGCGCGCGATGGCGTCCTTGCGCTCGACCATCAGGTCGGCCGCCTTGCGCAGGATCGCGCCGCGCTCCCAGGCGTTCATGGCGCGCCAGGCCTTCATGCCCTCAGCGGCCGCGGCGATCGCCGCCTCGGCATCCTCCGGCCCGGCGGCCGGGGCCTCGCCCAGCGTCTCCTCGGTGCCGGGGTCGAGCACCGGATAGGTCGCGCCCGACGCCGCCGGGCGCCACTGACCGCCGATATAGAGGCCGTAGTTCTCGTACATGGTCGCGCTCCCTCCGAAGAGCCGTTTTCGGCCGAACGCTCGCACGAAGCTCCGCCCCTTGCAACAGACGTTGCAATGGCGCCCGATGACGGAAAAAATGGGCCGGACGGGTGGGTGATGCACGGGCCGCGCGGCCCCTGTTCCCTCTCCCCGAGGGAGAGGGTCAGGGTGAGGGGTTACCGGCCGCCGCCCTTCGCTCCATCGTCTGCAACCCCTCACCCTCCCACGGCCTGCCGGCCGCGGGTCCCTCCCTCTCCCTCGGGGAGAGGGGCCGTTCTCGTCACGAAGGATCGCCCGCCATGACCGACCGCCCGCGCCGCCGCGTCGCCGATCTGCGCAGCCAGCGCTGGTTCGCGCCGGACGATTTGCGCTCCTTCGGGCACCGCTCGCGGGTCAAGCAGATGGGCTTCTGGCGCGAGGAGTTCGACGGCCGGCCGGTGATCGGGATCGTCAACACCTGGAACGAGTTCAACACCTGCCACAGCCATTTCCCGGAGCGGGTGCAGGCGATCAAGCGCGGCGTGCTGCAGGCCGGCGGCTTCCCGGTCGAGCTGCCGGCCCTGTCGCTTGGCGAGCAGCTGATGAAGCCGACCACCATGCTCTACCGCAACATGCTGGCGATGGAGGTGGAGGAGCTGCTGCGCAGCTACCCGGTCGACGGCGCGGTGCTGATGGGCGGCTGCGACAAGACCACGCCGGGCGTGCTGATGGGCGCGATCAGCATGAACATCCCGGCGATCTACGTCCCCGCCGGGCCGATGCTGCGCGGCCATTGGCGCGGCGAGACGCTGGGCAGCGGCACCGATGTCTGGCGCTTCTGGGACGACCGGCGGGCCGGCAAGCTCGACGACGCGAGCTGGGGCGAGATCGAGGACGGCATCGCCCGCTCGGCCGGCACCTGCATGACCATGGGCACCGCGGCGACGATGATGTCGCTCGCCGAGGCGATGGGCATGAGCCTGCCCGGCGCGTCTGCGATCCCGGCGGTCGACGCCAACCACCCGCGCATGGCCTCGGCCAGCGGCCGGCGCATCGTCGAGATGGTGTGGGAGGACCTCAAGCCGACCGACATCCTGTCCGCGGCGTCGTTCTCCAACGCCATCGCCGTGGACATGGCGATCGGCGGGTCGACCAACGCGATCATCCACCTGATCGCCATCGCCCGGCGGGTCGGCGTGCCGCTCGACCTGGCGCGCTTCGACGAGCTGTCGGCCGGCATCCCGCTGCTGGCCGATGTCCGGCCCTCGGGCAAGTACGTGATGGAGGACTTCTACTACGCCGGCGGCCTGCGCGCCCTGCTGGCCAACCTGGCCGAGCGCCTGGATCTGGGCGCCATGACGGTCACCGGCAAGCCGCTGGGCGACGGGCTGGAGCGCGCGACGGTCCACCCGATGACGGGGGCCGAGGGCGTCATCCGCACCCTCGACGACCCGGTCCAGGCCGCCGGCGCGACGGCGGTGCTCAAGGGCAGCCTGGCGCCCGACGGCGCGGTCATCAAGCCGACGGCGGCCGAGCCGAGGCTGTGGCGCCATCGCGGCCCGGCGGTCGTGTTCAAGGACATCCGCGACCTCAAGGCCCGAGTCGATTCCGACGACCTGGACGTGACGGCGGACTCGGTCCTGGTGCTCCAGAACGCCGGGCCGCTGGGCGCGCCGGGCATGCCGGAATGGGGCCAGCTTCCCGTCCCGAAAAAGCTGCTGCGCCAGGGCGTGCGCGACATCGTGCGGATCTCCGACGCGCGGATGAGCGGGACGAGCTATGGCTGCTGCATCCTGCATGTCAGCCCGGAGGCGGCGCTGGGCGGGCCGCTCGCCCTGGTGCGCGACGGCGACATGATCGCGCTCGACGTGGAGGCCCGGCGCCTGGACCTGGAGGTGCCGGAGGAGGAAATCGCCCGCCGCCGCGCCGAGTGGCACCCGCCCGAGGGGCGGGACAAGGCGCGCGGCTACGTGAAGCTCTACCTGGACCACGTCACCCAGGCCCACGAGGGCGCCGACTTCGACTTCATGGCCGGCCCCCCGGGATCGACCGAGGAGCCGCAGATCTTCTGAAGGTGGCCGGGACCGTCGGGATCGCTGGCGCTCTCCCGACCGACGAAGTCCCCATCTACGCCCCTCTCATGTCGTCATCCCCGCGAAAGCGGGGATCCAGTCGTCGTTCGGTATCACTCGCGACCGGATGAATGACGCGCGCCGAAACAACTTGGATCCCCGCCTTCGCGGGGATGACGAATGCATGGACGTTACGAAGGGTGTCTTCGCGACGTCTTCGTGCATTGAGGCCGTCGTGATTCAACTTGGCATCGGATGTCGGGATCGCTGGCGCTCTGCCGACCTATCACCGCCCCGAACCGCCGACGCTTTTTCGCACGCTCTCCCCGCCGCCGCATCCGGCTATCCTGCCGGTCGAGCGCCTCGTCGCGCCGGGCGGAGAAGACGCCCATGGCCGAGTCCGATTTCCTGGCCGTCAAGCGCGCCATTCCGGCGCCGGTCAAGGACTTCCTGAAGACGAAGGTTCTGCCGCGGCTGCGCACCGACCTGCGCACGACCGACGAGGAGAAGATCCTCGGCCGCAAGGGCTTCATTCTGGAGACCTTCTCCGCCGCGATCCGGCCGATCTGGGGCGCCTTCTCGGTCGATGACGCCATGCATTTCAGCACGGTGCTGAACATGCAGCGGATGTACGGCATCGCGGGCGACATCCTGGAGATCGGCACCTCCTTCGGCCGCTCCGCCGCGCTGATCGGGATGTGGGTCGGGCCGGAGGAGCGGCTGCACCTGTGCGACGCCTTCGATCTGCCGACGGAGGACTCCTACCGCTCCAAGCCGACGCCGGAGATCGTCATCGGCAACGTCACCCGGGCGAGCGCCATCACGCCCGAGCAGATCGTCATCCACCGCTGCCTGAGCGACGACCTGGCCCTGGACCCGGGCCGGACCTTCCGCTTCATCCATATCGACGTCGGCCATTCCGACGACCAGGTGCACAAGGACCTGGGCCTGGCATTGCGCCACTCGGTCCACGGCACGATCATCGTGGTCGACGACTACGACCACCCGGGCTGGCCCGGCGTGAAGACCGGCACCGACCGGTTCCTGCACGAGCACGAACGCCTCCGCGTCCTCGTCGACCTCAACCGCCACGGCGAGCGGGGGCGGAAGCTGTACCTGTTCGTGGGGGCGTAGATCGCCTGAGGCCGAAGGCCGTGCGCGAGGGCGCCGACGGAGCCGTTGCGCAGCACGTCACGGCGCTGGGCAACCTACGATCTGGATGAAGCGTAGGTCGCCCACGGCCACCGGTCGTGCGCGACGGCCCGGAGGGTGCCGTCTCGAAGAAGCGTGGAACGCCCGGGACCTCACGCCTGCGCGTAGCGGCGGACGTCGATCTCCGCCGCGCGTTGCCGCATGGCGTGACCGTCGGCGATCGCCTGCATCCGCAGCAGCAGGTCCATCGAGACGCCGAAGGCCTTCTCGACCCGCAGCGCCATCTCGGGCGTCATCGACGCCTTGCCGTTGACGAGGGCCGAGAGCGTGGCTCGGCGCACGCCCAGGATCTCGGCCGCCCGCGTCACCGACAGGCCGAGCGGCGCCAGAACCTCCTCCCCGACGAAGACTCCCGGATGGGCCGGCGTCATCGCGATCGTCCCCAGATCATCGGTCAATGGTAATCCTCCAGATCGAGGTCATGGATCTCGTCGCCCTCGAGGTCGAACGTCAGCCGCCAGTTGCCCGACACCGACAGGCTCCAGGTCCCGCGGCGATCGCCGGTGAGCTGGTGCAGGCGCCAGCCCGGAAGTCCGTCCAACGCGTCGAGCTCCGGCGCCGCCACCAACGCCGTGAGACGGTTTCGCACGCGCGACACGAGATCCGGCTCGATTCCGCGCGGGTCGTCTCGTTCCAGTAAACGTCGCAGCCCCTTGTGGCGCACACTGCGAATTCTCATACCGCGAATGTACGGTTCCGCCGTACGCCGGACAAGACCAGCGGCCGGCACCCTCTCGACACCCCGGCCCCCGCCACGCTACCCCTCTCCCCCATGCCACACCCCACGACCACCAGGCCCGATCCCCGCACCTATCTCACGCCCGCCGGCGCCGCGCGGTTCCGGGCGGAGCTCGACCAGTTGTGGAAGGTCGAGCGGCCGAAGGTGGTGGAGGTCGTGTCCTGGGCGGCCGGCAACGGCGACCGGTCGGAGAACGGGGACTACATCTACGGCAAGAAGCGCCTGCGGGAGATCGACCGCCGAGTGCGCTTCCTGACCAAGCGGCTGGAGAGCGCCGTCGTCGTCGACCCGACGCAGCCCGCCCGGCGCGACCGCGTCTTCTTCGGAGCGATCGTCACCATCCTCGACGACGACGACCGGGAGCGCACGGTCCAGATCGTCGGCGCCGACGAGGCGGAGCTGGCCGAGGGCACGATCAGCGTCCTCTCCCCCATGGCCCGCGCCCTGCTCAAGGCCGGCATCGGCGACGAGGTCGAGCTGCGCACGCCGGGCGGTATCCAGTACCTGGAGGTCAGGGAAATCCGGTATCCGGAGTCGTAGGGGGGTTTACCACGAAGTGCACGAAGATCACGAAGGCGCTAGAGCAAGGAAAATGGACATAGCGCCCTTATCCATGACGAATTTTATTGAGCGCCGAAGGCGCTCGACAAAAAACAAGTCTAGAACGTGCTATGGTTCAATTCGGCATTAAACTTCGTTGTCTTCGTGTTCTTCGTGGTAAATCCTGACAACGGCCGCCATGGCTTCACTCAACCGACCTGCCCCTTCGCCGTCTCGATCGCCTCGGCGAAGCGGTCGAAGAGGTAGTGGCTGTCCTTCGGGCCGGGCGAGGCCTCCGGGTGGTACTGGACCGAGAAGACCGGCCGGTCGGTCATCCGCAGGCCCTCGTTGGTGCCGTCGAACAGGCTGACATGGGTCGCCTCGACGCCGGCGGGCAGGCTGTCGGCGACGACCTCGAAGCCGTGGTTTTGGCTGGTGATCTCCACCTTGCCGGTGGCGAGATCCTTGACCGGATGGTTGGCGCCGCGGTGGCCGAGCGCCATCTTCTCCGTCCGGGCGCCCAATGCCCGTGCCAGGATCTGGTGGCCGAGGCAGATGCCGAAGACCGGCTTGCCGGTCTCCACCAGCGCGCGCACCGTCGGCACCGCGTACTCCCCCGTCGCCGCCGGGTCGCCCGGGCCGTTGGACAGGAAGACGCCGTCGGGCTCGTGGCGCAGGATGTCCTCCGCCGTCGCGCTCGCCGGCACCACCGTGACCTTCGCCCCGATCGTGGCGAGGCAGCGCAGGATGTTGCGCTTGGCGCCGTAGTCGACGGCGACCACGTGGAAGCGCGGCGCCTGCTGCCGGCCGTAGCCGTCGGGATAGGCCCACTCCGTCTCGTCCCAGGCATAGGCCTGGCGGCAGCTCACCTCCGCGGCCAGGTCCATGCCGACGAGGCCGGGCCAGCCCCTGGCGGTGGCGAGGGCGGCCGGCAGGTCGAAGCGGCCGTCGGGCGCATGGACGAGCACGCCCGTCGGCGCGCCGATGTCGCGGATGCGCCGGGCCAGCCGGCGTGTGTCGACGCCCGAAATGCCCGGCAGGTCGTAGCTCTTCAGCCACGCGTCCAGCGCCTTGGCCGAGCGCCAGTTCGACGGCGCGGTAACATCCTCGCGCAGCACCAGGCCGCGCGCGGCCGGCGTCGTCGTCTCCAGGTCCTCCGGCGTCGTGCCGACATTGCCGACATGCGGGAAGGTGAAGGTGATGATCTGCCCGGCATAGGACGGATCGGTCAGGATCTCCTGGTAGCCGGTCATGGAGGTGTTGAAGCAGACCTCTCCCACCACGGTGCCGGCCGCGCCCAGCCCGCGACCCCAGACGACCGAGCCGTCGGCGAGCACCAGCGCGGCGGTCGCGCCGGGCGGCGGGGTCGGAGCGGAAGGCGGCGCGGTCGAGGTCATGGCGGCGGCTCGGCTTGAACGCTCGGGGATACGAAGGATCCACCCCCGAGTCCGATCGGTCGCCGGCCGGACGCAGAGGGGGTGCACGACGTCGCCGGGGCTTGCGCCGCCGGCGACGCACCGCATATAGCCTCGCTCGACGGTGGACGCCACCCCGCCCGGCCCGGGCCGGCCGGATCGTTGCGGGACAACAGGCGGCCGGCCGACGGCTGAAGGTTCGTTGCCATGATACGCCAGGAGATCAACGAGGCGCTCAAGCAGGCGATGCGCGCGAAGGACGAGACCGCCGTGTCGACCCTGCGCCTCATCATCGCGGCCGTGAAGGACCGCGACATCGCCGCCCGCGCCAAGGGCAACACCGACGGCGTGCCGGACGACGAGATCCGCGCCCTGCTCCAGACCATGGTCAAGCAGCGCCGCGAATCGATCGCGCTGTACGAGCAGGGCGGCCGGCTCGACCTGGCGGAGACCGAGCAGGCCGAGATCCGGGTCATCGAGCGCTTCCTGCCCCGCCAGCTGGGCGAGCAGGAGACGCGCGTCGCGGTCGAGCAGGTGATCGACGAGATCGGCGCCGACAGCCTCAAGGACATGGGCCGCACCATGGCCACCCTGCGCGAGCGCTATGCCGGGCGGATGGACTTCGCCATGGCCAGCGGCATGGTGAAGACCCAGCTCGCCTGAGGGTCGGAGGGCGCGGGCTCTCCGAGTCGCGCGCCATCGTCCCAGCCTTCTCCGACCAGGTGCCACCCGGCGCCGTTGCGCCGGGCCGCGTGCACGCCGAAGCTGGCCCGGGCGATCGGGCCGTCCTATCCTCGCCCGGTGCCATGTGACAGCCGGTCGGTGTCCCGTGACGGGAGCCCGGCACAGGACGGCCCTCGCGAAACCACGCGAAACCGCGGGTTCGCTCCGGCATGTGACACGGGGCGCCGGTGATGTGACACTCGGCTGTCACGGGTGTTTCTCGAAATGCCGGGGCTAGCCGCCCCGCTCTTGACCCAGGGGGACCGCCCCGACCCATGAGCCTGCCGCCGCGCTTCCTCGACGAGCTGCGCCAGCGCCTCGCCCTGTCCGAGGTGGTGGGCCGGCGCGTGCGCCTGCAGCGCGCGGGGCGCGAGTACAAGGCCTGCTGCCCGTTCCACAAGGAGAAGTCGCCGAGCTTCTACGTCAACGACGACAAGGGCTTTTACCACTGTTTCGGTTGCGGCGCCCATGGCGACGCCATCGCCTTCCTGATGAACCACGACAATCTGGAGTTCATGGAGGCGGTGGAGCGGCTGGCCGGCGAGGTCGGGCTGGAGGTGCCCAAGCCCTCGCCCCGGGCGCGCCAGGAGGCCGAGCGCCAGAAGGGCCTGCACGAGCTGGTCGAGGCCGCGGCGCGCTTCTTCTCCGAGCAGCTCGCCGGGCCGGCCGGCCGCCAGGCGCGGGACTACCTCGCCCGGCGCGGCGTCGACGAGGCCATGGTCGCGCGCTTCCGCCTCGGCTACGCCCCCGGCGACGGCAAGGCGCTGCTGGCCCGGCTGAAGGCCGAGGGCTTCTCCGAGGACCAGGCGATCGAGGCCGGGCTGGCGCGCCGGCCGGACGACGGGCGCGCGGCCTACGCCTTCTTCCGCGACCGGCTGATGTTCCCGGTCTCCGACCGGCGCGGCCGGGTCGTGGCCTTCGGCGGGCGCATCCTGTCGGCCGAGGGCGGGCCCAAATACCTCAACAGCCCCGACACGCCGCTGTTCCACAAGGGCGACCTGCTCTACGGCCTGACCCAGGCGCTGAGCAGCCTGCGCGACGGCGCCCGCGCGGTGGTGGTGGAGGGCTATCTTGACGTCATCGCCCTGCACCAGCACGGAATCGAGGGGGCGGTCGCGCCGCTGGGCACGGCGCTGACCGAGCGCCAGGTCAAGCTGCTCTGGTCGGTCATGCCGGCGCGCGAGGACGCGGTCAGCGCGCCCGTGGTCTGCTTCGACGGCGACGAGGCGGGCCGGCGCGCGGCCGAGCGCATGGTCGCGCGCGTCCTGCCGATCCTCGAGCCCAACCGCTCGGTCCGCGTCGCCCTGCTGCCGCCCGGCGAGGACCCGGACACGCTGGTGCGCGGGCGCGACGGCGGCCGGTCGATGGAGGCCGTCCTGGGCCAGGCCCGGCCGCTGATCGACTTTCTGTGGGCGATGGCGACCGAGGCCGGCCTGCCCGAAACGCCGGAGGGCCGGGCGGGCCTGCGCAAGCGGCTGACCGACGCGTGCGACACCATCGCGGACAAGACGATCCGCCAGCTCTATGTCGGCCGGCTGCTCGACCGCTTCTATCAGGAGACACGACAGGCCGGCGACTGGAAGCGCGGCGGCGGCCGGGGGACGCAGGGCCCGAGGGGTGCCGGGCCTGGCGCCGGCGGCGCCCCGACATTGACGCCGCCCCGCCCGGCGAGCCGCGACGCCGCGGCGGTCGCGATCCTGCTCCATCATCCCGAGCTTTTCGACGAATTCGCCGAGAGCCTGGACGCCATCGACCTGGGCGAGGACGAGACGCTGGCGGTCCTGCGCTACGCCGGCGGCATCCTCGCCGATTCGCCCGGCCTCGACGGCGACGCCCTGATCGATCGGCTGATCCGCTTCGATCCCGGGCTGGCTCCGGCGCTCGAGCGCCTGCGCCGCGCCTACACGCTGCACGGTGGGGTCGCGGGCCGCGATTCCGAGGGCGATGCCGTCGCGCCGAGCACGGCCTATCGTCGGGAGATTCTGCGCGACGTCCTGCGCCACGAGCAGATCGCCCGCCTGCGGCGCGAGATCGGCGAGGAGGCGGCCCGCCTTTCCGACGGCAACGACGTCGCCGGCGCCAGGCTGGCCCGCTACCAGACCGAGCTCGCGCGGCTTCTCGATGAGCAGAGCGCGGTTCTCGCCCGCCTCGACGCCGACGCCTTCCGCGAGGCGCGGATCGACACCGGCCGCGATGCGGCATGATGGCGCCGACGGGCGGCAGGGTGCGGCATTGGCGGCGTGCGTTCGTGTCAGGAATGTGATAGACGCGATGCCCTTCCGCGCGGCACGGGGCTCACACCGGCCCATGGCGCGGATCACGGGGCGATCGCGGCGAGTGATCATGGCGGCGGGCGATGCGGTCTTGATTCGATTTGGCGACGCGACCACTTGTCGTTTCACCGACGCGGCCGCCGCATCCAGGCGCGGGCCGCGCCTTCGGCGTCGGGGCGCCACCCGCCGACCGGGCGGGGTCGCCGCCGCAACAAGATCGCCGGGCTCGAACCCGGGGCGACGAGACGAACGCCGATCCGGTCCGCCGGCGGCGCAGGACCGCCCGGCCGCAGCGCGAGGCGTACGGATGAACCGCGTCGCCAGGACGACAAGAAGCGAGACGACAGGAAGAGACGGGACGGCCGGGGCGACCCGGGCCGCGGACGATCGGGCGATCGGCGAAGCGCATCGCGCCGCGCGGGCGGCCTCGGCGATGCGCCCACGGCGTTCGTAAGACAGGCAATTCAGACGGGTGCCGTCGGACGACCTCGGTCGAGGTCCCGGCGGCCGCGAGGGGCACCGGATGGCGACCAAGGCAGCGACCACCGCGGAAAGCACCGAGAACCGGGAAGAAGGCGGCGAGAGCCCGCTGCTCGACAGCCAGGGTCAGACGGTCAAGAAGCTGATCGCCCGGGCGCGCGAGCGCGGCTACGTCACCTATGACGAGCTCAACCAGGTCCTCCCCCCCGACCAGACCTCCTCCGAGCAGATCGAGGACGTGATGGCCTCTCTCAACGAGATGGGCATCAACGTCATCGAGAACGAAGAGAGCGACGAGGTCGCCTCGGCCGACGGCGAGAGCGACCGCGAGGTCCGGACCTCCGGCAACCTGGACGACGACGATATCGGCCGGACCGACGATCCGGTGCGCATGTATCTGCGCGAGATGGGCTCGGTGGAGCTGCTGTCGCGCGAGGGCGAGATCGCGATCGCCAAGCGCATCGAGGCCGGCCGGGAGATGATGATCGGCGGCATCTGCGAGTCGCCGCTGACCATCCGCGCGATCATCCAGTGGCACAACGCCCTCAAGGAGGGCAAGATGCTGCTGCGCGACATCATCGATCTCGACGCCACCTACGGCGCCGGCCCCTTCGCCGACATCACCGTCCCCACCGCCAAGCCGAACGGCGAGGCCGCGGCCTCCTCCGGCGCCGAGGCCGCGGACACCGGCGCGGACGAGGACGGCGTGCCGGTCGAGGCGCCGCGCGGGCGCGACAATTCCGCGACGGCGCGCCCGAACGGTGAGGCCGGCGGCGCGGCCGCCAAGGGCGACGGCGCCCGAGGGGACGGCGCTCTGGGGGACGGCCAGGCCGAGGACGGCGAGACCGCCGCCTCCGGAGACGGGGAGGACACGAGCACCGAGGGCTCCGGCGAGGGCGACGGCGAGGGCGACGAGGACGAGGGCGGTCCCTCCCTCTCGGCCATGGAGGAGGCGCTCAAGCCCCAGGTGCTCGAGACCTTCGACAAGATCGAGGCCACCTACTCCAAGCTCCACAAGCTCCAGGAGCAGCGCCTGTCGGCGCTGCAGCGCGGCGAGACGCCGTCCAAGCAGTCCGATGCCCGCTACGAGAAGCTCAAGCACGAGCTCGTCGAGCTCATGGAGGGCATCCATCTCAACAACAACCGGATCGAGCAACTCGTCGAGCAGCTCTACGGCCTGAACCGGACGCTGGTCGGGCTGGAGGGCCAGTTGCTGCGCCTGGCGATGGATTGCCGGGTGCCGCGCGAGTCGTTCCTGAAGAACTATTACGGCGCCGAGCTCGACCCGTCCTGGACCGAGCGGATGGCCGGGACCGACGCCAAGTGGACGCGCTTCGTCGAGCGCCATGGCGAGCGAGTTGGCGACATCCGCGGCCAGATCGCCGAGATCTCCGATCGCGCCGGCCTGCCGGTGACCGAGTTCCGCCGCATCGTCAACACGGTGCAGAAGGGCGAGAAGGAGGCCGGGCGCGCGAAGAAGGAGATGGTCGAGGCCAATCTCCGCCTCGTGATCTCGATCGCGAAGAAGTACACCAACCGCGGCCTGCAGTTCCTGGACCTGATCCAGGAGGGCAACATCGGCCTGATGAAGGCCGTCGACAAGTTCGAGTACCGGCGCGGCTACAAGTTCTCGACCTACGCGACGTGGTGGATCCGCCAGGCGATAACCCGGTCGATCGCCGACCAGGCGCGCACGATCCGCATCCCCGTCCACATGATAGAGACGATCAACAAGCTCGTGCGCACGAGCCGCCAGATGCTGCACGAGATCGGCCGCGAGCC
This sequence comes from Azospirillaceae bacterium, assembly GCA_040220455.1. Taxonomy (GTDB): domain Bacteria; phylum Pseudomonadota; class Alphaproteobacteria; order DSM-16000; family Inquilinaceae; genus JAVJUS01. The sequence continues at coordinate 35,638 of JAVJUS010000064.1, forward strand.
GACGCCGGAGGAGCTGGCCGAGCGGCTGATGATGCCGCTGGAGAAGGTCCGCAAGGTCCTCAAGATCGCCAAGGAGCCGATCAGCCTCGAGACGCCGATCGGCGACGAGGAGGACAGCCATCTCGGCGACTTCATCGAGGACAAGAACGCGGTCCAGCCGCTCGACGCGGCCATCCAGGCCAATCTGCGCGAAACCACGACCCGCGTGCTCGCCTCGCTGACGGCGCGCGAGGAGCGTGTCCTGCGCATGCGCTTCGGCATCGGCATGAACACCGACCACACCCTCGAGGAGGTCGGCCAGCAGTTCTCCGTCACCCGCGAGCGCATCCGCCAGATCGAGGCCAAGGCCCTGCGCAAGCTCAAGCACCCGAGCCGCTCGCGCAAGCTCCGCAGCTTCCTGGATACCTGACGCCGGTGAGGCGCCGCGTAGTTGGCTGAGCGAAGCGAACCCGACAGGCACGGACTGGGCCGACCGCCGGAGACGTCGGGCTCGCTGACGCTCGACCGACCTACGTCAGGAACCGGTCCACGGCCTCGCGTACGGCGTCGGGCTTTTCCGCATGGACCCAATGGCCGGCGCCGGGGACCGTCTCGATCTCGGCGTCGGGGAAGAGCGCGTGGATCGCCTCCTCGTGGGCGTCGCGGACATAGTCCGAGGCGCCGCCGCGCAGGAACAGCGCCGGGCCGCGCCAGGCCGCGCCCGGCGGCGGGTCGGGCCAGCCGGTCAGGTCGGCCATGTGGGCGGCGATGGCCTCCAGGTTGATCCGCCAGGCGAGCCCGTCCTCGCCGCTGGTCAGGTTCTGGAGCAGGAACTGGCGCAGCGGCGGCTCGGGTACCGCCTCAGTCAGCCACCCGTCGGCCTCCTGCCGGCGCGACAGGCTGGCGAGCGGGATGGCGCGCATCGCCGCTACGATGGTCGAATGGCGGTCGGTATAGGCGACCGGCGCGATGTCGAGCACGATCAGCCGGCGCACCGCTTCCGGCCGGTCGAGGGCGAGGCGCATCGCCGCCTTGCCGCCCATGGAATGCCCCAGCACGTCGACCGGCCCGCCGCCCGAGCCGTCGATCAGCGCGGCCAGGTCGCGCGCCATCACCGCGTAGTCCATCGCCGCGTCCCAGGGCGAGGCGCCGTGGTTGCGCAGGTCCGCGGTCACGACGGGCCGCTGCTCGGCGAAGCGCCTGGCCAGGCTCGTCCAGTTTCGGGCCGAGCCGAACAGGCCGTGCAGCACCAGCAGCGGCGGGCCGGAACGGTCGTCGCCGTAGGTCGTCGTGGCGAGATCCATGGCGGTCTCCGGTCGCGGGCGAAGGCGAATGATGGCAGCGCCGGATCATAGCCCGCCGTCTCGCGCCGGAGAACCCGCCCCACCCGCGGCCGGCCGCGCAGCTCCGAGCGGCTCACACGCCGCGCACGGCGCGCCAGACGGCGATCGCCTGGGCGGTTTCCGCCACGTCGTGGACGCGTAGGAGCTGCGCCCCGGCGTCGAGCCCGGCGAGGCCGGCGGCTAGCGAGCCCGGCACCCGCTCCTTGGCCGGCTCCCCGCGCGACAGCTTGCCGATGAAGCTCTTGCGCGACACACCGATCAGCAGCGGGCAGCCGAGCCCGTGGAACAGCGCCGCCGCGCGCAGCAGCTCGGCATTGTGCGCGACGGTCTTGCCGAAACCGACCCCGGGATCGACCACCAGCCGATCGCACGGGATGCCGGCCCCCTCCGCCGCCGCCACGCGCGCCTCCAGCGCGGCATGGACGTCGGTCGGCGCATCGACATAGGTCGGGTCGGCCTGCATGGTCCGCGGCTCGCCGCGCATGTGCATCAGGATCACCGGCACGCCGGCCGCCGCGGCGGCCGCGAGGCTGTCCGGATCGCCGGTCAGCGCCGTGACGTCGTTGATGATCGCCGCGCCGGCCGCGACCGCCCGGCGCATGACGGCGGCGTGGCGAGTGTCGATGGAGACGACCGCCCCCTCCCCCGCGAGCGCGGCGACGACGGGGAGCACGCGCTCGGCCTCGGCGTCCGGGTCCACCGGCTCGGCGCCGGGCCGGGTCGATTCGCCGCCGATGTCCAGGATGTCCGCGCCCGCGGCGCGCAACGCCCGGGCTTGCGCGATCGCCGCCTCGGCCTCGATGAAGTCGCCGCCGTCGGAGAAGCTGTCCGGCGTGACATTGACCACGCCCATGATCGCCGGCCGGTCGGCGGGCACGCCCGGAATCGGCGCACGCGGCCGCGACAGGGCGTCGAGCCGGGCGGCCACCGCCTCGGCGATACCCTCGGCCTCCGCCCAGCGGGCCAGGGCGTCGAGATCGAGGCGCCGCCGCGCCACCCGGTCGCCGTCGCGGGTGATCGCCTCGACCCGATCGAAGGCGAAGGGTCCGCCCGCCAGCCACCGCCCCGGCGCCGGCAGGGGCCCCGGCTCCGGCGTCAGCGGACGCAGGTAGAGCCCGGCGGCCGCGGCCTCGCCGGTCGCGTCGCCGGCCCGGGCCGGCCCCCTATCGATCGCGCTGTCGGTCATGGTCGCGGTTCCTCTTCCGCGCGGCGGGGTCAGTCGGCGCCCGCATGGGCGCGCGGGTCGTGCATGCCCTCCTTCACGCCCAGGCGGATCAGGAGGACGTTGACCGGATAGGCCGCGACGAGGCCGCAGGTCAACGACACGACGAGCGAGAGCCAGAACAGCGGCTCGCCCATGCCCGCACTGCCGGCGAGCCACAGGTCCACCCCGAACGCCACGATTTCCATGACGGTGATCGACGCGGTCTCCGACCACAGGGCGTCGACCACGGCCTGGCCGAAGGTCTCGCCGCCCTGCACCAGCGGCCCGACGGTCAGCGCGAAGCCGGCGACATAGGCGAAGGCGAAGGTGACGCCCGCGACCCAGGCGGTGCTCAGGCTCAGGATGCCGACCGTCAGCACCAGCCCCGCGATCTCGCCCATGCCGCAGCCGGAGTAGCAGTGCGCGACCGAGCGGAAGGACCGGCGCCAGATGTCGTCGCGCGGGATCTGCCTGCGCCCGGACCAGAAATAGATCCACAGCCCCAGCGGCCCCGAATAGGCGACCGTCAGGATCCAGACCCAGCGCATGGTGCCGACGATCTCCGGGTTGGCGCGGGCCAGGTCGCGGAGGAGGACGCCGAGCGACACGGCGACGATAACGAGCCACGCCGCCAGGAGAGCGCCGAGGCCGAGAGAGCTTTGCGCGAGATCGGTCATGCCCGTCCAAGTCGCCGTGCGGGCGCAAGGATCAAGGGGCGGGCGCGCGCTCGCTCTCGTAGGCCGCCCGGCACTCCGCCTCGCGACCGCGCACGACGCGCCGGCCGGTGAGGGTGCCGCGGGTGTCCGTGACCACGGTGCGCTGGCCCTCCGGCGCGTCGTCGTGGTGGAAATAGATCACGACCCAGTCGCCGATGCGGTCGAGGTCGTGGGCCCGCGCGGTGTTGGAATAGAGCGCGGTGAAGTGCCAGTCGCCGCGCTGGGTGTGCAGGATCGCCAGCCAGGCCTCGCCGGAGGGGTTGAAGCGGCGCGGCGCGATGCGCGGCAGGTCGCCCTGCCCCGCCCGGTCGCGGTATTCCCGGTCGACGTCGAGGAGAACGGCGACCGACGGCTCTTCTCCGCGGTCCGGCCTTTCTCCGCCATCGCGCCGCCGCGCGGGCCGGGTGCGGGCCAGCATCTCCGCCAGCGCGCCGCGCAGCATGGCCGCGCGCCGCCGGCCGACGCCCGGCACCGCCTCCAGCCGTCCGTCATGGGCCGCGACCTCCAGCGCCTCCAGGCTGTCGACGCCCAGATGGTCGTGGATGCGCCGCGCGAGCGCCGGGCCGATCCCGGGCACGGTGCGGAAGGCGGCCTCCGGATCGGCCTCGCCGCGCAGCCGCTCGAGCTGGGCCCAGCGGCCGGTGCGCACCATCTCCGCGATCGCGGCGGCGAGCGAGCGCCCGATCCCCGGCAGGGCCTCCAGCCGCTCGGGCCCGCCCGCTTCGAGCAGCGCGGCGGCGTCTTCGGTCTCGTGGCGCAGCGTCTCCGCCGCGCGGCGATAGGCCGATACGCGGAAGGGGTTGGCCCCCTGCTCGGACAGCAGGCGCGCCGCCTCGTCGAGCCGGTCGGCGATGCGCCGGTTGGTCTCGCTCATCGCACGACCAACAGGCAGGCGCCGCGCCTGTGGGCGGCCCGGGCGACGGCGTCGGCCGAGCCGCCAAAGGCGGCCAGCGCCGCCGGCCCGGCGACGACGATCCCGCCCGCCGGCAGCGCCCCGGCGAGCCCGGCGGCGTCACCGATCACCGTCCGGACCGAGACCGAGGGCGGCCCGGCCATCGCGGCCAGGG
>JAVJUS010000065.1:0-59500 GCA_040220455.1 Azospirillaceae bacterium
GCGAGCGCGGCGACGGCGGCGATCCGCGCGCCGACGCCCAGGATCAGCGCCAGGACGCCGAAGGTGCCGATTCGGCTGTCGCGCATGACCTCGAGCCGGCGCGCCCGGTCGGCGGGGCCGAGACCGTCGGCCAGATCGGCCAGCCCGTCCTCGTGCAGCCCGCCGGTCAGGGCGATCTGCACAGCCACCGCGACGATCGCCGCGGCCGCCGGCGGCAGGCCGACGCCGAGCGCCAGCGCGAGCACGGCGCCGGCCGCCAGCCCGATGCCGGCACCGACGAGCGGGTAGGCGCGGAACGACCGCCGGGCCTCCGCCGCGTCGGGGACCGCCGGCGCGATCGGCAGGCGTGTCAGGAACGACGCCGCCAGCGCCAGGTCCCGACGCCAGGCCGCGCCCTCGCCGCCGCCAAGGCGGCCGCCATCCGCGCGTGACTCCTCGTCCGACTCGCTCATGGCGCCCTGATTAGCGCGGATGGCGGGGCCATGAAACCTCGCCGACGCGAAACCGCGACCGGTCTTCGCACGGCGCTTGGCCGTGGCGGGATACAATGGCAGGGTGCGCGCTCCGCCGGGCACGACAACCGGCGCCCTGCCCGATCGCGAGACCGAGACCCCATGGCCGAGACGACCCCCGCCGTCACGTTCGACGAGATCCGCGACCTCATCCGCCGGCTGCCCGGCCCCGACCTGGAGGCCGGGACCGCCGCGCTGGAGCGCGACAAGCGGCTCACCAAGCCACCCGGCTCGCTCGGCCGGCTGGAGGAGATCGCCCACTGGGCGGCGTGCTGGCAGCAGCGCCACCCGCCGCGCCTGGCCCATCCCCGGGTCGCGGTCTTCGCCGCGAATCACGGGGTCGCGGCGCGCGGCGTCTCGGCCTTCCCGGTCGAGGTCACCCGGCAGATGATCGGCAATTTCCAGGCCGGCGGTGCGGCGATCAACCAGCTCTGCGGCGTCGCCGACACCGACCTCCGGGTCTACGAGCTCGACCTGGACACGCCGACGGCCGACTTCACCGCCGGCCCGGCGATGGACGAGGAGGGCTGCGCGCGCGCCATCGCCTACGGGATGATGGCCTGCGAGCAGGGGCTCGACCTGCTGGCGCTGGGCGAGATGGGCATCGCCAACACGACCGCCGCCTCGGCGATCTGCCACGCCCTGTTCGGCGGCGAGGCGACGGACTGGACCGGGCCGGGCACGGGCCTCGACGCCGACGCGGTCGGCCGCAAGGCCGCCGTGGTGGCCGAGGGGGTGGCCGCCAACCGCGCCGCCATGACCGACCCGCTGGAGGTGCTGCGCTGCGTCGGCGGCTACGAGTTCGCGGCCATCGCCGGCGCCGTCCTGGCGGCGCGGCTGGCGCGCACGCCGGTCCTGCTCGACGGCTTCGCCTGCACCGCCGCGGCGTCGGTCCTGTGGGCGATCGACCCCCGCGCGCTCGACCACTGCCTGGTCGCCCATGTCTCCGCCGAGCCGGGGCATCGCCGCCTGCTCGACCGGATCGGCCGGCAGGCGCTGTTCGACCTGGGCCTGCGCCTGGGCGAGGCATCGGGCGCCGCGCTGGCGATCCCGGTGGTCCGCGCGGCGATCGAGTGTCATGGCGGCATGGCGACCTTCGAGGAGGCGGGGGTCAGCGACAAGGCGTGACGACCGCGCCCCGGCGGATCCTGCCGGGGCGGCAGGACTTGCCGGGCCAACGGCCGGCGGGAACGGCGCGACGCCGCGCCGTCGGCCCTGGCACGCGGCGTGCAGCGGGGTCCGGCGAAAGGAGTCGTCATGACCGCCGATCTCGCGACCATGGCCGCCACGGCTCGTCCTGCGGCCCGTCCCACGGGCGACCGCACCGTCGACATCGAGCGGACGGCGAGCGCCCGGCTCGATCCGACCGCCCGCCTGGCCGGGCGCAGCCAGCCGAGCTTGCGCGAGACCGCCGCCCACGACCGCCCCGACCGGTCCCGGGCGCGGCCGACCGGCGAGTCGGACGGCCAGGCTCGGGCCGCCGGCGAGGCGCCGCGACCGGACGGCTCGAACCCCTCGGCGGAGGCCGAGTTCGGCTTCTGGGACTTTGTCGACATCATCAACCCGCTGCAGCACATCCCGGTCGTCAACCACGTCTATCGCCAGATCACCGGCGACGAGATCCAGGCCCCCGCCCGGGTGTTCGGCGGCGCCCTGTTCGGCGGCCCGCTCGGCCTGATCGCGGCGATCGGCGATACCGTGTTCGAGGCGGTCAGCGGCGGCACCGTCGGCGAGCACGCGGTGGCCATGGTGACCGGCGAGCCCGTGACGCCGCCCGGCGGCGAACCGGGAACCGCCCCGCCCGGCGGCGAGCCGGGCACCACCCCTGACGCCTCCCCCGCCCGCGAGTTGGCCGAGGCCCCGGCCCGGCCGGCGGAGACGGCCGCCGCCGCCAACGGCCTCCCGACCCCGCCGCCCGCTGCCCCTGGAACCGAAACGGCATCAGCCGCATCGGCCGCCGCGACCCTGGCCGCCAATGGCGCCGCCGCCACGACCCGGCCGGCCGGCGAGGCGGTGGGGGCCGCGCCGGCGCTGGCCGGTGGCCGGCCGATCGCGGCCTCCGGCGGACCGGCCCGGTTCTTCGACTTGGCCGACGCGCCCCGGCGGGGATCGGCGCCGCCCGCCATGCCCCATCAAGGTACCGAGCCTCTGGCGATCTCCGGCGGGCTCGACGCCGCGCTGACCCGGCTCGCCGCCGGGTCCGGCCCGCCGCCGGCGCGCGCGAGCGAGGAGTCGGCCGAGAACGGGGGCGACAACAACGAGGACGGCGCACCGCGTGGCGACCGGACCGAGGCGGCCGAGGCCTCGGACCGCGCCCGGCCCGCCCGGCCGGGCGATCCGCTCGCCCCGCCCGCCGACATCCCCCGCGCCATGGCCGAGGCGCTGGCCCGCTACAACCAAGCCGCCGCCATCCCCGCCGGCCGCGGAGTCGGCGGCGCGTCCTGATCCGGCCGCGACGGGCGACGGGCGACGGGCGAGCGTCTAGACTGCGGCCATGACCGTCGAGACGATTCACGTGCGCCCGAATGCCGATCCGCGAACGGGTCGGCTGTCCTGGCCGTCCGCGGACGGGCGGCGGGAGCTCGCCTGCGCCCTCGGCACCGGGGGCGTGCGCGCCGACAAGCGGGAAGGCGACGGTGCCACGCCGGTCGGCCGCTTTGCCCTGCGCCGGGTGCTGTGGCGGCCCGACCGGCTGTCCGCGCCGACGACCGCCCTGCCCGCCGCGCCGATCGACCCGGCCGACGGCTGGTGCGACGATCCGGCGGATCCGGCCTACAACGGTCCGGTCCGGCTGCCCTTCCCCGCGAGCCACGAGCGCCTGTGGCGGGAGGACGGGCTCTACGACGTCGTCGTCGTGCTGGGCCACAACGACGACCCGATCGTGCCCGGCGCGGGCAGCGCGGTGTTCCTGCACTGCGCTAGGCCGACCCTTGCGCCGACCGCCGGCTGCGTCGCCGTCGCGCGCGAGGATCTGGTCGCGCTGCTGGCCGAATGCGGCCCCGGCACGGTGATCGAGATCGCGGCGCCGGGCGGGACCGGGTAGGCCGGCCGAGGGCGCCGAGCCGCGCCCGCCGGCCGCGGCTCACGCGTCGTCGTCGTCCGGCGCGTCGTCGGTGTCGGCGCGCAGCAGGATCTCGTCCTCGGCCGGGCCGGGGGCGGCGACGACCCAGCTCGTCAGGCCGACCTGGTAGGCGCGATCGCCGGGACGGCTGATCTCCCCGCTTTCCAGGTCGACCAGCTCGACCGGGCTGTCGGCCGCCGCGCCCTGCAGGAATTTCAGGTAGGCCCGGTCGCCGCTCAGCACGATGGTGCCGGCGCTCTCCGGCTCGGCCGTATCGACGAAGGTCACCGCCGACCAGTCCTGGGGCGAGACGGCGATGCGCAGGTCCGGGCGGGTGAGAACGGCGGGCGCGCTCAGCATCTCCGGATCGACGATGCCCGGCCGGCCGTCATAGGCGTCGAGACCCGGGGCGAGGGCGACGATCTTCTCCACCGCGCGGCCGTCCTCGTCGCGGAAGAAGACCTTCAGGCACAGGGTCGGTATCTCGCCGATCCGGCCGACGAAGGGCGTGCCCGGGGCGACAGCTTCCAAAGGCTCGACCCGGCCCGGAATCTCGAACTTCATGATGGCGCTCTCCTCCGTTGCGGCATGCCGGTCTTCGTCTCGCGGCGCCCCCGCCCCTCCTCCGGCCGGCGGGGCGCGGGCTCCCGGGACGTGATCGCGCGCTGGCCATCACGCAAGCTTCGTTTGGGACCCCGCCCGCGGATCGGGTAGCGTGACTCGCAGAACGCCGGCCGGCGCGCCCTCGACGCCGCCGCTGGACCGGCGCGGCGCGGGAGGCACGGGGAGGCCGGGCGATGACGGTGCGCACCGAACAGCAGAAACGCGAGGTCGTCGACAAGGTGGCCGGGCTGGTGCGCGAGCGCGCCCGCGACGCCGACCGCGCGACGGCCGAGGCCTTCGTGCGCCTCTATTACCGCCACGTCCCGCCGGACGACATCCTGGGCGAGGAGGTCGACGACCTCTACGGCGCCGCGCTCGGCCTGCTGCGCTTCGCCGAGCAGCGCCGGCCGGGCACGCCGCGCGTCCGCGCCTTCAATCCGCGATTCGAGGAACATGGCTGGCATACCAGCCATACCGTCGTCGAGATCGTCAACGACGACATGCCCTTCCTGGTCGACAGCGTCGCCTCGGCACTCAATCGGCTGGGCCTGACGGTCCATCTGGTCGTCCATCCGATCGTGCCGGTGATCCGCGACGCCGACGGCCGGCTACTGCGCGCCTGTCTCGACGGGGCCGATGACGGCGACGGCCGGAGTGCTGCCGCCGGCGACGGCGCGATCCTCGAGAGCTTGATGCATATCGAGGTCGACGAGCAGAGCTCGGCCGACGCGCTGGCCACCATCCGGCGAGAGCTCGAGATCGCGCTGGCCGATGTCCGCGCCGCCGTCGAGGACTGGGCGGCGATGCGCGAGCGCGTGCGCGAGGTGATCGCCGAGCTCGAGGGCGGCGGGATGCCGGTCGACGACGCCGAGGCCCGGGAGGTCGCCGCCTTCCTGCGCTGGCTCGACGACGACCATTTCACCTTCCTCGGATACCGCGAGTACGGCTTCACCGGCGAAGGCGAGGACGCCGCCATGCGCGCGGCCGAGGACACCGGCCTCGGCGTCCTGCGCGATCCCGACGTCATGCTGTTCGAGGGGATGCGCCGGCATTTCGGCAGCCTGCCGCCCGACGTGCGCGCCTTCGTCACCGCGCCACAGCCGGTGATGGTGACCAAGGCCAACCGGGTCTCCACCGTGCACCGGGCGGTCCAGCTCGACACGGTGATCGTCAAGCGCTTCGACGCCTCCGGCGCGGTGGTCGGCGAGCGGCAGTTCACCGGGCTGCTGACCTCCGTCGCCTACAACCGCAGCGCCCGCGACATCCCCTATCTCCGGGCCAAGGTCGCGCGCGTCCTCGACAAGGCCGGCGTCGCGCCGCGCAGCCACGACGGCAAGGCGCTGGCCCACATCCTCGACACCTATCCGCGCGACGAGCTGTTCCAGATCGGCGACGACGAGCTGCTGGCGATCGCGCGCGGCATCCTCGACCTGCAGGAGCGCCAGCGCACGGCCCTGTTCGTGCGCAAGGACCCGTTCGAGCGCTTCGTCTCCTGCCTCGTCTACGTCCCGCGAGAGCGCTACGACACCGATCTGCGCCGGCGCTTCCAGGCGATCCTGGAGCGCGCCTTCGAGGGCGAGGCCACGGCCTTCTACACCCAGATCTCCGAGGGCGTGCACGCGCGCATCCATTTCATCGTCAAGACGACGCCCGGCCGGCTGCCCGACTACGACTCCGGCGACATCGAGGGCGCCCTGGTCGAGGCGGGGCGGAGCTGGTCGGACCATCTCCAGGAAGCCCTGATCGACGCCAAGGGCGAGGAGCGGGGCCTGAGCCTGCTGCGCCGATATCGCGACGCGTTCCCGACCTTCTACCGCGAGCACGCCCAGCCCCAGGCGGCCATCCTCGACATCGAGCGGATCGAGGAGACGCTGGCCGGAGACAGCGTCGGCCTCAGCCTCTACCGCCCGATCGAGGCGGCCGAGCACGAGGTCCGCTTCAAGCTCTACCATCGCGGCGAGCCGGTGCCGCTGTCCGACGTGCTGCCGATGCTGGAGCACATGGGTCTCAAGGTGATCTCGGAGAATCCCTCCGAGGTCACGCCCGCCGCCGGCGGCGGGTCGGTCTGGCTGCACGATTTCGAGATGCAAAGCCGGGACGGCCGGCCGATCGACCTGGCGGCCGTCAAGCCGGTCTTCCAGGACGCCTTCGCCCGCGTCTGGGCCGGCGAGATGGAGGACGACGGCTTCAACCGCCTGGTCCTGGGCGCCGGGCTCGACGCCCGATCCGTCGTCCTGCTGCGCGCCGTCGCCAAGTATCTGCGCCAGGCGCGCATCCCGTTCAGCCAGGCCTCGCTGGAGGACACGCTGGCCGCCCATCCGCGCATCGCCGCCCTGGTCGTCGCCCTGTTCGAGGCGCGCTTCGACCCGGGGCGCGAGACCAGGCGCGACGTCCTGATCACCGGCATCAAGGTCGACCTGGACGAGGCGCTCGACGCGGTCGCCAACCTGGACGAGGACCGGATCCTCCGGCGCTTCATCAACGTGGTCGACGCGACGCTCAGGACCAACGCCTACCAGCCGGGCCCCGACGGCCGGCCGAAGAGCTACATCGCCTTCAAGCTGGACAGCCGGGCGATCGACGACCTGCCCCTGCCCCGCCCGTGGGTCGAGATCTTCGTCTATTCGCCCCGGGTCGAGGCGGTGCACCTGCGCGGCGGCAAGGTGGCGCGCGGCGGCATCCGCTGGTCGGACCGGCGCGAGGACTTCCGCACCGAGATCCTGGGCCTGATGAAGGCCCAGATGGTCAAGAACGCGGTCATCGTGCCGGTCGGCTCCAAGGGCGGCTTCGTTGTCAAGCGCCCGCCGCGCGAGGGCGGCCGGGAGGCGATCCAGGCCGAGGGCATCGACTGCTACAAGACCTTCATGCGCGGCATGCTCGACGTCACCGACAACCTGGTGACCGAGAAGGGCAAGGCCTCCGTCGTCCATCCGCCCGCGGTACTGCGGCGCGACGATGACGACCCCTACCTGGTCGTCGCCGCCGACAAGGGCACGGCCACCTTCTCCGACATCGCAAACGGCATCGCCGGCGAGTACGGCTTCTGGCTCGATGACGCCTTCGCCTCGGGCGGCTCGGCCGGCTACGACCACAAGAAGATGGGCATCACCGCCCGCGGCGCCTGGGAATCGGTCAAGCGCCATTTCCGCGAGCTGGGCCATGACACCCAGAACGAGCCGTTCAGCGTCGTCGGCGTCGGCGACATGTCGGGCGACGTCTTCGGCAACGGCATGTTGCTCAGCCGCCATATCCGCCTGGTCGGCGCGTTCAACCACCTGCATGTCTTCCTCGACCCCGACCCGGACCCGGAGGCGAGCTTCGCCGAGCGAGAACGGCTGTTCGCGCAGGGCCGCGGGTCCTGGGACCAGTACGACACGGCCAAGATCTCCAAGGGCGGCGGCGTCTTCGACCGCAGAGCCAAGTCGGTCACCCTCTCGGCCGAGGCGCGCAAGGCGCTGGGCCTGGAACGGTCCACGATGACCCCGAACGAGCTGATCGCCGCGATGCTGCGCGCGCCGGTCGACCTGCTCTGGTTCGGCGGCATCGGCACCTATATCAAGGCCGAGGACGAGAGCCACGCGGAAGTCGGCGACAAGGCCAACGACGCCCTGCGCGTCGACGCCCGCGGCGTGCGCGCCCGGGTCATCGGCGAGGGCGCCAATCTGGGCGTCACCCAGCGCGGCCGGATCGAATACGCCCATCTGGGCGGCCGGGTCGACGGCGACCGGGCGGAGTCGCGTCTGGGCGGCCGGCTCAACACCGACTTCATCGACAACTCCGCCGGCGTCGACTGCTCCGACCACGAGGTCAACATCAAGATCCTCACCGGCTCGGTCGTGCGCGCCGGCGACATGACGATCAAGCAGCGCAACGCCCTGCTGGAACGGATGACGGACGAGGTCTCCGCCCTGGTGCTGCGCGACAACTACCTCCAGACCCAGGCGCTCAGCCTGACCATGGCCGAGGGGCCGGAGATGCTCGACCAGCAGGCGCGGTTCATGCGCGCGCTGGAGCGGGGCGGCAAGCTCGACCGCCGGGTCGAGAACCTGCCCGACGACGAGGAGCTGACCGACCGCCTGGGCCGGCGGGAGGGGCTGACCCGGCCCGAGCTCTGCGTCCTGCTGTGCTACGCCAAGATCACGCTCTACGACGAGATCCTGTCGAGCGACCTGCCGGACGAGGCGTTCCTGGCCGCCGACCTGGAGCGCTATTTCCCCACGCCGCTGCAGGAGAGGCACGCGAGCGCGATCCACGGCCACACCCTGCGGCGCGAGATCGTCGCCACCTCGGTGACGAACTCCGTCGTCAACCGGACCGGCCCGACCTTCATGGCGGAGATGACCGACAAGACGGGCATGGGCGCGGCCGACGTGACGCGCGCCTATCTGATCGTGCGCGACGCCTTCGGGATGCGCGACCTGTGGTCGGCCATCGAGGCGCTTGACACGAAGGTCGACGCGGGCATGCAGACGCACATGATGCTCCAGACCCGCAAGCTGATCGACCGGGGGACCGCCTGGATCCTGCGCAACGGCGCCGACAGCCTGGAGATCGGCGCGGAGATCGAGCACTACCGCCCGGGGATCGAGCAGCTCCGCGCCCATCTGGACGAGGTGCTCTATCCGGAGGCCCGGGCCGTGGTCGACCAGCGCGTCGCGGAGATGACCGACGCCGGCGTACCGGAGGACCTGGCGCGAAGGATCGCCGCGCTCAACCTGATCGCCTCGGCCTTCGACCTGATCCGCATCGCCGACATCTCCGGCACGGCCCTGCGGACGGTCGGGCCGGTCTATTTCGACGTGGGCCGGCGGCTCGGCATCGCCTGGCTGCGCGACGGCGCCCTGCGCATGCAGGCGGCCAATCACTGGCAGAAGCAGGCCGTCGCCGCGATCGTCGACGACCTCTACGCCCTGCAGGCCGACCTGACCGTGCGCGTGGTCGAGACGGTCGACGCCCCCGCGGCGGCGGCCGCGTCCGGCAAGGGCGCGGCGAAGGCCGGGGCCAAGTCGAAGGCCGGGACGAAGACCGGCGCCAAGCGCCGGAAGGGTGACGGCAAGGCGGGGGGAGACGCCCAGGTCTGGACCGACGGCGGCCTGCTGGAGCAGTGGATCGACCGCCGGCGCGCGCCGATCGAGCGGATCGACCAGCTCATCGCCGAGCTGCGCGCCCTCGACCACGTCGATCTCAGCATGCTCGCCGTCGCCAACCGCCGCCTGCGCGGGCTGATGGCGGGGTAGGCGGGGCGGCGGGCCTCCGGGCTCAGCCGCGCGCCGTCAGGCAGGCCAGGCCGTAGGGCTCCAGCACCACGCCCAGGGGGCCGAAGGCGCGGGTCGGCCCGGCGAATCCCGCGATGTCGGGCCAGGGCGGCCGGCCGAGCAGGGCGGCGAGGCCGGCGTCCGGCACCGCCTGGTCGCGCTCGGAGAAATTGGCCAGCACGACGACCGGCGGGTCGTCGCCGTCATGGCCGCGCCGCACGAAGCCGAAGACCTGCGGGTTGTCGAGCGGCAGGATCTCGGTGTCGAGCCCGCCGAAGGCCGGCGTCGCCTTGCGCATGGCGATCAGGGCCGAGAGCGCGCGCCAGACCCGGCCGGCGGGGCTGTCCGGATCGGCGCGCGCGGCCTCCTGCTCGGCCGGACGCGCCGGCGGACGATGGGCCCAGCGGTTGTCGTGGGCGCGGGCCGGGTCGTGCTCGTAGGAATAGTCGTTCTCGGCCGCGACCTCGTCGCCCAGATAGATCACCGGCAGGCCGCCGATGGTCAGGATCAGGCCGTGCAGCAGCACGATGCGCCAAATCGCCAGGTCCACGCCCTCGGCGTCGCCGGCCAGGCGCGCGCGCTCCAGCCCGCACAGGCTGGCGGTCGTGCCGGAGATGCGGCAGTCGCCGGTGCGCGGGTTCTCCTGGAAGGGAAGCCCGCCGGCGAAGCTGCCCGGAAAGCGGCCGGTGTAGAAGGCGTTGAGGAAGCGGCGATGGGCGCCCGGGTCGATCGCCCACGCCGCCGCGTCCTCGTCGGCGAAGCCCCAGCCGATGTCGTCATGGCCCCGGGCATAGGAGACCCAGCCCGCGCCGTCGGGCAGGGCGAAGCGCTTGGCCAGCGCGTGGCGCATCAGCCGGGTGTCGCGGCTGGCCAGCGCCTCCCACAGATGGACCATGAACAGCGGATGGTAGCTGAGCTCGGCCTCCTGCGGGCCGACATAGCTCTTCACGTCGTCGGGATGGACGATCGCCTCGGACTTGAAGGTCAGCCCCGGCGCGGCCAGCCGGACCACCGCGTTGAAGGCCCGGATGATCCGGTGGGTGCCGGGCAGGTTCTCGCACGGCGTGCCTGGCTCCTTCCAGATGAAGGGCACGGCGTCCAGGCGCAGCACCTCCGCACCGCTGTTGGCCAGGAACAGCATCTCCTCCGCCATCCGCCGGAAGAGAGCCGGGTTGCCGAAGTTCAGGTCCCACTGGAAGGTGTAGAAGGTCGTCCACACCCAGGCGCCCAGCGCCGGCGACCAGGTGAAGTGCTCCGGCCCGCGGTCGGGGAAGATCTCCCGCAGGGTGGGTTCGTAGGCGTCGGGCAGGGTGCGGTCGGGGAAGACGCGATAGCATTCCCGGCTCTCCGCGTCCCCGGCGATGGCGGCGCGCGCCCAGTCGTGGTCGTCGGCCGTGTGGTTGATGACCATGTCCAGGCACAGCCGGATGCCGGCGGCGCGCAGGTCGTCGGCCAGGGCCTCCAGCTCCGCCATGGTGCCGATGCGCGGCTCGACCGCGCGATAGCTCGACACCGCGTAGCCGCCGTCGTTCTCGCCCGCGCGCATCTTGAGCAGCGGCATCAGGTGGAGATAGGTGACGCCCAGGCTCCGCAGATAGTCGATGCGCCCGCGCAGCCCCTTCAGGTCGCCGGCCCAGAGATCGACGTAGCAGACGGCGCCGACCTCGCCATGGTCGAGGAACCAGGGCCGGCCGGCGAGCGCGGCGGCCTCGGCGACGGCGTCCCGGCTTTCCAGGGCCGCCGGCCGCTCGGCCCAGGCCGCCCCGGCGGCGGCGAGGATGCGCTCCAGGTGCCAGAAGAAGTCGTAGCGCCCGCCGTAGAGCCGGTGCAGTTCGGCGAACAGGCGCGGGAATTCCCGCTCCAGCCGGGCGCGGAAGGCCTGCCAGCGCGGCCTCGTGCCGGCGAACTCCGCCTCCAGCCGCGGGATCAGGCGATCGAGCGAGCGCGCGGCTTCGCGCGGCAGGTCGGCATCGTCGAGCATCGGCGGCGTCCGGCCTCGCCAAGGGGGAAAGAGGGCTCCGGCCAACGGCCCCGACCGCCGACCGACGCCCCGCCATAGCGCAGCCCGGGGCATGGCGGCAAGCGGGGTCAGGAGGCGGGGGCTGGAAGGTCGGGCAGCAGGTCGGCCGCGATCAGCGATTCGTAAAACTTCGCGACGACGGCATCCTCGATGTGTACGTGCGTCGGGTAGAGGATTTCGAGCCGCGGTTTCGCCTGGACCGGGTGCCAGCTTTCGATGTCGCCGTCGGCCGTCTTGCGCTTGCCACGAGCGAAAAGCCGCTCGAACAGGGGCGGCGCGACCCCGATGAAGGCCTCGAAGACGACCCGGCCGGCGGGATCGCCCTCCCGGCCCGCCTCCACGATCGCGTCGCCGTGGAGTTCGAAAGCGAGGCTCTTCGGGTACGGTTCCAGATAGATCACGCGACGGATGCCGGCGGCGACGATGTGCCGGGCGCACATGTGGCAGGGAAAGGTCGTGCAATAAAGCGTCGCCCCGGCAACGGCCCTTCCGGCGCGCGCGGCCTCCGCCAGGGCGTTCATCTCCGCGTGAACGACCCGACCGAATTCGAGGAGATCGGTCACATGGGCACCGGCCAACGGCCCGCCGGCCGCGTCTTCCCGCGCCTTCGCCGTGACGGCCACGACCAGGTCCGCCGGCCGCTCGATCGCGCTGCTCGTCCTGTCATCGGCGAGCCACTTCGCATGGCCCAACCGCTCGAGAGCATCCCCGAGGATCGCTTGCTTCTGCTTCACGCTCGGATCGTAACCCAGCCGGAAATCGCGTGAATCCGAAGGATCGCCTTCCCAATAGCAGCCGCCACCGGGCTTGGGGACATCGTTGCAGCCGACGCCGAGGATTGCGTCGTCATCGCCCACGATGACCGCGCCGACCTGGCGGGACAGATCGGCCGATCTGAGGGCGACCTGTCGGGCGAGATTCAGGAAGTATTCCGCCCGCGTCGGGGTGGTGAACGGCTTGTCGAAGAACGCATCGAAGACCCGCCCCAGTTGGGACTCCGCCGCCTCCGGCGTCCCGGCATCCACGATCGCATCCGCCAGATGGTAGGTCTCGCTCAGGCGCTGTCCGAACGGCGACGCGCTCTCGTCCTGGTCCCTGTCGATGAGCTTGCGCGCCGCCTGGTCGTCCTCGCCCTCGTGTCGACGGCCGCAGTCCTGGGCGTTCCTCTCGGCCAGCCGCCGTTCGCGGTCCCGGCGAGGCTCATGGGCGCCGATCAGAACGAAAGCGTCGCCGTAGACCAGCCGCAGCGTCTCGACCTCCTCGGGCCGCTTGAGCTGGCGGACGACGTAGGCCGTGCGTGGGCGGGGAGCCTTGCTGCCATCGAAGTCGACGCCGGATCCTTCCGACAGGCTCTCCGGGTTCAAGGACTCACGCTCCCTGCGGATCGCCATGACGCCGAGACAGGCCATCGCGTCCGCGTGCCGGGTTCGACGCCGAAGCTCGTTGCCGGCATCCATCTTGGCCCTGATCTGATCGAGGCGCCTGGTTTCCTCCGACAGGGACTCCAGCGACAGGGTCGCCAATTCGTCGGTCAGCTTCACGGGGATCGCCTCATAGGGATACCGCGCGAGAACGGCGGCCAGCGCCTCCTCGACCCTGTCGAGTTCGGCACCGACCGGCGCCACCAGACCGACCACGAGTTCCGGCGTGGGAAGCCCCTCGAGACCCGCGCCGACCGGCTTGCCGGATGCCGCCATGACAAGGACACCTCGATTCAGTTTTGCTATCGGCGCGCACGCGGCCGGTCGCTTTTCAGCCGAGCCAACGAGCTGACACCATTATTGCGCGTACGGTCGCATTAACGCGACGGGGCACGGGGCGCAATCGGAAAGCGCGGAACGGAAAAAATCCGTTTGGTGCCGGAATCCGGTCAAGGCACTATCAGAAAATCTGATCGGCACACAGGATCGCTAACCGGTCCGGCCGTCCGGAAGTTCCATGGGGAGTGCGGCGTGAGCGACAGCCAGAAGCGCGCGGATTGGATTCATCATCAGGGTCGCATCGCCGTCGAGGCGATGGCGAAGCAACCCCCGGGCATCAAGCGATATCTGGAGGAGAATCGCCAGGAAGCCGAGCGGCTGCGGGAGCGTAGCGGCCCGACCGGGCCCCGACTCGCCACCTCCACGATCAGGGACCCCTCGCGCTGAAGCGACCGTCCCGGCCGGCCGGCGCAAGAAGGGTCGTACACCGATAACCTACCCCCTCAGCCGCCACACCGTCACGGCTTCGGTCCGGCCCGCCAGCGCATGCGCGCCGGCCGGCTCGGGGCGGGGGGTGAAGTCGGTGGGCAGGCGGTCGGCGACGGCGGCGGAGATCAGGATGACCGCCGCCTCGTCGTCCCGGGCGACCGCCTTGCCGAGCTGTTCCAGGCGCTGGCCCGTGTTCACCGCGTCGCCGACGATGGTGTAGTCGACCCGGCTCGGCGCGCCGATATTGCCGACGACCATCGGCCCGGAATGGATGCCGATGCGCAGGTCCGGCACCCAGTTCGCCGCAGAGTCCACACGAGCCGCGGGGCCCACGCCCGCCGCACGATCCACGCCCGCCGCGCGATCCTCTGCCAGCGCGCGGGCGATCGCCAGCGCCGCGCGGCAGGCGCGCTCGGCGTGATCCCCCGCCGGCTCCGGCGCGCCCCAGAACGCCATCAGCCCGTCGCCCAGATACTTGTCGATCGTCCCGCCCTCGGCCTCGATGCAGGCGGCGAGCCGGCCGAAATGGGCGTTGAGCAGCGCCGCCGTCCCGCCCGCCGACAGGCGCTCGGCGCGCGGCGTGAAGCCGGCAATGTCGGTGAACAGCACCGTCATCTCCCGCTCCTCCGACGCGATGGCGTCCCGGGCGGCCTCCCGCCCCGGCGCCGGGCCCGCCGCGCCGGCGCCGGTCTGCGCCATCAGGCGCCGCACCAGGGTGCGCGGGACATAGGTCTCGAACCAGGCGAGGCCCGCCAGCATGTGGTTGAACGCCCGGGCCTGGCGGTCGAGCTCGGAAAACCGGCTGCGCGGCAGCGGCTCGGTCCGCGCGAAGTCGAGCGCACCCAGTGAATCCGCGCGGTCGGCCAGCCGCCGGATCGGCCGGGCGATGCGCCGGCCGACGAGGACGCCGATCGCCACGGCGACGATCAGCAGGACGCCGCCGACCACCGCCGCGCGCACCAGGCGCTGCACCTCCGCGCCCACCACGTCGGTCGATGCGTGCAGACCCAGCGTTACTCTGAGCCCCGCGCCCGTGTCCCAGGCCTTGGTCAGAACGATGTGCTCGCCGTCCGGACGATCGACCAGCCGGCCGTCGACGCCCGGGAAGGTGATCGCCGGCGTCTCGCTGTCGCCGGCTGCCCAGGCAGCGAGCACCGGGTCGCCGACATCGCCCGGCGCGGGAAGGGGTTGGTCGACCGACAGGCCGTCGACCCCGTCGACCATCGCCGGATGGGCGATCAGCCGGCCCGCGCCGTCGAGCACGAAGGGCGTCCAGTCCGCCAGGTCCGCGCCGAGGCGGGACAGGAAGGCGGACAGATCGCCGACGGTGACCAGCCCGATCAGCGCGCCGACATACCGGCCGTCCTCGACGATCGGATGGCGCCGCGTGAAGCCGCTGCGGCCGAGCGCCGGAATATAGACCGGATCCGCCCAGACCGGCCCCTCGAGCGTGCGCAATTCGGCGAGCACGGCCCGGGTCTGCCCCGTCTCGTCGCCCTCGCCGGGCTCGACCACGAGGCCGCCTCCCTCGGCCCGGCGCGCGACGCCGAACCGCTTCCCCTCGGCCGGCCACCAGGCGATCCCGTGGAGCTGGGGCACCGTCGCCAGCGCGTCGGCGAAGGCCGACTCCAGGGCCGACTCGTCGCCCGGATCGAGCGTCCCACGCCGAATCGAGGAGGCCATATAGGCGATCTGCTCGGCCGGCGGGCGACGCTGGTCGTCGAGCCGGGTCGCCATCAGGGTCATCGACAGATCGACCTTGTCGCCCAGCAGCGCGACCGTGTTGCGCTCCCCGGCGCCCAGCGCGACCACGAGCACGGCTGCCACGGCGACGGCGACCAGGGCGCCGATCGCGCCGCCGAGAACGGCGGCGACGGAGACCGTCCGCCGGCCGGGCATCGCCCCGTCGGCCGACGGTCGGGCGCGATCCACGCCGGCCACCGCCGCCCGCCCGGATCAGTCCCGCGGCAGCATATGGCCGAGCTGCTCGCCGCCGAAGATGTGGATGTGCAGGTGCGGAACCTCCTGCCGGCCGTGGCGGCCCACATTGGCGAGGATGCGATAGCCGTCCTCGGCCACGCCCCGCTCGCGCGCGATCCGGCCGACGGCGCGGAACAGCGCCGCGATCTCCGCGTCCGATGCGCCCTCGGAGAAGTCGTCGACGCTCTCGTACGCCCCCTTCGGAATGACCAGCACATGGGTCGCCGACTGGGGATTGATGTCGTTGAAGGCCAGGATGTGGTCGTCCTCGTAGACTTTGTCGCAGGGAATCTCGCCGCGCAGGATCTTGGCGAACACGTTGTCCGGATCGTAGGCCATCACGCGTCCTCGTTCGCTCTGGCGTCAGGGGGAGGCCGCGGGCGACGGGCGCCCGGCGGCCGTCGGCGGATCAGCCGCCCTTGCGGGCCTTCTTCTCGTCGAGGCCGCCGCGGCCGCGCCGAGCGTCGAGCGCCCGCCACACCCGGTCCGGATCGACGTCGAGCGCCGCCCACAGCACGGTGAGATGGTAGAGCATGTCGGCCGACTCCTCGACCAGGGCGTCCGTCGCGGCCGCGGATTCGCTCTCGCCTCCGGCACCGCCGCGCCGCGCGGCGTCGGCGCGCACCGCCTCGATCACCGCTTCGACCGCCTCCTCGCCCAGCTTCTGGGCGATCTTCGGCGTGCCGCGGGCGAGCAGCCGGGCGGTGTAGCTCGCCTCCGGATCGCCGCCCTTGCGCGCCGCCACCATGGCGTGGAGCCGGTCGAGCGCGTGGACGAGCGCCTCGTCGTCGACCGCCCCGGAGGCGGCATCGGGAGACGCGTCGGTCCGGTCCGTCATGCGTCGACCCGCATCGGCAGGCCGGCGGCGGCCATGTGGGCCTTGGCCTCGGCGATCGTGTGGTCGCCGAAATGGAAGATCGAGGCGGCCAGCACCGCCGTCGCATGACCGCCGCGGATGCCCTCGACCAAGTGGTCGAGCGTGCCGACCCCGCCCGAGGCGATCACCGGCACCGGCACCGCGTCGGCGACGGCGCGGGTCAGCGCGATGTCGAAGCCGTCGCGCGTGCCGTCCCGGTCCATGGAGGTCAGCAGGATCTCCCCGGCGCCGAGCTCGACCACCCGGCGCGCCCAGGCGATCGCGTCGAGCCCGGTCGGCGTCCGGCCGCCATGGGTGAAGATCTCCCACTTGTCCGGGCCGGTCCGCTTGGCGTCGACGGCGACGACGATGCACTGGTTGCCGAACTTCTCCGCCGCCTCGCGCACCAGCTCCGGCCGGTCGACGGCGGCGGTGTTGATCGACACCTTGTCGGCCCCGGCGAGCAGCAGGCGGCGCACGTCGTCGACCGAGCGCACCCCGCCGCCGACCGTCAGGGGCATGAACGCCGCCTCGGCCGTGCGGCGGACCACGTCGAGCAGGATGTCCCGGCGCTCGTGCGAGGCGGTGATGTCGAGGAAGCACAGCTCGTCCGCCCCGGCGGCGTCGTAGGCGCGTGCCTGGACCACCGGGTCGCCGGCGTCGCGCAGGCCCTCGAAGTTGATGCCCTTGACCACCCGGCCGTCCTTGACGTCCAGGCACGGGATGACGCGCATCTTCAACATGGCTCAGTCGCCCTGGCCGCCGCCCTGTCCGGTATCCCGCCGCCGCTCCTCGGCAGTCGGGGTCGCGTCGCCCTCCAGCAGCGCCAGCGCCCGCGCCGGCTCGATCCGACCGTCATAGAGCGCGCGGCCGACGATCACGCCGGCGACGCCCGACGCCTCCTCGCGCTTGAGCGCCACCAGATCCGCCATGGACGACACACCGCCCGAGGCGATGACCGGCGTCGTCAGGGCGAAGGCGAGATCGGCCGTCGCCTCCACGTTCAGCCCGCCCATGGCGCCGTCGCGGTTGATGTCGGTGTAGACGATCGCGGCGACGCCGCAATCCTCGAACCTGAGCGCCAGGTCGAGCGCCTTGACCGTGCTGGTCTTCGCCCAGCCCTCGACCGCCACGAGCCCATCGCGGGCGTCGATGCCCACGGCGATGCGGCCCGGATAGGCGCGGCAGGCCTCCTTGACCAGGTCCGGGCGCTCGAGCGCGACCGTACCGAGCACGACCCGGGCCACACCCCGGTCGAGCCATTGGGCGATCGTCTCCATGGAGCGGATGCCGCCGCCGAGCTGGACCGGCACCTCGACCGCGTCGAGGATCGCCTCGACCGCCGGGGCGTTGACCGGTTTGCCGGCGAAGGCGCCGTTGAGATCGACCACATGGATCCACGAGAATTCCCGCTCGGCGAAGCTGCGGGCCTGATCGGCCGGGTCCAGGTTGAAGACCGTGGCCTCGCCCATGTCGCCGCGCACCAGGCGCACGCACACGCCGTCCTTAACGTCGATGGCGGGATAGAGGATCATGTCGGCGTCGTCGCGTCCCCGTCTTCCGGACCCGAGCCCCGGGTGTCGTCGTCCCCCTCACTATCACCCAGGACCTTGTAGAAGTAATACCCCGTAATCGCCCGGCCGCGCACCCGGGCATACATCGGGTTGCGTCCCCACAGGACGTAGCCCAGCGTCTGGTAGAGCCGGATGGCGGCGAGCTGGGTCTCGCGCACGTCGAGCTGCAGCACCTCGAAGCCGCCGGCCCGCGCCTCGGCCTCGACCGCCTCGGTGAGCAGGCGCGCCAGGCCATGGCCGCGGCCCCAGGGCGCCACGAAGGACGTGGTCAGCGTCGCCGCGAAGCCCTGCGCTTCGTTGTTGGGCGGCGGGCGGACGAGCTGGGCGGAGCCGGCGATCACCCCGTCGAGCCGGCCGACGAAGAGGCTGCGCCCCGGCACGGCCAGGACGCCGCGCCAGTAGCGCTCCATCGTCTCGCTTGGCGGCGGCGCCACCCAGCCGAAGCCGCCGCCATCCCTGATCGCCGCGTCGGCGGCGTCGCACAGGTCGTGCAGGTCGGCGCCGCGAAAACTCATCAGCCGCTCCACGGCCGCGACCGGGGCCGGCAGGTCGGCCATGCCAGGGGACCTGTCGGTCGCCGGGGCGGCCGGCCGGTCCTCGCCCTCGCTCGGATCCTGGGGCGGATCCTGGGGCGGATCCTGGGGCGTCTCGGGGGGCGTACTCACGGCCGCCACCTCAGGAACGCGGCGATCAGGGTCTGGCCCACCGCCTGGCTCTTCTCCGGATGGAACTGGCAGCCAATCAGGTTGTCCCGGCCGATCACCGCCGCGACCGGACCGCCATAGTCCACCGTCGCCAGGTCATGGGCCGGATCGGCGCAGCGCACGTGGTAGCCATGGACGAAATAGCCGTGGGCTCGCGGCGGCAGGCCGGCCAGCACGGGATGCGCCGGTTCGGCGACGCGCAGGTCGTTCCAGCCCATATGCGGGATCTTGAGCGCCGGGTCGGACGGTTCCAGCGGCACGGAGTCGCCCGCGATCCAGCCGAGCCCCTCGTGCACGCCGTACTCCCGCCCACGCTCGGCCATCAGCTGCATGCCGACGCAGATGCCCATGAACGGCCGCCCGCCCTCGGTCACCGCGGCCTCCAGCGCCTCGACCATGCCGGCCAGCCCGGCGAGCCCGGCCTTGCAGTCGGCGAAGGCGCCGACGCCCGGCAGCACGATCCGGTCGGCGCCGCGCACGGTCGCCGCGTCGTCGGTCACCACCACCTCGGCGCCGAGGCCGTGATCGGCCGAGGCCCGCTCGAAGGCCTTGGCGGCCGAGCGCAGGTTGCCGGAGCCGTAGTCGATGATGGCGACGCGCATGCGATCTCTGCATCGGACCGGGAAGTCGGGCGGCGTTGTACCAGGAAGGCAACCCTTGCGGAAGCGTCGCAACACCCCTCATGCCGGGATTGTGATTACTACCTTTGTATGTATCATGTCGGCCATGATGCGCGCTAAAGACATGGTTAGCCGTACAGGCTGGCGCTTCGCGTCGCCGGCATTGGCGGCGGTGCTGGCGGCCGGGATCCTGGCCGGCTGCACCGATGTCCGGCCGATCCGCACTCAGACGCTGGAGCCGATCCCGGTCCCCCGGACCACGCCCAGCGCCCTGTTCTCGCTGACCTCCCCGATCCTGGCCCAGCCGCTGTGGGAGTCCACCGGCTATTCGATCGAGGGCCCCAATCCGATCGATCTCGGCGACTGGCTCGATCTGGGCGATGTCGGGATCCTGGGCTTCGATCTGGAATTCTGGCGCGTGTGCGACGGCAGCGGGACCGAGACGATCCTCGGCCACATGTCCGAAGAAGCCTTCAAATGGTTCGAATGGGAGGCCGCTTTCGCCGATGCCCTGAAGCCGGCGGGCTACGACATCCTGGACCCGCGCGACAGCCGCTTCGCCAACGAGGAGCGGGCCAAGGCCGTGCGCTACCGGGTGGAGCCGCGGATCGACGCCATCGACAACCTGTGGTGCTATCAGGAAGAGATCGCCGCGTTCCAGCCGCTCCGCGGCACCCTGCCGCGCGGCATCGGTTCGATCGCGGTCCGCTGGACCGTGTTCGACGAGTTGAGCCAGCGCATCGTGCTCCAGAGCGAGACCCGCGGCTTCACGGTCCTGCGCCGGGCCTATCGCTCCATGCAGCACCAGATCATCCACAGCGCCTTCATCTCGGCCGCCCGCAACCTGGGCGCCCAGCCGGCCTTCCACCGGCTCGCCGTCGGCGGCGGGCTGCCCACCCGGATCATCGGGCGCCCGCCTCCCGTCCGGGACGGCACCGGCGAGGATCCGCCGGACGGCCGCCCGATGCGACTCGTCGGCGCGCCGCCGCCGCGAACCGGCCCGGCACCCGACTCGCTGGGCCCCGCGCGTCGCTCGGTCGCCGTGGTCCATGCGGGCGGCGGCCACGGCTCGGCCTTCCTGATCACGCCCGACGGCCTGATGCTGACAAACGAGCACGTCGTCGGGGCGGCGCGGCAGGTCCGGGTCGAATTCGAGGACGGCACGGCGCGCGTCGCCCGGGTGCTCGACCGGGACCGGCCGCGCGACGTCGCCCTGCTGGACATCGGGCCGGTCGATCGCCCGGCCCTGCCGATCCGCCTCGACGCCGCCCGGGTGGGGGAGCGCGTGGCGGCCATCGGCGCCGGGCTGCGCGACGACCTGCCGGCCTCGGTGACCGAGGGTGTGGTCAGCGCCTGGCGCGAGAGCGATTGGCGGCCCGACCGGCAGATCTACATCCAGTCCGACGCGGATATCATCGGGGGAAACAGCGGCGGGCCGCTGGTCGACCGGCGCGGCAACGTGGTCGGCATCGCCGTCGCCGGCTTCGTCGCGCGGGACGGCGAGGACACGTCGCTCGACCTGTTCGTTCCGATCGGCGAGGCGCTGGAGGTGCTCGGCCTCGCCCTGCCCCACGGGGTGCCGGAGCCGTCGCCGCGGCCCGGGCGGGACATGGCGCGGCGGGAGGGTTGATCGGCGGCGCGCGCCGCCTCACATTCCCGGGTCTCGGTGGGACGAGCCCGCCGGGAGCCTCGTCACGGGCGGTCGCCTTCCAGCGCCGCCCGGGCGGCATCCGGGCCCGAGGCCCCGCCGCCCGTTTCCCGACAGCCGCATCAGGACCCGGAATGTCCGACAGCGCGTTTCCCGGTTGGCACGGCACGACCATCCTGGCCGTGCGCAAGGCGGGCAAGGTCGTCGTCGTGGGCGACGGCCAGGTGACCGCCGGCAACACGATCATGAAGCAGGGCGCGCGCAAGGTGCGCCGGCTCGCCGGCGGGCGGGTGATCGGCGGCTTCGCCGGCGCCACGGCCGACGCCTTCGCCCTGTTCGAGCGGCTGGAGGCCAAGCTGGAGCAGTATCCCGCCCAGCTGCCGCGCGCCTGCGTCGAGCTCGCCAAGGACTGGCGCACCGATCGCTACCTGCGCCGGCTGGAGGCGATGATGGCGGTCTGCGACAAGGACGTCTCGCTGACGCTGACCGGCACCGGCGACGTGATGGAGCCGGACGACGGGCTGATCGCCATCGGCTCCGGCGGGCCGATGGCCCTGGCCGCGGCGCGCGCGCTGATCGACCGCGACGACATGGATGCCGAGGCGATCGGCCGCCGCGCGCTGGAGATCGCCGCGGGCATCGACATCTACACCAACGGACAGATCGTTCTCGAGGTTCTGGAATGACCGCGTTCTCCCCGCGCGAGATCGTCTCCGAGCTCGACCGCTACATCGTCGGCCAGGCCGACGCCAAGCGCGCGGTCGCCATCGCCCTGCGCAACCGCTGGCGCCGCCAGCAGTTGGCGGAGGGCATGCGCGAGGAGGTGCTGCCCAAGAACATCCTGATGATCGGGCCCACCGGCGTCGGCAAGACCGAGATCGCGCGCCGCCTCGCCCGGCTGGCCGAGGCGCCGTTCCTCAAGGTCGAGGCGACCAAGTTCACGGAAGTCGGCTATGTCGGCCGCGACGTGGAGCAGATCGTGCGCGATCTGGTCGAGGTCGCCATCGCCATGACCAAGGAAAAGCAGCGCAAGAAGGTCAACGCCCAGGCCGAGGTGGCGGCCGAGGACCGGGTGCTCGACGCCCTGGTCGGTAAGTCCGCCGGCTCGGGGACACGCACCAAGTTCCGCCGGATGCTGCGCGACGGCGAGCTCAACGACAAGGAGATCGAGGTCGAGGTCCAGGACACCTCCGGCGGCGGCCTGCCGACCTTCGACGTGCCCGGCATGCCCGGCGCGCAGATGGGCATGATCAATCTCGGCGACATCTTCGGCAAGGCGCTGGGCGGCCGGACCAAGACGCGCAAGATGTCGGTCGGGGAGAGCTACGAGGTCCTGGTCGCCGAGGAGGCGGAGAACCTGCTCGACCAGGAGCAGGTGACGACCGACGCCATCCGGCTGGTCGAGCAGGACGGCATCGTCTTCCTCGACGAGATCGACAAGATCACCGCGCGCTCCGAGCGCCAGGGCGCCGATGTCAGCCGGGAGGGGGTGCAGCGCGACCTGCTGCCGCTGATCGAGGGCACCACGGTCGCCACCAAGCACGGCACGGTGAAGACCGACCACATCCTGTTCATCGCCTCGGGCGCCTTTCACTTGGCCAAGCCCTCGGACATGCTGCCCGAACTGCAGGGCCGCCTGCCGATCCGGGTCGAGCTCCAGCCGCTCGCCCGCGCCGATTTCGAGCGCATTCTGACCGAGCCGGACTACAGCCTGATCAAGCAGTATGTCGCGCTGCTGGGCACGGAGGGGGTGTCGCTCGACTTCACCGAGGACGCGGTCTCGACGCTCGCCGAGCTGGCCGCCGAGATCAACCAGTCGGTCGAGAACATCGGCGCCCGGCGCCTCCACACGGTGCTGGAGAAGCTGCTCGACGAGATCAGCTACACCGCCTCGGACCGCTCGGGCGAGACGATCACCATCGACGGCGCCTATGTCCGCGAGCGCGTCGGCGCCCTGGCCCACGACGCCGACCTCAGCCGCTTCATCCTGTAGCTCATGGGCCACGGTCGGGGCCGCCCGCGCACCGCTCCGCGGTGGGCAACCTGCGCCATGCACCCCCGTGGGTCGCCCACGGCCGCCGGGCCGTGCGCGACGGCACGGACGGCGGGGTCTCGCGCTCCGCGCTACAGCCAGCGCTTGCGGCGCTTGAAGCTCTTGAGGTCCTTGAAACTCTTGCGTTCCGCGCCGCCGCCGCCGAGGTAGAATTCCTTGACGTCCTCGTTGTCGCGCAGCGCCTCGGCCGTGCCGTCGAGGACGACCTTGCCGTTCTCCATGATGTAGCCGTAGCTCGCCGCCTCCAGGGCCATGCGGGCGTTCTGCTCGACCAGCAGGATCGTGATGCCCAGCTCCTCGTTCAGGCGGCGGATGATGCCGAAGACTTCCCGCACCAGCATCGGCGACAGGCCCATCGACGGCTCGTCCATCAGGATCAGCTTGGGCCGCGCCATCAGCGCCCGGCCGATGGCGAGCATCTGCTGCTCCCCGCCCGAGAGATAGCCGGCCAGGCCGGTGCGTTCCTTCAGCCGCGGGAAATAGCCGTAGACCCGGTCGAGATCGGCCTGCAGCGCACCCCGGTCGCGCCGGGTATGGGCGCCCAGCAGCAGGTTCTCGTGGGCGGTCATGTCCTGGATGATGCGCCGGCCTTCCATGACCTGGAAGATGCCGGCCTTGACGATGTCGCCCGGATCGCGGCCGGAGATCGCCTGCCCGCCATACTCGACCGTGCCGCGTGTGATCTCCCCGTCCTCGGTCTTGAGCAGGCCGGAGATCGCCTTGAGCGTCGTCGACTTGCCCGCGCCGTTCGCCCCCAGCAGCGCGATGATCGCCCCCTCGGGCACGGTGAGCGACAGGCCGCGCAGCACCAGGATGACGTCGCTGTAGACGACCTCGATGTTGTTGACGGCGAGCAGCGGCGGCGCCTCGGCGGCGGCGGGCTCGCGGGTCGCGGCGGCGTCGGGGCTGGCGGTCACGGGACGGCTCCGATCCTCGGAAGATAGGGCAATTTCCGGACTCACTGAATCGTCAGGTCGGAAATTGCCCTATCTTCAACAAGATAGAGCATCTTGTCTGCGCCCGTCCGGGCGCAGGATGCTCTAGGCGGCGCGGCGGCCGGACGGGCCGGGGGCAGGGTTTGGGCCCGCGCCCGGCCGGCCGCCGCGGGCAGCGGGGCTCAGTAGCCGAGCCACTCCGGCCGGCGCGGCAGGTCGACCTGGCCCACCTTCTCGAGCGCCATGGTACCGTCGCCCATCAGCTCGGTCACCGTCCGGCCCTCGGTCGAGCCGGTGACGCGGCCGCGGTAGATCGGCACGGTCATCAGGCCGCGATGATCCTCCGGCGTCCAGGTGGACGGCAGGCAGACATCCTCCAGCCCCTCCGGCACCCAGTCCTCGCGGGCATACATGGCGTCGCGGATGGCCGGTCCGGCGATGTCCCCGGACTCGGCCGCGATCTCCATCGCCTCGACCATGTACATGGCCGAGCACACGCCCGAGAGGTAGCTGAGCACGCGGTACTGCCCGCCGCTCTCGTCGGACTGGGCGGAGATCTCCCGCACCGTGTCGAGGCCGGCGTTGTCGTCGGTCCAGATGGAGCCGGTGCGCACCGCGACCACCACGCCGTCGGCGTTCTGGCCGGCGGCCTTCATGACGTTCTCGTCATAGCCCCAGACGTTGGAGACGAACTGCACGTCGGTCTCCGCCGTCGCGCAGCTGTTGAGCAGGGAGATCGTCGAGCCCGCGATGTTGGCGACATAGGCGTAGTCCGCCTCGACCTCGTTCAGCGTCAGGCACTGGGGCGTGAAGTCGCCCGGCGCCAGCGAATAGGTGATCGGGTCGGCGACCTCGAAGCCCAGCTCCTCGGCGTATTCGGTGCAGGCCTGCTTGGGCGAGTTCGGGTAGGGGTGGTTGTCGCCCATGTGCACCCAGACGGGCGTGCCTTCCTCGCCGCTGTCCTGCCAGTCCTGCCATGACCACTCGGCCAGCGCGCGGCAGGCGTCGGAATAGCTGGGCCCGTAGAAGAAATTGAAGGGCGCGGCCTTGGTGCTGTTCGGCGCCTCGCCGGTCGGGTCGGTCAGCACGCCCGAATAGCTGGCCGAGTAGTACGGGATCTCGTCCCGGCGCACGAAGTCGATCAGGGCTTCCGTATCGGCCGTGCCCCAGCCCTGGATGGCGACCACGCCGTCGCCCGAGGTCCAGCGGCGGTAGGTCGAGACCGCGCGCGGCGCCTGGTAGGCGTAGTCCACCGTCTCGAAATCGATCTGCCGGCCGTCCACGCCGCCATTGGCGTTGACCCAGTCCAGCGTGTCGGCGATGCCGTTGGCGTAGTCGACGCCGATCGACGCGGTCGCGCCGGTCAGGTCCGCCAGATGGCCGACCGGGATGTCCTGAGCGGCGGCGAGCCCGGGCAGGCCGGCCGCGGCGATCACCGCGGCGCCGATCCCGCGGGTCGCGGCCCGTCGTGTCTTGCCCATGCGTTTCCTCCTCCGTGTTGCTGCGGCGGCCGCTCTTGTCGTCCGCGGCGGCCCGCCTTGCGCCGCTTGCCGGCGCGGGGACTGCCCGCTCCCGAGGTCCCGGAGCGCGCCCGGGGTCAGTACGAGAACGGGTAGAGCTTGAACGACATCTTGGTCTGGCGCCATCGATGGGCCAGCCCGTCGGGCTCGAAGATCAGGAACAGGATGATCGCCAGGCCGATCGCCATCTCCTGCAGGAAGTTGATGTTCTGGCCGAGGCCGAGCGCGGCGTCGATCGCGCTGCCGCTCAAGCCCCGGCCCAGCGCCTGCATTGCCTCGGGCAGCAGGACCATGAAGGCCGTGCCCATCAGCGTGCCCATGATCGAACCCAGCCCGCCGATGATGATCATGCCGAGGAACTGGATCGAGAACAGGATGGTGAACGCCTCGACCGAGACGAATCCCAGGTAGTGGGCGTAGAGCGCGCCGCCGATGCCGGCGTAGAACGAGCCGATGCCGAAGGACATCACCCGGTACTTGGTCAGGTTGACGCCCATGATTTCGGCCGAGAGGTAGTGGTCCCGCACCGCGACCAGGGCCCGGCCGTCGCGGGTGCGCATCAGGTTCGTCGCCAGCAGGTAGGAAACGATCACCCAGCCCAGCACGACGTAGAAGTACTGGTGGGCGTCGAAGAGCTGGGCGCCGAAGATCGACATCGGCTCGGCCAGCGCGCCGTGGGTGCCGCCGGTGAACCATTCGGCCCGGGCGAAGAAGTCCTCCAGGATGAACTGCGCGGCCAGCGTCGCGATGGCGAGGTAGAGACCCTTGATGCGCGCCGCCGGCACGCCGAAGATCAGCCCGACCGCCGCCGTCATGGCGCCGGCCAGCGGCACGCAGAAGAAGACCGGGATGCCGGTCGTCTTGTTGAGCCAGACGCTCGAGAACGCGCCGAAGCCGAAGAACACCGCGTGGCCGATCGAGATCTGCCCGGTGAATCCGACCAGGATGTTGAGGCCGAGCGCGGCGATGCCGAGATAGCCGATCTGGATCAGCAGGTTGAGCCAGTAGGCGTCGATCAGCTCGAACCCGGCGCCGAGCAGCGTCGGCAGCGGCAGCAGCGTTAGGACGACGATCCCGACGATCACCCAATTACGCGAGGCCCGGTCCTCGAAGATCGTCGTGTCGGCGGCGTACGAGGTCCGGAAATCCCCGCAAGGCCGCCTCCCCACCCCGGCCATCAGCAGGGGCCTCCGGTCTCGGTCATCGGACGCGGTGGAATTCCACCACGAAGGACACGAAGATCACGAAGGCGGTGGCGCAAGACGCGATTCACAGCGCGATTCTCACTAGGCCGTCTCGTATTCTCATGACATTGAAATTCACGAGAAAGCCCAGTTCCTTCCGTGAAAGCCTCAAATACGTGATCAATTGAGCGGAATGGATCGGGAGCAGCGAATCGACGCTCTTGAGCTCCATGACGATGGCGTCTTCCACGATCAAGTCGACCCGGTACCCGGCATCGAGACGCCGCCCCTTGTACTCGATCGGCAACGAACGTTGCCGATCGAAACCGATCCCTCGATCGGCAAATTCCGCCGCGATACACGCTTCGTACGCGCTTTCCAGGAGCCCCGGTCCGAGCGCGCGGTGGACCTTGTACGCGGCATCGACGACCTCCCTCGCCAGCCGCTCGATCCCCGGGCCGAACCGGGTCCGAGACCGCATTCCTGTCACGGCCGCCTTCGTGTTCTTCGTGAACTTCGTGGTAAAACATACTACCGAAGGGCGAGACGCGGAAGCGGGGCTCAGGGGTCATCAGACGCGCTCGATGTCGCGGGTGCCGAAGAGGCCGTAGGGCTTGATCATCAGGATGACGATCAGGATGTAGAACGGCGCGATGCGCAGCATGTTGCCCCAGCCCAGGTACTCGACGTCGATGAAGTGGGCCAGGTTTTCGAGGATCCCGATGATCAGCCCGCCGACGATGCCGCCGACGATGGAATCGAGCCCGCCCAGGATCACCGCAGGGAATACCTTGATCCCGAAGAAGGACAGCGCCGAGGACACGCCGTTGACCACCCCGACCACGACGCCGGCGACCGAGGAGACCATCGCCGAGATCGCCCAGGCGAGCGCGAAGACCTGACGCACAGACACGCCCAGCGACTGGGCGGCCTGCTGGTCGGAGGCCGTCGCGCGCATGGCCAGCCCCATGCGGCTGAACTTGAAGAACCAGGCGAAGCCGATGACGATCGCCACCGAGACCGCCATCGACAGGATGTAGACGGTCTGGATGCGCGCGCCGAACACGTCGACCGCCGCGGTCTCGAAGATCTGCGGGAAGGGCTGGGCGGAGACGCCGAAGATCCATTTCATCAGCGCCTGGAAGAACAGCGACATCCCGATCGTCACCATGATGACGGAGATGATCGGCTCCCCGATCATCGGGCGCAGCACGACGACCTGCAGCACGATCCCGAAGATCATCATGAAGACGAGCGTGATCGCGAAGCCCAGGACGAAGGGCACCTGCAGGTCGGTCAGGATCCACCAGCAGACCCAGGCGCCGATCAGCAGGAACTCCCCCTGCGCGAAGTTGACGACCTGGCTCGCCTTGTAGATCAGCACGAAGGACATCGCGACGACGCCGTAGAGCGTGCCGACGATCACCCCGTTGACCAGGAGCTGGAAGAGGAAGTCCCAGTTCATTCCGCCGCCTCCCGGTGCCCGGCGGCCCGCTCGCCCAGGTCGACGACCTGCAGGGTCGTCTTGATGCGCTGGGTCGTGCCGTCCTGGAAGGCGATCGTCGTGTCGACCGGGATCGCCGGCTCGCCGCCATAGATCGCGTCGATGATGCCGCCGTACTTGTCGTTGATGACGCCGCGGCGGACCTTGCGCGTACGGGTCAGCTCGCCGTCGTCGGCATCGAGCTCCTTGTAGAGCAGCAGGAATTTCCGGATGCGCTGGGCCTCGGGCAGGGTCGCGTTGACCGCCTCGACCTCCGCACGGATCTGGGCGTACACCTCCGGCTTGCTCGACAGGTCGGTGTACGTGGTGAAGGACAGCCGCCGCTTCTCCGCCCATTTGGCGACGATGGAGTAGCGGATGCAGACGATCGCCGCCAGATACGGCCGCTCGTGGCCCAGGATCACGGCCTCCGCCACGAAGGGCGAGAATTTCAGCTTGTTCTCGATGAACTGGGGGCTGAACCGGTCGCCGTTCGACGTGGTCGCAAGGTCCTTGATCCGGTCGATGACCACCAGATGGCCCCTGGGGTCGAAATAGCCCGCGTCGCCGGTGTGCAGCCAGCCGTCCTCCATGTCCTCGGCGCTGGCCTCCGGATTGCCGTAGTAGCCCTGGAACATGTTCGGATGCCGGGTGACGATCTCGCCCACCCCGTTGGCGTCGGCACCGTCGATGCGGATCTCGATCGACTCGTCGAACGGCACGCCGACCGTGTCGAAGTCGACGTCGTTCGCGGCGTGGATGGTGTACGCGCCCAGCAACTCGGTCTGGCCGTAGAGCTGGCGCAGCGGCACGCCCATCGCCAGGAAGAAGCGGAAAGTCTCCGGCCCCAGCGCCGCGCCGCCGGTCGCCGCCGACTTCAGGCGCGAGAACCCCAGCCGGTCGGCCAGCCAGCGGAACACCAGCGCCCGCGCCAGCGGCGACTCGCCGCCGGACTGGACGGCCGCCAGCCCCTTCCGGACGCCGTAGTCGTAGAGCAGGGTCTTCCAGCGCGACGCATCCATCATGCGCGAGCGGACGTCGGCCGCGATCTGCTCCCACACCCGCGGCGCCAGGAGGACGAAGGTCGGGCCGATCTCGCGCATGTCGGCCATCGTCGTCTCCGGCTCCTCGACGAAGTTGACCGTCATACGGCTGACCAGCGCCTGGCCCAGGGCGTACACCTGCTCCATGATCCAGGGCAGCGGCAGGACGGAGACGTACTCGTCCTCCGGATCCTTGGGGTCGACCGCCAGATAGCGCGCGCAATGGTCGATCAGCGCGCGGCCCGACAGCATGGCGAGCTTCGGATTCGCCGTCGTGCCCGACGTCGTGCACAGGATCGCCGTGTCCTCGCCCCGCGTGGCGGCCACCGCCCGGTCGTACGCGTCGGCGTCCTCGGCCAGCGTCTGCTCGCCCAGCGCGGCAAAGCGCTCGGCGTCGATCAGGCGCGGGTCGTCGTATTTGCGCATGCCGCGCGGGTCGGAATAGACGATCCACTCGACCGTCGGGATGCGGTCCTCGAGGCCGAGCAGCTTGTCCACCTGCTCCTCGTCCTCGGCCAGGATCAGCCGGATCCCGGCATAGGTGACGAGGTAGGCGACCTCCTCGTCGAGCGCGTCGCGATAGATGCCGAGGCTGAGCGCGCCGATCGCGTGGGCCGCGATCTCGCCGGCCACCCAGTCGGGCCGGTTGTCGCCGATCAGACCGACCACGTCCCCCTTGCCCAGCCCCAGCGCGCGCATGCCGAGCGCGAAGCGCTTGACCCGCTCCTGATAGGCCCGCCAGGAAATGGCGTGCCAGATGCCCAGGTCCTTCTCGCGCAGCGCCGTCTCGTCCGGCCAGTTGGCCGCGTTGTGCGCCAGCAGCTTGGGCAGCGTGTCGTGCGTGCGCGTGTCCGGCAGCCCGCCTGCGCTCATGCCGCGGTCCTCCGAGCGTTGCGGGCAGCACAAGAATGTGCGAACGTTCGGCTATGAACGGCGCCGAGTTCATCCGGCGGGTCCGCCGACTCGGCCGCAAGCGCAACATCGCCGCGACCCTGGAGTCGGCGCGCGGAAAGGGAGGCCATCAGACACTGCGCTTCGGTGACAGGCTGACGGTCGTGAAGTCCGGAGAGATCGGCAAGGGCCTGCTGCGCGCGATGTGCCGGCAGCTCGACATCGATCCGGACGAGCTCTGACAGGGAGGCCCCATGGCGAAGGCCCGCTATCTCTACCCCTGCGAGATCGAGGCGGACGAGGATGGCTGGCTGGTCGTCCGGTTCCCCGACTTGCCCGAAGCCCTGACCGGCGCGCCGAGCCGGGCCGAAGCCCTCGCCGAAGCCGTCGACTGCCTGGAAGAGGCACTCGCCGCGCGAATCCTCGATCGCCGCGCCGTTCCCGCACCCAGCGCGGCGAAGGGCCGGCCGACCGTCGCGCCCGGGGCCCTGATGGTCGCCAAGGCGGCGCTCTTCGAGGCGGCCCGGGACGCCGGCCTCGGCCCGAGCCAACTGGCCGTCCGGCTGGGTGTCCAGGAGACCGAGGCGCGCCGCATGCTCCACCCTCGCCATGCCACCAAGATCGGCCGGCTGGAGGCCGCGCTGGCGGCGCTCGGCAAGAGAATCGTCGTGAGCGTCGAACCGGCCGCCTGAAACCCGCCTCATGCCGCGGCTCCACCGGCGCCGGCTTCGTCCCCGTCCGCGTCCTCGCCCAGATAGGCGCGCTTGACGCGGGCATCGGCCATCACGTCCTCCGGCGCCCCCTCGATCAGCTTGGCGCCGAAGTCGAGGACCATCACCCGGTGGGAGATGTCCATCACCACGCCCATGTCGTGCTCGATCATGATCACCGTCACGCCCCACTCCTCGTTGAGGTCGATGACGTAGCGGGCCATGTCCTCCTTCTCCTCGAGGTTCATGCCCGCCATCGGCTCGTCGAGCAGCAGGAGTTCGGGCTTGAGCGCGACGGCGCGGGCCAGCTCGACCCGCTTGCGCAGCCCGTAGGACAGCGTCCCCGCCGCGGCATGGCGGACGTGCTGGATCTCCAGGAAGTCGATTATCTCCTCGACCTCGCGGCGGTGGGCCAGCTCCTCCTTGCGCGCGCCGGTGCCCCAGTAGAGCGCGCCGGTCAGGAAGTTGTTCCGGAGCAGGTGGTGACGGCCGACCATGATGTTGTCGAGCACGCTCATATGCCCGAACAGGGCCAGGTTCTGGAACGTCCGGCCGAGCCCGAGATCGGCGCGCGCGTTGGGCTTGAGACGCGTGACGTCGCGCCCCTTGAAGCGGATGCGGCCCGCCGTCGGCTGGTAGCGGCCCGAGATGCAGTTGACCATGGAGGTCTTGCCGGCGCCGTTCGGGCCGATGATCGAGAAGATCTCCCCCGGCCGGACGGCGAAGCTGACATCGGTCAGCGCGCGCACGCCGCCGAAGGCGAGGCTCACGGACTCCGCCTCCAGGAGCGACGCGCCGGCATCCGGCGCTGGCGTCGTGCCGGCCATCGGCCGCCTCCCTGTCGTCGAGGCCCTTCCGCGGTCGTCGGCCGCGTTCGAGGGGACCCGGCCCGCCTGTCTCGCCGGCGGGCTTCTCTTGCTGGCGCCGGGCCCCGGGCCCGTGCGCGGGTCGCCTCCCGCTGCTCGGGAACCGGCCCGAGGACCGGCCCGGACGATTGCGGGGGACGTATCGTCCGGTCACTATCGGGAATGAGGAATTCGGTTTCAACGGGAATTTTCCGGCAGTGACTTCTCGACCGAAGGTATCGGACGCCGGCGATTTCACCCCGCCCGCGCGCCGCCGCGCGGTCGACCTGGACATCGGCGGCCACCGCCTCGCGGGGGAGTGGACCGAGGCCGAGTCGTCGCCGGGCGATGACGCCGGTTCGTCCTCGACACCGCTGGTCCTGCTGCACGAGGGGCTCGGTTCGATCGCCCTGTGGCGGCGCAAGGCGGTCGACGTGGCGGCCTTCCTGGCGGCGGCCACGGGCCGGCCGGTCTTCGCCTACGACCGGCTCGGATTCGGCGGCTCCGACCCGCTGCCGGGCCCGCGCGCGGTCGACTACCTGCATGACGAGGCGGAGCGCCTGCTGCCGGCGGTGCTCGACGCCGCCGGGATCGAGCGGGCGGCGCTGGTCGGCCACAGCGACGGCGCGACGATCGCCCTGCTCGCCGCCGCCGCGCTGCCCGACCGCGTCGCGGCGGCGGTCTCGGAGGCCGCCCACGTGATCGTCGAGCCGGAGACGCTGGCCGGCATCCGGCGGGCGCGCGCGGCCTTCCACGCGGCCAATTCCCGGCTGCGCGCGGGGCTGGAGCGCGCCCATGGCGACAAGACGGAAACCACCTTCGCGAACTGGGCCGATC
Organism: Azospirillaceae bacterium; assembly: GCA_040220455.1. Classification (GTDB taxonomy): domain Bacteria; phylum Pseudomonadota; class Alphaproteobacteria; order DSM-16000; family Inquilinaceae; genus JAVJUS01. The sequence goes on from JAVJUS010000065.1 coordinate 32,524, forward strand.
TCTGGCTGACGCCCGATTTCGCCCGATTCGACATGACCGGCCGGCTGGGCGCCGTCACCTGCCCGGTCCTGGCGTTGCAGGGCGACGGCGACGAGTACGGCACGCCGCGCCAGCTCGCCCTGATCGAGGCCGGGGTGGCCGGCCCCGTCGAGACCTGGCTGGTGCCCGAGTGCCGGCACGTCCCCCACCACCAGGCGCCGGCGGCGGTCCTGCCCCGGATCGCGGCCTTTCTGCGCGCCGTGGCTACGGCGGATGCAGGCGACATTTGATCGCCCGGGCTTTCTCCATTACATGACCGTCGCAAGCGCACACACCCCGGATCGGGCGCGGGGCCGGGCGGACGTCGCCGACCGCGCCGGGAGGACATCGCCGTGACCACCACCGGTAAGGACACCCTGGGCACCCGTCGCGAGCTCGCCGTCGGCGACGCGCGCTACGACATCTTCAGCCTGACGGAGGCGGCGCGGCATATCGGCGATGTCTCGCGCCTGCCCTTCTCGCTCAAGGTCCTGCTCGAGAACCTGCTGCGCTTCGAGGACGGCCGCTCGGTCACCACCGATCACGTCCAGGCCATGGCCGACTGGCTGAAGGAAAAGCGCTCCGACGCGGAGATCGCCTACCGCCCCGCCCGCGTGCTGATGCAGGACTTCACCGGCGTGCCGGCGGTCGCGGACCTCGCCGCCATGCGCGAGGCGATGAGCCAGCTCGGCGGCGACGCCTCGCGCATCGACCCGCTGAGCGCCGTCGACCTGGTCATCGACCACTCGGTCATGGTCGACGCCTTCGGCAACGCGGGCGCCTTCAAGGAGAACGTGCAGCACGAGTTCGAGCGCAACCGCGAGCGCTACGCCTTCCTGCGCTGGGCCCAGGGGGCGTTCAACAACTTCCGCGTCGTGCCGCCCGGCACGGGCATCTGCCACCAGGTGAACCTGGAATACCTGGCCCGCACCGTCTGGCACGAGAAGGACCAGGACGGCCGCACCGTTGCCTACCCGGACACGCTGGTCGGCACCGACAGCCACACGACCATGGTCAACGGCCTCGCCGTGCTCGGCTGGGGCGTCGGCGGGATCGAGGCGGAGGCCGCGATGCTGGGCCAGCCGGTCTCCATGGTCATCCCGGAGGTCGTCGGCTTCAAGCTCAAGGGCCGACTGCCCGAGGGCGCGACGGCGACCGACCTTGTGCTGACCGTCACCCAGATGCTGCGGTCCAAGGGCGTCGTCGGCAAGTTCGTGGAGTTCTTCGGCGACGGGCTCGACGGCATGCCAATCGCCGACCGGGCGACCATCGGCAACATGGCGCCGGAATACGGCGCGACCTGCGGCTTCTTCCCGATCGACGACGAGACCCTGCGCTATCTGCGCTTCACCGGCCGCGACGAGGCCGTGGTCGCGCTGGTCGAGGCCTATGCCAAGGAGCAGGGGATGTGGCGCGAGTCGAACGGCCCGGATCCGCTGTTCACCGACACGCTGGAGCTCGAGCTGGCCGACGTGGTGCCGTCGCTGGCCGGGCCGAAGCGCCCGCAGGACCGCGTGGCGCTGACGGAATCGGCGGCCGAGTTCCAGCGCGTGCTGGCCAAGGAGGTCGGCGAGAACCCGATCGGCGACGAGGGCCGCCTGCTCGACGAGGCCGGCTCGATCGCCGGGCGGGAGAACGGCGAGGACCCGATGGACAGGGCCGTCAAGGTCGAGGGCGAGGACTACAGCCTGTCCCACGGCGACGTGGTGATCGCCGCGATCACGAGCTGCACCAACACCTCCAACCCGAGCGTCATGCTCGGCGCCGGGCTGCTGGCGCGCAACGCGCTGGCCAAGGGGCTGTCGGTCAAGCCCTGGGTCAAGACCTCGCTCGCGCCGGGCAGCCAGGTCGTGACGGACTATCTGGACGCCGCGGGCCTGCAGGACGATCTCGACGCGCTGGGCTTCAACCTTGTCGGCTACGGCTGCACCACCTGCATCGGCAATTCCGGCCCCCTGCCCGACGCCATCGCCGGGGCGGTCGACAAGGGCGACCTGATCGTCTGCTCGGTGCTCTCGGGCAACCGCAACTTCGAGGGCCGCATCAACCCGCATGTCCGGGCCAACTATCTGGCGTCGCCGCCGCTGGTCGTGGCCTACGCGCTCGCCGGCTCGATGAAGATCGACCTGGTGCGCGACCCGATCGGCCAGGACGCCGAGGGCAACGACGTCTTCCTCAAGGACATCTGGCCGTCGACGACGGAGATCGCGCGCACGCTCGAGAGCGCGCTGACGCCGGCGATGTTCCGCTCGCGCTACGCCAACGTCTTCGAGGGCCCGGAGCAGTGGAAGACGATCGAGACGGCGACCGGCGAGACCTATCGCTGGGACCCGGGCTCGACCTACGTCAAGCTGCCGCCCTTCTTCGAGGAGATGCGGCCCGAGCCCGAGCCGGTGACCGACGTGACCGGCGCCCGGTCCCTGGCCAAGCTGGCCGACAGCGTGACCACCGACCACATCTCCCCGGCCGGCGCGATCAAGAAGGACAGCCCGGCGGGCGAATACCTGATCGAGCATCAGGTCCGGCCGGCGGACTTCAACAGCTACGGCGCGCGGCGCGGCAATCACGAGGTCATGATGCGGGGCACCTTCGCCAATATCCGCATCCGCAACGAGCTGGCACCCGGTACCGAGGGCGGGCTGACGCGGCACGAGCCCTCCGGCGAGGTGATGCCGATCTACGACGCCGCCATGCGCTACGAGTCCGAGGGCGTGCCGCTGGTCGTGCTGGCCGGCAAGGAATACGGCACCGGCTCCTCGCGCGACTGGGCAGCCAAGGGCACGCGGCTGCTGGGTGTCAAGGCCGTGGTGGCGGAGAGCTTCGAGCGCATCCACCGCTCCAACCTGGTCGGCATGGGCGTCCTGCCGCTCCAGTTCCCGGAGGGCACGACCCGCGACTCGCTCGACCTGAAGGGCGACGAGACCTTCGACCTGACCGGCATCGCCGAGGGGCTGGAGCCGCGCGCCGAGGTCATGCTGACCATTCGCTACGCCGACGGCGCGACGCGCGAAATTCCGCTGGTCGCCCGCATCGATACGGTGGACGAGCTGGAATACTTCAAGAACGGCGGCATCCTGCACTACGTCCTGCGCAACATGATGAAGGAAGCCGCCTGAGGCCGGCCGTCGCCGGGCGTGACGATTCCACTCGTAGGTCGGTCGAGCGCCAGCGAGCCCGACATCGCCGGCGCGTCGCCCTGTCCGAGCCCGTCGGGTTCTCTTCGTTCACCCGACCTACGACACGGACCGTAGGTCGGTCGAGCGACAGCGAGCCCGACGCCGCTACTGCCGCGTGGCGGCAGGCAGGACGGCGCGGGCGCGCTCCAGCAGCTTGGCGTTGATCGCGACGACCACCGTGCTGGCCGACATCAGGGCCGCGCCCACCGCCGGCGACAGGAAGATGTCCCAGGCGAAGCCGACGCCCGCGGCGAGCGGGATGGCGACCACGTTGTAGCCGGTCGCCAGGGCGAAGTTCTGGATCATCTTGCGCCAGGTTGCCCGCGACAGGGCGAGGATCGAGGCGACGTCGCGCGGGTCGTCGCGCACCAGCACGATATCCGCCGATTCGATCGCCACGTCCGTGCCGGCGCCGATGGCGATGCCCAGATCGGACTCCAGCAGGGCCGGCGCGTCGTTGACGCCGTCGCCGACCATGGCGACGACGCGGCCCTGACCCTTGACCTCGCGCACCTTGGCCGCCTTCTGATCGGGCAGCACCTCGGCGAAGACCTCGTCGAGGCCGAGTTCCGCGGCCACGGCGCGGGCCACGGCCTCGGCGTCGCCGGTCAGCATGATGCAGCGGATGCCCATCCCCTGGAGCGTCGCCACCGCCTCGCGCGAGACCTCGCGCACCAGGTCGGCGAGCGCGATGGCGCCGACGAGGGTGTCTCCGTCGAGCACGAAGACCACCGTCTTGCCGGCCTCGCGCAGTGTCGTCACGCGGTCGTCGCGGACATCGATGCCCAATTCGTCCAGGTAGCCCGGGCTCGCGACGGTCACCCGCCGGCCGTCCACCGTGGCCCGGGCGCCGCGGCCCTTGAGCGTCTCGAAATCCGCCGGCGTGCCGATCGCCAAGCCTCGATCCTCGGCCGCGCGGACGATGCCCGCGGCGATCGGATGCTCCGACCGGCTCTCCAGCGTCGCGGCGAGGGCCAGCACATCGTCTTCCACCATCTCGCCGAGGGCCACCACGTCGCTGACGCCGAACCGGCCCTCGGTCAGCGTGCCGGTCTTGTCGAAGATCACCGCGTCCAGGTTGCGAGCCCGCTCGAAGGCCTGGCGGTCGCGGATCAGCAGGCCGCCCTTGGCCGACAGGCTGGTCGAGACGGCGACGACGAGCGGCACTGCAAGGCCCAGCGCGTGGGGGCAGGTGATGACCATGACCGTGACCATGCGCGCCAGGGCGAACTGGAACCCCGCGCCTGCGGCGAGCCAGACCGCCAGGGTGGTGGTGCCGATCCCGACGGCGGCATAGGTCAGCCAGCCGGCCGCCCGATTGGCCATGTCCTGGCTGCGCGAGCGCGATTCCTGGGCCTGGCGCACCATCTCCACGACCTGGGCCAGATACGTGTCGGCGCCGGTCTTCTCGACCGCCACCGTGATCGCGCCGTCGCCGTTGATCGCGCCGCCCATGACGGTGTCTCCGACACCCTTTTCCACGGGCTTCGATTCGCCCGTCAGCATGGCCTGGTTCACGCTGGTCGTGCCGTCGACGACGCTGCCGTCGGTCGGCACCTTCTCGCCCGGCCGGACAAGGACCCGGTCGCCCTTGCGCAGATCGGAGACGGCGACGTCCTCGCTTCCGCCCGCGTCGTCGAGCCGCCGGGCCGTGTCGGGCATCAGCCGGACGAGCGATTCCAGCGCACCCGACGCCCCCATGACCGAGCGCATCTCGATCCAGTGGCCGAGCAGCATGACGTCGATCAGGGTGGCGAGTTCCCAGTAGAAGACCTCGCCCGCGAGCCCGAAGGTGACCGCGACCGAATAGGCGTAGGCGACGCTGATCGCCAGCCCGATCAGCGTCATCATGCCCGGCTGCCGGGCGCCCACCTCGCGGACGAGACCGCTCAGGAACGGCAGGCCGCCGTGGAAATAGACGATGCTGGCCAGCGCGAAGAGGACGTAGCGGTCGCCCGGGAACGCCACGATGTCGTCGAGACCGACCGCGGCGCGGATCATCGGCGACAGGGCCAGGATCGGCACGGTCAGGACGATCGCGACGGCGAACCGGCGGCGGTAGTCGGCGATCATCGCGGCATGGTCGTGGCCGCCCCCCTGGTGACCGGCATGACCGGTTTCGCCGCTCTGGCCGCCCCGCTTCCCGGCACCGCCGCCGGCCGGTGCGGGCCTCATGAGCGATGGTCCTCGAGGGTGCGGCGGCGCCGCTGGTATTCCTCGTCGTCGATTTCGCCGCGGGCGTAGCGCTCGCGCAGGATGTCGAGCGGATCCGCGCGGCCCCCGCGCTGTCGGCCCTGATCGCCCGGCCATCCCAGATAGCGGATGGCGAGCGCGAGCGCGACGATCAGCCCGACCCAGAAGAGGATCATGATCAGCCCGCCGGTCATCATGTGTCCGTACCCCCAACCGCCGTCATACGGGGCGCCCAGGGCGGGCCCCGCGGTCACGGCCGCTGCCGCGGCAGCGGTCGCGGCGATACTCCACATGCGCATCCCGGTGCCCCCCCCCCGCGTCGATCTCCTCGGTACCGGCATGTGCCGATTCCAGGAACGGGAGGGTCAAGAGGCCGCCGCTCCGTAAGGCGCCGAGAGCCGACACGAGCGCCGCGGCCAGGGGTTGACCTTCCAGTTGGTGGAAGTGGCAACCAACCCTTCACCTTCGAGTCGCTCCGGCACGCCCTTCTGGCGTGCATGACCCGCCCACGCGGTCCGGGGCGCCCTGGACCGATACGACGGAGCCCTGACGACATGCCAGTCGCCGGACGGACCCTTTTCGCGCGCGCGTTCACCCCCGTCGCCCTCGCCGCCGCCGCCTTCCTCGCGGCGCCGGCGGGCGCGGCGCCCGGTCACGACGACGGCCACGGCCATGGCCATGACGCGGAGCCGACCGCGGCGCAGATCGACCGGACGATCGAGATCGAGGCCTCCGACATGGCCTTCACGCCCGACGCGATCGAGGTCGCGGCGGGCGAGACGATCCGATTCGTCGTCACCAATACCGGCGCGGTCCTGCACGAATTCGCGGTCGACACCCCCGCCTCCCACGAGGCCCATCGCGATGAAATGCGCGCGATGATGGCCGACGGCGCCACCATGGCGGAGATGGCGCACGACCACGGCTCGGTGATCTCGCTGGAGCCGGGCGAGACGGCGGAGCTCGTCGTCACCGTCGAGGATCCGGCGGCAGTGGAGATCGCCTGCAATCTGCCCGGCCACTACGAGGCGGGCATGCACGGCGCCATCCGGCCGACCGGCGGCGAGGCCGGGTCCTGAGCCCGATCGCGCCGGCGGCCGGTCGCCGCACGGCGCGATCGGATGCGCGGCAACGGTGCGGTGATGCGATAGGCTGCCGCCATGTCGGGACAGGCGGCAGCCGAGACGCCCGAGACGCCGAGCAGGGGAGGGGGAAAAGAATGAACCGACGCGCTTTCGCCCACGGAATCGCCGGCGGGGCAATCGCCCTGACCGTCCTGGCTGCCGGCCTGGGCCCCGCGCGGGCCTCTGCAGAGGGGCCGGACGGGGCGATGACGGTGTTCAAGTCGCCCTATTGCGGCTGCTGCGCGGCCTGGGTGGACCATGTCCGCGCCGCCGGCTTTCCGGTGACGGTCAAGGAGACAGAGGACCTGGCGCCGCTCAAGGCGATGGCCGGCATCCCCGCCGACGGCCAGTCCTGCCACACCGCGCTGGTCGGCGGCTATGTCGTCGAGGGCCACGTCCCCGCCGACGCGATCCGCCGGCTGCTGGACGAGGCGCCGGCGATTCGCGGTCTCGCCGTGCCGGGCATGCCCGTCGGCTCCCCCGGAATGGAGGGGCCGGACCCGGTCCCCTACACCGTCTGGACGATCGAGGACGGCCGGCTGGGCGAGGCCTTCGCGAGGGTCAGCCCCTGACGGCGGCCCGGCCGCACCCGCGGCGCGATATCGTCCCATCGTAGGTTGCCCAGCGCCGTCAGGCGCTGCGCAACGGCGCCGGCCGCACCGTTGCGCACGGTCTCCCGGCCGTGGGCGACCTACGGGTGCCGCCCGTCGAATCCCGGCCTCAGCCCTTCTTGCGGCGGCCGTAGAATTCCAGCCGGTGGTCGACGAGGTCGTAGCCCAGCTCGTCGGCGATGCCGCGCTTCAGGCGCTCCAGCGCTTCGTCCTTGAACTCCACCACCTCGCCGGTGTCCAGGTCTATCAGGTGGTGGTGGTGTTCCAGGTTCGTCTCGAACCGGGCGTGGTTCTCGTTGAAGTCGTGGCGCTGGACGAGGTTCATCTCGTCGAGCAGATGCAGCGTGCGGTAGACGGTCGCGATGCTGATCGAGGCATCGATCTCGCAGGCGCGGCGATACACGGTCTCGACCGACGGGTGGTCGTCGGACTCCGCCAGGACCTGCAGGATGACCCGCCGCTGGCCGGTCATCTTCACGCCGGCGTCGATGCATTTTCGCTCGAGATCCGTCATGCCGCTTCCACCCGCTGAGGCCATCCCAATATAGGCCCAATACGCCCGCGTGTCAGGGCTTGCGCGCCAGGGCCGCGACGGTTTTCCTGACCTCTTCGTACCCGTCCGACCGGAGCCCCGCCATGGACGCCCTTCGCGGCTTCTTCGACCTGGAGATGAGCCTGCACGGCTGGCTCGCGCTCGGCATAACGGCCGTCGGCGTCACCGCGCTGAATGTCGGGCTGATGGCGCTGGCCCGCAAACCGTGGAAGGGCGACTACGATCCGACCCGCGACCGCGACGGCGACAGTTAGGGGGCGGTGGACGGTCGCGAGCGCCGGCCGGCGAAATTGACCAGCCCGAGCCCGGCGAAGATCAGCGCGACGGCGAGCCAGAGCCAGGCGCTGTGGCGCTCGCCGAAGATGGCCATGCCCCAGAGGATGCCGCTCAGGGTGACGAGATAGCCGACCAGGCTCGCGATCAGCGGTCCGGAGCGGCGCAGCAGCTCGAAATAAAGAACGAACATCATGGACGAGGCGCCGATCTGGGCCGCCAGTGCCGCGTCGCCCGTACCGGGTGGCGGCGACCCGCCGAGCCCGATCCGCGGGACGTAGAACGTCCCCGTCGCCAGCACCACCGGCAGCAGGACGAGCCCCGCCGCCAGCAGCATGCCGCTGGCGAGCGTCAGCGACGGCGTCCCCGCGGGACGCCAGCGCGCGCCGCCGATCGCGCCGATGGCGTAGAGCGTCGGCGTCGCCATCCCGAGGACGAGCCATCCGGTCATCGCCGGGTCGGGCAGGCTGGCCTCGGGCAGGACGAGCGACAGCGCGCCCGCCAGGCCGACGACCACGCCGGTGAAGCGCAGCGCTGCGAAGCGCTCCAGCCCAAGGATCAGGGACAGGGTGTAGACGATCAGCGGCACCAGGTTGATCACCACGGCCATGGCGCCGACCGGCACCTGGGTGATGACGGTGAAGGAGATGGCGTTCGGGATGCCGAGCCCGCAGGCGCCCATGAAGACGTAGTAGCGCAGATGCGGCCGGTCGACCGGCGGCAGACGCCCGGTCGCCGCGCAAATGGCCAGCAGCACGAGCCCCGCGCCGGCGCCCTGCCAGAAGGCGTAGCCGAGCGGCGGCACGCCGGCGCCGCTGGCGATCTTGGCGATCGACAGGGTCAGGCCCCAGACCGAGCCGAGGATCAGCAGCAGGATGATGGAGACGGGGCTCGCGCGGCCCGGCAAGTCGGTCGTTGGGACGGCGGGCGTCCCCGAGGGGCTGGTGGGACTCGCGGGCGCGCTCATGCCGCCTGACCTAGCACGTCGGAGCCCCGCGGCAAACGCGCGGGGGGCTGTCGCGGCGGCGCCGGCGGCCTATGTTCCCGGCAGCCGGCCGCCGCGCCCCGTCGATTCCCGCCCTCATCGAGGAGACCCCCGAGGAGCCCATGGAGAGCCTGCTCGAGTTCCTGCGCACGCCCGTCGGCGCCTCGCTGATCTACGGCGCGATCACGGTCTATCCCTATGCCCGGATCCTGGCCCGGGCCGGACGCCGGCCGGCGCTCGCGGTCCTGGTCTTCGTGCCGCTGATCGGCCAGGCGATCGTACTCGCGGTTCTGGCGGTCAAGCCCTGGCCGACGGCCCTGCCCGCTGCCGGCGGCGGCGGGGAGGCCGCGCGATGAACGAGGTCTTCACCCAGCCGAGCTGGATCACCCTGCTGTTCGTCGGCGTGACGCTGACCGCGACCATGGGCTTCGGCGCCTTCGCACTCGCCCGCGCCGGGCGCAGCCCGCTCTGGGTGCTGTTGCTGCTGGTTCCCTATGTCGGCGCGCTCGCGGTCTGGGTCGCCGCCTATGCCCGCTGGCCGAGGGTCGACGGGGAGCGCGTCGGGAGGGGCGACCGGGAACGGTCCTGACCGCGGCGCTTGCCGCCGGGCCCGTTCGTTCTTAAGGTCCGCGCCCGTCGGCGGCGGCGCTTTCCAGGCCGTCCGGGCGCCGGCGGGCATCAGGCGAACGGGAACGGGCGATGAGCGACGTCAAGCGGGTGGTACTGGCCTATTCGGGCGGCCTCGACACCTCGGTCATCCTGCGCTGGCTGCAGGACACCTATTCGTGCGAGGTGGTGACCTTCACCGCCGATCTGGGCCAGGGCGAGGAGCTGGAGCCGGCGCGCGAGAAGGCGGCGCTGCTCGGCGTCAAGCCGGAGCACACCTATGTCGAGGACCTGCGCGAGGTCTTCGTGCGCGACTACGTCTTCCCGATGTTCCGGGCCAACGCGCTCTACGAGGGGACCTATCTGCTGGGCACCTCGATCGCCCGGCCGCTGATCGCCAAGCGCCAGATCGAGATCGCGCGCGAGGTCGGCGCCGACGCGGTCGCCCATGGCGCGACCGGCAAGGGCAACGACCAGGTCCGGTTCGAGCTCGGCTACTACGCGCTGGAGCCGCATATCCGGGTCATCGCCCCGTGGCGGGAATGGGACCTGACGAGCCGGACCAAGCTGCTGGCCTATGCCCGCGACCGGCAGATCCCGATCGCCACCGACAAGACGGGCGAGCCGCCCTATTCGACCGACGCCAACCTGCTGCACATCTCCTACGAGGGCCGCGCGCTGGAAGACCCGTGGGTCGCGCCGGACGAGGCGATGTTCACGCGCACCGTCAGCCCGGAGCGCGCGCCCGACCGCCAGGAGGTCGTGGAGATCGACTTCGAGAAGGGCGATCCGGTCGCCGTCGACGGTGAGCGGCTGGATCCGGCGGCCCTGCTGACCCGGCTGAACTATCTCGCCGGGCAGAACGCCGTCGGGCGCGCGGACATCGTCGAGAACCGCTTCGTCGGGATGAAGAGCCGCGGCGTCTACGAGACGCCGGGCGGCACGGTCCTGCTGGCGGCCCACCGGGCGATCGAGTCGATCGCGCTCGACCGCGACGCGGGCCACCTCAAGGACTCGCTCATGCCGCGCTATGCCGAGCTGGTCTACAACGGCTTCTGGTTCGCGCCCGAGCGCGAGGCCCTGCAAGCGCTGATCGACAAGACCCAGGAGACGGTGACGGGCCGCGTCCGCCTCGGCCTCTACAAGGGCACGATCACCGTGCTCGGCCGCCAGGCGCCCAACAGCCTCTATTCCGCCGAGCACGTGACCTTCGAGGACGACGCCGTCTACGACCAGCGCGACGCCGAAGGCTTCATCCGCTTGAACGCCCTGCGCCTGCGCCTGGGCACGCTCGCCAAGCGGGGGCGGTGAGGGGCGATCGGCGCCTCGTTGTCCGAAGAAGACACGCACCTCCAACCCCCGCCGCCGGCGTCGCCCAAGCGGCGGTGCGTGGCGCTGGGGTTGTGCGTGGCGCTCGGGCTGCTCGGCGCGCACCGGTATTATCTGGGGCGGTGGAAGAGCGGCCTGGCGATGACGGCGACGCTGGGCGGGCTGACCTTCTGGACGCTCTACGACCTGTTCCTGGTCGGCGCCGGCGCGGCGACGGACGCCCGGGGCCGGCCGGTCGAGCGTTGGTGGTAGGCGGCCACTCCTCGCGTACCCCTTTCGAGACGCTGCCGACGGCCCCGCGAGACCTCCCGGGCATCCCCACCGAAGGGCGACCGATCCCTTCTTCCGTCTCCTCCGGAGGCGACTCCTACGCCAATGGGGCAGATGCGGCCAGGCGCCGCCGACGGGCATCATGGCGGGCATGGTCGCGGATCCGGGCCGGAGCGCGGATCACGCGGCGGGAGCCGACGCCCCGCCCCCGCCGCGCAGCGAGGGGTCGCCAGCTCCGGCCACAGACGGGTGGGCATGACGCGGACGGCCCCGATCGGCGGGTTCGGCGGCCGCACGGCGGATGCGGTCTTCGGCCGCACGGCCGGGGGGTGGGTCCGGCGGCTCGACTCGACCGTGGCATTCCGCCTGGCCCTCGTGACCGTCGCGGCCGCCCTTCTGATCGCCGATACGGCCAATCGCGGCCTCCGCGTCAAATGGGATGGCGATACCTTCTTCATCCTGCGCATGGCCCTCGACGGTCCGCTGGTCTTCATGTCGCCGACCGCGCCATTCCTCTTTCCCGACGTCGCGGTGCTGAGCCTGGCGGGCGTCGCCACCCAGGATCCCTTCGACCTGGGCATCATGGGGCAGGTCGGCCTGGCGCTCCTGACGCTCGGACTGCTCGCGGCCTGTGTCGGCGGAACGCTCGCCGTGACGCTGCTGGGGCTGCTCTGGATCCTCGGCCCCGTCCAGACGGCGCCCTCCTATCACGCCGGGGTGGTGGCCCTGACCTGCCTGCTGATCCTGGCGGAGCGGATCGGCGGTGGCGGACTGAGGCGCGCGGCGGGGAGCGTCGGAGTTGCGTGCGACCCGTTCCTGGCCTTCGTCTACCTCGTCGACGAGCTGCGCTACCGGACACTCGGCGCGGGACGCGACGCGCCAGCCGGGCCTTCCACCGCCCTCGCCTTCGCGGTGTCCGTCGCGGCCGGCCTGGCAGTGGCCGTCTTCTTCAGCCTCAAGGTGCCGCAATACGTCTATTTCGCCGCCGTCTTCGCGCTCTTCGCGGGCAGCGTCGTCGCCGGTCGCGCCGTCGTCCGCGCCATCGTCGCCCGCCTGACGGGCCACTCGACCAATGTCGACACTCTCTTTCTGGTCGCCCTGGCGTCGGGCCTCCTGGCGGTCGCCGCCGGGGCGCGAATCGCGGGCGACGGTCAGATCGGCCGCTACACGGCCGCCGTCGCGGTCGGCGCGGCAGCCGTCGCCCTGGTCGCCCTGCCCCGCGTCCGCGCGCTCCCCTGGCGGCCATCCATGGTCGCCATCGGGCTGAGCGCGGTGATCGCCGCGACCCTCTTCGCGATACCCGACAGCCGCGCCGACTACCGCGCCGTGCGCGATCGGTTCGACTGCCTGGAGCGCGCGCTGGCGGTCCGGGACATCGACCGCGTCGTCACCGACTACTGGACGAACCAGAGCCTGGCCACGCTGCCGCCCGCAAGAGTCCGGTCCGCCCAGATCGACCTGGTGCGCTCGGGACATTTCCTGTGGAACCTGGACTTGCGCGAACTGGCGCTCACGGCCAGCCATGCGGTCCGCGACGACCAGCGATGCCGGACGCGATACGCGCCGGGGCGGGAGACCTATGCCTATTTCTGCGCCTTCGAGGGCAATATTCCCGTCGATGCCGGGTCCGTGGAAACGCTTTGCGGCGACTTCACTCTGTTCCGTCTCCGCCGGGACCATCCCGACGATCCGATCGTCCAGGACCCCGGCATCGCGATCCCGGCGCTGCGATGGACCGTCTTTCGCACGCGCCTCGATCAGAATATCCGGCGGCTGACCGGCCATATCGGAATGCGCGACGCGCCATGACCGCGGACCGGTCCGTGCCCGAGGGGACCGAACCGTCCGTCTCTGGGCCCGGCAATCCTCCGGTCGCTCAGGGTGCCCACGGCGAAGCGTTGCGCAATGGCACGGTCGGCGCCGGCGCGCACCGCCTGCAGGCGTGGGCGACCGGCCCGCCCGCCCCTCACGCCGCGTCGAGCTCCAGCGCTTCTTCGCCCAGCTCGGTCAGCCGCCAGGGGCCGTCGCGAGGATCGGCGTCGTCGGTGGCGGCTTCGATCAGGCCGGCGCGGCCGGTCTCGCGGACCGTGGCCCGGATGCGATAGACGGGCAGGCCGGTCGCCGACGCCAGTTCCGGCACCGTATGCGGGTCGGTGAGCCGACCGAGGACGCGCCTGGCGACCTCGGACAGCGTGCCGTCGGGGTTGATGCAGGCCATGCCCGCTCCGTCTCGCCCGGGCCGGATCGATGCCGCGCCGCGCCCGGTGCCGCGCCGTTCAGCCCTTCACCTCGGTCTTGCAGAACCACCAGTCGGTGTAGTCGTAGCCCTGGTCCTTGCGCGCGTCGGCGTCCTCCACCGTCCGGGGCGCCGGGACGATCGCCTTGTCGCCCGGCCGCCAGTTGGCCGGGGTGGCGACGCCGTGCTTGTCGGTGGTCTGCAGCGCGTCGATCACGCGCAGCACCTCCTCCATGTTCCGCCCGGTGGTCAGCGGATAGTAGATCATCGAGCGGATCGTGCCGTTCGGATCGATGAAGAAGACGCAGCGGCTCGTCTCCGTCCCGCCGCCGTCGGGCATGACCATGCCGTAGAGCGACGCGACCTTGCGGTCGCTGTCGGCGATGATCGGGAACGGAATGTCGATCCCGAACTTCTCCTCGATCGTCTTCGCCCAGGCGATGTGGCTGTAGATGCTGTCGATCGACAGACCCAGCAGCTCGACCCCGCGTTCGCGCAGGTCCGGGGCGATGCGCGCGAATTCGACGAACTCCGTCGTGCAGACCGGGGTGAAGTCGGCCGGGTGGGAGAACAGGATCACCCAGCTTCCCCGGAAGTCCTCGAGCGACAGCCGACCGTGGGTGGTCTCCGCCTCGAAGACCGGGGCGGGCGCGCCCAGCCGGGGCAGGGACGGCGCCGGGGCGGCGGCGGATAGGGTGGGCTGGCCGGTGACGGGCTGATCGGCGGCCTGGTCCATGGCGACCTCCTGATGCGGATGGCCGGCGACGGGCGCGGCGGGCCGAAGGGGCCCGGCGCCGGCCGGCGGTCACCCGATCATATCGGATCGCGCGAGGCCGCTTGAAGGGCGCGTGTGACCGGCGTCGGTCCGACGCGGCTCAATCCCCTCCGTCGGCGTCGCCGGCCGCGTCCATTGCGCCGTCGGCCGACCCACCCGGGCCGGGCGCGCAGGGCGCCGGGCCGCTGCCGATCCGGGGGGCGGCGTCGGCGACGACGCGTTCGGCCGGCAGGTCGACCATGATCCGCGTGCCCTGGCCCTTGCGGGTATCCACCGTGATCGTGCCGCCGTGCAGCTCGACGAAGGACTGGACCAGGGTCAGGCCCAGGCCGGTGCCCTGGTTGCGCCGGCTCATCGCGCTCTCGACCTGGCCGAAGGGCTGGAAGGCCCGGGCGACGTCGTGCCGGCTCATGCCGATGCCGGTATCGGCGACGGTCAGCCGGACGCCGCCCTCGCCGTTGCGCGCGGCGCCGACGGTGACGCTGCCCTTCTCGGTGAACTTCACCGCGTTGGAGACCAGGTTGTTGAGGATCTGGCGCAGCAGCCGCTCGTCGGCGCGCACCGCCGGCAGGTCGGCGGCCAGGTCGGCGGCCAGCACCGGCCCGTCGTCGCCGGCCAGCGGGCGGAACTGGCGCACCGTGTCCGGGATCAGCCGGGCCAGGTCGCAGTCGCGCTCGAGCAGTTGGTACTTGCCGGCCTCGACCTTGGCCATGTCCAGGATGTCGCCGATCAGCGCCAGCAGATGGCTGCCGCTGTCGTGGATGTCGCGGACATAGTCCTCGTAGCGCGGGCTTCCGAGCGGCCCGAAGGTGCCGCTGAGCATCAGGTCGGAGAAGCCGAGGATGGCGTTGAGCGGCGTGCGCAACTCGTGGCTCATGTTGGCGAGGAACTCGGACTTCGCCCGGTTGGCCTGCTCGGCCTCCTCCTTGGCGCGCTGCAGGCCCTGCTCGGCCGCCTTCCAGGCGGTGATGTCGAGGCTGACCCCGTCCCACATCACCGCGCCGTCGGCCAGCGGCCGGGCCCGGGCGATGTCGCGGATCCAGACCACGCGGCCGTCGCGCGTGACGATGCGGTAGACCACGTCCGCCGTGCCGCCGCGCCGCGCCGCGTCCTCGAAGGCCCGGCCGACGGCGTCGCGGTCGGCCTCGTGGATCGACTCGCGCAGGATCTCGGGCCGGGCCATCAGCTCCTCGGGATGCCAGCCCGACAGCTCGGTCTCCCCTTCCGAGATATACAGCACCTCCTCATGGCCGTCCTGCCGGTCGAGCAGCCGGTACATGGCGCCCGGCAGGTTCTCCGCGATCAGGCCGAGCTGGAGGTCGCGCTCGACCAGCGCCTGCTCTGCCTCGATGCGTGCGGTCATGTCGTGGCCGACGGCGTAGAGCCGTTCGCCCGACGCGCTCAGGCTCCAGGTCATCCAGGCGCTCTGGTCGCCGGCGGTCCGGCAGCGGGTCAGGAAATGGGTCGCGGTGCGGCCCCGGGCGAGCGAGGCCAGGGTCTCGATCGCCGCCTGGCGGTCCTCCGGCGCGATGACGTCCAGCAGCGAAAGCTCGGGCACCCGCTCGGGATCGACGCCGAGCACGGTCAGGAAGGCCGGATTGACCTGGCGCAGCGCGCCGTCGGCGTCGAGCACCGCCATCGGGTCGGGCGAGAGCATGAACAGCCGGCCGATGTCGCCCCGGGCGCCGTCGGCGCCGGTGGCGTCGCGCGCCTCGAAGACCATACGCTCGACCCGGCCGTGTGGCCCCGGCACCGGCGTCAGCGCCATCTCCACGATGCGCAGCGCGCCGGCCGGGCCCCGCACCGTCTCCCGATGCGCGACCGGGATTCCCTGGCGCGCCCTGCGCACGGCGCGGGCCAGACGGGTGCGCGCGGCGCGCGATCCGCGCGCCCAGGGGGCGTCCCAGACCGCGCGGCCGGTCACCCGGTCGAGCGCGACGCCGCCGAAGGCCAGCAGCCGCGCATTGGCGGCGCGGACATGGCCATCGGCGTCGAGCAGCGCCATCATGCCCGGCCCGTCGCTGAACAGCGCGCGGCCGGCGGCCGCGATCTCCGCCGCCAGGCCGTCCGTGGCCGTCGAGCCGGACGCCGTCGAGCCGGACTGGGGATCGCCGGAAAAGGGTTCGCCGGACGGCCCGCCCGCGCCCGGCCCGGCCTCCCGCGCGGTATCGGCGGGCGGCGTCGCCGCCACCACCGCGGCGGCCTGGCGGACCAGCGTGTCCAGCGCCGGCCCGGCCGGCCCCTCGATCAGCCGCGGCGCGATGCCGAGAATGGCCAGCAGCCCGGTCACCGGCCCGTCTTCCCCGCCGGCGCGGACCGGCAGTCCCAGGGCCGCCCCGTCGCTCACCGGCCGGATGTCGGGCAGGATCACCGGCCCCTCCGCCGCCGCGAGCGCCGGGTCGGGGAAGGCACCGGCCAGGCAGGCCGCCACCGCCGTCTCCGGCCCGGCAAGCACCTGCCAGCGAGGCGTGCCGTCGGCCGTCTCCATGCCGCGCGCCAGAAGGGCCGCGGGCGCGCCGGCGAGCGCGGTGGCGATGCGCACGATGTCCTCGGCCGGCGCGGCCAGTGGCGCGGTCGCGGCAGCCCTCGCACCGGCCGTCGTTCCAGCCATCGCAGCGGCGGCGGCCGGGTCGGGAAGGATCGCGGATCCTTCGTCGGGCGATGAGGTCTTGGCGGGTCTTGTCGTCATTTTTTCCGGACGAGCGGCCCCCGTCTTTCGACGGGCGGGAAGGCGTCTGGAATAATTAGAACACGATAGGAATTAACCGGCGGTAACCGGGACGACGGTCCGGCATCCGGATGCTGTATCCGGGTCGTCATGCGCCTGTCATCGAAATATGATTGGATTCTAAATTAGAGTTAACCACACTGGTCGGGCATCCGCGACCCGACGCCGGGAGAGACGCGGGGAGAAAGGAGCCCACCATGCCCAGGATCCGACGACACGCCCCGGCGGCGACCGCCGCCGTCACGCTCATGGCCCTCGCCGCCCCGGCCGGGGCGCAGGACGACGGCGACGCCGACGCGGGCGTCGCGGTCTTCGTCGAGAACTGCGCCGCCTGCCACAGCATCGAGGCGGGCGAGCACGGCGAGGGGCCGAGCCTCGCCGGCCTGGTCGGCCGCCCGGCGGGCACGGCGGAGGGCTATGACTACTCCGCCCAGCTCGCCGATGCCGGGTTCGACTGGTCGACCACGCGGCTCGAGGAATACCTGCGCATCCCGACCCAGGACCACAGCGGCGACCAGATGTTCCACGCCGTCGACATGCAGTTCGACTCCCTCGACCGGCAGTCGATCGCCGACCTGCTGGCCTTCTTCACGCTGCTGGACGAATAGAGCATCCAGCACCCCGACGGGCGCGGACAAGATGCTCCAGATTGTTGAAGATGGGGCAATTCGTTCCGAACTGACGATTCGGTCAGTTCGGAAATCGCCCTAGCCGGTACGGCCGGGCGCGCGGGTCGGCGGCGCCCGGCGCTCCGCCGCCAGAACGCCGATGGTGCAGGCCAGGACGAGGGCCGCGCCGAGGAGCGTGCGGGCCGTGAAGCTCTCGCCGGAGCCGACGAGAAGGGCGGTCGAAAGGAGCGGCGTGGCGTAGCCGATCGGGGTGAGCCGCGCCGCGCCCTCGCCGGCCATCGCGCGCGTCCACAGCCAGAACCCGGCCGCCATCGGGCCGAGCCCGATATAGACGGCGGGGAGCCACTCGGCCGGGGCCGGCCATTCCGCGCCACGGATCAGGGCGAGCGCGAGCGCCGCGATGGCCCCGATCGACGTCGCCGGCACGAGGATCCGGTCGGGGGGCGCCTTGAACCGAGCCGCCGCGATGGAGTAGAACGCCATGCAGCCGGCCGAGGCGATCGCCGCCAGGTAGCCGAGCGCATCGCCGGCCGCGAAGGACATGGATCCGCGACTGCCGAAGATGAGGGCGACGCCGGCGAACCCCACGAGGGCGAGGGCAAGCCCCAGGCCGCTTCGGGGCGACCACAGAACGACCGCCGTCCAGGCGGCGACGAACAGCGGCCATGCATAGGCTATCACGTTGGCTTCCAGAATGGGGGCCATGTCGAAGGCGAGATACTGGAAGGAGATCGTTCCGGTAAGCCCGACAACGCCGATTGCCGTCACCACTCGTCCGGGCCGCGCCGCCCGGGACGGCGAGCGCCGGGCGCGATACATGCCCATCGCTGCGAACACGAGGGCGGCGCTGCCGAATTGGAAGAAGAGAACCTGCAGGACATCGAGCGACGCGAGAGCGGCCTTCGCGGCCAGCGCGTTGGTCGACCACATCCCCACCGCCCCGACGGCGGCGCCCGCCGCCACGGACATCGGGCGCGCTGTCACGGCTCGCCCTGGAAAGCGCGATAGGCCGGGAGCTGTCTGTTCTTCACATCGTCGATATACGCATCCTGCCATTCGAAATCAGGGTTATCGGCCCCCAGATAGACCAGCGAGTTATCATCGATGTAGGGCCTTTCACGAGATCTCATGTTGAGATTCAGGCTGATTCTCGAGCCCGTATGAATGGGAGCCGTTCTATGCAGGACTCGGATCAACTGAGCGAGCGTGCTACTGCCCAATCTATGAGAAACTTTCATCAATTCGTTATCTGAAAAAACTTCTCCGTTTTTCAGAATCGCAAGACCTTCATCAAAATCACCTCTATAGATTTCGAGTTCACCTCCATCCAAATCAGACGATATGGCAAGTGGAATTATTTCTGTTACAGGTACTCCATCGGAATGCCAATCAATCGATCCCACTTTTTTGTCAGAACCCATGAACGTGATCGTTGATCGGATAACCGATACTGGATAGTTTTCTAATTCTACTCCGGCCGACTCGCTTAGCGCATTCAGTCTTTTTTCGGATTCTAAGAGCTCATTGATCTCGGGTATGAGCTCATGGGCCGCTCGGATATATTTGAGATTGAGATGCATTTTTCGGGCGTATTCGGATTCGAGAGACAAAGCCTTTGCCAATATCGTAGCGAGAAGATCTTGGTCATAGCCATGGGGTCTTTGAACGACCCCGAGATCGGAGACGCTCCAGAACGTATGCCGGCGAAGGACGGCGTGACGCGATATCTCGAAGTCCGGAATCATGAACATGATATTGCCGATGAAGCGACCCGAGTCTCGGAAACCCTTTCCGGTCGAATTTTGTCAGATTGCCGATCGGAAACAATTGACAATTCTTCTTGTCCAGTTTGAATTTATCTCAAGACACAATCGTTGAGAGAGCGTGAGCCGGGAAAGGCGCCGTGGGAAGATCTCTACCGCCGCTGAACGCCATAAGATCGTTCGAAGCCGCCGCCCGGACCGGCGGTATCACCACGGCCGCGGACGAGCTCTCGGTAACGCCCGGGGCCGTGAGCCATCAGATCCGCCTGCTGGAGGATCGCCTCGGTTCGCGACTGGTCGAACGCCGAGGGAACAGGTTCCGGCTGACGCCTGCCGGGGAGCGCCTGCTGCCCGACCTGACGGCGGCTCTGGACCGGATCTCCCGATCGACCGAGCGACTGCGCCACGATCACTCGCCGGAAGGACTTACCGTTCAGGTCATGCCGACATTCGGCGAACGGTGGCTGGTGCCGCGACTCCCCGACTGGCGTCTGACGAACCCCGACACCGAACTGACGGTCAAGAGCACTTGGGTCGCGGACCGATTCCTTCCCGGGGCGGATGCCGCGATCTGGTATGGGGAGGGGAACTGGCCCGGTATCGCTGCCCGGCGGCTGTTCACCGAAGCCCTCGTACCGGTCGCCGCGCCGGCCCTCGCGGCAGTCGTCAGGGAAAGGGGATACGCCCGGGCGCTCCACCATCTTCCTCTCCTGCGTGTTTCCTCATGGCCCGATTCCTGGAATGCGTGGATGCGGCACGCCCGGATCGACGCCGCCGCGTGCACTTGGGGGCCGGTCTTCGATACCTGCGGCCTTGCGATCGAAGCCGCGGTGGAAGGTATCGGCGTCGCCTTGGCGAACCGCCCTTTCGTCGAACGGCAGATCGGCCGTGGCGAATTGGTGGAGTTGTGGCCGGCTCCCATGACGAGCGAGGCCGGCTGGTATCTCTGCCTGCCCGGCGGAAGCCCGAGCCCGTCGTCGACGAGGGACATCTTCGCGCGCTGGCTTGAAGACGCGGCTCGGCGGTCCGCCGCTGCCTGATCGACGGGCCGGGACCCGAAAGCGGGTGCCCTGCGGTCGGACGGTGCCCCCTTGCCATCGCCGCCCACCCCGCCTACTCTCGCATGCGGTGTATGTCTCGCAGCGGAGTTCTCTCTTTCGGTGATCGCCCGGATCAACACGGTGGCTTTCCAGGGTATCGACGTGCTGCCCATCGATGTCCAGCTCCAGGTCAGCGGCGGCATGGCGGGCATCACGCTGGTGGGCCTGCCCGACAAGGCGGTGGGCGAGAGCCGGGAGCGGGTGCGCGCGGCGCTGCACGCGCTCGGCCTGTCGCTGCCGGCGAAGCGGATCGTCGTCAACCTGGCGCCGGCCGACCAGCTCAAGGAAGGCAGTCACTTCGACCTGCCGATCGCGCTCGGCCTGCTGGTCGCCATGGGCGTGCTGCCGGCCGAGGAGATGGGGGGCTTCGCCGCGCTGGGGGAGCTCGGGCTCGACGGCGGGCTGGCGCCGGTCGCCGGCGTTCTGCCGGCGGCGATCCACGCCGCGGCACGCCGGCTGGGCCTGATCTGCCCGGCGGCCTGCGGGCCGGAGGCGGCCTGGGCGGCGGCGGAGGACGGGCGCTCGATCGCCGTTCTGGCGCCGCGCACGCTGCTCCAGCTCGTCAATCACTTCAAGGGCACCCAGGTGCTCACCCCGCCGGAGGCGCGCGTGGCGGAAAGCCGTGCCGCCCGGCTCGACCTCAAGGACATCAAGGGCCAGGAAACGGCCAAGCGCGCGCTGGAGGTCGTGGCGGCGGGCGGCCACAACCTCCTGATGATCGGCCCGCCGGGCGCCGGCAAGTCGATGATGGCCGCCCGCCTGCCCGGCCTGCTGCCGAGCCTGGAGCCGGCCGAGGCGCTCGAGGTCTCGATGATCCACTCGGTCGCCGGGCTGCTGGAGGAGGGCAAGCTGCTGCGCCAGCGCCCGTTCCGCGACCCGCACCACTCCGCCTCCCTGCCCGCGCTGGTCGGCGGCGGGATGCGCGCCCGGCCGGGCGAGGTCTCGCTCGCCCACCGGGGCGTGCTGTTCCTCGACGAACTGCCGGAATTCGCGCGGCCCGTCCTGGAGGCCCTGCGCCAGCCGCTGGAGACGGGCCGCGCGACCGTGGCGCGGGCCAATCACCACGTCACCTATCCGGCGCGCGTCCAGCTCGTCGCCGCGATGAACCCGTGCCGCTGCGGCCATCTGGACGACCCGGCGCTGGCCTGCCCGCGCGCGCCGCGCTGCGCGGCCGACTACCAGTCCAAGATCTCCGGCCCGCTCTTCGACCGCATCGACTGCCATATCGAGGTGCCGGCGGTCAGCCCGGCCGACCTGGCCCTGCCCGCCCCGGCGGAGGGCTCGGCCGCCGTCGCCGCCCGGGTGGCCGCCGCCCGGACCGCCCAGGCCGAGCGCTACGCGCGGGCCGCGGCGGCGGAGACATCGGCCGGCTCGGCCGCCGGGGCGATGGTCCAGCGCCTCAACGCGGAGGCCGACGGCGAGGTGCTGGAGGCCGTCGCCGCGCCCGACGAGCCGGGCCGGACCCTGCTGGGCGAGGCGGCGGAGCGGCTGCGGCTGTCGGCGCGGGGCTATCACCGGGTCCTGCGGGTCGCGCGCACGCTCGCCGACCTGGACGGCGCGGACGGGGTCCGCCGGCTGCATGTGGCCGAGGCGCTGAGCTACCGCCGGGTCGCGCCGGGGCGGTGAAGGCCGGGGGCGGCGCCGAAGGGGCGCATCCGCGCCGCCCCTGTCCCCGCATGACGCCTTGAGCGCCCCTCCACGGGCCGCCTATCGTCGCCGCATCGCTGGCGGCAGCTCGAGGCGTGTCCCGATGATCCGATCGGCCGAGCCGGCGGCGACGGGCCGGACGCGCCTTCCCGTCCTGCCTGACGCCCTGTTCATCGTCCTTGTCGCGGGACTGCCGGCGCTCGCCTACCTGGACGGGCTCGGCTTCTATTCGGACGACCTTGCCTTCCGCGCCAGCATGATCCTGGCCGACGAGCCGGGCTTCGCCTGCGCCTATCGCGCGCTCGTCGCCGAACACGGCATGGCGAGCCGGCCGCTCCAGGCGGCCTGGCTGGCGGGGCTCCATGTCCTGTTCGGGGACGCGGCGCTGCCAACGCATTCAGCCAACCTCGCCGTGTTCCTGGCGGGCCTCGCGATCCTCCATGCGGCGCTGCGGCGCGCGGGCGCGGACCGGCCGACGGCGCTGGCCGTGCCGCTGGTCTTCGCGAGCCTGCCGCACGACGCGACCGTCCGCTTCTGGTACGCCAGCTTCCAGATCCCGCTGTCGGCGACCCTGTTCTTCGCCTTCCTCTACGCCATCGCCCGGTTCCTCGACCGGCCGCGGGGCGCGGCCAACGGCTGGCTCGCCGCCGCCCTGGGGGCGATGACGGCGAGCGCCCTCGCCTACGAAGTCTTCCTGCCCCTGTTCGCCCCGGCAGCCCTGGCCCTCGGTCTCGTTCGGCGCAGCGGCGCAGGCCGCCGCCCGGCCTGGATCGCCGCCGGCGTCGCCGCGGCGGGCACTCTGGCCCTGCTCGCCGTCAAGCTGGCCATCCGGGACGACCGAAGGGTCTGGTCCGGCGACGCCACGGAATGGGCCGATGCGGTCGCCTGGCTGGCCGAGGGTGTCGTGCGATCGACGCTGATCGACAACGGCCTCGCCCTGCCGGCCAACGTCGCCCGGCTCGTGGCGACTCATCCCGACCCGGCGGCGATCGCCGCGGCGGCCTTGTGCGGACTCGCGATCGCCATGCGGCTCCACGTGGTCGCCCGGCGGGATCCGGCCCCGCTGCCGCTCGGCCGGGCCGCGGGCGCGGTCGGCCTCGGCGCCGTCCTGTGGGCCGGCAGCTATGGAGTGTTTCTCGACAACTTCCAGATCGGCTTCTCGCCGACCGGCATCGCCAACCGCGTCCATGTCGCCGGCGCGGTCGGCCTGGCCGTCGCGGTGGTCGGCGGCGTGGCGGCGATCGGCGGCGTGCTGCCGCGCGCGGCGGCCCGGATCGCGGTGCCCGGCCTGCTGGCGGCCGGCTGCGCGCTCGGCATCCTGGTCACGGCGACGCTCGGCGGGTTCTGGGCCGACGCGGCGAAGGCGCAGGGCCGGGTCCTCGCCAGGATCGAAGCCGCGATCCCGGACCCGCCACCCGGCACGGCGATCCTCGTGGACGGGATCTGCCCCTATATCGGGCCGGCGCCGGTGTTCGAGTCGTCCTGGGATTTGGCCGGGGCGCTGCAGATCCGCCACGGCGACCCGAGCTTGCGGGCCGACGTGATCAAGCCGTCGACCCGGATCGGGCCGGGGGGGCTCACGACTACGCAATATGGCGGCTTCTTCGAGCGCTACCCCTACGGCCCGCTGATCGTCGTGGACGGCGCGACCGGCGCGGCCGCATGGCTCGAGGACGCGGCGGCGGCCCGGGCGTGGTTCGAGCGAGCCGGGCGCGATCCCGCCAGTTGCGTCTTCACCGACGGCGGCGGCGTGCCCGTCTATCGATCACCGAGCGGGTAACGCAAGCGCTCCGCACGGACCCGGAGACGGAAACGGCCGGCGCGGGGGGCTCCCGCGCCGGCCGTCATCCCTCGCGAAGAGGGCCGAAACGCTCAGACCTCGCGGAGATTCTCCGCCGAGGACTTGCCGCGCTTGGGGTCGACCTGCTCCTCGAACTCGATCTTCTGGCCCTCGGCCAGGCCGCGCAGGCCCGCCCGCTCGACCGCCGAGATGTGCACGAAGACATCCTTGCCGCCGCCCTCGGGCTCGATGAAGCCGTAGCCCTTGGTGGCGTTGAACCATTTCACGGTGCCGATCGGCATCGCTTCCCTCCATCCATCATGATCGCGCCACGACCCTTTCGCGGCCCGAGCGTCGGACTGTCGTTTTCCGGAAGCAGCGATCGACGGCCCGTAAGAGTCGTGCATCGGCCGTCCGCAACAGCGCGCGCGTATAGCATGATGCTTCACACCTCGGAGCGCAAGGGGCATGCGGGCATGCGCATCCGCCCGGTCCGGCGCGGGAGCCGAAAAAAGGGCGCCGCGGCCCGGGTCGGCCGCGGCGCATGCAGGGTCGGCGGAGACCGAAGGCGCGCCGCACGGGTCGCCGGCGCGGGAGCGGGTCCCGGAGCCGGACGGCACGCCGCACTTGGGCCGTACAGCGGGTCGGGTCCCCCGCCAGGCCCCGCCCCCGAGGCCCTTCATCGAGGGGTCGGTCAGGCCACCTCGACGAAATCGGGCAGGGCGTCCTCCCGGGCGTCGATCGCCAGGCTGAGGACCACGTTGTCGCCCATCGAGAGCAGCGACTTGCGCGCTCCCTTGGGCACCGGGATCCCGGTATCGCGACACCACGCGACCAGCGCGCCGGCGAGCCGGTCGGAGGGCACGCGCACGGTCTGCGCCTCGCCGCCGTCGGGCGGGACGATCTTGACCGCGACGGGGCCGTCGGCCGAGCCGTCGATGCGCACCATGGCGATGTCGCCCGTCGGCAGGGCCAGCGCCTTGGCGGCGGCGCCGGCGCTCAGCGCGGCGGAGACCTCGTCGCGGCGGAAGATGATCTGCCTCAGTTCGGCGGGCATGGCGGACACTCCGGATGGCGCGGGCTCAGGCCGCGGCGAGATGGCAGAGAACCTGGGTCACCCGGCCGTCCGGCCGGCCCAGCGGCAGGGCGATGGCCGACAGCGACAGCCGGCCGCCGGGGGTGACGAATTCGTCGGCGTCGCGGGCGAGCCGGCCACCGCGCGCCGCCTCCCGCGCCAGGCCCAGGATCCAGTCGGTCAGGCTGGGCGTATAGACGATGGTCGGCACGCCCGCCGGCTGGGGCCGGTCCGCCCGGTCGAGCCGGACGATCCCGGCGAAGGCCGACGCCGCGTCGCCGTTCGCCGGCGCGTCGGGATCGAGCGTCAGCAGCAGCGTGTTGGGCCACTGGGCGGTGATCTCGCGCGGGTCGAAGGCCTCCCAGGCCGGCAGCGGGTCGCGGCCGCGCCGCTCCACCCAATGCCGGATCAGCGCTTCCGGCGGCCGGGCGACCAGATTGGCCCGCTTCGCCACCGTCGCCGCCGCGGCCCGCTGGGGCGCGCTGACGGCCCGGCGGGCGGGCGAGGGCTTGCGCGCGAAGCCGTCGCCGGCCCCCGCGCTTCCCGCCTCGCGCCCGCCATGGCCGTCGGAGCGCCGGGCGGCGGCGACCGCCGCCTCGATGCGCGCGCGCAGCCCGGCGACGGGATTTCCCGCCGGCCGGTCCGGCTCGGCTACCGGCTCCGGCTCGGGTTCGGGCTCCGGGCTTGGCTCAGGGTCCGCCGGATCCTCGGCCTCGGTGTCGAGCAGCAGCGGCGCTTCGGTCCCATCGACGTCGGCCCGGTCGGCGTCGGCCCGGTCGACGTCGCTCCCGTCCCCGCACTCGTCGCCACCCGGGTCCTCGAAGGCGACGGCAGGGCCGCCGTAGCCGGGCTCGGGCACCGTCTCCTCGAAGCCCGCCTCCTCGAAGCCCGTCTCCTCGCAGGCCGCATCCCCGGACGTCGCATCCCCGGACGTCGCGTCGTCGGCGGGCGGGGCCTGCGGGCCCTCCCAGGCGGCGATCAGCGCGTCGAAAGCGGCGTAGGCGGCGTGGGCATCCTCCTCCGCGCCGCCGTCGGAGCCGTCTTCCTCGGGCGCCGCGTCCGCGGCGCCGAATTCCGGGCCGGACCAGCCGAGCGGGGCCGGCGGTGCCGGCGCATAGGCGGCAAAGGGCAGGTTCCGGCTCTCCGCCGGCGCATCGGGATCCTCGTCCCGCTCGTCGTCCGGCGTCTCGGCGTCGGCGACGGGGTCGGGCACGACCGCCTCGGGCGCGATGGCGTCGGCCGCGATGTCCTCGGGCGGGGCGTCGTCGGCCGGGGCCTCCTGGAGCGACTCCTCGTCGACGGGCGGCGCGTCCACCGCATCGGGCGCCGTATCGTACCCGTCCGGCGCGTCGAACGGGGGCTCGCGCGCGGGCTCGGATCCGGGCTCCCGCTCGGCCGGCTCGAAGACCGGGATGGCGACCGCGGGCTCCATCCCGGCCGCGACGTCGCCCGGCACGGGCATGACGCCCAGCCGGCGCAGGTCGGCCGTGATGTCACCCTTCTTGGCGGCGCGCACCCGGCTGCCCGGCGCGGCCTTGCCGATGCCGAGGCCGACCAGGCTGGCCGCGGGAGCCTTGCGGGGCGCGCGATCGCGGCTGGGCTCCGTCGGCGCGCCGGCGAGCGAGGCGGGCCGGGCGCTCATCGGTGTGCCTCCGGGCTCGACGAATCACAGCCACCCTCGGCGCATCCACCCTCGGCGCATCCGCCCTCGGCGCATCCGGCGCCGTCCTCGCGTCCGTCGGCGGCGCGGGCGAGGCAAGCGCAGTCCCGGCCCGCCCCGGCGGCGACGGCGGCGAGGAAGTCGGCGAGCGCGTCCTCCGCCAGGGCCCGGACCGGCCGCCCCAGATGGGTCGCGGCGAGCTTGAGGCGGCGATGCAGCGCGCGGTCGACGGGAACGGTCAGGCGGACGCGGGCGGGCTTCGGCGCGGTCGGTGCCGCGTCCCCCCTCGTCGTTGGAGACGCCGTATACGGTTCGGGCCGGACAGGCTCCTCGACCGTGCCGCGGCGCAGCGGCCGGATCTCCGCGCCCGGCCCGCGGGCCTCGGCGATACCGGCGGCGACATGGGCGGCCAGCCCGCGCTCGCGCAGCAGGACGCCGGTCAGCGT
>JAVJUS010000066.1:0-54297 GCA_040220455.1 Azospirillaceae bacterium
GTCGGCGGTGCCCTACGCGGTCGCCGCGCCGGGCCCGCTGCCGCGCGGCCGGGCGATCGGCGCCTCGCCGGCGCCGTGGATGGATTTCTGCCGGCGCAACGGCGGCCGCGCCCGATGCGGCGCGCCGGAGACCCGCGTCGCCCTGACCGAGGCGCGCTGGGCCCAGCTCGTCGACTACCAGCGCCGCGTCAACCACGGGGTCGTCCAGCGTCCGGACCCGGTCGGGGTCGGCGACGACTGGCGCCTGCTCGAGCCGGGCGAGGGGGGCGACTGCGAGGACATCGCCCTGACCAAGCGCGCCGCCCTGATCGAGGAGGGCTGGCCGGCCGGCGCCCTGCGGCCGGCGATCTGCTACGCCCACAATCAGACGATCGGCGGGCGGGAGCTGCATCTGGTGCTGACGGCGGAGACCGACGCCGGCACCTTCGTTCTGGGCAACCTGACCGACGAGGTGCGGCCCTGGCAGGACTCCGACTGCGCGGCCTGGGTGATGCGCGCCGGGTCGGGCGGCTGGCACTGGATCGCCGGCGGCATCGGCGTGCCGCTGCGCCCGGCCGGCGGATGAGCGACCGGCCTCGCGGCGCTCCGGCGACGCATCCGGCATAGGCGCCGGCCCGACGGGCGGACTCTCCTGCGGGCGGGTTCCGCCGCGCGCGCCGGACGGTTAGGCTGCGACGTTTCCCGGGGACCGGACGACAACGCGCATGCTCGATCCGTTGCGCTACGACCGCTTGACCGCGGCCGACGCCGAGGCGCACGACGCCCTGACGCGCCAGGGTTTCGGCGCCGATCCCCATTGGGCGGCCGACGAGCGGCGCCTGCTGGGGCTCGACGCCATCCGGGTCATGCGCCGGGGCGGAGACCTGGCCGCCTGCCTGTCCATGGTCCCCATGGGCCAGTATTTCGGCGGCCGCGCGCTGAGCTGCCTGGGCATCGCCACCCTGACCGTCGCCCCGCCCTACAAGGGCGGCGGCGTGTCCACGGCGCTGCTGGGCGCGGCGCTGGAGGAGGCGGTCGCCGACGGCCACGCCATCGCGACGCTCTACGCCACGACCCTGCCGGTCTACCGCAAGGTGGGCTTCGAGGCGGCCGGCCAGTCGATCACCTATGGCGCCGAGACGCGCGATCTCGCCAGCGGTCGCGGCGCGCCGCGGCTGCGCGCGATGACCCCCGAGGACCGGCCGGTGCTGGAGCGCCTCAAGACCGCCGAGGCGAAGACGAGCGCCGGCCTGCTGGACCGGCACGAACTGCTCTGGCATCGCCGCCTGACCCGGGCGGGCCGGCCGCTCGACGGCCATATCGTGGAGGGGCGCGACGGACCGGAGGCCTATGCCGTCGTCGACTTCGCCGACCGCGACAGCCTGGTCGTGGCCGACTGGGCGGCGAAGACGGCGGCCGGCGCGCGCGGCGTGCTCGCCTATCTCGCCGGCTACCGCTCTTCCTTCCGGTCGGTGACCTGGACCGGGGCGCCGATCGGCGCCGATCCGCTGGTCTTCCACATGCCCGACAAGGGCTGGCGGATCGAGCGGGCAAAGACCTGGCTGACGCGGATCGTCGACGTGGAGCGCGCCCTCGCCGGGCGCGGCTATCCGCCGGGCCTCGAGGGCGGGCTGCGGCTGAAGGTCTCGGATTCGCTGCTGGCCGCCAACGAGGGCGAGTTCCTGCTGGAGGTCGGCGACGGCGCCGGCCGCGTCACCCGGATCGAGCCGGGGCCCAGCGCCGACGGCCAGATCGCGCTCGACGTGGCGGCCCTGGCGCCGCTGTTCACCGGGCACGCCTGCGCGTCCTTCCTCGCCCGCGCCGAGCGGCTGACCGGCACGCCGGCGGCCATCGCCGCGGCCGACCTGATCTTCGCCGGCCCCAAGCCCTGGATGGCCGACGGATTCTGACGCGGCGACAGCCGGCCGGGTGCCCGTCGCCCACGGCCTTGCGGCCGTGGGCGACCTACGCCGCGCCCATGACCGCCTCGTAGGTCGCCCACCGCGTAGCGGTGCGCGACGGCTCGTCCGGCTGGACAGGGCGGCGAGTCCTTGACGATCGGCAAAGTCATCGGCGCGATTACGGATAATACTTTCAGCGCCAAGCTCTTCGCCGGTCGTACATCGGATAGACATCCGGCCCACGCCCGGTCTTCCTCGTGCGCGATCCTCGTCCGGGGATAACGGGGGCCAAGTAAAATCCGACCTCCGGAGGCCCGCGACGGGCGGCAGGAGCGCGGCACGATTGCCCAGGAATAGGTTTGTCGCCGTCGGATCGATCGGTATACCATCCCCCGATTCAGAAGCCAGTCCCGCCAATCTGGCCACCGGCATTCCGGCCACCGGCATTCCGGCTATCGCCATTCCGGACGACCGAGCGCCGCGAATGACGGAGAAGACGGGCCACCGGATCGAAAAAGGGGAACCCGATGTACAAGCGGATCATGGTGCCGGTCGATCTGGCGCATGTCGACCGCCTGGAAAAGGCGCTGACGAGCGCGGCCGACCTGTCCAAGCACTACAAGGTCCCGGTGACCTACATCACGGTCGCCACGACGGCGCCCAGCGAGATCGCGCACACGCCGCAGGAGCACGCGAAGAAGCTGGACGCCTTCGCCAAGGCGCAGGCCGACAAGCACGGCCTGCACGACACCGACGCCAAGTTCTACACCAGCCACGATCCGGCGGTCGACCTGCACGACACACTGATCAAGGCGATCGGGGACACGGGCGCGGACCTGGTTGTCATGGCCTCCCACGTGCCCGGCGTGCCGGAGCACATCTTCGCGTCGAACGCGGGCTCGGTCGCGTCGCACGCGGAGGTCTCGGTCTTCGTGATCCGCTGAGCGGACGATTGCCGGGAACCTCCTTTCCCCTGACGGAGATCGCCCCCCTGACGGAGACCACCGCCGGGACCGCATCGCCCAAGGCCGCATCGCCGACGGCCGGCCCCCGGCGGGAAGAACAAATCGGCGAAGACTGAGGAGTTTCCATGGTCGATTCAGCAGACCCCCTGACAC
Source organism: Azospirillaceae bacterium (assembly GCA_040220455.1). Taxonomy (GTDB): domain Bacteria; phylum Pseudomonadota; class Alphaproteobacteria; order DSM-16000; family Inquilinaceae; genus JAVJUS01. The sequence continues at coordinate 2,999 of JAVJUS010000066.1, forward strand.
CCGACGGCGATGCCGCGGTGGTCGAAACCGACTACACGGTCGGTCAGGACAACATCCAGACGAAGATCGGCCCGATCGGCGTCGACATCCACAACCCCGTCTTCGCGATCTCGGGCGGCGTGATCGTCCTGTTCGTCGTCCTGACGCTCGCCCTGCCCGACCAGGCCGGGAGCTTGTTCGACTGGCTCAGGAACCAGGTCATCACGACCTTCGACTGGTTCTTCCTGCTGGCCGGCAACATCTTCGTTCTCGTCAGCCTTGGCATCATGATCTCGCCGCTCGGCAAGGTGCGCATCGGCGGCACCGAGGCGACGCCGGAATACTCGTATGCCGGCTGGTTCGCCATGCTGTTCGCCGCGGGCATGGGCATCGGTCTCATGTTCTTCGGCGTGTCCGAGCCGATCTCGCACTTCTCGTCGTCCTTCGCGGAAGGCGCCGGCTCGCCCGACAGTTGGGCGCCGCTCGCCGGCGCGCCGGGCGACCAGCAGGAGGCCATCCGCCTCGGCATGGCGGCGACGATCTTCCACTGGGGCCTGCACCCCTGGGCGATCTACGCCATCGTGGCGCTGTCGCTGGCGCTGTTCGCCTACAACAAGGGGCTGCCGCTGAGCATCCGGTCGATCTTCTATCCGATCTTCGGCGACCGGGTCTGGGGCTGGACCGGCCACATCATCGACATCGTGGCCGTGTTCGCGACGCTGTTCGGCCTCGCCACGTCGCTGGGCTTCGGCGCCGAGCAGGCGAATGCCGGCCTGGAATACGTCTTCGGCATCCCCGTCAACGACGTCTCCAAGGTGCTGCTGGTCATCGGCATCACCTGCGTCGCGCTGGTGTCGGTGATGGCCGGCCTGGACGCCGGCGTGAAGCGGCTGTCCGAGATCAACATGGTGCTGGCGGCGCTGCTGCTGCTCTTCGTCATCGTGCTCGGGCCGACCGTGGCGATCATCACGGGCTTCTTCGGCAATCTCGCGGCCTATGGCGAGTACCTGCCGGCGCTGTCCAATCCGTTCGGGCGGGACGACGCCAACTTCAGCCAGGGCTGGACGGCGTTCTACTGGGCGTGGTGGATTTCCTGGTCGCCGTTCGTCGGCATGTTCATCGCGCGCGTCAGCCGCGGCCGATCGGTGCGGGAGTTCATCTTCTGCGTGCTGTTGATCCCGTCGGTCGTCTCGGTGCTGTGGATGACGGCCTTCGGCGGCACGGCGATCAGCTTCGTCAACGAGGGCGTGACGGCGATCTCCGACGCGGCGCTGGAGCTCAAGCTGTTCAGCATGCTGGAGCAGCTCCCGATCACGGCGATCACCTCGACCGTCGGCATCATCCTGGTGATCGTTTTCTTCGTGACCTCCTCGGACTCGGGCTCGCTGGTGATCGACACGATCACCGCCGGCGGCAAGGTCGACGCCCCGGTGCCCCAGCGCATGTTCTGGGCGATCTTCGAGGGGCTGGTCGCGGTCGCCCTGCTGCTGGGCGGCGGCCTCGCCGCGCTGCAGGCGGCGGCGGTCTCGACCGGGCTGCCCTTCACGGTCGTGCTGCTGCTGGGCTGCGTCGCCCTGATCAAGGGCCTGCTGCAGGAACCGCGGGCCAGGTAGCCGCGGTCGACCTGCCCGACCTGACGGAACCGCCGCCGCCGGGCCCGCCCGCGGCGGCGGTTTCCGTTCGGGCCCCCTTCTCCCGCCACCGACGGCGCTGGCCCGCCCCGCGTTACAGGCGCATGATGCCCCTCCGGACCCGCCGGACGGGTCGCGAGGGAGGGTGGCGGACATGAGCGGCGTTTCCGGGGCCGGGCGTATCCGGGCGGAGCGCGTGACGGCGGAGATCGACGGCGACTTCGTCGTCTTCCTGATCGGCATGCGCGTCAACAAGCCGTGGCGCGTCGACCTCTGGCTGCCGGTGGCCCGCGCCATGCCGCGCATGTTGGCCGAGCTGGCGCGCAAGCCGGAGGCCGGCTACCTGGGCGGCATCGCCGGCATCCGGGTGATGGTCCAGTACTGGCGCTCGACCGACCACCTGATCGCCTGGGCCCGCGACGGGCAAGCGACCCATCGGCCGGCCTGGGCGGATTTCAACCGACGCATCCGGGGCGCGCGCGACGCGGTCGGCATCTGGCACGAGACCTATGCCGTGCCGGCCGGCGCCTACGAGACCCTCTACAGCGGCATGCCGCCCTTCGGCCTCGGCTCGGTCGGCCGCCTGGTGCCGGCGACCGGCGGACGCGAGAGCGCCGCGGGCCGGCTGGGCACGGCAGGCGAGGCGCGCGCGCCCGGCGGACCGGCCGCAGGTCGGGGCGCACCCGATATTTCCGGATGACGATATCGCTTGATGCCGGCTCGGCGACCGAGGTGATATTTCCGACCGACCATGACGCTGGAGCATCCCGCGCCCGGACGGGCTTGGGTTGTTCCAGATTGTCGAAGATAGGGCGTCTTTCTCCGAACCGACGGTGTGTCAGTCGGGGAATTGCCCTGATGTCCCGATCGTGAAGCGAGCGACAGCGCGCGGCGTTGAGTCGGGACACTGGCAGGAGTGCCGCCATGCCCCTGCGATCCGCGCGACGCCCGCGCCGTCGCGTCGTCTTGTTTCGCCGCGCCGGCGCCATCGTGATCGCCGCGGCCGTCCTGGCCGCGCTCGGTGCCGCGCCGGCCGCGGCCGGCGAGGTCACGGTCTTCGCCGCGGCGAGCACGAAGACCGCCCTGGACGAGATCGTGGAGCGATTCGACGCGGAGACCGGGCACACGGCGCGGGTCTCCTTCGCCGGGTCTTCGGCGCTCGCCCGGCAGATCCAGCAGGGCGCGCCGGCCGATGTCTTCATCTCCGCCAATCCGGACTGGATGGACAGGCTGGAGGCCGACGGGCTGATCGTGGCGGAGAGCCGGTTCGACCTGCTGGGCAATTCCATCGTGCTGATCGCCCACGGCGGCGAGACCGCGCCGGTCGCCCTCGGCCCCGGCCCGGACCTGGCGGACATGCTGGGCGACGGCCGGCTCGCCATGGCGCTGGTCGACGCGGTACCGGCCGGGATCTACGGCAAGGCGGCGCTGGAGAGCCTGGGGCTCTGGCAGTCCGTGGCGCCGAAGGTGGCCCAGGCGGACAACGTCCGCGCCGCCCTGGCGCTGGTCGCCACGGGGGAGGCGCCGATGGGCATCGTCTACGCCACCGACGCGACCGCGGAGGACGATGTCACGGTCGTCGCGACCTTCCCCCCGGACACGCATCCGCCGATCGTCTATCCTGCCGCCGCCGTGGCCGGGCGCGAGTCGCCGGCCGCGGCGCGGTTCCTCGACTACCTGCGCGGCCCGGCGGCCCGCGCGGCGTTCGAGCGGCAGGGATTCACCGTGACGGCGGAGTGACCGGACGCCCATGGGCTGGCTGACGCCGGAGGAATGGACCGCGGTCGCCCTGTCGCTGCGGGTGTCCTTCTGGGCCACGGTGGTCGCCCTGCCCTTCGGTGTCCTGACGGCCCACGCGCTGGCGCGCTGGCGCTTCCCGGGCAAGCAGCTGCTCAACGGGCTGGTCCACCTGCCGCTGATCCTGCCGCCGGTGGTCACGGGCTACCTGCTGCTGCTGACCTTCGGCACGCGCGGGCCGATCGGCGGGCTGCTGGAGGAGGTCGGGATCGTCTTCGCCTTCCGCTGGACGGGCGCGGCGCTGGCTGCCGGCGTGATGGCCTTCCCGCTGATGGTCCGCGCCATCCGGCTGTCGATCGAGGCGGTCGACCCGAAGCTGGAGCAGGCCGGCGCGACGCTGGGCGCCTCGCGGCCGTGGGTCTTCGCCACCGTCACCCTGCCGATGATCCTGCCGGGCATCCTGGCCGGATCGATCCTCGCTTTCGCCAAGGCGATGGGGGAGTTCGGCGCGACGATCACCTTCGTCTCCAACATCCCGGGCGAGACGCAGACCCTGCCGACGGCGATCTACGCCTTCCTGCAGGTGCCGGGGGGCGAGGCCTCGGCCCTGCGGCTGGTGGCGGTGTCGGTCGCCGTGGCGATGACGGCGCTGCTGCTCTCGGAGGTCGTCGCCCGGCGCGTCGCCCGGCGGGTGTCCGGCGCATGACCCTGTCGGTCGCGATCGGCCACGCCTTCCCGGGCGGCTTCACGCTCGACGCGGCGTTCGAGGCGCCGCCGGGGCTGACCGTGCTGTTCGGGCGCTCGGGCTCGGGCAAGACGACGATCGTGGAGGCGGTCGCCGGGCTGCTGAGGCCCGATCGCGGCCGGATCGCGGTCGACGACCGCGTGCTGTTCGACGGCGCGGCGCGGATTTTCGTCCCGCCGCATCGCCGGCGGCTCGGCTACGTCTTCCAGGAGGGCCGGCTGTTCCCGCATCTGACGGTGCGCCAGAACCTGCGCTACGGCGCCTGGTTCGCCCCGCGCGACGCGCCGCGCGAGGACATGGGCCGGGTGGTCGAGATGCTGGGCCTCGGCGCCCTGCTCGACCGGCGGCCGGGCCGGCTCTCCGGCGGGGAGAAGCAGCGCGTGGCGATCGGCCGGGCGCTGCTGGCGGGCCCGCGGCTGATCCTCGCGGACGAGCCGCTGGCCGCCCTGGACGACGCGCGCAAGGCGGAGATCCTGCCCTATTTCGAGCGGCTGCGCGACGAGGCGGCGGTGCCGATCCTCTATGTCAGCCATGCCGCGTCGGAGGTCGCGCGGCTGGCGACGACCGTCGTGGCGCTGGAGGGCGGCCGGGTGGCGCGGCAGGGCCCGGCGGCCGAGGTGCTGGGCGACCCGATGGTGGCGCCCTTGGGCGTGCGCGCGGTCGGCGCGATGCTGGAGGCCCGGGTCGTCGCCCACCATGCCGACGGGCTGACGGAGCTCGACGCCGGCGGCGTGCGCCTGCTGCTGCCGACCGTCGCCCACGCGCCGGGCGAGCGGCTTCGCCTGCGCATCCCGGCGCAGGAGGTTCTGTTGTCGCGCGACCGGCCGGAGGGGCTGTCCGCGCTCAACATCCTGCCCGGCACGGTCGAGGCGATCCGCCCGGGCGAAGGGCCGGGCGCGCTGGTCTCCGTGCGCACCCCGGCGGGCCCGATCCTCGCCCGCGTCACCCGCCGCTCGGCCGAAACCCTCGGCCTCGAGCCCGGCGTCGCCTGCCACGCCATCGTGAAGACCGTGGCGATCGCGCCGGAGGATGTGGGGTAGAGGGAGGCCGAGCGAGTCGGCTGCTTGCGCGACCCCGACCTCCCGAGATCACAGCAGCGATTCAACACCCTGCCGGAAGGCGCGGAAGCTCGCCGAGCGATTGCGCTCCGGATCGAGATGCGGCGCAATTCGTTGCGCCCCCTCGATCTTCGGGTATCGACTGCCGTAGACACCGTGTTTGCGCAGCAGTCTGTCGAGCGTCTCCCAACTGCCGCCGTTGTCAGGATTGCGGAACGGGTCTTTCCGAGGATTCAAGGCCGGCAGCTTGGGGAACGCGGCTCGAAGGGCATCCGGATCGCCGAGGAACCACGACTCCAGTTCTTCTATGACAATCCGGTTCACGACCCGGAAGTCCTCACCTCCCGACGCGGTCTTGGTACGGAGACCGGCGTCCCGAGCCAATCGCTCCATCTTTCTCATCAACTCTTCACAATCGTCGGAGTCTCGGTCCACGAAGACCAGAATATCGAGATTCTCACCCTTATCAATCCTGTCACGGTAGGCCAGAAGCCGATCCTTCAGCTTGCCCAAGAGCTTGAATTTGCTCTCGAGGTTGCGGATCTCGAACCGAGCCCGACCGTCGACGATCTTCGGCATTATCTTGCCGAGGGCTATCTCCGCCGACGGCTCTTCGACCAGGACCTCGATTTGCAGTTCGCTAGGTGGTCGTGATGATCGCGCGGCCCGCCGTCTCCCACCAGGCATCAATCCGCGCCCTCTCGCAGAGGATCGCCCACATCGAAATATCCTTCCATCCAAAGCTCGCCCAATGTCGCGCCGTGCTGGAGAAAAGCGTCGATCCCGCGCATGTCGGATACCCGACGCACCCGGGTGTATCCATCGAGTTCGCGGTAAAGAACCCGCACTTCCTCGGGACGGAGCGGGTTGATGAAATGCGGCGAATGGGATGTCACGATCAGCTGGGTACGATCACCCGCTTGCTGACATTCTTCGGCGAGTTCGGGAAGCAAGCGCGGATGGAGGTAATTCTCGGGCTCCTCGATCCCGATAAGCTTCGGCGGTGCCGGGTCGTACAGGAGAGCGAGATACGCGAGAAGCTTCAGCGTCCCGTCCGATGCGAACCGCGACAGCACGGGCCGGGAGAAGGGCGCATCCTTCACGAGAAGCAGCAGCCGTCCGTCGTCCAAATGCTGTGATTCGACCTTCTCGATCCGTGGTATTCGGCGCCGCAGCGTCTCGAAGATCTTGTCCAGACGTTCGGGGTGCTGTTCATGAAGATACTGGACGACATTCGGCAGATTGTCGCCGGTCGCGGTAAGTCGCTCCTCGGCCCCGGCTTCCGGGTTCCCCCGGGTCGAATCCGCGGAGAGATAGGAGAGATGCCAGCTCGTGATGAAATCCCGCAGCGCGATGACGCGTGGGTTCTCAGCGAACGTCCCGAGCGTACTGACGGCCAGCACGTCCGGGCCGGAGAGAGGTTTTGATATCCGGGTATCCTTCGATTCGGGGGCTTCGCCGGCAATGACCTCCCCTTTGCCTAAGCGGTAGTTCAGAAAATGAAACGGAGCTGCTGGATGCTCACGCTTCCAGCGCATGAATTCCTTGGATACGACCGGCCTGCCTCGTTCTTCATCGATTTCGAGATGATAGGTAATCAGATAGGCATCCGGATTCTCGCGATACTTGATCTCGATAACGATCGGACCTTCGGAGTCGCGACTGCGAAGCTCGCGTAGCCGCCCCCGACGATCCAGGGCCTTGCGAAGGCCGTCGATGAAGCATTCCGAAAGAAAAGCGAAGACATCGAAAACGGTCGACTTGCCGCTTCCGTTCGGCCCCAAAAGGACCGTCAGCGGTTCCAGTCGGTCGAGTTTCACATCACGCAAGGCGCGATAGTTCTTGACGATAAGGCTCTCGATGCGCGGCGGTGATGCGGTGGCCCGGCTCAAGATATCCTCGTCGCGGTCGTCACGATGATCCTGCCAGTCCAGCAATACCCCATGGCGTGACGCCGTGCCACCTCGCCCTGGCGTACCCTCAAACCGTCGCCTCGCGCGTCTTCTCGAACCGCAGCTTCGGCCAGTTTTCGGCGGTGGTGTCCAGGTGCCAGGCGTTGCGGGCGAGGAAGACGAGGCCGCCGTCGTGGTCTTCCGCGACCGCGCCGCCATTGGCGTCGGCGAAGCGCTTGAGCTCGGCCGGGTCGTCGCCCTCGACCCAGCGCGCGGTCATCAGGCTGGTCGGCTCGAAGCGCACGGGAATGCCGTATTCGGTGCGGATCCGGTCGGCCAGCACGTCGAACTGGAGCGAGCCCACCACACCGACGATCCAGTTGGCATCGAGCCGCGGCTTGAAGACCTGGGCCGCGCCCTCCTCGGCCAGTTGCTGGAGCGCGCGGCCCAGATGCTTGGACTTCATCGGGTCCTCCGGCTTGACCCGCTGGAGCAGTTCCGGCGCGAAGGCGGGGATGCCGGTGAAGCGCAGGTCCTCGCCCTCGGTCAGCGCGTCGCCGATGCGCAGGTTGCCGTGGTTGGGCAGGCCGACGATGTCGCCGGCCCAGGCCTCCTCCGCGATCTCCCGGTCACGGGCCAGGAACAGCACCGGGTTGTGCATCGGCAGGACCTTGCCCGAGCGGACATGCTTGAGCTTCATGCCCCGCTTGAAATGCCCCGAGGCCAGGCGCAGGAAGGCGATCCGGTCCCGGTGCTTGGGGTCCATGTTCGCCTGGATCTTGAAGACGAAGCCGGAGACCTTTTCCTCCCCCGGCGCGACCGACCGGCCCTGGGTCGGCTGCGCGCGCGGCGGCGGGGCGAGGCGGGCGAGGCCGTCGAGCAGCTCACGGACGCCGAAATTGTTGATGGCGCTGCCGAAATAGACCGGCGTCATGTGGCCGCCGCGATAGGCCTCCCGATCGAATTCCGGGCACAGGCCGCGCGCCATCTCGACCTGCTCTCGCAGCTCCGAGACGGCGTAGTCGGGCAGGATCGCGTCGAGCTTGGGGTCTTCGAGCCCGGTACAGGTCTCGCCCTCGTCCGGCCGCTCCCCCTTCGAGCGCGAAAGCAGGACGAGCTTGTCGTCGAACAGGTCGTAGCAGCCGAGGAACCCCTTGCCCATGCCGATCGGCCAGCTCGCCGGCGTGACGTCGAGCGCCAGGCCCTGCTCGATCTCGTCGAGCAGGTCGAAGGAATCCCGGCTCTCCCGGTCCATCTTGTTGATGAAGGTGACGATCGGCACGTCGCGCAGGCGGCAGACCTCGAAGAGCTTGCGCGTCTGCTCCTCGATGCCCTTGGCCGCGTCGATCACCATGACCGCGGAGTCCACGGCCGTCAGGGTGCGATAGGTGTCTTCCGAGAAGTCCTCGTGGCCCGGCGTGTCGAGCAGGTTGAACGTGCAGTCCCCGTACTCGAACGTCATGACCGAGGAGGCGACGGAGATGCCGCGCTCGCGCTCCACCTTCATCCAGTCCGAGCGCGCGCGGCGCTGCTCGCCCCGCGCCTTGACGTAGCCGGCCATCTGGATGGCGCCGCCGAACAGCAGCAGCTTCTCGGTCAGCGTCGTCTTGCCGGCGTCCGGATGCGAGATGATCGCGAAGGTGCGCCGCCGGGCGACCTCGGGCGAGAGATCGGCAGGGTCGGCGGCGGACAGGGTATCGGGCATGGCGCTCGGGGCCTCGGGCGGGCACGGGGGCTGCGAGGGATGCGGCAGTCCCCACAAGTCGCGGCTCGCGCGCGCGATGTCAATGGCGTGGGCGGCGGAGTTGCCGGTCGCCCACGGCCGAAAGGCCTCGATGGGTTCAGGATGGGTGGCCTAGCGCCAGGCGCCTTGATACGAGGTGATGGAGGATGCAAATCTACTTGTGAACGGGATTCAGAGTGCCACGATGCAGCATTTGAAGAGCGAGACGTGGGTGCGCCTGGCCGGAAGTGTCGGGATCCTCGTGATCGCCGGGGTCACGGCGCTTCAGTATGCGGCAGGGCACTACGGCAGCGTGGCGGAGATCGTCTGGCCGGCGCTGGCCCTTGTTTCGGCCATCGCGTTGACGCTGTTCACCCCTGCGACCTTGATCGAGCGTCACGAGCAGCATCGTCATGTTCTCGATCTCGAAAAGCGCTTCGAGGCGGGTTTGAGGCAGTCCGAAAATGCTCTGGCGAGGGCGGAGAAGGGCCTGTCGAACGAAGAGGAACGGGTAGAACCGCGATCGACCGAGGAAGACATTGCCTCACGGCCATACGCGAAACGATCGCGCGGGAGCAGCAGCGGGGCCAAAATCACCAAGACCGGACGAACTCGCGGCCACGTCTCCAAATCGGTATCGTCGATCGCCCGAGACAACTCGAGCGGTCGGCTCGTGTCGGTCAAGGCCGCCGACGGTAAGTCCGGTCGGGTTGGCGATAGAACTTCGAGCGCGGAGACACCGGGGCCCGGCAAGAAGCCGGCGAAAGGCAGAAGCCGAACACGTCGCACGTCGTAGCGCGCGGTATCCGTTTCCATGCTGCGCCGGTACCGGCTCACCGCCATCGGCATCGGTCAGGACGTCGGATACCGGCGCGCGACGCTACCCGCCAGCGGACTGTCACTTGTCGATCTGAGGGAAGAACTTTCGGCGTTGATCGACGACCAACAGACCCTCCGCTCGATGATGCGCGCCGCGACTCGACCATCGAAATGGCGCCGATGGCTCGACAGGATCGCCGCCATCATCGGTGTCGGCGGAATTGGACTCCTATTCGTTCCGATGAAAATCGGCGCCGTGTTCGCAAGCTACGGCAGCCTTCACGTCATCTTCTCGTGGGTCCAGGGCCGGCGGGTCGACGACCTCGTTGTCGAGATCGACTTCGCGCTCGACGTCGTCGAGAGCCGCAGGAACGAGATCGAACAGGTCCTTGGCGCGCGCGGTCTCTAATGCCGTTTCATCGGATTCGACAGGGCGAGAGTTTCGTCCCTTCGCAAACGGGCTTGGCGCCTTCCGTCCGGCCCCAGAAGACACCCTCGACGTCCGTAGGTCGCCCACGGCCGCGAGGCCGTGCGCGACGGCCCCGGCGTCGGAGCCGTTGCGCACCGCTTCGCGGTGGGCAACCTACGACCGGCGCCGTCAGGCGCCCGATCAAGAACCTGGAGCCCCGGGCGGCCCGGCCGGAGGGTCGCGGCGGCCCCCTTCGTGACCCTTCGTGACCTTCGTGGTTGAAACGACCGCGAGGACGGCGGCGGTCGCGCGATATCGGATTCGCTTCGCTCACGCGACCTACGGCCGTCCCCGCCCCCGCCTCAGCTCAGCCGGTACTCCTTGGACTTGAACGACAGGTGATCGACGGCGGCCGGCCGGTCGGCCAGCTTGCGGATATCGGCCCAGGTCTGCTTGTAGTTCGGGATGACCAGCTCGTTCGTGCCCGGGCCGACCACGTTGCCCTGCGTGCCCGACGGGTAGGCGAACAGCATGAAGGTCTCCCCCCGCTTCGCCGTGGGCGTGGGATAGACCATCGCCTGGGTCGCGCCGTTGGCGTTGTGGACCTCGACCAGGTCGCCCTCGCCGACGCCCAGATCCGCCATGTCGTCCGGGTTCATCTCGATGAACGGATAGGGCCAGCGGTCCATGGTGAAGGTGTTGTAGCGGTCGAGATAGATCGACTGCCACACCGCGTTCGCCCGGCCGTTGTTGATCAGGAAGCGGTGGGCCGCCTTTTCCTCTTCCTTGCCCGGCGCCTGGAGCCCGCGCCATTCGGCGGCCATGAAGCGGGCCTTGCCGGACTCCGTGCCGAAGGCGCCGTCGGCGTAGAGCCGCTTGGTCCCGACGATCGCGCCGCCTTCGAAGCTGGTCGCCGGCTCCTGGAAACCGTTGGTGCCCATGGCGCGCAGCCGGTCGTACGTGACGTGCTCGCCGCCGCCGGCGACCCGGTGGTAGCCGTCCATGAAGGCGTCTTCCTCGGTCTCCCAGTCGAAGCCCTCGAAACTCGCGGCGGTTTCCGCGTCGCCCGCCGCCTCCCAGGAGGCCTTCAGCGCCCGGGCGAGGCCGGCGGCGATCAGGCAGTCGGGCCGCGCCTGGCCCGGCGGGTCCATGTAGCGCTCGGTCAGGCGCATACGCCGCTCGCCGTTCATGGAGGTGAGGTTCATCTCCCCCGCCGTCGCGGCCGGCAGGACCACATGGGCGCATTCGCCGATCTCGGTCGGCACGATGTCCACGTCGACGGAGAACAGCCCGCCCTCGCGGATCGCGCCCATGATCGCCTCGACCATGGCCGCCCGGTCGCCGGCGGGCACCGCCGACATGGCGTATTTCACCATGTCGGTGCGCCGCTTGTAGACGCGCTTGAACTCGGCGGCGTTGAGCGTCGTCTTGAAGTGGTCGCAGGCCCAGACGTGGTGGACGCCGCCGCCCCCCTCGATCAGGAGCCGGTCGACATAGGCCGCCGGCCGGCCGACATGCCCCTCCGGCGGGCGGGCATAGCCCTCCTGATGGCCGCCCATCCGCACGCAGCCGCCGCCGGGACGGCCGATATTGCCGGTCGCCAGCGCCAGGTTCACCAGGGCCGCGTTGGTGCGGTAGTTGTCGTTGCCCCAGATCAGCCCCTTCTCGTAGGCGAACATGGTCCGCCGGCGCGCCCCGCCCTCCTTGGGCATGGCGACCCATTCGGCCGCCGTGCGGATCTGGTCGGCCGTCAGCCCGGTGATCGCCGCGGCGTCCTCGAGCGAGGTCCGGTTGGCCTCCAGCGCCTCGGCGAAGCCCTCGGTGCTCGCGTCGATGAAGGCGTCGTCGAGCCAGCCCTGGTCGGCGGCGTAGGTCAGCATGGCGTTGAACAGGGCGAGATCCGTGCCCGACTCGATCGCCAAATGCAGCACGTTGTCGGGGCCCGCCTCCGCTTCGCAGGCGTTCACCGTCACAGTGCGCCGAGGGTCGACGACGACGACCCGCGCCGGGGCGTGCGCCTCCGCGGGCAGCTGCTCGATCTTCTTGCCGGATGTCGCCCCGCGCAGGTTCGGGACCCAGTGATTGAGGAAGTAGTTGGTCTGGGTCTCCAGCGCGTTGGTGCCCACGGCCATGATCGTGTCGGCGAGCTCGGCATCCTCGTAGCAGTTGTTGAGCTCGCCCACCCCCATGTCGCGGGTGGCATGGACCTCCGAGTTATAGGCCGGGCGATTGTGGATGCGGATGTTGCGCACCTTCATCGCCTCGAAATAGAGCTTGCCGGTCCCCCAGGTGTTCTCGTAGCCGCCGCCGGCGCCGCCATGGTCGAAGGCGGAGACGAAGACGCCGTCCTCGCCCTGCTCCTCGACGACCCGGCGGGTGACCTCCGCGACCAGGGCCAGGGCGTCGTCCCAGCTCGTCGGGTGCAGCGCGCCGTAGCGCCAGACCAGCGGATCGGTCAGGCGCTGCGTCTGGGTGCCGGTCGTCTCGGAGTAGCTGAGCTCGCCCTGGCGCGCGCCGCGGATCGAGCCGAGGCCCGAGTTCACCACGCAGTCCGGATCCGGCTTGATGACGATATGGACGTCCCGGCCGTCCTGCTTGACCACGTTGTACATCGACGGCGAGAACCAGTTCGCCGTCTCCGCGCCCTGCTGGACGGTCAGGTCGGCGCCGAAGGCGTTGTCGCCCGGCGCCGGGCCGCCCTGCGCCCCGACGGGCCAGCTGTAGGCCTTGTAGCCGCAGCCGACGATGCAGTAATGGCAGGTGACGTTGCGCACCTCCGCGTCACGCGGGGGAATCGGCAGGCGGTCGATCTCGCGCTTGTAGGTCATCGTCCGTGTCCTTTCCCGCTCAGCCGGCGAACAGGCTGTTGCTCAGCCGGCCGTAGATCAGCTCGTCGACGCCGTCGGCGTGGATCTCTCCCTCCTCGTCGACGACCAGATGGAACTGCGGCAGGTTCTGCGTCGCCTGGCCCCAGATCTGCTGGCCGCCCTTTTCCGCGTCGAAGCGGGAGTAGTGGCCCGGGCAGTTGAGGCTGCGATCGGCGCCGACATAGGTCAGCGGGAAGCCCTTGTGCGGGCAGAGCGTCGAGAAGGCGACCACGTCGCCGTCCGGCCCGACGCCGCCGTCGGCCGGCACGCCCAGCTTGATGAGCACGCCGGGGCTCGACTCGTCGGGGTAGCTTATGAAGACGGGCTCGCCCTCGGTCAGGTCGGCCAGGTTGGCCAGGCGCTTGCCCGGCAGGACGACGCGGGCGAGGCCGGTCTCCGCGCGGGCCTCGCCGGGCGCGCCGGCGCCGGCCACCGTCGCGGCGGCGGCACCGACCGCGGCAACGCCGCCGCCGCGCAGGAATTGACGGCGGCCGAGATCGACCAGCCGGGGACAGGATCGGGACATGTCTCGCGCTCCTCCCTGGAATGACCACCACGATGCCGCGACCGGGCCACGGCGCGCGCCGGGGCCGATCGACGGCCGTATATCGGGGGGAACGGCGAATTCAATCGGACGGCGTTGCTTCGAATTGAAACACACGCCTCATGATGATGCTAGAATAATAGAATTGAAACATTTCTATATCAATGAATTTTCTTGTATGCAAACAAATAGGCGTTGATACGCAATTTTATTGCTCGTCATCGCGCGCCCGACCGGGACCGTGCCGGGCTGGCGCGAACGGCGCCGTTGACCCGGGGTCCGTGCCGTCTATCCTGCCCGGCATGACCCTGGACGAAGCGGCCAAATGCCTCGCCGAACTCGGCAATCCCGCGCGACTGGAGGCCTATCGGCTGCTGGTCCGGGCGGGGGAGGACGGCCTGACCGTGGGCGAGATCCAGCGCCATCTGGACATGCCCGCCTCGACGTTGAGCCACCACATCGCCCATCTCGTGGCGGCCGGCCTGATCACCCAGAAGCGCGAGGGCCGGTCCCAACGCTGCCGGGCGATCTTCCTGCGCATGGACGGGCTGATCGAGTTCCTGACGCGCGAGTGCTGTCAAGGCGCCGACGCCGTGGGGTGCGAGCCGGGCTCGGCCCTGGCCGACGCGAAGTGCTGAGCCCGGCCGACGAACCCTGACGGGGCGCGGAGCATTCGTCCATGAGACCGAATCGGCTTGCGGACCGGTAGTTCGCCCAGCGCCGAAGGCGCTGCGCAACGCCTCCGACGCCGGGACCGTCGCGCACGGCCTGTCGGCCGTGGGCGACCTACGACGGCCGATCGGCTCGCCGTCCCGTAGGTCGCGTGAGCGAAGCGAACCCGACATCGCGCGTCCGCGGCCGTCCTGGCGGTCATGTCAACCACGAAGACACGATGGCACGAAAGGCTCGGCGCAATCCCCCGGCCGGGCTGCCCGGGGCTGAAAGTCGTTCTATTTCAGGTGCCTGACAGCGCCGCACCGGTAGGCCGAAGGCGCGCCCCGCCCTCTTCGCGAGACAGCTTCGTGGCTTCGTGCCTTCGTGGTCGACCCTGCCCCCTCACCATCGTCGCGGCCGGTCGTTCGCGCCAAGGCGGCATTGACTTTTCGACTTTTCTCGAATAATTGGGGATCCACACCACCGCCGACCGGAAGCCGGACCATGACCCTCGCGACCACCACCGCCGACCGCCGCCGCCCCCTCGCGGCGCTGGCGGGGCGTCTTGACCTCGTGGTCACGGCGATCGCCGCGATCGGTCTCGCCCTGCTCGTTCTCGACCCGGCCCAGGCGCGGGCCACGGCGGGCTTCGTCGGGGCCGCGCTGATCGACATCGCGCCGTTCTTCGTGCTCTCGATCGGGCTCGCCGCCTATGCCAAGGCGAGCGGGGTGGACCGCCAGATCGCGACCGTGTTCGGCCGGGCCTCGGCGGGCACGGTGGTCGCGGCGGCCGTTTTCGGGGCGCTGTCGCCGTTCTGTTCCTGCGGCGTGCTGCCGTTGATCGCCGCTTTGATGAAGGCGGGCGTGCCGCTGGCCCCGGTCATGGCGTTCTGGATCGCCTCGCCGCTGATGGACCCGGAGGTCTTCGTGCTGACCTCGGCGGTGATCTCGGTGGACTTCGCCGTCGCGCGCACGATCGCCGCGCTCGCGCTCGGGCTCGGCGCGGGCTTCGCGACCCTGGCACTGACCCGGCGCGGCCATCTGGCCGATCCGCTGAAGCCGGCCGCGCGGGGCTGCGGCACCGGCTGCGGGCCGACGGGGATCGCCGACACGCCCATCGTCTGGCGCGTCTGGGCCGAGCCGGAGCGGCGGGCGACCCTGATAGCCGAGTCGCGGCAGACGGGGTGGCTGCTGCTGCGCTGGCTGACGCTGGCCTTCGTGGTGGAGAGCCTGATGCTCGCCCATGTGCCGGCCGAGGCGGTGGCCGGCACCCTGGGCGGCGACGCCTGGTGGTCGCTGCCGCTGGCCGCCGCCGTCGGCATCCCGGCCTACATGAACGGCTTCGCGGCGATCCCGCTGGTCGGCGGGCTGATGGAGATGGGCATGGCCGCGCCGGCCGCCCTGACCTTCATGGTCGCCGGCGGCGTGACCAGCATTCCCGCCGCCATGGCGGTCGCCGCCCTGGTGCGCGCGCCGATCTTCGCCTGGTACCTGGCGCTCGGGATCGCCGGCGCGCTGGCCGCCGGCGGCACGCTGGCCGTGCTGACCGGATAGATCCGTCCCGGACCCGCCGACGGTTTCGCCGGCATCGCCCCGTCCCCATCTCGAAGGGGAACCGACAATGGTGTCTCCGGTTGACGAAGCGGGCGGGACGCTCGCTTTCGTTGACGCGCGGCGCTGCTTCCGGGATAAGGGAATGATGGAGACCAAGGACGCCATCGCCGCTTTCGCGGCCATCGCCCAGGACACGCGGCTCTCGGCGCTGCGCCTCCTGATCGCCGAAGGACCCGAGGGCTTGGCCGCCGGCGCGATCGCGGAGCGGCTGGCCGTGCCGCAGTCGACCCTGTCCTTCCATCTCTCCCAGCTCGAGCGCGCGGGCCTCGTCCGCTCGACCCGGCAGGCCCGCCACATCATCTACGCCGCCGATTTCGAGGGCGTGCGCGGGCTCGTGCAGTTCCTGACGGAGGATTGCTGCCGCGGCCATCCGGAGCTGTGCGGCACCGGCCTGTCGCTGACGGCCAAGGCACCCGCCACCCCGGAGACCACGCCGGCGGAGTGAGGACGCGATCGCCGGCCCCGCCGCCGGCGTCCGCCTATTTCGTGCCGAACATCCGGTCGCCCGCGTCGCCCAGCCCGGGCAGGATGTAGGCGTGGCTGTCGAGTTCGCGGTCCTGCGCCGCGGCGAAGACGGGCACGTCCGGATGGGCGGCGTGGAAGACGCGCACGCCCTCCGGCGCGGTCACCAGCGCCATGAAGCGGATGCGCGAGTCGGGCACGCCGTGGCGGTTGAGCACGTCGACGGCGTGGACGGCCGAGTTGCCGGTCGCCAGCATCGGGTCGACCAGGATGAAGATGCGGTCCTCCGGCCCCGGCAGCTTGACCAGGTATTCCACCGGCATCTTGGTCTCCGGATCGCGGTAGAGGCCGATATGCCCCTCCCGCGCCGAGGGAATGAGTTCGTGCAGCCCCTCGACCATGCCGAGCCCGGCGCGCAGGATCGAGATCAGCGCCACCTTCTTGCCGGCGAGCACGGGCGCGTCCATCGCCTCGAGCGGAGTTTCGATCCGCTCGGTCGTCAGCGGCAGGTCGCGGGTGATCTCGTAGCCCATGAGCAGCGAGATCTCCTTCAGCAGCGCCCGGAAGCCCTGGGTCGAGCGCTCCTTCTGGCGCATGTGGGTGAGCTTGTGCCGGATCAGCGGGTGGTCGAGGATGAACAGGTTCGGGAAGTCGGGCAGGGTCTGCATCGCGCGCTCGGCAGGCTGGGGCGGCGCCGGCGGCCGGAGAGGCCGCGGGATCGGGACACCGCCGGGGCGGACGGGAGGCGAGGACGCATGAGCCGACGCCGCGCAGCGACCCCGGGCCCGGCGCCTCGCCGGCGCGACCTTAGCCGAGCCGGCGGGCGCATGCCAGCCGGTGGCGCACCCTCGGGACCCTGGCCGTGACCATCGAGGCCGAGGCCCCGATCGGCGCGGCGGCGGAGCGCGGCATCCTGGTCGCGACGGTGCTCGCCTCCGGCATGGTGTTCATCGACTCGACCGTGGTGAACGTCGCCCTGCCGACCCTGCAGCGCGGCTTCGACGCCGACCTGGCCGGCCTGCAATGGGTGGTCGAGGCCTATTTCCTGACCCTGGTCGCCCTGTTGCTGGTCGGCGGGGCGCTGGGCGACCGCTACGGTCGGCGCCGGGTCTTCGTCGCCGGCACGATCGTTTTCGCCATCGCTTCCCTGGCCTGCGGACTCGCCCAGTCGGTCGTCCAGCTCGTCCTCGCCCGGGCGGCCCAGGGCGTCGGCGGCGCGCTGCTGGTCCCGGGCAGCCTCGCCATCATCACCGCAAGCTTCGACGAGGCGCGGCGCGGCAAGGCGATCGGCGTGTGGTCGGCCTGGAGCGCGCTGACCGTCTCCGCCGCCCCGCTGCTCGGCGGCTGGCTGATCGACCAGGCGGGCTGGCGCACGGTCTTCCTGATCAACCTGCCGCTGGCCGCCGCGGTCGTCGCCATCGCCGCGACCTGCGTGCCGGAGAGCCGGGACGAGGCCGCCGACGGCCCGGTCGACTGGCCCGGCGCCGGTCTGGCGACGATCGGGCTGGGCGCCCTGGTCTTCGCCCTGATCGAGGGGCCGAGACTCGGCTTCGGCTCGCCCGCGGTGGCCGGCGGGCTGGTCCTCGGCGTCGCCGGGCTCGCCGGGTTCCTCGCCGTGGAGACCCGCCGCGCCCATCCGATGATGCCGCTCGGGCTGTTCCGCCACCGCGCCTTCGCCGCGACCAACGCGCTGACGCTGGCGCTCTATGGCGGTTTCGGCGGCGCGCTGTTCTTCCTGCCGCTGCACCTGATGAGCGTGCGCGGCTACACCGCGCTGGAGGCCGGCGCGGCGAGCCTGCCGCTGGCGGTGCTGATCGCCGCGCTCAGCCGGCGCACCGGCGCGCTGGTCGACCGCTGGGGCGCGCGCCTGCCGCTGAGCCTCGGCCCGGCGATCGTCGCCGCCGGCCTCGGCCTGATCGCCGTGCCGGGGCTCGAGGGCGCCTACTGGACGACCTACTTCCCCGGCATCGCGGTGCTGGGCCTGGGCATGGGGTTGACCGTGGCGCCGCTGACCACGGCGGTGATGAACGCCGCGCCGCGCACCCGGGCGGGCGTCGCGTCGGGCATCAACAACGCGCTCAGCCGCGTCGCATTCCTGCTCGCCATCGCCGGGCTCGGCGCGGCGGCGACGGCCGTGTTCGCCGCGAGCCTGCCGGCGGAGACCCGCGCGGCCCTGGGCCCGGCCGTCCTGCAGCTGGGCGCCGCCGAACCGCCAGAGGGCGTGAGCGGGCCCGAGCGCGCGGCGATGGCGGCGGCGATCGACGCCGCTGCGCTCGCCGCCTTCCGGGTCGCGCTGCTGACCGGGGCGGGGCTGGCGCTCGCGGCCGCGGTGATCGGGCGCCTGGGCCTCGGCCCGCCGGGCACGAACCGGGCGGAGGGCGACTCGGGAGACCGCTCCCCATAGGTCGCCCACGGCCGGCATGCCGTGCGCGTCGGCGTCGGCGTCGGCGTCGGCGTCGGCGTCGGCGTCGGAGCGGTTGCGCTCCCCTTCGCGGCGGGCAATCGACGAGTCGTCCCGATCAGGTTTCGGAGGAAGCCGGGGCGGTCCAGTGCAGGAAGCGCCAGACCGGGCTCGACGCCTCGTCGGTCAGGCGGTAGCCCCGGGCCGCCAGCCGCGCCGCCAGGAACCCGCGATCGAAGGCCTGGGCGACGAAGCCGTTGGCGCAGTGGAGCGCGACGCCCGTCTCGCTGCGCTCGACCCGCTCGACGGCAATGCCGCAGCGGTCATAGTAGGCTATGCGGGCCCGAGTCGCTGTCTCGGTCGTGTTGAAGACGTCGACCAGGAGGTCGAAGCCGGTCGCCGCGACCGAGTCGAGGAAGGCGAGCGGCGTGTCCATCGTGCCCAGGAAATTGAACGGCAGGACCACCAACACACGCTCGTCGTAGCGCCGGCGGATCTCCGCAAGCAGGCCGCGCCGCCGGATGAAGCGGCGCGCCTCGGCGCGCACGATGCGGGCGTCGCGCGCCGGGCGCCGGCGGTCGGCTGGCGGGTGGATGTCGACGCCGCAATACGACGTGCCGGGCCGTCGGGCCTCGAGCAGGCGGAAATCCGCGCAGCCGAACTCGATCAGCAGGCCATGGCCGCCGTCCCGGGTGATGGCCGCCGCGTAGTCGAATTCCCGGGCGTGGAAGTCGATGATCGCATCGGTGAAGGTTTCGGGCACCATCAGGTTGATGCCCTCGCGCTCCAGATAGACGTCCTTGTTGGTCTTGCCGTCCTCGATGGTCCGCATCGCGCGCCTCGCTATCGCCGTTCCGTCTCGCCGCCACCGCCTTCCACGTGGACGCGGCGATTGCCCCGGCCGAGCCGGATCTGCAGGTCGTCACGCAGTACGCCGGTCACGGCGGCGAGCGCGTCCACGGATTGCCCTGGGCCGAGGATCTCCACCGTCTCGCCGGGCCGCGCGGCGGCGGCCGGCACGGCGGAAAGGTCGACCACGGAGGTGTCCATCGACACGCTGCCGACGAAGGGCACCGCCGCCGCGCCGAGCCAGGCCCGCGCCGTGCCCGCGGCGGCGATCGGCAGCCCGTTGGCGAAGCCGATGGCGAGTGTCGCGATGCGCATCGGGCGCCGGGCGATCAACGCCCGGCCGTAGCCGACCGTGTCGCCCGTCCGGATCGCGCGGATCTGGACGATCGGCGCCTCGAGGCGCACCACCGGCTCCAGCGGGAAGGCCGCCGCGCCGGACGGCGGCATGCCGAACAGCGCGCCGCCCGAGCGGACCATGTCCAGATGGAAGCGCCGGCTCGCGAACAGCCCCTCGGAATTGGCGAGCGAGAGCGGGATGCCCGGCAGGTGGCGCCGCAGCCGCTGGAGCTTGCGCAGCTGGCGGTTGCTGACCAGCCGGTCCGCCTCCTCGGCGCAGGCGAGCTGGCTGACCACGAGCTCAATGGCCAGGCCGGCGTGCCAGGTGCCGGGTCCGGCGGTCTGCGCTGCGGCAGCGCCGATCTCGGCCGTCGTCAATCCGGCGCGCCCGATCCCGGTGTCGACCTGGAGCGCCGCCCGCAGGCGCCGGCCCTGGCGCGCCGCCGTCGCCGACCAGGCTGCCGCCTGGGCGGCCGAGTTCAAGACCGGCACCAGCCCGGTGCGGGCGGCCGCCGCCTCGGTGCCCGGCACCAGCCCGTTGAGCAGGTAGACCGTGCCGTCGGGCGGCACCGTCGGCGCGATTTCCAGACCCTCGGCCAGGGTGCCGACGAAGAAGGCGCGACAGCCCGCCTCGACCAGCGCCCGGACGACCGGGACGGCGCCCAGGCCGTAGGCGTCGGCCTTGACCACCGCCGCGCAGGCCGCCGGGGCCACATGGTCGGCGAGGCGTCCATAATTGCGCCGCAGGGCCGAGAGGTCGACGGTCAGGATCGGCTCCGTCGCCGGTATCGGGTCCGTGGCCGGGGCCGCGCCCGTCGGCGACACGGCGCTCGCCGGGACGGGTGACGTGGCGACGGAGGCGGGCGCGCCCAGCACCGTCATCGCGAGCCGTCCGCCGCCGCGGCGGGGCGCATGAAGGCGCCGGCCAGCAGGAGCAGATTGACCGCGACGAGCCCGGCCATGGCCACCAGCAGCGTGTCGAACGCCGCCCCCGCCAGGATCGCGCCGGCCAGATAAGGAAAGCCGAACAATCCCAGGAAATAGGACAACGTGAAGACCTGGGAGGCGACGGCCACCGGCCGGCCGGTCGCACCGGCCAGATGGACGACGAAGCCGTTGAGGGTCGAGTAGGCGAGCCCGTAGCCGGTCGCGAAGGCGACCGTGGCGGCGCAATAGACGACGGCGCTGCCCTCGTTGACGAGCAGGAGGCCGAGCCCGACCAACACGCAGGCGTAGAGCCCGGCGGTCAGCCGGCCGACCGGCACGCGGCCGATCACGCCGGAGACCGCGAAGCGCAGGACGACGACGGTGACGGTGAAGGTGACGAAGAAGATGTCCGGCGTCAGGCCGCGTGCCTCGGCATAGACGCTCTGGAAGGTCGAGAGCCCGGCGAAGACGCACGCCCCCAGCCCGATCATGATCACCGGAAAAGCCGTGCGCCCACGCATCACGCCGGCGATGCCGGCCGCGGTCAGCCGATAGGACGGCTGCGCCATCTGGGGGACGTCGCGCAACAGCCGCCGCGCCACCGCGAGAAGCGCGACGGCGCCCGCGCAGCCGGCGGCGAAGGCGGCGAAGGCGGCCGGAAAGGAGCCGAGGCCGCCGGCCAGCCACCGCCCGGCCGGCGCGGCGAGCCCGATTCCCAGCATCTGCGAGCCCGAAAGCAGGGTCAGGTATTTCAGCCGGGCCTCGGCGCGCACGCAGGCGATCACCTGGATCGGCGCCAGGATGTAGAAGACCGACCAGCCGATGCCGAGGAACAGGCCGCCGGCATGGGCCGCCCCGGTGCCCCACCCGGCCGCGGCGAAGCACGCCATGGCGAGGCCCATGGCGACGGCGGCAGCGAGGATCGCCTCGATCAGGCCGATCCGCTCGGCCAGGCGGCCGGCGAGCAGGGCGGCGACAATCGTCGTCACCGTGCCGACCGAGATGACCGACCCGGCGACGGAGACCGGCAGCCCGCGCGCGGCGAACGCGTCGGCCAGCAGGAAGGTGGCGCCATAGGCGGCAGCCAGCGCCACGCTGGCCAGGACGAAGGGCAGCGAGACCGCCGGCGCGATGGACGCCGGCAGGCGTTCCGCCGCCTCGGTCGTCATGCGGGCTCCTTGAGCGCGCCGCAGGTCACGAGATCCCGGCGTGTCAACGGCAGGCCGGGCACCGCCGGCGGCTCCGGGCTCGCCGCCACCGCCGCGCCGGCCGCGAACGCCTCCGTTCGCGGCACACCCGGATGACCAAGGCCGCGCCAGATCGCCCCGGCCAGTTCCGGCATCCAGGGCGCGGCCAGCAGCGCGAGGCCGACGAGCCAGCCGCGCGCCCGTCCCGGCGTGTCGAGCGGCCCCGGATCGAAGATCCAGTCCGCGACCACCGCCGCGCCGCGGGAAACGCGCAGCCGCTCCGGATCGAGCGCGCTCGCCTGGCCGGCCAGCGCCGCCTCCAGCCGGCGGGCGAGGCCGTCGTCGACGACCGACGCTCCGGAACCCAGCCCGGCCCAGGCGCTCGGGACCAGATGGCGCAGCGCCGCCAGGATGGCGTTGTGCCGGGCGATCAGCTCGTCGATCGCAAGGTCGGTCTCCGCCTCCTCGGGGCAGATCTCCGCCAGATAGAGGCGCAGGCAGTCGGTGTTGAGCCCGGGCGCCGCCGCGATGTCGCCGACCCAGATCACGTGGCCGCGCGAGGTCGAGAACTTCGACCGCTCCATCGAGACGAAGCGGTTGAAGTACATCCGGTCGAAGGGCCGGTAGGCGGACTGGGCGAGCGAGCAGGCGCCGACGCCGATCAGCATGGGGATCGTGTTGTCGATGCCCGTGGCGCTGACCAACACCGTCTCGCTGCCCGCCGTGAACGGGTTGCCGCGACCGGTCAGGCCCGCCAGACGCTCGCCGCAATAGAGCTTGTGGGCGTACATGATCGACGAGTAGCTGAAGCCGACCTGACGGCCGGTCAGCGGGCCCGGAGCCCAATCGAGGCCGCGGCGACCCGGCACCGTCAGCCGGATGGCGGGGCCGACCTGGGCGAGCTGGCGCTCCCCGATCTCCCGGTACGGCGCCTCGAGGCCCATGCGCGTCCACAGATCGCGCAGGCGGTCCGGGTCGCGCAGGACGACGAAGGGGGCGGTATCCTCCTCCCATCCGACGATGTCGCCACGCTGGGACCGCGGCTCCAGGCCCTCCGTCGGCTCGTAGAAGCGGCCGCATTCCTCGCAGACGAAGGCCCCGCCCGGCGCCTCGCAATTCGGGCAGCGCGCGACGAACCAGCCGCCGATGCAGAACCGGTCCTCCGGATTCGTGGGATCCGCATCGCGCCGGTCGACGGGCAGCCGGACCGAGCGGTAGGCGACCTCGCCCCCCTCCTCCAGCCGACGGACCAGATCGGCGAACACCGCGTCGAACAGGGCTCGGTTCTCGGCATGGCCAGGATCGTCGAACAGGGTGTAGTCGATGCCGATTGCTGCGAGGTCGTCGCGGATGCGCATGGCGTTGGCGTGCGCCAGCTCGTCCGGGTCCCGGCCCTCCTGCCACGCCTTGAGCAGGACGTGGTTCTCGAAGCCGTCGGTCGTCAGCACGGCCGCGACCCGGTCCCCATCCCGGGCCAGCGCCCGGGCCAGAATGTCCATGCGAAGGAACGGCCCGGCGACATGCCCCAGATGGGCGCGCCCATTGGGCGTGAGGTTGACCGGGGCGACCAAGACGTCGCGGCGCTGGCGGGGCGCCTGCCCCAAACGCGTCATCACCACCGTCATCGCCGCGCTCCGCTGGTCCGGATCGCGCCCGCGCGACATGGTCGGCTCACTCTCGAGGACCGATCTCGTCGCGAAACTCGGTTGGAAGACAAATTAAAAGTTGTCATACGCCATTTTTGGCGTATTAAATTGTCTGTCGCAAGTCGTTTTTAACGTGGGTTTCTATCGCCATCGTCTCGCCGCGATCGAGTCCGAACCGCCAGCCCGGGTGCGGATCGGTTCAGTCCCCGTCGGCGCGCCAAGCGGCTTCCGTCTCGGCGAGCGTGCCGGCCGCGATGGCGGCGCGGATCTCGGCCATCAGCCGGACCATGGTGTGGACGTTGTGCTGGACCAGCAGCGTCATGCCGAGCAGCTCGCCCGCCTTGATCAGGTGCTGGACGTAGCCGGCGGCGTAGTGCCGGCAGGTGGCGCAGCCGCAGGTCGCGTCGATCGGGCCCGTCTCGTCGCGGTAGCGGGCGTTGCGCAAGTTGACCCGCTCGCCCTTCGCGCCCTTCTTGAGCGCCCAGCCATGGCGCGCGACCCGGGTGGGGTGCACGCAGTCGAAGCTGTCGATGCCCAGGCGTACGCTCGCAAAGACGTCGCCGAAGCCGCCGATGCCCAGCAGGTGGACCGGCCGGTCGGGATGGACGTACGGCATCGCCATGTCGACGACCTCGTACATCTGCGCCTTGGAGCCGCCGAGCGACCCGCCGATCGCCGTGCCGAAGAACGGCCGGTCCGCCGTCCACTCCGCGCTTTCCCGCCGCAGGTCGGGATAGACACCGCCCTGAACGATGCCGAACAGCCCCTGGGGATGGCCCTGCGCGGCGCGGCCCTCCATCCGCTCGAAAGCCGCGAGGCAGCGATCGCCCCAGCGGTGGCTGAGCGCCATCGACCGCTCGGTGTACGCCCGCTCCACATTGAACGGCGTACACTCGTCGAACTGCATGACGATGTCGGCACCGAGACGGCGCTGCACGTCGATGGCGACCTCGGGCGACAGGTACAGCCGGCCGCCGTCCAGATAGGAGCGGAAGGTCGCCCCCTCCTCGTCCACCTTTATCAGCGTACGTTCGCGGGCCTGGTTCATGCGGCCCTTGATCTCGTCGGCGACGCCGCCATGGCCCATGGAGAAGATCTGGAAGCCGCCCGAGTCGGTGAGCATCGGGCCGTCCCAGCGCATCATGCGGTGCAGGCCGCCCAGCGCCTCCACCCGCTCCGCGCCCGGCTGGATCATCAGGTGATAGGTGTTGGCGAGCACGATGTCCGCGCCCGCCTCGCGCACCTGGTCGGTGGTCAGCCCCTTGATCGCGCCCTTGGTGCCGCAGAAGACGAAGGCCGGCGTGTCCATCGCGCCATGCGCGGTCGTCAGCCGGCCCACTCGGGCCCGGCTGCCGTGCGGGTCGCGCGCCAGGACGTCGAAGCCGAGCGCCTCGCCCGTCGCCCCCCGGTCCGTCGCGTCAGGCATAGGCGGAAGCCGGCCCCGGCGAGCGCACGGCGAAGCGCGCGAGATAGACGAAGGGCGTGTCGAGCGCGGCGACCGCCACCCGCAGGAGGTAAGTGCCGAGAATGTAGGTGAAGATCAGCGGCTCGAGCCCGATCGGGTCGGGCGCGAAGACGACCCAGGCGAGCACGCTGAACAGCGTGTTGTCGATCAGCGCCGAGACCCAGGTCGAGGCGTTGTTGCGCAGCCAGAGATGGCGCCCGCCCGTCAGTCGGCGCAGCAGGGAGTAGAGCCAGACGTCGTGATACTGGCTTGTCAGATAGGCGATCATGCCGGCGGCGAAGAACGCCGGCACCGGCGTGAACAGGGTCGCCATGGCGTCGTGGATCGGCAGCGCCCAGGCCAGCCCCTCGCCTGCCTCCGCCGGGCTCAACGGCCGGAAACCCAGCGTCAGCACCGCGATCACCGTCCACAGCAGGAACGCCGAGAAGCCCAGCAGCACGCCCTTGCGCGCCGAGGCCCGGCCGTAGTGCTCGGCCAGGATGTCGGTCGCCAGATAGGTCGATGCGAAGAGGATCGTGCCCAGCGCCACCGGATCGGCGTAGACCGAGAACTGCACCGGCTTGAGCACCTGGAGATTGGCGCCCAGCACCGCCACGGCGATATAGACATGCAGCCCCGACTCGCCGAAGACCCGCGTCAACACGAGCACGGCGGAGAAGCAGACCAGCAGCATCAGCAGCCAGACCGCCTCCGGCGGCAGGGCGTTGAGCGCGTCGATCAGATGCCGGGGCGACAGGTCGATCATGGGTCAGAGATCCTCGAGACCGCCGGGGACCGGCGGGACGGTCGACCCGATGCCGGGCGGGGCCGCGGCGCCGTCGCCGTTCGGGCGGCCAGGGCAATTTCCGAACTGATGGAATCATCAGTTCGGAAAAAATTGCCCTATCTTCAACAACCTAGAGCATTTCGTCTGCGCCCGTTCGGGCGCAGGATGCTCTAGCGTTCGGGACGATAACGGGTCCCTGACGAACCCCGGGGTCCCCGACGAAAACGGCCCGCGAGCGGGCGCCGCGGGCCGGAACCGGTCGCGTGGCGCGCGAAGCGGTCAGCCGGCCGCGCCCTCGGCGGCCTTCGCCTTCTCCACCCGCTTGCGCAGGCGGCGCAGGTCGGGGGTGAGCTTGGTCGGCGCCTCCGACATCAGGAAGGCGTCCAGGCCGCCGCGCTTCTCGATCGTGCGCAGGCCCTGGCTCGACACGCGCAGGCGCACGCTCGTGCCCAGCGCGTCGGACAGCACGTCCGTGCGATGCAGGTTCGGAAGGAAGCGCCGGCGGGTCTTGTTGTTGGCGTGGCTGACGTTGTTGCCGGTCAGCACGCCCTTGCCGGTCACTGCGCAACGTCGCGACATCGCGTTGATCCTCGAAATCCTGGGGGCGTCCACCGGCCCGGTGCCGGCCGCCGTCGATAGCGTGGGCCCGGGCCGCGCCCGCCGCGCCCCGGTACGAGCGCGGGTGAATACCGGAACCGCCCGCCCCGGTCAAGAGCGCCGGGCGGCCTCGGCGCCGTCGCGCAGGGGTTCCTCGGCGATCGACGGCCTGCCCCGGGGGCGACCTATCTTGTCGGCAGGTCCAGCGGCGCGCGGCTGAGCGGCTCGCACCCGGCCTCGGCGACGCGGACCGTGCGGCCCAGCGTGGCCGCGAGGCCGCGGTCGCTGTCGAACAGGATGATGTGTATGAAGAAGACCATGTTCGCCTCCGCCACCGTCGGATTGCCGGTGAAGAACATCGACGCCTCGGCGAAGTCCATCCAGTTCGGCGCGTAGGTCGCGCCCAGGGAATAGCCGCAGGCGTTCATCCGGTGGGCGGCGTAGCCGTGGCCGTCGAGCACGCGGGCATGGGCGTCGAAGACGTCGCCCAGCGGCCGGCCCGGCTTCAGCGCGGCCTCGGCCGCGAGCAGCGCCTCCTCCGCCGCGTCGTGCATCGCCTGCTGCTCGGGCGGCGGCGGGCCGATGCGGATCGTGCGCATCAGGCAGGCGTGGTAGTGGCGATAGACCCCGGCGAATTCCAGCGTGAGCTGGTCGTCCGGGTCCAGGTGCCGCCGGCCGGTGAAGTACCGGCACATCAGCGCGCCGGGGCCGGAGCCGATGATCGTCTCGTTGGCCGGGTCGTCGCCGCCGCCGCGAAAGACGACGCCCTGCATCGCCGCCAGGATGTCGCCCTCGAACGCGCCCGGCTCGGCCAGGTCGAGCGCGGCGCGCCAGGACAGGTCGGCCAGCTCCGCCGCGCGCCGGACATGGGCGAGCTCCGCCGCGCTCTTGACCAGCCGCAGCCGGGAGACGAGGTCGGAGGCGTCTTCCAGCGCCGCCGCCCCGGCCAGCCCGTCGGCCAGCGCGAAGCCCTGCCGCGCGGTCAGGCCGTAGGCGTGCCATTCGACCCCCAGCCGACCGCGGTCGAGCCCCCTCTCCGCCAGGATCGCGCGCAGGTCGTCGACCGCGCTGGCGCCGGCGCGGTCGACCCAGACGCGGACATCCTCGATCACCGAGGTGAAGCGCGCCTGGCGCAGGTCCGGCGCGCGGGTCAGCAGCGTCATGCCGCCATCGGCGTCGAGTACCATGACCTGGAAATAGACGTAGCCGAAGGTGTCGTAGCCGGTCAGCCAGTAGAGGCTTTCCTGCTTGAAGACCAGCAGCGCGTCCAGCCCGCGGCGCCGCATCTCCGCGGTCGCCCGGTCCCGGCGCTCGGCCAGCTCCGCGGCGGGGACATGGATCGGCATGGGGAGGCTCCGATGGGGATCGCAGGGAGGGAGCGGCGGCCGGACCCGGCCGGTCAGGGAGACGGCGGGCGGCGCGCCTCGGCGGGGTCGGCCGCGATCGGCGTGAAGAGGTCGACGGGCCCGTCGACGCCCTCCAACCGATGGCGCCCGGCCGGACGCAGCCGGTCGCCAGCGTGCACCGCCACGTCCCGCGACGCCAGGACGGTGTAGCCGGTCGGCTTGCAGCGCGCCTCGATCCGCGCCGCCCGGTTGACCGTCGGCCCGATGACGGTGAAATCGAGCCGGTCGGGCGAGCCGATATTGCCGTAGTAGACCGGGCCGCGATGCAGACCGACGCCATAGGCGATCGGCGGCAATCCGCCGCGATCGCCGGCGTTGAACGCGTCGGTCGCCCTGCCCGCCGCCGACACGGCGTCGAGCGCCCGACCGCAGGCCCGCGCCGGCCCGCCGAAGTCGACCGGGAAAATCGACACCAGCCCGTCTCCGACGAATTTCAGCACCTCGCCGCCGAAGGCCTGGATCGGCGCGACCAGCCGCTCGAAATGGGCGTCGAGCAGCGCCACGGCGGCGTCCCGGTCGAGCCGCTCGGCGAGGCCGGTGAAGCCGCGCAGGTCCGAGACCCAGAGCACGCCTTCGACGGTCTCGGCGGACCCCCGACGGACTTCGCCCGCCAGGACGCGCCGCGCCGAGCGGCGGCCCAGATAGGTCTCGAGCAGGGCCGTGAGGGTGTCGCGCAGGATCAGGACTTCCAGCGGGCAGGCAAGGCGCCGGGCGATGTCCGCGAGCGCCTCGCGCATCGCGTGATCCTCGAAGCCGCCCGCGCCAGCGAGCAGGGCCAGAGCGTGCCGCGCCCCGTCCGACAGCGTCACCGGCAAGGCGACACCCGGCCGGCCCTCGGCCTCGAAGTCCACCGCCAGGCCCGAACCGGCGGCGCGCTCGAGCGCCGCTGCCCAGGGCGGGTCGTCGCGTCGCCGCGGCGTGGCGCCGAGCCCGTCGGGCGGATGGAAGGCCAGGGTCTCGCTCGCGCCGTCGGTGCCGGCCCGCCAGGTGACCACCTGCCCGGCAAGCAGGGGATTGAGGACGCGTATTTGCAGCCACGCCGCTTCGAGCGGGAGACCCGCCTCGGCCAGCCGCCCGGCGAGTCCGGCGAGAAGCGGCGCAACGCCGGCCGCCGCCGCCGCGTCGCGGGCGAGCCAGTCGGCGACGGCTGGCAGGGCGGGATGGCGTGGGGACAGCGGGGCCTCCTCGTCCGAACCGATCGAAGACGATGATACGCCGATCACCGCGCCGGCGCCCGCGGATCATGAGGGTCGTCGATCCGCTGCCATTTGTAGGTAGACACTTACGTAAGATTATGCTTACATCAAGCATGGACGACGCGCTGAGAGCCCTGGCGGACGGCACCCGCCGCCGGATTCTGTCGATGGTCTGGGCGCAAGAGCGGACGGCCGGGGAGATCGCGGCCGATTTCGAGATGAGCCGGCCGGCCGTTTCCCAGCATCTCAGGGTCCTGCTGGATGCGGATCTCGTCGCCGTCCGGCGCGATGGCACACGGCGCTGGTACCGGGCGCGTCAGGACCGCGTCGCGGCGGTGCGTGCCGTCATCGAGTCCTTCTGGGACGACCGTCTGGCCGCCCTCAAATCGGCCGCGGAGGCGCAGGCGCGCGCGGACCGGACCGACCCGGAGGCCACGGCGGCCGGCCGGGAATCCCGTAACCGAGAGCAGGGAGAAATGTCATGAACGCCACCGCCGCCGCCCGGCAGACACCCGGGACGCTCCGCCGCGAGATCTTCATCGAGGCGGATCCGGCGACCGTCTTCGCCTTCTTCGTCGATCCGGAGAAGATGGCCCGATGGATGGGGACGAGCCACACGCTCGACGCCCGGCCGGGCGGGGCCTTCGTGGTCGACGTGGTCAACGGCTTCGTCGCGCGGGGCGAGTTCCGGGAGGTCACGCCCCATACCCGGCTCGTCTACACCTGGGGCTGGGACCGGGAGGACGCCGGCGTGCCGCCCGGCACTTCGACCATCGAGGTCGACCTGGAGCCGCGCGACGGCGGCACCCGACTCGTCTTCACCCATTCCGGCCTGCCGGAGCCCAAGGTCGCCTCCCATGAGGAGGGCTGGGACCACTACCTCGGCCGGCTGGTCACCGCCGCGGCCGGCGGCGATCCGGGCCCGGACACCTGGATGAAATAGGGCGAGGGGGCGACGCGATCCACGCGTCGCCCGGGCGACCCCGATCTGCGGCGTAGGTTGCCCACCGCGCAGCGGTGCGCAACGGTTCGGTTGTTTCAACCACGAAGACACGAAGGCACGAAGGGGCCCGACACAGTGTTCCGGCTGGGCCGCCCGGGGCTATGAGTCGGTTGTTTTCAAGTGCCGATCGGCGCCGGATCGACAGACCGAAGGCGCGCTCCGCCCCCCTTCGTGAGACAGCTTGGTGCCTTCGTGTCTTCGTGGTGGGAATGCCCCGCCTCCGCGCCACCGCTCAGGTCTTCACCCGGATCTCCGCGATCGGGGTCGAGTACTGGGGCTCGATGTCCCAGGGGAAGAAGATCCAGGTGTCCTGGCTGACCTCGGTCACGAACGTGTCGACCATCGGCCGGCCCGCCGGCTTGGCGTAGATCGTGGCGAAATGCGCCTTGGGCAGCTTGTCGCGCACGATCCGCGCGGTCTTGCCCGTGTCGACCAGGTCGTCGACGATCAGCCAGCCCTCGCTGTCGCCTTCCCAGTCCTTGAGGATGCGCGCCTCGCGCTGGTCCATGTGGTCGTAGCTCGACACGCAGATCGTGTCGATCAGGCGGATGTCGAGCTCCCGCGCCACGATCGCCGCGGGCACCAGCCCGCCGCGGGTCACCGCGACGATGCCGCGGAACGGCGCCATTTCCGCCAGGCGCCAGGACAGCGCCTTGGCGTGGCGGTGCAGCTCTTCCCACGAGACCGGGAAATGCTTGGTGATGGTGTCCTGCTCGCCCACGACGCCGCTCCCTCGCGCTGCTGACCGACCTGTCGCCCCGGCGCCGGCGCCGAGCGGCCGGCCGACGGGTGCCGGGGCTTATAGCCGACGCGCCCGGCCGCGACAATCCGGGCGGTCGCGACCCGCTCCGGCGGCGCCGCGGCGCGGACCGACCCGGCCCGGACCGACGCGGCGCGGACCGACGCGGCGCGGACCGACCCGTCTCAGACAGACAGGTCGTCGACCTCGTGCAGCGTCACGCCGTCGATCTTCCACGACCCGTCGGGCTGGCGCTCCATGATGTAGTGGGCGATGACCGCCTTGCCGTCCGGCCCCAGCAGCCAGACCCGCTGGGTCGGCTGGCCGCGCTCCACGATCATGTCCAGGTATCGCACCTCGCGCGGTCGGTATACCGGGCGGTAGGCGCCGGTGACCATGGCGGCGAAGCGCTCGGCGCTCGGAAACAGCCGCTGGATCATCGGCGAGGCGAAGCCGTAGGCGGTGGCGAAGTCGTCGCGCCGGAAGGCATCGAGCTGGGCGCCGATGACGTCGAGAATCGCCTGGCGGTCGGGACCGGCCGGCAGCTCCTGCGCCACGGCCGGCGCCGCACCGCCGGACCCGGGCAGCGGCGCGGCCCCGATGGCGAGAACGGCGCCGAGCGCGGACGCGGCGGCGACTCGGGCGAGCGGGCGGCCAGCGAGCCGGTGTGGGGCGAGCAGCGGGCGGGGCATGGCGGCGACCTCTCTCCGACCGGGCGCGCCGGGCCGGGATGGCGGGCACCCTGAAGGGAGTATGGAGCGCAGGCCCGGCTTGGCGAGCCCCGGCGGCCAAGGCTAGGGTGCTGCGACATACGGTATCGTCCCTACGGAGTCGCGTCTCCATGCCGAGCACCCCCGTCGCCCGTCGCGGCATGGTCACGGCGCCCCACCACCTCGCCTCGGCGGCGGGGGTGGACGTGCTGCGCGACGGGGGCACGGCGATCGAGGCGATGATCGCCATGGCGGGCGCGATCGCGGCGGCCTACCCGCACATGACCGGGCTGGGCGGCGACGGCTTCTGGCTGATCGCCGAGCCGGGGCGCGATCCCGTCGCCATCGACGCCTGCGGGGCGACCGGGCAGCGCGTCACGCCCGCGCTCTATCCGGACGGCGCCGTGCCGCCGCGCGGCCCGCTGGCCGCCAACACCGTCGCCGGCACCCTTTCCGGCTGGGCCGCGGCGCTGGAGATCAACGCCGGCTGGGGCGGCCGGCTGCCGCTCGATCGGCTGCTCGCCGACGCGATCGACCTGGCCCGGGGCGGCATCGCCGCGACCGACAGCCAGGCCCGCACCACCGCCGCCAAGCGGGCGGAGCTGGAGGCCGTGCCCGGCTTCGCGCGGACCTATCTCGACGACGGCGCCGCGCCGGCGGCCGGCGCGCCCTACCGCCAGCCGCGCCTGGCGGCGACGCTGGAGCGGGTGGCGGCGGACGGCCCGGACAGCTTCTATCGCGGCGACCTCGCACGATCGGTCGCCGACGACCTGGAGACGGTCGGCGCGCCGATCGGCCTGTCGGACCTCGAGAGCCACTACGCCCGCCGCGTGACGCCGCTGAGCGTCGCGCTGTCGGTCGGCACGATCTACAATCTGCCGCCCCCGACGCAGGGTCTCGCCTCGCTGATGATCCTCGGCCTGTTCGACCGGCTGGGCGTGGCGACGGCCGAGGGCTACGATCATGTCCACGGGCTGGTCGAGGCGACCAAGCGTGCCTTCCGGGTGCGCGACCGGGTGGTGCGTGATCCCGACCATCTGGCCGAGGATCCGGCGGCCTTCCTGACCGGGCGGGCCCTGCGCGACCTGGCGCGGGAGATCGATCCCGACCGCGCCCTGCCCTGGCCGGAGTCCGGCGACCCCGGCGACACCGTCTGGATGGGCGCGATCGACGGCGAGGGGCGCGCCGTGTCCTTCATCCAGAGCCTGTTCTGGGAGTTCGGCTCCGGCGTCGTCCTGCCGGAAACCGGGCTCGTCTGGCAGAACCGGGGCTCGTCCCTCTCGCTCGACCCGGCGGCGGCCAACACCCTGGCGCCGGGGCGCAAGCCCTTCCACACCCTGAACCCGGCGCTGGCCCGGCTGGCCGACGGCCGCACGGTCGTCTACGGCACCATGGGCGGCGAGGGCCAGCCGCAGACCCAGGCGGCGGTGCTGACCCGCTATGCCTGGTTCGGCCAGGGGCTGCAGCGCGCCGTCGCCGCGCCGCGCTGGCTGCTCGGGCGGACCTGGGGGGCCATGTCCACCTCGCTGAAGATCGAGTCCGGGCTGGGCGACGAGACGATCGCCGCCCTGTGCGACGCCGGCCACGTGGTCGAGACCGTGTCGGATCTCGACGAGATCATGGGCCATGCCGGCGCCCTGGCGCTGCGCCCCGACGGCTTCATCGAGGGCGCCGCGGACCCGCGCGCAGACGGGGCGGCTGCGGGATTCTGAGCCCTCGGGCCGGGTCGCTCAGGCCGCCGCGGCCTCGATCTCGGCGAACAGGGATCCCCGGGCGAAGGCGACGGGCAGGTCGAGCAGCTCGGCCACAGTCTCCTCCCGGTCGACGCCCTCGGCGATCAGGTCGATGGCCTGGGCGTCGAGCCGGGCGCGCAGCGCCTGGGTGTCGAGCCCCCCCTCGGCCTCGGCGATCAGGGTGCGGGCGTTGATGCCCAGGAAGCGCACGCCGAGCGCCCCGATCTCCGGCAGGTCCAGGCGGGCCAGCACGTTGGCGTCGCCCAGCGCGAACCGCACCCCGGTCGCCGCCAGCCGCGCCATCGCGGCGCGCGGGCCCTCCGGCTCCCGGATCAGGGCGTCGGCGGGAAGCTGGATGACCAGCCGGGCCGCGACCTCGCCATTGTCGAACAGGAAGTCGGCGACCTGATCCACGAAGCCCGGATCGGCGAGGCTGGTCGGCGAGACCGGCGCGAACCAGCCGCCGGCGCGGTGGCGCCGCGCCGCGTCGCGGGCGTGCTGGGCGCAGCGGAACAGGAGTTGGGCGTCCGTCGCGGCGATCAGGCCGACGCGCTCGGCGACCGGGCGCCATTGCGGCGGCTCCAGCGGCCCGCCCTCCGACGGCAGCAGGCGAAGCCCGACCAGCCGGTGGCGGATCTTGCGCTGGGGCAGGGCGACGATCGGCGCCAGGCTGGCATCCATCAGGTCCTGGCGCACCGCCTCGCGCACCCGGTCGACCAGACCCGGCGGCTCCGGCGCCTCGCCCTCGATCAGGCGGCCCGCGGCGTCGCGCGGGCCGTCCCGGTCGGCGCGCCCGCCCTGGCCCGCGTCCTCGCCGCCGGCCAGGCGCCGGATCAGCGCCTTCAGCTGCCCCAGCTCGCCGCTCAGCGTCTCCAGCCGGCCGGCATCGGGCGCGCGCTCCAGCCGCCGCTCGATCAGCCCCAGCCGATCGCGCAGCTCGGCGATCTGGTCGAGCACCGAGTCGTGCCGTGCCTCCGCCTCCTCCACGGCGCGGGCGGCGGCCTTGTCGCGGGCCTGGCGGTCGAGCGATTCGTGCAGCACCGCGCCGAAGCACAGCACCGCCCCGCCGAGCGCAACCGCCGTCCAGCCGTCGAGGCCCGCCACGCTCATCGGCAGGGTCAGCGCCACGGCGACGGCGAAAGCGCCGTAGGCGAGCGCGAGCAGGAGGTGGCGGATCAGCGACATCGGCGCGGGATCGGGATGGCGGTTATGGACGTGCGGCGGGCGGGCTGTCGGGTCGCGGCGTGCCTTCCGGACCGGCCCGTATCGCCGGCAGTCTCCCCCCGACAGGGTTGATCCATGGTTAACGCCCGCTGAACGCCGTGCTTTCCGCCGGATCGCCCGCCGCCGCCACGGCGCCGTCCACCGGCACGCCGTCCACATCCACGCCGACCGCCTCGCCCACCGTGGCGAACCCGTCGGCGGCGAGCCGGGCGGCGAGGTCCCGGCGGATCGCCCGCGCGATCCCCGGCCCCTCGAAGACCAGCGCGGTGTAGAGCTGGACGAGGCTCGCGCCGGCGCGGATCTTGGCATAGGCGTCCGCGCCCGAGGCGATGCCGCCGACCCCGACCAGCGGCAGCCGGCCGCCGGTCAGCGCCCTTGTCCGGGCGAGCACGCGCGTCGAGGGCGCCATCAGCGGGCGCCCGGACAGCCCGCCGGCGAAGGCGCGGGCATCGGCCGGCAGCCCCGCCGGCCGGTCGAGCGTCGTGTTGGAGACGACCAATCCGTCGATCCCGGACTCCGTCGCGACGGCGCAGACCGCGGCCAGCGCATCCTCGCCCAGGTCGGGGGCGATCTTGACCAGGACCGGCGGTCGCGCGCCCGCGCGCTCCCGCGCCTCCAGGACCGCGCCGAGCAGCGCGGCGAGGCGCGGGCCCTCCTGCCAGCCGCGCAGCCCCGGCGTGTTGGGCGAGGAGACGTTGATCGTCAGGTAGTCAGCGAGCCCGGCGACTGCGGCGACGCCGGCGCGATAGTCGGCGGGCGGGTCGGCCGTGTCCTTGTTGCAGCCCAGATTGACGCCCAGCGGCCCCGGCGGCGCCGGGCCGGCCCGCAAGCGTTCGAGCCGGGCGACCAGGACGTCGAGCCCGGCATTGTTGAAGCCCATCCGGTTGATCACGGCGCCGGCCGCCGGCACGCGGATCAGGCGCGGGCGCGGGTTGCCCGGCTGGGGGCGCGGCGTGACCGTGCCGACCTCGACGAAATCGAAGCCCAGGCGGAACAGGCCGGCCACGGCCTCCGCGTCCTTGTCGAACCCGGCGGCGAGCCCGACCGGGCCGGGGAAGTCGAGCCCTCACAGCCGCACGGCCAGGCGCGGGTCGCGCCCCGCCGCGACGCCCGGGCCGGCGAGCCGGCCGAGCGCGGCGGCCGCCCGCAGCCCGACGCGATGCGCGCGTTCGGGCTCGAGCCGCCCCAGGATCGGGCCGGCGAGACGCCAGGGCAGGCTCACGACGGCGCTCCGCCGGTGCCCGACCCCTCCGGCGCGAGGTCCGGGGGAAGCCGGTGCCGGCCCGCCGAGTCGAGCGTGAGGCGCCAGTGCCGCAAGACCGCCGAGGCCGGCAGGGCGGCATAGAGATGGGGAAACAGCGCCCCGCCCCGGCTCGGCTCGCGGACCAGGGCGTCCCCCAGCGCGGCGGCGTCGATCTCGACCAGGACGAGGCCTTCGCGGCCGGCGAAATGGGCCGCCAGCGTGCCGGCGACCTGATCGGCCTCGGAGAGATGGACGAAGCCGTGCCGGCGATCGAGCTCGGCCCCCTCGAACCGGCCCTCGGCCTCCAAGCTCGCGTATTCCACCTCTGTGAGGATGCGGTAGACACGTTCGGATCGCGGTTCGACCGTCAAGACAGCACTCCATAGGGTCGTGACTCGGGAAGGGCGAGACACGAATCCGTCTCGCGATTGCAATTCGGTGGCTCTTCGCTTGTTTTTTGCGAAGATTTGCTCGCTCAGTTATGGCATTATCCGATCGTGAAATCGGCTTGCCCATCCGGTGCGCGATCATAGCGGCGGCGGGGCGGCCGGCGAAAGCCGACGGTCGGCATGGCGCCGGCCGGGGGCCAAGACCGCGAGACAGGCGACCGTCGCGACGGTCGACCGCGAGAACGGTGACCGCGCGAGCGGCGAACGATCGGGAACACGGGAGCCGCGGCAGCGGAACTCTCGACGAGGCAAGAAGACGGGACACGCGGACCCGGGACGAGAAGCCCGACAAGAGGGCCGGCCCGGGCCCCTCTGCGCGGATGCGGGTCATGCACAATCAGAGCGATACCCTGGAAAGGGCGTTGGAAGCGGTCTCGGCCATGAGCGAGGCGGGATTCGCCAGCGTCCCCTCCAAGCCCACGGCGGCGATGCTCGCCGCCGGAGCCCGGGCCGGCAACGTCTCGGTGGAGACGGCCTGGAAGGTCTACCAGGCGATGCTGCGCAACGCCGATTGACCGGCGCGGGTCACCGGGGGGCGCCGGCTCGGTCCCGATCCCCCCCGGCGATCCGCCGGGCGATCGCGGCCAGCGCCCCCACGGGGCCGCCTGGCCCGCCGGCCAGGCCGCGCTTCTCGGCGGAGCGCTGGTAAACGTAGATGCCGAGCACGCTCAGGCCGACCGACCAGATCACCGACAGCCCGGCCAGATCGGCCGCCACCTGCCCGGCGCGGGCGGGATCGTCGATGATCGTCCAGGCCACGGCGCCCATCTGGGCGGCCCAGCTCGCCGCCAGGACATAGCCGAAGGTCGGCCGCATGCGCCGGACATAGGGATCGTCCGAGGCGATCTCGGCGCGCATCGTCCGGTTGACGGTGGCGAGCGCGTCGCCCTCGGCCTCGATCCGCGCGGCGGCGAGCCGGGCCAGATGCCGGTCCGCCTCCGCCAGCCGGGCCTGGGAGACCGTGCCGGCGTCGAGCTTCTCGGCCACCCGGTCGAGGCCGTCGGCCGCGGCATCGGCCGTGGGGTCC
Source organism: Azospirillaceae bacterium (assembly GCA_040220455.1). Lineage (GTDB taxonomy): Bacteria > Pseudomonadota > Alphaproteobacteria > DSM-16000 > Inquilinaceae > JAVJUS01. The sequence continues at coordinate 40,037 of JAVJUS010000066.1, forward strand.
TGGATCCGGCGCAGCGCGCCGCCGACCAGGCGGGTCAGCACGGGCAGGCCGATCTGGGCGATCAGGGCGGGAATCATGGGCAAGGCTCCTCATGGGGATGGGGCGCGGGGCCGGCGGACGGGCCCGATGGGGACCCGCTTTCGCACCGGCCTCTCTCCATCCGGCCTCCAGGTCGTCATCCCCGCGAAAGCGGGGATCCAGGAGGCGCCGGCGCCGACAATGGGCGCGCCGACAGCCCCGCGGATCATCCGTGCCGGTGGATCCCCGCTTTCGCGGGGATGACGGATGAAGGGCGGGGATGACGGATGAAGGGCGGGGATGACGGACGGCGAACGCGGATGACGAATGGCGGATGCTGGCGGGATGAGGGATGGAAGAGCGTATAGCGGCCGGGCGACCGTGCCGTAGGCTGCGGATGAGCTCAGTAGGTCGCCCACGGCCGCGGGCCGTGCTCGACGGCGCCCGCCGCTACGGCCCGGCCGCGTCCGGGCGGGCGGGGCGGCCGTCGAGCTTGGCCTCGATGCGGAAGAGATGCGCCGACAGCCGGCGCTCCACCGCGTGGAGATAGGCGACCGAGGCATAGGTCTTGGCGACTTCCAGGCGATGGTCGGCGAGATCGGCGGCGAGCCCGGCCTGGCCGGTCTCCGCGGCCCGGCGCGCGGCGTCGGCGCGGGCGTCGAGCTCGCGCCGGGTGCGCCAGACCAGCCAGACGAGCCCGGTCAGGGCCGGGATCTCGACGGCGGCGAACCAGCGGATCAGCTCCACCGAGGGCATGGCGGTCATTGGCGGGGTCTCCTCGTGTCCGGGTCGCGCGAGGGCGGCGGCGCTCAGGGCTCGAAATCGGCCGGGGCCGAATAGGGCCGGGCCGGCCGCCAATCGGGGCGCGGCGGCGGGTCGGGCAGCCGGCGCAGCCGCACCGGGTCCATCGACAGGGCGCCGGCGACGGCGTCGAGCCCGTCGTCGCTGCCCCCGCCGCCCGGCCGCCAGTCCCGCATCTCGGTGACCAGCGGCGAGGCCAGCACGTCGCGGTGGGCGTGCAGCGCGCCGGCGGCAAGGAGCGCGTCGAGCGCCTCCAGGATGCGCACGTCCTTGGGCCGCCGGCTGGTCACCTCGATCACCGCCGCCGGAATGCCGTCCCGGCGCAGCACCTGACGCAGGAGGCCCGGCAGGAACCGGCCCAGCCCGTTGGTCTCAACCGCCACCGCGGGCAGGTGATGCTCGTCGAGGAAGCGCGCGACCGCGCGGCACTGGCGCGTCGCCTCGTCCTCGTCTGGCGCCGGCGCCCCGCGGCGGTTGAGCCAGCGCACCCGGTGCAGGAAGCGCTGGCCGTCCCCGTCGGCGAAGACGGCGGCGATGACGCTGCCGTCGCCGCGCTCGGCCGGGGCGAAGGCCGGGTCCCACCAGCACGCGGCCGAGACCATGCGCCGGCCGTCGAGCGTCAGGCGCACCTCCTCGCCCGATTCCCGCCGATCGAGCTCGGCGTCGTAAGCGCGCAGACGATCGGGATCGAGCCGGCCTTCCGAGACGCTGACCGGCTGGAGTTGCATCTGGGCGAGGAACTTGTTGGTCCCGGTGCGCTTGCGGATGCGCTCGATGATCCGGGACGGGAAGCGCTCCGGCCAGGCCGAGCGGCCGTCGTCGCCGACCAGCGGCAGCTCGAGCCGGCGGAACCCCGCCAGGAACGGCGCCTCCTCTCCGGTCTCCGGCCGCGCGCGGTCGGCGTAGAGCGTGTAGTAGGTGTGCGGCGTGCCGACATAGAGCTGCAGGCCGTCGGGCACGAGCACGTAGTCGATCTCGCCCAGCCGCTCGCGCAGGTCGGCGCGCTTGGTCACCGTGTCGCTGGTGTTGGGCACCTCCACATCGTCGCAGATCACGATGTCGGCGCGGCTGCCGGTGATGTTGCCCGACAGGCCGCGCGCCAGCATCGACGGTTCGCGGGATTCGCGCGGCCGGGCCACGGTGAACTGCTCGGCCGCCCACTCGTCGGGCCGGTCGGGGCGCAGATGGGCGGTCAGGGGATGGCGCTCGATCAGCCGGCGGGTGTTGCGCACCATGCGCCGGGCCAGCGCCTGGTCGGCCGACAGCACCAGGATGCGCAGGTCCGGCGCGGCGGCAAGCAGCCAGGCGGCGAACAGCCCGACCAGCGTCGACTTGCCCGACGACCGGAAGGCCATCAGCAGCAGATGCCGGTCGCCGGACCGCCAGCTCCGCTCCAGCCAGCGCGCGATGCGCAGGTGGTGCGGCGGCGTGGCGAAGCCCTGCAGCCGGTTCCAGACATGAATGAAGACCGGGAACTCCGTCCCGGCGGCGCCCGCGGGCGCCGATGCGACCGGCGTCATGATCCGTCCTCTCCTGCCGCTTCGCCATCGCCCTCGGCGTCGCCGTCGGAACCGGGCTCGGAACCGGCCTCGACGCTCACGCCGCCCGAGGCGTCGGCCCCGGCCGAGGCTTGCGCGGGTGGCTCGCCCTCGGCCGTGGCGGCCAGCTCGGCCCGGGCGCCGGCGATCAGCCCGGCCAGATCCGGTCCCCCGCCCTCGCCGGCGGCCGCGCCCTCCGCGCTCAGCCGTCGCGCGGCGCCGGCCAGCCGGCACAGCGCCTCCAGATGCGCGATGCCTGCCTTGAGCGCGCCCTGGCGCTTGCCCCAGCCGGCCGGGTCCTCCGGCATCGGGCCGCCGAGCCGGGCCATGCAGCGATAGTCGGCGACGGCGCGCTCCAGCGCCTCGGGGATCAGGCGGTCGAGGCAGGCGCGGGCGCGGCCGCCATCGACCTCGGGGGTCGCGTCGGGGATCGCGTCGGGGATCGCGTCGGGGGCCATCGGCTCAGCCCCCCGCCATCAGGCGCCAGACCGTGCCGTCGGAGGCGAGCACCGCCGTGGCGTAGTCGGCGGTCAGCGCCCAGGTCGCCTGGCGGCCGTCGATCAGCGCGCCGCCGTTGTCGACGATGTCGATCCGCCCGCCGCCGCCATCGGTGCGCTTGAGGAAGACGATCCGCCCGGCCCAGTCGCTCGCCCGCGGCAGGCGGAACTCCACGACCGCGCCGCCGACCTCGACGAAATGGGCCCGCATGGTCGGGTCGCCCCAGACCGAGGTCGTCCCCGACCAGGAGGCGAAGCGGTGGACCTCGTCGATCACGGTCGCGGTATCGGCCTCGAGATCGGCGATCTTGGTCGCCGGCAGGCGCGTGCGCCAGGGCCAGTCGGCGTTGATCGCGTGCAGCGTGCCGGTCGACTGGTTCCAGATCGGCGCGCCCGGCGCCCCGGCGACCAGGTTGACGATGGTGTTCTCCTCCGCCCCCGGCGCCAGCTCGAGATTGGAGATCGCCGCCGACGACTTCGTACGCAGGTTGGTGATCTGGGTGCGCGCGGCGCGGGCGCCGAGCCGGAAGCAGCTGTGGGCCGATGCGCCGACCAGGGTCGCGCAGTCGGTGAAGGCGTTGCGGTGATCGCCCGCCTCCAGATAGACGCCGGAGCCGGTCATGGCCGAGCCCTCGGCATCGACCAGCAGGCCGATGAACCGGTTGCCGGCCGGCGGCGTGCCCGACAGCCCGGCCGTCAGGTGCACCGCATGGGTGACGGGCGCGCGGACGACGAGGTCGGTGATCGCGTTGACCTCGCACGGGGTGCCGGCACTGTCGCCGCCGTCGAGGACGAGCCCGCGCCCGGCGCCCTCGATGGCGACCCGCTCGACCCGGTTGCGCCGGCAGGCACCACCGTCGCCGGCGAGATAAAGGCCGATGTCGCCGCCCTCGATCGCGAGGTCGGCCAGCCGGGCGTCGCTCGCCGCCAGGCGCATCGTCGCCGACAGCGTGCCGAGCGCGGCGATCACGGAGCCTGGCCCGGCGCCGACCAGGCTCTGCCCGGCGCCCAGGACGACGGGGCTCGCAACGCGATAGGTGCCCGGCGGCAGGTACACCCGACCGACGGCCGAAAGGGCGGTGGCGATGGCGGCGGAGTCGTCGCTCTCGCCGTCGCCGGCCGCGCCGAAGTCCTTGACCGAGACGCGCTCGGCCAGCCGGCTCGGCACCGAGCGCGCGACCGCGCCGTCATGGGGCGCGGTGTAGAGCGGCGACACCCCGCCAGAGGTGTCGACCGTGCCGAGCCCGGCATTGCCCGCGGAATCGAAGACCAGCACCCGGTCCGCGCGCTCGGCGACCGGCGGCAGGACCAGGTCGGCCGGCGGATCGTGGGGCGGCGCCGTCAGCGCGCGCGACTGGGCCTCCGCCAGGTCCTGGGCGATCGCCGTCAGCCGGTCGAACTCGTCGTTGAAGACGTCGGCGCGCAGGGCGCTGCCCTGCAGGATGTCGGTCGCGCGCCGGATCTCGATGGCGCGGATCAGCGTGATCCGCGTACCGGCGGCGGGGGGCGCGTCGAAGGTCACGGTGCCGCCGTCGGTCTGCCCGATGCCGGAGACGACGAAGCCGTCGGTCACAGCCGCGGCGTCCAGCAGCACGCCGACATCCTCGGCCCGGAAGACGGCGAAGGGGAAGACGAAGCCGGCCTGGATGCCGTCGGCCAGATATTGGATGCGGGTCGGGCCCGCCTCGATATCGAGATGCGCGCTGCTCATCGCGACGCCTCCTGTCGGTGCCGGATCGGGGAGTGGGCGCTCGGGAACGAACGAATCGGGATCGGGCGCCTCAGAACGGGTTGACCGCGTCGATCAGGCCGGCGACCAGGCCGCGCCGCTCGGGCTCCGGGCGCGGCGGAGTGATCGGCTGCTGGTCGGGATAGCGCTGCCGCTCGAAGAGGTTGCGCTTGCGCCGCCAGTGCCGGTCGGCGGTGATCGAGGCCAGGCTGCGGCGCGCCTCGCCATGAGCCTCCGCGCGCTCGAGTTCGGCCTGGTCGACGAGGCCGAGCAGCAGCGCCTCGCCGGTGCCGCTCTCGGGATCGACGCCGCGCGCGCCGAGCCGGGCCCGCTGGGCCGCCATGGCGCGGCGCAGGGCGTCGCGGCGCCGGGTATCGCCGGCCGCCAGATCGGCCCGGATGTCGCCGATCCGCGCCTCCTCCGCCGCCGTTTGCCGTTGTTCGGCCAGATGGATGCGCTGCTGCTCGCGATAGTAGCGCCATTGCTCCTGGCGCTGGCGGTACTGCGCTTCGGCCTGCTGGCGGGCGTAGTCGTCCAGGGCGTAGCTCGCGCTGGCGACGGCCGGGACAATCGAAACGAGCGAACCCATCAGTCGTTGACCTTCAGTTCGGTGGTGGCGGACAGGAGCGTGAACGGCAGCGGCACGTCCTGCTCGATGCGCCAGAGCGGGCGCGACGGGTCGCGGGTCCAGCCCAGGTGGCGCACGCGGATGTCGCCGCTGACCGGCCCCGGCGCCTGGTCGAAGGCGGTGCCGGCGGCGATCCGGCGCAGGGGCACCGGCTGCGGGCCGCGCCCGCTGTCGAGGCCCAGCGCCGGCGTCTCGTGCAGGCGCAAGACGGTCTCGATCGGGCGCAGGGCCAGGCCCTGGCTCGACGGCGAGGCGGCGAGCACCGGCGGCAGGGGCTCGACCACGTGGGTGTAGGCCAGCCCGATGGCCACGGCGGCGGCCGGGGCGTCGAGCGTCACGGCCCCGCCGGCGACCGTGTGGGCGCCGCGATCGACCCCGTCGGCGAGCACGCGGACCGATCGCCCCTCCAGATGATCGAGGCCGGACCAGGTCGCCTTCGGCGTCTCGGCGGTGCCGTCGAGCGCGGCGTCGAGCATGAGCGTGTCGTCGAGCTCCTCGATCATGCGCGCGCCTGCGCGCTCGACGGCGACGAAGACCCGCTCGCCGACGACCGCGACGCTCTCGAACGCCCCGTCGGTGGCGAGGCGGCTCCAGGCCGTGACCTGCTCGGACCGGTAGACGGTCAGCGCGGCGATCCGGCCGTTGCCGAGCACGACGAAGAGCAGCCGGCGCGACGGGTCGTGGTCCTGGTCGACCGGCTCGGCGATCAGGTGGTCGGCGATGACGGCCAGGTCGCCCGAGCGGTAGGCCTGCTCGGCGTCGGCGAAGAGGAACTCGCGGATCTGGCGGCCGTTGCGCGCGGCGAAGACGGTCGCCCCGTCGATATCGCGCGGCGGCACCCGGCGCGCGACCGGCGAGCCGACCCGCGTCTGGCGGTGGACCTGCACCGTCGTGGGCGTCAGCGGATCGCCGGTGATCCGCCATTCCGCGCCGGAGGTGAAGATCTGCAGGTCGCGGCCGGAGAACACGGCCCGGATCGCGTTGATCTGGTCGGACAGCAGCGGCAGGACGATCGCCTGGTCGTCGAGCCCCTCGCCCGGGTCGAAATCGTGGAAGTCGGAGCTGCGCGACATCCACAGCCGGTTGGGCAGGTCGCGCGATCCGCCGAAGACCAGCCGGTCCTGGTGGAAGGTGGCCGAGACCGGCCAGCCCCGGGCGTCGGACCAGGCGGATTCCCGCCAGTCGGTCGTGGCCGTGCTCTGGTCCAGCGCCGCGACGACCTCCCCGGTCGCCGTGGTCGCGTCGGCGACGGAGGTGATGCGGATCTCGCCGCCATGGAGGCGCAGATGCGCGTCGACATGCCCGGCGGCGAAGACGGGCGCGGACGCGTCGATCGTCACCGTGCCCGACGTTCCGGTCGGGCTCAGCGTCAGGTCCGCCGGCGCGAAGCGGAAGACAGGGGCGCGCGTGCGGCCGTCGCCGGCGGCGAAGTCCCAGGGCTCGATCGACCAGGTCCCGGCGGCGTTCCGGGTCACGGCGCGGGGGGCGACCTCCGGATGGCAGACCAGCAGGGTGTCCGCGCTCTGGGTCCAGGCGAGATCGCCCAGCCCGGACTCGGTCCAGGGCGCGGCGAGCATTGCGACGGTCGCCGCGCCGTCATGGACCCACACGGCCTGATCCAGGAAGACGATCAGGTAGGTCTGGTCGGTGTTGAACTCGAACGCCACCAGCCGGGCCCGGCCGGGCAGCGACTCGACGAAGCGCAGGCCGGGCCGCCGGGTCAGCCCGCCGGTCGGCAGCACCAGGACGTTGGTCAGCTCCCTGGCCCCGTTGGCATAGGCGCGCAGATCGCCCCGGCCGATCAGGTGGGGCGCGATCTCGCCCGAGGAGAAGGTGGTCTGGACGGCGCGGCGGCGGCTCATCCTCGGGCCTCCACCAGCGGGAATCCCTCGAAGCCGACCGCGGAGTCCTGCTGGGCGTCGACCAGGCGGGCGCGGCGCAGCTCCTCCTCGGCCAGGCGCGACAGGCTCTCGCCCCGGCTGGTGCTCTCGGTCAGCGGGATGCACAGCTCGGCCGCCAGACGGGCGATCAGGGCCTGATCGAAGAAGGCCGGCGTGTCCGCCTCGCCGGGGCGGAAGACGTAGGTCAGCACGACCTCCTCGGCGTCGGTGTGCAGCCGGCGCTCGGCGATGCGGTAGTCCAGGCCGCGCCCGCCCGGCGCCCGGCCGGCCGAAAGCGCGCGCAGAAAGTCGGCCGGGAGCTGGAAGGCATGCGCGTAGTCGGCCACCGGCGCGCCGTCGAGCCGGGCGAGCCGGGCCTGGCGCGTGGCGAAGCTCCAGGGATGGGCGGACAGCAGGGCGTCGCGCAGCGGGGCGTAGAGCGCGCCGGCGACCTCCGCCTCGGCGGATTTCTCGTCGAAGCTCTGGATCGCGGCGGCGCCGATCTTGAGCAGCGCGCGCCCGCAGAGCGCGACGGCGGACAGGGCCATGGGGGATCTCCTGGGAAAAAAGACGGGAGGCAACGCCGGCGTTGCGGACACGGGTCGGGCGTTGATGCAAGAAAATATAGGATATTATTCCTATGTCCGTCAAGCATGAACTCCACTCGCGCTGCCCACTCGGTGACGCGATCGCCGTGACCTGTGCTAGAAGGAATCGAGCCCTGCATAACTGACGGCGCGGTGCCCATGTTCCGTTGCAAACGCACTTACTACGGCACGGCCTATCCACGCTGGGGCATCGGCATTGCCCTCTTGACCCTCATGGTCGCCGCGCTTGTCGCCGCCACGCTGACCCGGCCAGACCGGCCGGCGGACCGGGAGGCCGCGATACGATTGCGCGAAGCCGCGCAACGCCTCGCCGAGACGGCTCCGGCCGATGCCTCGACGCCGGACGATGCGCGCGCGATCCTGGACCGAGTGCGCGAAACGGCTCTCACGGCCCTTTCCACCTCCGAGACCTCCGCGGAGGGTTCGGCCCCGGACGACGGGCTGCGCGACATCCTGTTGCTCCTGCCCGCATTGGCCGAAGCCGAGGCGCGCGGTCGGCTCGCCGTGGCGCGCGAGCGCGCGCTGCTGCAGGCGGAACTGGCAGACAGAGCCGATGCCCTGGACGGCGCCGCGGCCGAACCGGTCGTCCAACGCCTGAGGCGCACGGTCATCGACACGATGACCTGGGCCGGTCCTTGGGGTACGCTCGCCTACCTCGCGGCCGCCTTCGTGCTCGTCTTCGTGCCGCCAGCGGAGCTGATGCGGCCCTTCGCCTGGATCGTCGGCCGGCTGAAAGGGCTCAGCGTGGCCGGGATGCGGATTGATCTGTCACGCGACGCAATTCGCAGCGAGAAGGCCGAGATCGCCTTTGCCACGCACCTGATCGGCAGCATGATCGCCGCCCATTACCTCCATGGCGCCAACAAGTTCGACCTGGAGGGGCATTTCGCCCGATTCGTCGAGGCCGCGGTCGGTAAACTGGACGCCGAGCCCGCGGAGCTGAATGAATACCACTTCCGCGCGACGCTGCACGTGCCGTACTACCTCATGGACCATCAGGTCTTCCAGATCGAGGACTACCATGATGCGCGCGGCCGGCGGCTGATCCGGCAGAAGGGTCGTGGCCGGCACTTCTCGGCGCGGAAGGGCATCATCGGGCGCTGCTGGCGGGAAAGGCGGCCGCGCTATGACCCAGAGGTCACGAACAGCCCGGACAGTCTGGTGAAGGCCTGGGGCATGACCCGGGACGAGGCCGAGCAGGCCAGCGGCGACCCGAAGTCGATGGCCACTGTCCGGCTGTTCGACAAGTCGGGCGACCAGATCGCACTGGTTTTCATGGATGCGCGGAAGCCGCGCCTTTTCCGTCGTCACGAAAGCGGCGATCCGGACGATATCGATGCAGAGCCGAACACCACATGGGCAGAAACGCTCGAGGCTAGGCTTCGAGCCCTGCCTCAGACACCGGTACTGGTGAATGCCCTCATGGCGGTGCGCGACGAAGTCGGGTGGGATACCGATGGCCGAATCATGCCGGAATCGAACTGAAGCTCTCCTGCGGGCGGGCGGCGCCGCCACGATCCGGCACAGGACTCTCTGGAGTCCAGGTCAAGACGGCCTCGGATCGGCCAGGGCCGTAGCGGTCGGGCAGGAGGATCGTCGGGGCGAAGCCACTGGCCCGGAAAAAGGCGATCGTGGCCGCGTCGTCGGCCGGCACGGTGACCCGGGCGGCCTCGATGCCGTCGCGATGCCAGCCCACGATCGTGGCGCGCATCAGCGATCGGCCGATGCAGCGCCCGCGACAGGCCGGATGGACGAAGAGCGTGGAGAGCTTGCGCCGCCCGGCCCCCTTGTCCGCCTGGAGGGCCAAGCCGACAGGGTCGGTCCCGACGAGGGCGACTACCCCGTACTCCCGGCCCAGCAGTACATCGTCGAACCGCCGGTCGAACCAATCCCCAAAACCGGGATAGCGTGGCGCGACACCGGCGAGCAGGAGGGCCAAGCGGTGGCGGTCCGTCGACCGGGGCGCCCGCAGGCGACAGGCCGCCGGCGGGGCGTTGTCAACCGGCATGTCCAGCGAACCGAAGGGCATGATCTCTCCTCCGCAAGCAATATGACCTTCGCGACTGGCGATTTCCAGGATTGCCGGCTCGGGAATGCGCCATGACGGCTGCCGGATGGACGCCGGAGGGCGCTCCGGACGTCGTCACCCGGGCCCTGATCGTCCGGGCGCCCTGGATCGATCTGATCCTCGATGGCACGAAGACCTGGGAGATGCGGTCCCGCCGGACAGCCGTCCGTGGCCGCATCGCCCTGATCCGAGCCGGGGGTGGCCGGATCGAGGGGCTCGCGCGGCTGGTGGACTGCCTCGCACCCCTCGACCGCGAAGCCTTCGAGTCGGCAGGATGTCGCCACGCGATCCCGCCGGACACCCGGGAGGTCGCCCTGGCAAGCGGCTGGACGACCCCCTGGGTGCTCGACTCGGTCCGCCGTCTGTCGAGGCCCGTGTCGTTCCCCGTCCCTAAGGGCGCGGTGGTCTGGGTTCGTCTGGACCGGGCCACGGCGGCCGCCGTCGAGCGGCGAACCGCCGGCGCCTGAACCTGGCGGCCAGGCCGGCTCAGTCGGTGTCGGTGGCGCCGACGGCGGTCATGTCGGCGACGTCGACCGTGCCGCCCGCGTTCTCGGCGACGCGCAGCAGGCCGGCGGCGGCGCCGTCCTGGGTGTTGGCCAGGATCATGTCGCCGACCCTGAGCATGTCGGCGGCGTCGGCGAAGTAGCCGGCGGTGTCGACGGTCGCCGCGGCATCGGCGGTGCGGTAGTGCCAGAGCGTGAAGCCGTTGGCGTAGGCGAGCACGCTCAGGTTCTCGAGCTGGAAGGCCATGGGGTGGCTCCTGGAGAAAGGGGAGACAGCGGCGTCGAGCGCCGACGGATCGGAGACTCCGGAGGGAACGCGCCCCCTCGCCTGTCGGCCGAGGGGGCGCGGACGCCGGATCAGGTCTCCAGGCAGGGCAGGCGCACGACGCCGACCGTGTCGATCAGGCAGGCGCCCTGGCTGATCATGTTGTTGACGAAATGCGCCGCCCGGTCGCCGTGCCAGGAGACGTCGGTCGTCACGTCGGCGCCCGAGGCATGGCCGATGGCGGTCTTGTGGTACCAGAAGCAGGACCGCACCCCGCCGGCGAAGGGCAGCCCGGAATGGGGCATCCACAGCGTGCCGAGCCAGCGCTTGGCCTGCGTCCCGCGCCAGGGCAGCTCGTCCGGGCCGACATAGTCGGAATGGGCGAACTCCTCGATCGCCAGCAGGTCCGACCACTGCTTCCAGCCGACCACGGCGTGGCGCTGGCCGTCGTCGGGCACGTCCGCGCCGCCCAGCGTCTCGAACGCCGCCAGGACCTTGTCCCGGGTCAGCGCCGTGGTGCCGTCCTGGGCGTCGGTCGTGGCGTCGTCGAGCGCGGCGATGATCAGCTCGTCGGTCTTGCGGCCGAGCGCGTAGGCGCCGGCATTGGCGACGACCTGGCGCTCGTCGATGTTGACCTTGAGCTCGTCGAGCTTGTCGACCCAGTCGCCGGCGTAGAAGTCGGCGAGCGTGCATTCGACCGGCTCGTGGTCGATGTTCATGACCGGCACCTGGCCGTGCCGGGCCTTGGTCGAGGCGGTGCCCTTGCCGACCTTCTGGAAGGTCGTGGAGGCACCCTTGATGTCGGACTTGGAGCGCACGGTGGCGCGCAGCTTCGAGCCCATGCGCTGGTAGGCCTCGTGCACCTCGCGCTCGAACTGCTTGACGAAGGCCTTGTCGATGGTCGGGGCCATGGACGGCTCGCTCCTGGCTGATGTCCCGATCGGGGGGATCGGCGGGGGCCGCGCGCGACGGGCACGCGGCCGGCGGATCGCCGGGGCCGTCCGGTTGTCGAGCCGGGACCGGGGTGCCGGGAGAGCGGCGTCGGGTCGCGGGTCGGCCGGGGCGCGGTGGCGGGCTCGCCCGGCCGGGCGGGAAGCCACGGGCCGGGCCGCCGCCGGGCCCGGACACGAAAAAGGCCGGCCCTCGCGAAGAGAGCCGGCCGGCGTCCGGACACGGTTGTGGCGTTGACGGGGATGGATTTAGGCTATTATTCCTAGACTGTCAAGCGCGAAATCGGCGACCCGGCCGGATCAGCCCTGGGGTGCCGCTCTTTCGCCCCAGACGGCCGCGGTGCGATCGTCCGGCGCCGGAATGTGGACCGGCGGCAGAAGGAGCGGTTCGTTCGGGCCCTTGGCGGTCAGGGTGTAGAGATGATCCCGCGCCGCGCTGAACAGGATCGACACGGCCGCGCTATGGGCCAGCTGCGCCTGGGCATCGGCATGGAGGTCGGGATCCTCGATCCGGAAAAAGCCGACGAGACGCAAGCGCACCTCGTACGGGACGACGACCCCGTCGAGAGAGTTAACCTCCAGGTCAATGACGACGCGGATCCGCGCCGGGTCCTCGGCATGAGTCTCGACCCGGGGCATGCAGAGGATCGCCGGCAAGAGGTTCGACGGCGCGTCGGCCACGCGGTAGCCCGCGACGGCCTTCACCCACGACTCATCGAAATAGTAGGTCTCAAGCGACAGCGGGATAGACCGCATGGCCGTCCTCGCGAGCACCGAAATCGGCCGGGGCCGGCGCGGTCACGGCCTCCGGCACGCGCCGCCGCCGGGCCGATGCGAGATCCTCCGGCCAGGCGGCCACCGCCGGCCGCGCCAGGCCGATCTCGAGATCCGTCCCGAGCGCCATGGCGATCTTCACCATCGTCTCGACGGTGAAGTTGGCGCTGCCGTTGAACAGCTTGGTCACGTAGGCCTGGCTCGTGCCGAGCCGCCGCGCCAGCTCCGCGCGGCTGACTCCCTGGGCCGCCATGCGGCGCTGGACGCCGTCGGTGAAGGCCAGCACGACGCCCTCGACGTGGTACGCCGGCGACGCCTCGGCTTCGGCGAACATCTCGGCGAAGCTCTTGTCCGTCATTGTCTTCAATCCTCGAATACGAGCTCGCGGCGCTGCTTGGCGGCGAAATACCGGTCGCGCGAAGCCTCCGCACGATCGAGCTCTCGGGGCGGTGCCTTGCCCGACTTCTTGACGAAGCCGTGGCTACAGATCACGACGCGATCCTGGTCGTAGAACCAGAGGACGCGAAGCTGACCGCGACGGAACTCGAACAAGCCGTCACGGCCGGTCAGGGGTTTCGTTCCGGGAACGTGTCGGGGACCCCGCTGAGCCGCGCGCCGGAACGCCTGCAGCATCTTCGTCCAGTCTTCATCCCCGGCCTCCCTTCGCTCGTCGAGGAACGCCTCGAGCGGGCAGGTTCCGTCATCGGCCGCGACGGCGTAGAGGCGCCACGTCGCCGATACGAGCGTTCTGAGCCTCAAACTTTACTCCGAGGTTAATATCATCCACCTGTCACGAGAATCAAGCCGCCTCGGGTGGACTCCTGCCGGCGACCGTCGGTCACGCCGCTGGATATGATCTAAATAGAAAGGTGTAATTCGATTCGACCCCGAGAGACAGCCCCCCGGCCGCCGGCGCATGCCGACGGCCGGGGGTGTCCCGCGGGGCGCCGGAGCGGCCTCAGCCCTCCGGATACATGCGCTTGAAGCCCTCGGTCACCTTGGCGACGACGCCCGGGTCCTTGTCGCGCCAGTAGCGCGGGTCGCGCATCAGGGCCTCCACCGCGTCCCTGTCGCCGCCCGGCCCGGCGGTGTCGGGATCCAGGGCGCCGGGTTCGGCCTGGGCGGCCATCATGCGGTAGAGCGCCATGACGCCGTCGAAGGAGGCGGCCAGGCCGTCGACCGCCTCGGCCGGCAGGTTCTTCTTCGCCCAGGCGAGCATCTGGCGGGAGACCTCGCGCCAGCGATCGGGGCCGCCGAAATAGGCGACCAGGCGCTCGATCTCCTGGTCGGCCTCGAAGCCGGAGGCCATGTCCTCGACCAGCGGCACCAGGCGCTCGGCCGCCATGTCGTAAACGAGCTGGACCTGCTCGGGCGTGAAGCCGGCCTGATGCATGCGGGTATTGAGCTCCTCGTCCGGCTCGAACAGGCCGTGATCGGCCGAGACCGCGTAGCCGTCCGGCCCCTCCGGCACGCCCATCGCGCGCATCAGGCGCTGACGGTCGCCGTCGGCCATCTCCGGCCCGGGCAGAGCGACCATGCCCGAGAGCTTGCGCTCGAGCTCCAGATAGGACTTGAGCAGCAGGTCGACCCGGATCTCCCCGGTCTCGGGATCGCGGAACTTCTCCGGCACCTCGCCCGGGGCGCCAGGGGCCCGGGCGCCGGGGGTCGCAGGACCGCCGCCGGCGACCGGGGCGGGGCCGGCGGCTGCGGCGGGATCGATGCCCGGCGCGGCGCCGGCGGAGGGCGTGGCGGCGGGCGGCATCTTCAGGCGATCGCGCATGGCGAGGACTCCTTGGACAGGCAGGGGAACGTCGGGCGGGAGAAAGCCCGGCCGGCTCAGCCGCCGGCGCGGCCGCGGGCGGCCAGGGCGCGGATGCGCAGGACCAGGGCGCGCTGGCCCTCCATGTGGCGCAGGGCGGCCTCCCCGGCGCCGGGGCCGAGCGCCCGGCCGAGGCAGACGGCCTCCAGATCGGCCAGCACCCGCTCGCCGTCGGGCGTGGCG
>JAVJUS010000067.1:0-30879 GCA_040220455.1 Azospirillaceae bacterium
CCCGCGCCGGCGCGGGCGCAGGCCGTGCCGCTGGGCGGCGGCGACGGACCGGTGGAGATCGAGGCGGCCGAGAGCCTGGAATGGCTCAGCGAGGAAAAGCTCTATGTCGCGCGTGGCGACGCGGTGCTGCGCCAGGGCGAGGTGACGGTCCGCGCCGAGACCCTGACCGCCGCCTATCGCGAGACGGCGACGGGCGAGACGGAGATCTACCGCATGTCGGCGGAAGGCGGGATCGAGGTGACCGCGCCGGACCAGCGGATCACCGGCGCGCAGGGCGTCTACGACGTCGACCGCCAGGTCTTCGTCGTGACCGGCGGCGATCTTCGCCTGGAGACTCCCGACCAGGTGGTCACGGCGACCGAGAGCCTGGAGTACTTCGAGGGCGAGGGCATCGCCGTTGCACGGGGCGACGCGGTGGCCGTGCGGGGCGACGACCGCGTCGAGGCCGACGAGCTGACCGCCGAGATCGAGCCCGGACCCGACGGCGACAACCGGATCACCCGGCTCGGCGCGCGCGGCGACGTCGTGATCACCACGCCCACGGATGTCGCGCGCGGCGACGAAGGCGTCTATAATCTGGAAACCGGCATCGCGACGCTGCGCGGCGATGTCCGCCTGACCCGGGGGGAGAACCAGCTCAACGGCGACTACGCCGAGATCGATCTGGACTCGGGTGTCAGCCGCCTCCTCGCCCGTCCCGGAGGCACCCGGATTCGCGGCCTGCTCGTGCCGGGCAGCGAACCGGGGGCCACACCCGGGACACCGGCCGGCGATCCTTCCACCAATACTCGATGACCGAAGGCCATCCCGCTTGACCCGTTCGTCTTCCGGCCCTCCCGGATCCGCGCCAAGTGCCGCCAAGCCCGGCCCCCAGCTCGTGGCGCGCAACGACGGCCTCGTCGCGAGCCATCTGGGCAAGCGCTACAAGAAGCGGCCGGTCCTGACCGACGTCTCCGTGCGCGTACAGCGCGGCGAGGCGGTCGGCCTGCTCGGCCCCAACGGCGCGGGCAAGACCACCTGCTTCTACATCATCATGGGCCTGATCGCGGCGGATACCGGCGCGATCATCCTCGACGGGTCGCCGATCACGGACCTGCCGATGTACCGGCGCGCGCGCCTCGGCCTCGGCTACCTGCCGCAGGAGGCCTCGATCTTCCGCGGGATGAGCGTCGAGCAGAACATCCGCGCGGTGCTGGAGGTGGTCGAAAAGGATCGCTCGACCCGCGCGTCGATGCTCGAGGACCTGCTGGCGGAATTCTCGCTCACCCATCTCCGCCGGGCACCGGCCATGGCCCTGTCTGGAGGCGAGCGCCGGCGGGTCGAGATCGCGCGCGCGCTTGCCGCCCAGCCGCATTTCATGCTGCTCGACGAGCCCCTGGCCGGCATCGACCCGATCGCCGTCGGCGACATCCGCGACCTGGTCACGCAGTTGCGTGACCGCGGGATCGGCGTGCTGATCACCGATCACAACGTTCGGGAAACCTTGGACATCGTCGATCGGGCATATATCCTGCATGACGGACGTGTCCTGATGGAAGGTGCGCCCGAAGAAATTGTCGCGCATCAAGACGTTAGGCGCGTTTACCTTGGCGAAAGATTCAGTCTGTAACCCCTTCGGATCATGGCGCTGACCCAACGCCTCGATCTGCGGCAGACCCAAGCCCTGGTCATGACGCCGCAGTTGCAGCAGGCGATCAAGCTGCTGCAGCTGTCGAATCTCGAACTCGCCGAGTATGTCGACCAGGAGATGGAACGGAATCCGCTTCTCGAGCGCGAGGAAGCGGAGCCCGGCAGCGATGCCGGGGAGTCCGGCACGGCCGCGGATGACATTGCCGACGCGCCCGACCCCGACATGATCGGGACGGACCAGCACGCCCAGGCCCCGGGGATGGCCGACGGCGACTCGGCGCCGCTGGACACCGACTACGAGAATGTCTGGACGGGCGGCGGCCCGGGCGACCCCGACGGCTGGGCCGGCGTAGCCGGCGTCGCGCGCACCGGCGGCGGCCAGGACTTCGACGGCGACGGAGCGCCGGCGATCGACCAGACCCTGTCGAGCGAGGCCAGCCTGCGCGATCTGCTGACGCGCCAGATCGCGCTGACCTTCCCCGACCCGGGCGAGCGGCTGATCGGCCTGCAACTCCTCGAATGGCTCGACGACTCCGGCTACCTGACCGCCGACCTCGACGCGTTGGCCGAGCAGATGGGCGCCGACCGGGCGCGGCTCGACCGGATCGTGAGCCGGCTCCAGGGGCTGGAGCCGACCGGCATCTTCGCCCGGTCGCTGGCCGAATGCCTGGCCCTCCAGCTCGCCGAGAAGAACCGCCTCGACCCGGCGATGCAGGCGATGCTCGACAATCTGGGCCTGCTGGCCAAGCGTGAGCTGGCGCCGCTGATGCGGATCTGCGGCGTCGACGCCGACGACCTGGCGGACATGATCGAGGAGATCCGCCACCTCGACCCCCGGCCCGCCCGGGCCTTCGACCACGAGCCGATCCAGGCGATCACGCCGGATATCCTGATGCGCCCGCAGGCCGGCGGCGGCTGGTTCATCGAGCTCAATCCCGACACCTTGCCGCGCGTCCTGGTCAACCAGCGCTACTATGCCGAGATCAGTCAGGCGGCCCGCAACAAGGAAGAGCGAGAGTACCTGGCCGAGTGCTTCGCCACGGCCAACTGGCTGGTGAAGTCGCTGCACCAGCGCGCGACGACCATTCTCAAGGTCGCCAGCGAGATCGTGCGCCAGCAGGACGCCTTCTTCGTCCACGGCGTCTCGCGCCTCAAGCCGCTGATCCTGCGCGACATCGCCGAGGCGATCGGCATGCACGAGAGCACGGTGAGCCGGGTGACCTCCAACAAGTTCATCGCGACGCCGCGCGGCCTGTTCGAGCTCAAGTACTTCTTCACCTCCGCCATCCAGGGCGCCGACGGCGCGGCCGCCCATTCGGCGGAGGCCGTGCGCTTCCGCATCCGCGCCCTGATCGACGGCGAGGCACCCGAGGCGATCCTGTCGGACGACAAGATCGTCGAGATCCTGCGCACCGACGGTATCGACATCGCCCGGCGAACCGTGGCCAAATACCGCGAGGGCATGCGCATACCGTCCTCGGTCCAACGGCGACGGGAGAAGGCGTTGAGAGCGTGACGCGGGCGCGACGACCGACCATGCGCGCGTGCTTGACAGGGCCGCGAGGGCGCTCCTAAGGTCCGCGCCTTCCGGCCGCGAGGGGTACGCGCGTCGGCTTTCGGTGCCGCCGGGATGGCGGCCGTTTCCGGATCCGAAATGCAAGTCACGGTCAAAGGCAAGCAGCTCGATGTCGGGGATGCGTTGCGCACGCATATCGACGAGAGCCTCAACACCATGATCTCGAAGTACTTCGGCGACGCCGTCGAGGCGACGGTGATCATGGCGCGCGACTCCTACCTGTTCCGCTCGGAGATTTCGGTCCATGTCGGCCGGAACATCCAGCTCAACAGCACGGCGGAGGCCGACGAGCCCTACAAGGCCTACGACGCGGCCGCCGACCGGATGGCCAAGCGGCTGCGCCGCCACAAGCGCCGCCTGCGCGACGACCATCGCGCGGCCGGCGTCGAGGCGCTGGAAGCACAGGCCTACGTGCTGCAGGGCGAGCCGGCGGTGGAGGAGGAGAGCATCGGCGACGGCGAGGTGCCGGATCAGCCGGTGGTCATCGCCGAAATGCGCGAGCCGATCGAGTCCATGACGGTCAGCCAGGCGGTCATGCGCCTCGATCTCGCCGACCTGCCGGCGCTGATGTTCCGCAAC
Source organism: Azospirillaceae bacterium (assembly GCA_040220455.1). Lineage (GTDB taxonomy): Bacteria > Pseudomonadota > Alphaproteobacteria > DSM-16000 > Inquilinaceae > JAVJUS01. The sequence continues at coordinate 3,785 of JAVJUS010000067.1, forward strand.
GCCGAACATGGCGGGCTCAACATGGTCTATCGACGGCCGGACGGCAATGTCGGCTGGGTCGATCCCCGCGGCACCACGGAAGACGGCGCTTGAGCGCCGCCCCGTGCGCTTCCTATCGGACGGAATGATGCTGGATTTCCTGACTCCCGAGGCGATCCTGCCCACGCTGCGGGCAACCAGCAAGAAGCAGGTGCTCCAGGAGCTCGCCAAGAAGGCGGCCGCGGTCACCGGCCAGCCGGAGCGCGCGATCTTCGACGTGCTGCTGGAACGCGAGCGGCTGGGCACCACAGGCGTCGGGCGCGGCGTGGCGATCCCGCATGGCAAGCTGCCGGGGCTGGGCCGCGTCCACGGCGTCTTCGCCCGGCTTGAACGCCCGATCGACTTCGACGCCGTCGACGACGCGCCGGTCGACCTGGTCTTCCTGCTGCTGGCGCCAGAGCGCGCCGGCGCGGAGCACCTGAAGGCCCTGGCCCGCGTCTCCCGCCTGCTGCGCGACGAGGGCCTCTGCCAGGCGCTCAGGGGCTGCGACACGGCCGAGGGGATCTACGCCCTGATCGACGCCCGGGAGGCCGCCTCGGCCGCCTGAGCGCGGCCGAACGCGATCATGGGCACCGGCGGTCCCGGCCCTGCCGGAGGCGCCCTGGCCGGAGCGGCCGCGGCGAACGGAGTCGAAGCCGGCGGGCGAGCGGTTCCGCCGCCCGCGTCAGATCCAGCCGAAGCCCTTTGCCATGAGCCCCGCGAGGCCGACGCCGAGCGTCAGAAGGCCGCCCCAGGTAACGACGAAACTTCGATCCACCTTGTCGTCGAGCCGGTCGATCCGGTCGTCGACCTTGTCGAACCGGCGATCCACCGTGTCGAATCGCCCATCCACCGTGTCGATCCGGTCGTCGAGTTTGGCGTCGAGCTTGTCGATCCGGGCGCCGAGCTTCGAGTCGAGCCCTTCGATCCGATCGACGATCTTGTCGACCCGCAGGTCCAGTCGGTCGAGGCGTCGATCGAGCCCGTCGATCGCCCTTTCGAGATAGGCACCGTGGGCATCGATGCGGGCGAGGTGGACTTCCATGCCATCATCATGGACGGCGCCTCGCCCCGCTTCAAGGCGATCCTCGCCGGTTGTCGGGTCGGCGACCATGCGGTCCTCTCGCGGTCCTCTCGCGGTGATCTCGAAGGAGCGGCGTCCCTCGGCGCCGTGTCGCGGCGGCGGAGGTCGCTCTATACGTGCGTATTTCTAGAATTTATACGCTTTTCGCGGTCGGAGCAACCGGTCCGCTCGGTCGGCCGCGCGGCGGCGTGGGGCCGCGAGCAGCCCAAGGTGCGCCGGACGCACGACACGCCAAAAAAAAGGGCCTAGAGAACCTCTAGGCCCGAGTTGAACAGGGAGGCTTCACGTCTGGGAGACGTAGGACACCGGAGACCGGTGCCCTGACCTTCCGGCCTCGGCCGGAAGCGACGATGCTGCAATGCAGCGGTCGACGCCCATAAGATGGGCAAACAGCGCCCTCGCGCTAGGCACAATCGGCGAACCCTCTTATGCAACGACTGCATAGCTCGCCGATCGGTGCCTTAGAACCTTAAGATAACACGTTTTTCGCGAGGCGCCACGCCTCTGATCGGCATGATCGCGCGCAATCGGCAGTCACGGCCTGTGCCGCAACGGACCCCGGCCCTACCCCCTTCGCGCTCGGGATGGACCTTCCGACGGCCCGAGTCGCCGGCTCAGAACCGGCTTTCGGCGATCTTGCGCACGAGGAAGTCGCGGAACACCGAGATGCGCTTGGAGTGGCGCAGCTCCTCGGCATAGGCGAAATAGGACTCGACCGTCGGGCCGATCACCTCGGGCAGCACCTTCACCACGTTCAGGTTCTCGTCGACCATGAAATCCGGCAGCGCCGCGAGGCCCAGGCCGCTGCGCACGGCGCGGTAGATCGCGTACTGATTGTTCACCTGCAGGATCGACGTCCGCTCGCCCGGCGGCGGATCGCCGACATTGAGCAGCCAGTTGACGTTTTCGATCGGCGGCTTGGTCTCGGTGCCGTAGACGATCAGGTCGTGGTCGGCGAGATCGCCGATCGTGCGCGGAATGCCCCGCCGCTTGAGGTAGTCGACCGAGCCGTAGATGTGAAAGCGCACCGTCATCAGGTGGCGCTGCACGACATCGGGCTGGCGCGGCGGCGTCATGCGGATCGCCACATCGGCCTCCCGCATGCCCAGATCGACCTCGTTGTCGGTCAACAGCAGCGTGAGCTGGATGTCCGGATGCTGGTTGAGGAATTCCCGCGCGCGCGGCGTCAGCCAGGTCGAGCCGAAGGCGACCGTCGTCGAGACCTTCAGGGGCCCGCGCGCCTGCTCCTTGCTCTCGGCGAGCTGGGCCTCGGTCATCGACAGCTTGGCGAAGACGTCGCGCGCCGTGCGGAACAGCAGCTCGCCCTGCTCGGTCAGGATCAGCCCGCGGGCGTGCCGGTGGAACAGCGGGACCTTGAGGCTGTCCTCCAGGCCGCTGATCTGTCGGCTGACCGCGGATTGCGAGAGGTTCAGCTTCTCGCCCGCGTGGGTGAAGCTGCCGGCTTCCGCCACCGCGTGAAACACGCGCAGCTTGTCCCAATCCATCCGGGTCTCCCGATCCGACGCTGTGCGACCCTGCCCCGAGGCCGACGACCGGCCGCGGCCAACGGGATCCGGATGGACCTGGCGTGGCACGGGCCGGACGAACGGCGCGCCGGTCGCGCGGACGCGCCGGCGCTTGTTGTCGAATTCTGGATACTATCGCGTCGGGCCGGGGGCAAGGAAGACGGCCGGCCCGGTACCCCTCGGCCGCGCGACCGGAAGCGCGCCGGCGAACGGTTCAATCGCCGGCGGCGGCCATCGCGCGATCGCCGGCCCCGGCGGTTTCCGCCTGCGCCAGCCCGCCCATGTAGCGCTCGGCCTCGAGCGCGGCCATGCAGCCCATGCCCGCGGCCGTGACCGCCTGGCGGAAGACCTTGTCCTTCACGTCGCCGGCCGCGAAGACGCCGGGCACGTCCGTCGCCGTCGAATCGGGCGCGGTGACGAGGTAGCCCTCGTCGTCCATGCGCACCTGCCCCTTGAAGGGCGCCGTCGCGGGATCGTGGCCAATGGCGACGAACAGGCCGTCGACCGGCAGCTCGCGGGTCGATCCGTCGCCGCTGTGGCGCAGGCGCAGCCCGGTCACGCCGGCGGCGGCGTCGCCCAGCACCTCGTCGACCACGTGATCCCAGATCACCGAGATCTTCGGATGGGCGAACAGTCGCTCCTGCATGATCCGCTCGGCGCGCAGGGTGTCGCGGCGATGGATCAGGGTGACCGATTCGCAGATGTTGGCGAGGTAGAGCGCCTCCTCCACGGCCGTGTTGCCGCCGCCCACGACGGCGACGTGCCGGTTCTTGTAGAAGAAGCCGTCGCAGGTCGCGCAGGCCGACACGCCGCGACCGTTGTAGCGCTGCTCGCTCTCCAGCCCCAGCCAGCGGGCCGAGGCGCCGGTCGCGATGATGACCGAATCCGCCTCGTAGACATCGCCCGAATCCGCCCGGCAGACCAGCGGGCGGCCCGTGAAGTCGACCGATTCGATCAGGTCGAAGACCATCTTGGCGCCGACGCTCTCGGCCTGCTTGCCCATCTGCTCCATCAGCCACGGGCCCTGGATGACGTCGGCGAAGCCCGGATAGTTCTCGACATCCGTGGTGATCGTCATCTGCCCGCCCGGCTGCAGGCCCTGGATCACCACCGGCTCGAGACCGGCGCGCGCGGCGTAGATGGCGGCCGTGTAGCCGGCCGCGCCGGCGCCGATGATCAGCAGCTTCACTCGATGATGCTCGGCCATGGCTCAGGGCTCCTCGGGTCGGGCTCGGGGTCAGGGTTGGGGTGCCATGTTATTTCGATCGACGTCGAACTAAGAATGGCGCCTCTGACTGTCGGGATCAAGGCGCGGGGACGGGCTCGCCCGGGCTAGCCACCGCGCAAGACGCCGGGAACGGATGAGATAAAGGCGCTTCCCGCTGTCGGAAAGCGCCTTCGGTCGCTTGGCGGAGCGGTGAAAAAACCGCCATCCGGGTGCCGGGCAACCGGCTCAGGAAGACGGCGACCTCGAGGGCGTCGACCGAGTCCCCCCACCGCGTCGGAAGGAGGGAAGCGGCTCGTCCTTGTTCTTCGAGGCCTGGCGTAGGGCCCTAACCGTCTCCGCCGCCTTTCTCAGCTCTTTTCGATAGATCTCCCCGACGATCCCCCTCGTCGCGTCGCTCGCCATCATTCGGCTCCGATTTTGCCGCCGATTTCGGGGTCGGCTGGAACAGGAAGGTAGGACTCTGCGCGGGATATCGCAACAGACCCTTAAGCTCGCGGCCGACCGTGCGTTCGGCGGCGTCGAACTCTCGCACGACCTCGAAGAGACGTCTGGCTTCCTCGATATCGATGACGAAGCCGTGCGACGGGTAGTCGTAGGTGAGCTTTTGCAGCGCGCCCGCCTTCACATTGTCACCGGCCATGCGTTCGCCGTATTCGATCGCGATCCGGATCGCGCGCTGGGCCTCGCCGAGGCGGGCCGGGTCGATTTGCGCCATGATCGGGTGGAAAAGCGAGGTCGCGTATTGCCAGCCGATCTCCGCCGCCGTCCGGGTCGAGATCTGGCCGCCGCCGCCCGAGACGATGCGGAGCATGTACTCCTCGAACGTCTCGAACGCCGTCTCCGTCACGAAACCGATCGCCTGGAACAGGTCCAGGCCCGAGCTGTTGGGCACGATCTCGTCCGGCTTGGCCATCTGGATATCCAGCGGCCCCAGCTCGCCACATGGCCCCATCGCGAGATCGCTCGCCCCGAGGGCGATAAGCGTGCCCGCGCTCTTGCACGGTCCGCCGATGGCGACCGTGACCGTCCCGTACCGCCCGCGCATCGCCTTGATCAGGCGAAAGGCGCTGTCCGGGTCGCCGCCATAGGTCGTCAGGAAGAGATGGGCCTCCGCGCTCGGCGCGTCATGGTCGTGCAGACGGTCGATCGCCTCACCGACACGGGGTTCGAAGAGCGGCCCGGAGACGACGAGGATATCCCGGCCGCTCATTTCCGCCAGCGCCTCCAGCGCCGTCCTGCGATCGCCCTCGATTTCGGCTGTCACGACCCGGATATCCCCGCCACTTGCCACCCGTTACCGGCGACAGTCTCGCGCGACCTGCGCTCTTCGGGCAAGGCGGCTCTTCGGGCAAAACTATAGGAGCACGCGGGGAAGCGTCGGCGGCGGCTTCAGAACCCGAACATGTGGTCCAGGCAGAAGGTGCCGTCGCCGCGGGCAAGACCATGATAGCCGAACAGGCGGCAGGTCACGTCGCGCACCAGGACATAGGCCGCCGGCCCGGCGGCGCGCCGGTCGGCCCAGTCGAAGACCTCCGAGACGCGGAACAGGTAGGAGCCGCCGCACGGGATCTCGACCAGGGTCGAGGCGATCTCCGTGCCCTCTCGGTCGCGCAGGGACAGGGTGGTCGCGCTGTGCGGGTGCCATGGCGTCGACGCCGGATAGACGAGGTGGCACAGCGTGTCCCAGGCCCGGTCGGCCGGGCCCTCCGGGCTCGGCCCGGTGCGCAGGAACAGCCGCGTCGTCAGGCCCGGCGGCCGGCCGGCATAGCTCTGCGGCTCGTTGCGGTAGGTCAGCGGGCTGTTGAACATGTGGCTGCCGAAGCTGGTCTCCGCCCCGTGCCCGCTCTCCCGGTCGCGATAGCGGAAGATGGCGTGCAGCCAGCCGTCGGCCTCCAGCCCACCCTCGGCCGCCGGATCGAAGTCGTAGATAAGTTCCACATGCCCGTAGCCCGAGGCGAGCCGCGCGCCGGCCCCGGCCAGCATCTCGTCGATCGAGACGGCCACGCTGTCGGCCCGCGGGATCACCCCCAGCCGCCGCCGCGCGACCTCCGCCCCGGAGGCGTCGAAGGCGATCGCCGCCAGCGGCAGGTGGCGCTGGCCGGTCGCCATCGGCGTCGGCAGAGCCCAGGTCTCGTAGCGGTCCGGCGGCAGGATCGGCGCGGGCAGGATGTGGCCCTTGCCCATCAGATCGCCCAGCTTCGGCAGCTCGGGGTCCGGCGCCAGATCCACGCGCTCGACATTGACATGGGCGATCCGCGCCCGGCCCTCGGCGGTCGTGATCTCGTAGCGCGGCCGCACGAAATGCTTGCCGGCGACGACCTCGAGCTGGCGCGGCCAGGCGATGTCGGGCAGCAGCGCCGAGACGTCCGCCGCCACCGTGGCGAAGCCGGGCACGTCCCGGTCGAGCGTCACCGTCGTGTCGGCCGCCGCGCCCATCTCGCGCAGGCCGACCCCGCCGGCGGGGATCGGCGTCGGATGGCTGTTCTGGACCCACAGGACGACCCGCTCCCCCCGGTCGGGCGCCGGCAGCCCGGCATAGAGATCCGACGGGAAGGCATTGGCGTCGTGCGTGCAGCTCAGCACCGCGTCGCGCGCGCCGTAGGTGTCGAGCGCGTACTTGACCACGTCGTGGCCTCGGATGCCGACCATGTGGACGAACAGCTGGCCGGTGAAGGCCGGCAGGTCGAAGCGCTCCCGGATCTCGCGGCTGTCGACGACGACCGAGCCGTTGGCCGGCGGCAGCGGGTCCTCCCAGGTGGCCAGGCGCACGCCGTCGGCGTCGAACAGGGTCGCCCACAGGCGCGGCGCCTCCGCCCCGTAGCCGCCCCAGTAATTCGCGGTCACCAGGCGAGTATGCCGGCCGCCCTCCGCGTCGTCGTCGCGGAAGAAGACGAAGTTGGTCGCGAAGTTGAGCGGCGCGAGGTAGCGCTTGGGCTCCGAGAGCATCGCCTCGGGCAGGCGCATCTCGTCGAGCGAGATCACCGTGCAGCCGGTCGGCAACAGGGAGCGCAGAGGATCGACCAGCCGCCCGGCGTCGAAGGCCGCGACGAACAGCGTCTCCACCGGCGCGCCCGACAGCTCGGTCAACGGCCGGGTGGCCTGGCCCAGCCGGCGGTCGCCGATCTCCTCCACGTCCTGGACGAAGACCCCGGAGATGTCGAGGCCCGAGAGGTCGTAGAGCGCCGCGAAGGTGGCGAGCTGGCCGGCCGGGTCGTAGACCGCGATCGGGCCCGCCGCCGCCAGCCGGGCGATCAGGTCGTGGGCCGGGGCGACCGCCAGGGGATGCCCCAGCGCCTTGAACAGGGCGCTGCCGCCGGCGGTATTCGAGAAAGTCTGGATATCGAGCGCCATCGTCTCGGACTCGGAGCCTCGCCTTTATCGGGAAGAGGGGGGGCGACGGGGCGGGCGCGACGCCGGATCGTGCGGCGGTTATAGCGCCCGCCGCCCCGCCCGGGGAAGGGTCGCGCCGGCCGGGCGGGGGCGCGGCGGCGTCAGGCGCGGGACAACAGCCGCTTGATCCGCGCGGAGAGGCCGTGGCGCGCCTCCTCCCGCGCGGCCGTGCCAGCGTCCGTCACCCAGTTGAGCTGAACCGTGCGGCGCGGCCCGACATGAGGCTTGTGGCCGTGCCAGGCGGTCGGCCCGTTGAGGAACATCAGCAGCGTGCCCGCCTCGGGCGGCACCTCGGCGACATAGTCCTCCAGGTCGTCGGGCCCGCGGAGCAGGCGCAGCCGGCCGCCGCCCGACTCCCACTCGGCGTTCATGTAGACCAGCGCGGTGACCAGCTTGGTCTTGCTGTCGGTATGGATGCGGCCGTCCTTCTCCCGCGTCGTCGCGCGCACGGTGATCGTCGTCGGCCGGCCCGCCAGGTCGATGGCGAGCTTGTCGGCCACGACGGCGGCGAGCGCCGGCGAGCGCAGCGCGGCGACCAGCGAGGCGAAGCGTGGCCCGTAGTCCAGCGACGTCACCGGGAAGCTGCCGCCCTCCGAGAAGCCGGGAAAGTCCTCATGGATGCCGTGCAGCGCCTCGGCGCGCACGAAACCGGGAACGATCACGTGGGGAAAGGGATTGTCGTCGACGACGGCGTCGCGCAGCCGGTAGAGGTCGAGGATCCGGTCCGGCGCGGCGCCGGTCGCGTCGCGGCTGTCGGCCGACAGGGTCATGGAGGCGGTCATGGGCACCTTTCCCGGAGCTTCGCGGAGCGCGAGGCCGGCCGGCCGCCGTCCTTCGGCGGCGGACGCGCCGACACGCCCGCATGTACGCCTTCCGGACCCGCGCCGCAACCGGGACGGCCCCGATCGCGGCGGCCCCGATCGCGGCGTGCCCGATCGCGGCGGCTGGGGCGCCGGCTCAGGCCGCGGCCCGGCCGCGCGCCGCGAACAGCCGCTCGACGGCCGCGACCGCCCGCGCCATGTCGTCGGGCGGGGTGTAGGACCAGGTCGGCAGCCCGCCGTCGAACGGCCGGGCGATCCCCGCCTCGCGCATGGCGGCGTGAAAGCGCTCGAATTTCGGGTTGCCGCCCTCCAGACCGACGACATGCACCGGCCGGCCGGTCGCCGCGGCTTCGGAGACCATGTTCACGCTGTCGCAGGTCACGATCACGTGGTCGGCGAGCGCGAGATAGGCGAAATAGGGGTTCTCCCCCTCGCCGTCCCAGATCTCCGCCGGCAGGCCCTCGAGGCGGGCGCGCAGGATCGCCATGTTGTCGCCACCCGTGCGGCGCGACGGCGTGATCATCAGCCCCGCCCCCTCGCGCCGCGCCATGTCCGACAGCGCCTCGGCGAAGTCGCCCATGACCGGGGCGCTCAGCCGGTAGCTGCGGTTGGTGCCGCCGAGCAGCACCGCCACCCGTGGCCGCGGCAGGGCGGCCAGGCGCTCGCCGTGGCGCGCCGCCGCCTCGGCCAGGCGCTCGGGCGAGACGCCGTGCAGCGCGCCCAGCGTGGTCAGTACGTTGGGACCGTCGAGCGCGTCGTGCCGCGGCGTCACGACGAGATCGAAGTGTCCCGGCGCGATGTGCGGGTTCTGGATCTGGACGAGCACGGCGCGCCCTCGCGTCGCGCGCTTGACGGCGAGCGCCGGGGCGACGGACTGCCGCCCGGTGGCGATGACCAGATCGGGCCAGGGCGGCGCGATCGGATCGCCCGGCGGGCCGGCCGCCCGCGACAGGGCGAAGCGGAGATAGGGCGAGACCAGCCGCCAGAGCGGGCGCAGCGTCACCCGCTTGACGACCGGATCCTGGCCGAGCGCACGGGCCAGGCCGCGGCACTGGCTCTCCATTCCCGCCTTGCCGTCGGTGACGATCCATGTGGAAACAGCTTTCACGACCTTGACCGGCCCCCTCTCCTTGCGGCATGTCCCCGGTTGTCCCATGCGGATGCCTTCACCACCGGGGCGTCTCCATGGGTCGAAGATGACGGTCCCGCCCGCGGTGGTGCAACGTCGAAAGATTTACGCCAACCGTTCGAACCCCCTTGCGTGACCGGGCGGGCAAAGTAATATTTTTGCCCAAATTCCGTGCTCCGCCTTCGAGGCTTCCCATGCGTCGTGTCAAGCTGGATCGAATCGACCGCCGGATCCTTCGCGATCTCCAGGATGACGGTCGGATGACGAACGTGGATCTCGCCAAGCGCGCCGGCATCTCGGCGCCGCCCTGCCTCAGGCGGGTTCGCGCGCTGGAGGATTCCGGATTTATCCGCGGCTATCACGCGGACATCAACCCCGAGGCGCTCGGCTTTGGCGTCACCGTCTTCGCCCAGGTCGGCCTGTCGAGCCAAGCGGAATCCGATCTGCGCAAGTTCGAGGAGCTGGTCCAGTCATGGCCGCTGGTGCGGGAATGCTACATGCTCGCCGGCGAGACGGATTTCCTGCTCAAGGTGGTGGCGGAGGACTGGGACGCCTACCAGCGCTTCCTGACCACCCAGCTCACCGCGGCGCCCAGCGTCAGCCACGTCAAGTCGGCCCTCGCGATCCGCACCTCCAAGCACCTGCCCGGCGTGCCGATCGACGCCGAAGCGCCGGAACCGGAGACGGAGTAGGCGCGCCGCGGGTAGCCTCTCCCCGGAAGGCCGCTTCCGGCGGCCCCTGTCCTCACAGCCCGCCGGTCGCCGCCGCCCTCGCCAGGCCGGTGGCCGCGCCGGCGAGGACCATCCAGGGCACCGCGACGCCGAAGCGCAGCATGGCGGCGAGCGCGACGACCGCGACCGCCACGGCGAACGGATCGGGCATCGCCGTCAGGGCCGCGCCCGCTCCGGCCCCCGGCCAGAACGCCGCGCCGGCCAGGAAGACGCCCAGGTTGAGGATCACGCCCACGACGGCCGCCGTGATGGCGCCCAGCGCCGAGGCCGCGCGCCGGTCGTGGGACAGCCGCTCCACGTAGGGCGCGCCGGCGAAGATGAACAGGAAGCAGGGCAGGAAGGTCACGTAGAGCGTCAAGAGCGCGGCGACGGTCCCGGCCAGCGCCGGCGGCCAGCCGCCCGGCGCCGACCAGCCGGCGAAGAAACCGACGAACTGGGTAACCAGGATCAGCGGCCCGGGCGTGGTCTCGGCCAGGGCCAGGCCGCGGATCATGTCCTCGGGCGAAAGCCAGCCATAGGTGCCGGTCGCCGCCTCGGCGATGTAGGGCAGAACGGCGTAGGCGCCGCCGAAGGTCACGAAGGCCGCCTTGGTGAACAGGGTCGCGATGTCCGCCCAGGGCTCGGACCCCAGGAGGGCGACGACGAGCCCGACCGGCACGGCCCACAGGACGGCGCAGATCGCCACGAGGCGGAGCAGCCGGGCCAGCGCGCGGCCGGCCGGGTCGGGCGGCGGCGCCTCGCCCTCGGGCACCCGGCCGAACAGGGCCGGGCGCACCCGCCCACCGATCCAGCCGATCACGCCGGCGCCCAGAACGATCGCCGGGAACGGCACGCCGGCCACCGCGAGGCCGAGAAAGGCGGCCACCGCCAGGGCGATCGGCGCCCAGCCGGTCAGCGTGCGCCGGGCGATGCGCCAGAGCGCCGCCGCGATGATCGCCACGACCACGGGCGTGACCCCCTGGAAGACCGCCGAGACGGCCGCGACATCGCCATGGGCGGCGGCGATCCAGGACAGGGCCATCAGCACGACGGCCCCCGGCAGGACGAAGAGCAGCCCGGCGGCCAGGCCGCCCCGAATGCCGTGGAGCCGCCAGCCGACGAAGGTGGCGAGCTGCTGCGCCTCCGGGCCGGGCAGGAGCATGCAGAAATTCAGCGCCTCGAGGAACCGCCGTTGGTCGATCCAGCCGCGGCGGTCGACCAGCTCGCTCTGCATCATCGCGATCTGCCCGGCGGGCCCGCCGAAGCTCGTCAGGCCCAGGCGCAGCCAATAGCCGAGCGCCGTGGCGAAGGCCGGGGTGGTCCGGTCACCGGAGGGCATCATCGGGTCTCTCGATCGGCGGGGGCGGGGGAAGCCGGCACGCGACGCCGGGCGATCCTGCCCGGCCCCGCCGACCCGGGCAAGCGGCGGGGTCGTCGCGGGCCTTTCACCGGGCGAACGCAGGCTCTATAAACGGCGCCGCCGTCGACCCCCGATCAGCGGGAACCCATGCCAAAGCGAACCGACCTCACCTCCATCGCCATCATCGGCGCGGGACCGATCGTCATCGGCCAAGCCTGCGAGTTCGACTACTCCGGCGCCCAGGCCGTCAAGGCGTTGAAGGAGGAGGGCTACCGCGTCGTCCTGATCAACTCCAACCCGGCCACGATCATGACCGATCCGGAGCTGGCCGACGCGACCTATATCGAGCCGATCACGCCGGAGGTCGTCGCCCGCATTCTGGAGGCAGAGAAGCCCGACGCGCTGCTCCCCACGATGGGCGGCCAGACGGCACTCAACACCGCCATGGCGCTGGGCCGGGACGGCACGCTGGAGCGCCTGGACATCGCGCTGATCGGCGCGGATCTCGACGTCATCGCCAAGGCGGAGGATCGCCAGCTCTTCCGCCGGGCGATGGACGCGATCGGCCTGGACAGCCCGGCCTCGCGCCTCGTCCACTCCTACGAGGAGGCGATGGAGGCGCTCGAAACGGTGGGCCTGCCGGCGATCATCCGGCCGAGCTACACGCTGGCGGGCACGGGCGGCGGTGTCGCCTACAACCGCGCGGAATTCGAGGAGATCGTCCGCCTCGGCCTGCGCGCCAGCCCGGTGCACGAGATCCTGATCGAGGAGTCGGTGCTCGGCTGGAAGGAGTTCGAGATGGAGGTGGTCCGCGACCACGCGGACAACTGCATCATCGTCTGCTCGATCGAGAACATCGATCCGATGGGCATCCATACCGGCGACTCGATCACCGTGGCCCCGGCACTGACGCTGACCGACAAGGAATACCAGCGCATGCGCGACGCCTCGCTCGCCGTGCTGCGGGAGATCGGCGTCGACACCGGCGGCTCGAACGTGCAGTTCGCCGTCGATCCCGACAGCGGGCGCATGGTCGTCATCGAGATGAACCCCCGGGTCTCGCGCTCCTCGGCGCTGGCGTCGAAGGCGACCGGCTTCCCGATCGCCAAGATCGCGGCCAAGCTCGCCGTCGGCTACACGCTCGACGAGCTCGACAACGACATCACCAGGGTGACGCCGGCCTCCTTCGAGCCGACGATCGACTACGTCGTCACCAAGATGCCGCGCTTCACCTTCGAGAAGTTCCCCGGCGCCGATCCGCTGCTGACCACCTCGATGAAATCGGTCGGCGAGGCGATGGCGATCGGACGCTGCTTCGAGGAGAGCGTGCAGAAGGCCCTGCGCTCGATGGAGACGGGCCTGACCGGCTTCGACGAGGTGGCGATCCCGGGGATGGAGGACGGCGTCGACCCGGACACGATCCGCGCCGCCCTGACCCGCCCGACCCATGACCGGCTGCTGGTCTGCGCCCAGGCGATGCGACACGGGCTCGGGGTGGAGGAGATCCACGCCGCGACGAAGATCGATCGCTGGTTCCTGGAGCGCATCGCGTCGGTCGTCGCCGCCGAGGCCCGGGTCGCGGCGGCCGGGCTGCCGGACGACCGCGCCGGCTGGGCGGCGCTCAAGCGCCAGGGCTTCTCCGACGCCCGCCTCGCCCGGCTCGCCGGCGTCGAGGAGGCCGCGGCCTCCGAGGCGCGGCGCGCCGCCGGCGTGCGTCCGGTGTTCAAGCGCATCGATACCTGCGCGGCGGAGTTCGAGAGCCGCACGCCCTACATGTACTCGACCTACGAGATCGGGCTCGGGCTCGACGCGCTAGACGGCACCGACGCCGAGGCGGCGCTGGGCACGGATTGCGAGGCCGATCCCAGCGACCGGGACAAGGTGATCATCCTGGGCGGCGGGCCCAACCGGATCGGCCAGGGCATCGAGTTCGACTATTGCTGCGTCCACGCGGCCTATTCCCTGGCCGCGGCCGGGTACGAGACCGTCATGGTCAACTGCAACCCGGAGACGGTGTCGACCGACTACGACACCTCCGACCGGCTGTATTTCGAGCCGCTGACCGCCGAGGACGTGATCGAGGCGATCCGTGTCGAGCAACGCCGAGGCCGGGTGCTGGGCGTGATCGTGCAGTTCGGCGGGCAGACGCCGCTCAAGCTCGCCCGCGACCTGGAGGCGGCGGGCATCCCGATCCTGGGCACCTCGCCCGACGCCATCGACCGGGCCGAGGACCGGGAGCGCTTTGCCGACCTGCTCCGGGCGCTCGGGCTCGAGCAGCCGGCCAACGGGCTGGCCCGCTCGCTGGAGGAGGCCGAGGCGGTCGCCGCGCGCATCGGCTATCCGGTACTGCTGCGCCCGTCCTACGTGCTCGGCGGCCGGGCGATGGAGATCGTCCATGACGGCGAGGGGCTGCGCCGCTACATCGCCAGCGCGGTCAAGGTCTCGGGCCGCAACCCGGTGCTGATCGACCGCTATCTCCGCGACGCAATCGAGGTCGACGTCGACGCGGTCTGCGACGGCGCGGCGGTGCATGTCGCCGGGATCATGGAGCATATCGAGGAGGCCGGGATCCATTCCGGCGACAGCGCCTGCGCCCTGCCGCCCCACTCGCTGGGCCGCGAGGCGATCCAGGAGATCGAGCGCCAGACCCGCCTGCTGGCGCTGGAGCTGGGCGTGGTCGGGCTGATGAACGTCCAGTTCGCCGTCACCCGGGACACCGCCGGCGGGTTCGAGGTCTACATCATCGAGGTCAATCCGCGCGCCAGCCGGACCGTGCCCTTCGTCGCCAAGGCGACCGGCACGCCGATCGCCAAGATCGCCGCCCGCCTGATGGCGGGCGAGCCGCTGGCCGACTTCCCGCTGACCACCGCCCTGCCATCGCACACGGCGGTCAAGGAGGCGGTCTTCCCGTTCAACCGCTTTCCCGGCGTCGACACGCTGCTCGGGCCCGAGATGAAGTCGACGGGCGAGGTCATGGGCCTCGACAGCGACTTCGGCCGGGCCTTCGCCAAGGCCCAGCTCGGCGCCGGCGTCGAGCTGCCGGCGTCGGGCAGGGTCTTCGTCTCCGTGCGCAACGCCGACAAGGAGGCCGCGGTCGCCGTGGCCGCGAAGCTCGCCGGGCTCGGCTTCGAGATCCTCGCCTCGCGCGGCACGGCCCGGCGGCTCGAGGCCGACGGCATCGCCGTCACGGTGGTCAACAAGGTGATGGAGGGCCAGCCCCACATCGTCGACGCCATGATCGACGGGCATGTCCAGATGGTGGTCAACACCACCGAGGGCGCCCAGGCGATCCGCGACAGCTTCTCCTTGCGCCGTACCGCGCTGGTCAATAACATTCCGTACTTCACGACCATGGCGGGGGCCCGGGCCGCGGTCGCGGCGATCGCCGCCTTGCGCCTGGGTCGGCTCGATGTGGCCCCGCTCCAGTCGTATTTGGGAGGGTCGGCCTAGGCCCACCGTTTCCGCTCCATCGACAAGACGCCGTTTCGACGCGAGGATGCCGCTGTGGCGGCCGTCGTCGGCGGGGCGTCGCGGAAGGATCCCGGTCCGGAAAGGACGGACCGGACGGTGGCCGTCTTGTCGCGTTTTCCGCCGGACGAGGGGCGGGACTGCGGGAACGGGCCGGCCGGGTATCGGGGATTTCGAAGGCAGGGGTGTCATGGAAAAGGTGCCGATGACCGCTTCCGGCTTCCAGCGGTTGCAGGAAGAGCTCAAGCATCTGAAGTCCGTCGCGCGACCCGAGGTGATCAAGGCGATCGCCGAGGCGCGCGAGCATGGCGACCTGTCCGAGAACGCGGAGTACCACGCCGCGCGGGAGCGCCAGAGCTTCATCGAGGGCCGTGTGATGGAGCTGGAGGACAAGATCTCGCGCGCCGAGGTGATCGACGTCTCCAAGCTGTCCGGCGAGTCCGTGAAGTTCGGCGCGACGGTCACGCTGGCCGACGAGGACACCGACGAGGAGACGACCTACCAGATCGTCGGCCAGGACGAATCCGACGTGAAGGAAGGCCGCCTGTCGATCACCGCGCCGATCGCCCGCTCCCTGATCGGCAAGCAGGTCGGCGATTCCGTCGAGGTGACGACGCCCAACGGCTCCAAGAGCTACGAGATCGTCTCCGTCAAGTACGTCTGAGCGATCGCCGCCGAACGCGGGCGGCATGGCCGCTCGTCGGGCTCGCTTCGCTCGACCGACCTACCGACCGCGCGGAAAATCCCGTCATCCCGGGCGGTAGGCGAGCCCACGGGCCGAAGGACCGTGGGTGGCGAGCCTTGCGACCCGGGATCCATGCTTCCCGATCCGCAGGATCCCGGGCGCCGGGGCCACCGAGATCCCGGCTCTCCGCTTCGCTCCGGCCGGGATGACGGCATGGGGAAACGGCCGCGCCCGCGGGACCGGCATATCCGCGCGCCTGCGACCCGTATCGCGACGCCGCCGCGATATTGCGGCCCCCCACGCGGCCGCGCTAGGCTTGACCGATCGGTCAGGACCGCCGGCGGTCCGGCGGCAGAAAACGAGACGAACAGGGGGCGAGAAGCGATGTCGACGCTTATCCGGGGCGGCACCGTCGTCAACCACGATCACAGCTTCCGCGCCGACGTCTATTGCGAGGACGGCGTGATCAAGGCGATCGGCGAGACCCTGGACGTCCCCTCGGGCGCCAAGGTGGTCGACGCCGGCGGCGCCTATGTCATGCCCGGCGGCATCGACCCGCACACCCACATGGAGCTGCCCTTCATGGGCACTGTGGCGTCGGAGGACTTCTTCACCGGCACCGCGGCGGGCATGGCCGGCGGCAACACGCTGATCATCGACTTCGTCGTGCCCCAGCCGCAGCAGAGCCTGATCGACGCCTACCAGCAGTGGCAGCAGAAGGCGGGCAAGGCCTGCGGCGACTACAGCTTCCACGTCGCCGTGACCTGGTGGGACGACTCGGTCGAGAACGAAATGGGCGTGCTGGCCCGCGACCACGGGGTCAACAGCTTCAAGCACTTCATGGCGTACAAGAACGCCATCATGGTCGAGGACGACGTGCTGATGAAGTCGTTCCGCCGCTGCCTGGAGCTGGGCGCGGTGCCGACCGTCCACGCGGAGAACGGCGAGGTCGTCTACCTGATGCAGAAGGCCCTGCTGGAGGCCGGCATCACCGGGCCGGAGGGCCACGCCCTGTCCCGCCCGGCCTCGGTCGAGGGCGAGGCGGCCAACCGTGCCATCGCCATCGCCGGCATGACCGGCTCGCCGCTCTACATCGTCCATGTCTCGTGCAAGGACGCGCTCGACGCCATCGCCCGGGCGCGCGCCAACGGCCAGCGGGTCTATGGCGAGGTGCTGGCCCAGCACCTGCTGGTCGACGACTCGGTCTATCGCAGCCCGGACTGGAAGCAGGCCGCCGGCCACGTGATGAGCCCGCCGTTCCGCCCCAAGGACCACCAGGACGCGCTCTGGGCGGGGCTGTCCAGCGGCTCGGCCCAGACCACGGCGACGGACCATTGCTGCTTCTGCATGGACCAGAAGGCGATGGGTCAGGACGACTTCACCAAGATCCCCAACGGCACGGCGGGGATCGAGGACCGGATGTCGGTGCTGTGGTCGGAGGGCGTGCGCAAGGGCCGACTGACGCCGCAGGAATTCGTCGCCGTCACCTCGGCCAACTGCGCCCAGATCTTCAACATCTACCCGCGCCGCGGCCGCATCGCCGTCGGCTCGGACGCCGCCATCTCGGTCTGGGATCCGCAGGCGACGCGCACGATCAGCGCGGAGACCCACCACATGAACGTGGACTTCAACGTCTTCGAAGGCCTCGAGGTCACCGGCAACAACGCGGTGACGATCAGCCAGGGCAAGGTGGTCTACGAGAACGGCCAGCTCGACGTCGAGCAGGGGGCCGGCCAGTACATCGAGCGCCCGACCTTCCCCGTCCTCTACGACGCCGTGAAGCGCCGCAACGAGGCGACCAAGCCGAGCCCGGTCCCGCGCGAGCCGTCGTCCTTCGTGACGCCGTAGGTCGGCCGGGCGAGAGCAGTCGTGACAGCCGCGGCGCCGAGCGACGTGCTTCAGCTCGACCACTGTCATGCCGTCGGGCGAACTGTTTGGTCGAACCGCCGCGCGTTATCTTTGAGCGCAACGGAAATCGCCTAAAAGTTACAAGTCTACGATCCAACGCACTAGAAATCCTGGCTTCAAGACGCTACCCACTCTCCGATGAGGTGGGTGAACGGTCATGTGGTGGTGAAGCACCCTCGGGCAGCATGGGCAGGCTTGCAAGAGCCGCAGATCCTAGTGAATGCTCGACTCGATCAATTGAAGGGCACGCATTCCGGCTTATCCGTGAATCAAAAGAAGGAACGTCAAAACCTTTACGATCAGGCAAAGAAGAAATTCAACCTGGATTCAGCGATTGACCTCATTGAGCCACTGATCTCCGAGGATGTGCTGGACAGGATGGCGGATTTGGTGATCGAAGCCGATCGGACGCCACTTCTGGCGTTTCCACACCCCGGTTTCGACGACGATGACGCCATCGACGGGGAAACGCCTGTCCAGCCACTGCCGGCAAATGCCATTCCGTTCGCGTTCAGCGCTATCCTGGCGGAGCAGCTAGGTATCGACGAAGACCGCGAATTGATACAATCTGAACGCGTAGGTCGCACAAAGCTTAATCGATGGTTAAGGTTCCTTTGTCAGCCTTCCTTCGACGGTGGCGTCGATCGGGATCGGCCCTACATCCTGTTGGACGATGTCGTCACGACTGGTGGAACACTGGCGGCCCTGAGATCCCATATCGTTCGATCCGGTGGCCGCGTCATTGCGGTATCCGCACTAGCGCATTCGAGTGGGCGACCTTTCGAGTTCCCCGTTGCCAGGGCGACTCTCGATGTGTTGCTATCACTCTACTCTGAAGGGATGCGGGCTCTCTGGGCGCGCAAGATCGGCCATGACCTCGAGCACCTCACCGAAGCGGAAGCACGGACCCTCGTCGACTGGGGTGAAGAGCAGCGGCGATCCGGCGTGGAGTCGGGAACATCGCTCCTATACGCCCTCCGAGATCGCCTCGATGAGGCAGCAGCTAAGGGCCGGTAAGGATGCGGCCAGAGCCGCTGTCCAGGCGCGAGGGCAAGCGCTCCACGCCAAGATTGCAGCCGCGCGCCGATCGTCCTGACAGAGGCCATGGGTCGCCCGCGCCCACAGGGCCGTGCGAGGTGGCTTTCGAAGATCCTATTCGAACGCCTACGGACGAGAATATTCTTGCGCCAGCGCGCCAAGCGGCAGGGCAAGGTATTCGATAGGGATTCCGGCGGATCGCCGTAGCTGAAAATCGGTGCCGCTTGACACGGGTTCGGCACGCCGCTCCGTATCAGCAAACGACTGCCCGAAGTTCGTGCACGGCGGCGGGGCCGTGTGAGGCGGCACCGGCGCGCACAGCGCTGCGGCGGGCGACCTACCGGAGCCTGTCGCGCCTCACCCCGCCCCCATCCCCTTGCCGTCGTCGCGCAGCAGGACGTAGATCGCCGGGATCACCAGCACGGTGAGCGCCGTCGAGCTCGCCAGGCCGAACAGCAGGCTGATGGCGAGGCCCTGGAAGATCGGGTCGGCCAGGATGAAGGCGGCGCCGATCATGGCGGCGAGCGCGGTCAGCAGGATCGGCTTGAAGCGGATGGCGCCGGCCTCCAGCAGAACGTCGCGCAGCGACGTCGTGCCGTCCCAGCGGTTGCGGATGAAGTCGACCAGCAGGATCGAGTTGCGCACGATGATGCCGGCCAGCGCGATGAAGCCGATCATCGAGGTCGCGGTGAACGCCGCGCCGAAGAGCCAGTGGCCGATCAGGATGCCGATGAGCGTCAGCGGCACCGGCACCAGGATCACCAGCGGCAGCTTGAAACTCCCGAACTGGGCGACCACCAGCAGATAGATCCCCAGCAGCGCCACCATGAAGGCCGCGCCCATGTCGCGGAAGGTCACCCAGGTGATCTCCCACTCCCCGTCCCACAGCAACGTGGGCACGGACTCGTCGGCCGGCTGGCCGTGCAGCTTGATGGCGATGTCGCTGCCCGCCTGTTCCAGCCGGTCGGCGACGGCGAGCATGCCGTAGATCGGCGCCTCGTAGGCGCCGGCGAGCTCGCCCATCACCATCACCGCGTCGCGCCCGTTGTGGCGGAAGCGCGGGAAGGACGCGGGCTCGCGCGTCACCCTCACCACGTCGCCCAACTCCACGATGCCGCGCGCGCCCGGCACCGGCGTGGCGAGCAGGCGCTCCGACGGGAACAGCGCCTCGGCCGGCAGGCGGATGACGATGGCGATCGGGTCCTTGCCCGCGCCGCGATGGGAGTAGCCGACCGGCACCTCGCCCAGGATGGCCGCCAGGGTGTCGTAGACCGCCTCCTGCTCGACGCCGTGATATTCCAGGTTTTCCTGGTCGATGGCGAAGCGCAGCCGGTCCGCCGGCTGCCCCAGGCTGTCGTCGACATCGACGACGAAGTCCACCGCCTCGAAGGCAGCGCGCACCTCCGCCGCCGCGGCGCGCCGGGTCTCGGCGTCGGGGCCGTAGATCTCCGCCAGCAGCGTCGCCAGCACCGGCGGGCCCGGCGGCACCTCGACCACCCTGACGACCGTGCCCTCGGGCGCGGGCAGGTCGGCCAGGCGGTCGCGGATGTCGAGCGCTATGGCGTGGCTCGCCCGGTCGCGCTCGCCCTTGGGCGCCAGCATGACGGCGAGGTCGCCCTGCTCCGGATTGGCGCGCAGGTAGGAGTGGCGCACCAGGCCGTTGAAGTTGAACGGCGCCGCCGTGCCGGCATAGGCCTGCATTCCGATCACCTCCGGCACCTCGGCGAGGCGGTCGGCCGCGGCGAAGAGCACACGCTCGGTCTCCTCCACCGCCGCGCCCTCGGGCAGGTCGGCGACGACCTGCAGCTCGGACTTGTTGTCGAAAGGCAGCAGCTTGACCGTCACGTCGCGCGTCGCGAACAGGACCATCGAGGCGAGCGTCGCCACCGCCACGAGCGCGAGGAACGCGGCCGAGCGCGCCCGCCCGCGCAGCAGCGGCCGGGCGACGGCGGTATAGAGCCGACCGATCCGCCCGCCGCCGGCCTCGCCATGGCCGGAGCCGGAGCCGGCGTCCGCCCCCTCCTCCCCCGGCTCGGCCTCCGGGTCCGCACCGTGCTTGCGCCCGCCGCTCAGCCGCAGCATCAGCCAGGGCGTCACCGTGACGGCGACGAAGAAGCTGAACACCATCGCCGCCGAGGCGTTGGCCGGGATCGGGCTCATATACGGGCCCATCAGGCCCGAGACGAACATCATCGGCAGCAGCGCCGCGATGACCGTCAGGGTGGCGACGATGGTGGGGTTGCCGACCTCCGCCACGCCCTCGATCGCCGCGCGGACCTTGGACCGGCCGTCGCGCATCTGCCAGTGGCGGTCGATGTTCTCGACCACCACGATGGCGTCGTCGACCAGGATGCCGATGGAGAAGATCAGGGCGAACAGGCTGACCCGGTTGATCGTGTAGCCGAGCATCCAGCTCGCGAACAGCGTCAGCAGGATCGTCGTCGGGATGACCACGGCGACGACCGCGCCTTCCCGCCAGCCGATCATGACCGTGATCAGCGCGACGATGGAGACCGTGGCGAGCGCCAGGTGGAACAGCAGCTCGTCGGACTTCTCCAGCGCCGTCTCGCCGTAGTCGCGGGTCACGACAACGTCGATGCCCGGCGGCAGCAGCCGGTCCTCGACCAGGTGCAGGCGCTCCAGCACGGACTCGGCGATCGTCACCGCGTTGGCGCCGGCGCGCTTGGCGATGGCGATGGTGACCGCGGGCGTCGCCTCGAAGCCGCCGGCGACCTCCTCGCCCGTGCCCAGCGGCCCGTCGGCCCCCGCCGGGCGCAGGTGCCAGGCGCGGGCCTCGCTCGGCGCCGCGCCGACCACCACCTCGGCGACGTCGCGGACATAGACCGGCCGGCCGTCGCTGGCGGTCAGCAGCAGCAGGCCGATATCCGGCACGCCTTGGAGCGTCTGCCCGGCGACGACCTCCAGGCTGTCGCCGGCCTCGCGCATCCGGCCGATCCGGAAGGAGCGGTTGGCGTTCTCGATCTTCTCCACGAGTTGCTCGAGCGTGATGCCCTCGAGCGACAGGCGCTCGGGATCCGGCTCGACCCGGATCTGGTCCGGCCGGCCGCCGACCCGATAGGTCAGGCCGACATTCTCGACCTTGCGCAGCTCCAGGAGCAGCTCCTCGGCCACGTTGTCGAGCGCGTCGTCCGACCAGCGCTCGGCGACCGAGGGATCCGGCGTCAGCGTCAGGGTCAGGATCGCCACGTCGTTGATGCCGCGCCCGACGATCAGCGGCTCGGGAATGCCGAGCGGGATCCGGTCCATGTTGGCGCGGATCTTCTCGTGCACCCGCAGGATCGCGTCGTCGGCATCGGTGCCGACCTCGAAGCGGGCGGTGGCGACGACACCGTCGTCGCGCGTCTCGGAATAGACGTGCTCGACCGCGTCGATGCCCTTGAGGATGTCCTCCAGCGGCTCGGTGACGAGCTCCACCGCGTCCTCGGCGCGCAGGCCGTCGGCGCGGACATGGACGTCGACCATGGGCACGCTGATCTGCGGCTCCTCCTCGCGCGCCAGCGAGTTCAGCGCGACCACGCCGACCACGATGGCGGCGAGCAGCAGGAGCGGCGTCAGCGGCGAGGTGATGAAGGCGCGGGTCAGCGCGCCGGACAGGCCGAGCTTCATGGGGAGGGCCGCCTCAGGCGTCGGGGGAGGGCGGGACGATCACGTCGCCCGCGCGCAGGCCGGACAGGATCTCGACCGGCTTCTCGATGCCGTCGACCGACACCGGCAGGCCCGTGCGCACGACAACTTCGCGGCCGTCCTCCAGGCGCGCGTAGTCGAGCCCGAAGCGGGAGAAAACATAGGCTCGCGGAATGACCACGGCCTCGCGGGTGCCCGCGGCGACATGAACGCGGATACGCTCGCCGACGAAGAAGTCGCCCAGCCCCGGCACGTCGGCGTCGGCCACCACCCGACCCCGGTCGAGGCGCGGATAGACCTGGCTGACGCGCCCTTCGCGCAGGCCGTCAAGCTCCTCCGGAGCCATGGGTCCGCTGCCGACCAGCACCGGATCGCCCTCGGCGATGAAGCGGGCATGACGCTCGGGCAGGTAGAGGCGCAGGACGTAGCGCTCCGCAGCGATAGTCGCCAGCGGCTCGCCCGGCAGCAGGACCGTGCCGTCGACCGCTTGGACGTCGAGCACGCGGCCCGCCTCCGGCGCGCGGATCTCGCCCTGGCCGATGCGCTCGGCCGTCGCCTCGCGCTCCGCCCGGGCGGCAGCGAGCTGGGAGGTCACCACGTTCACCGCCGTGCGCGCGTCGTCGAGGCTCGCCTGCGGAACCGTGCCGGTGGCGCGCAGGCGCTCGGCGCGCTCCAGATCGGTGCGCGCCTGGTCGAGCTGGCTTTCCAGCGCGGCCACCCGGGCGTCGAGCGCGGCCAGCGTCTGGACCAGGCTCTCGTCGCGCACGGTGCCGAGCAGGGCGCCCGCCGCCACCGCGTCGCCCTCGTCGATGGCGATTCCGTCGATCGTTCCGCCGATCCGCGCGCGGGCCGTGACGGTGTCCACGCTCTCCACCGTCGCGAAGACGGCCTTGAGGTCCTCCACCGGGCGGAGCGCGACCTCGAAGGACTGGGCGGCGGCGGGGCTCGCGCCCGACACGACGAGACCCAGAACGGTTGCGAGGCGGACGAGACGGCGCATGGCGGCGGCTTTCGGCTGTCGGATCCCCGGCCCCGAGCGTAGGCACCCCCCACGCATCGGGACCAGGAAGACGCTTGCCCTTAGGGGCTTCGAATTCACTTGCTCAATGTATTACACTTCACTAAATTAGCAAGCATGAATATAGAGGCCATGGAGCGCAATGCGGGCGAGGCCGCACGGCTCCTCAAGGCGATGAGCAATCCGAACCGCCTCCTGGTCCTGTGCCGGTTGAGCCAGGGCGAGCGGTCGGTCGGCGAGCTGGGCCGCGAGCTGGGGTTGAGCCAGTCGGCCCTGTCCCAGCACCTCGCCCGGCTGCGGGCGGAGGGGCTGGTGACGGCGCGGCGGCGATCCCAGTCGGTGTTCTACGCCCTGTCGAGCCCGGATGTCCGCCTGCTCATCGACTTGCTCGAGGCCCGATTCTGCGCGCTGCCCGACAACGAG
This sequence comes from Azospirillaceae bacterium, assembly GCA_040220455.1. Taxonomy (GTDB): domain Bacteria; phylum Pseudomonadota; class Alphaproteobacteria; order DSM-16000; family Inquilinaceae; genus JAVJUS01. The sequence goes on from JAVJUS010000067.1 coordinate 27,236, forward strand.
GAGCCGCCGCGCCCGACCCCGCCCCCGAGCCGGTCATCGTGACCGGCCGGCCTTAGGAGGAGAAACGCCATGTCCCGCATCGTCGTCCTGGGGGCCGGTCTCGGCGGCATTCCGATGGCCCTGGAGCTGCGCGAGACGCTGGCAAGCGCCCACGCGATCACGGTCGTCAGCGACCGCGACACCTTCCAGTTCGTGCCCTCCAACCCGTGGGTCGCCGTCGGCTGGCGCACGGCGGAGGACATCACCGTGCCGCTGGCGCCGATGTTCGCGCGCAAGGGGATCGGCTTCACCGCCGCCGGCGCGACGCGGCTGCACCCGGAGGAACGTCGGATCGACCTCGGCGACGGGTCGAGCCTCGACTACGACTACCTGGTCATCGCCACGGGCCCGAAGCTGGCCTTCGACGAGATCGAGGGCTTCGGCCCCGTGGCGAACGGCGGCGTCGGCGGCACCCGGTCGGTCTGCCATGTCGACCACGCGGTCGCGGCGAGCGCGGCCTGGGAGGCGTTCTGCGCCGATCCCGGGCCGATCGTGGTCGGCGCGGTGCAGGGCGCGAGCTGCTTCGGCCCGGCCTACGAGTTCGCCATGATCATGGATACCGACCTGCGTCGGCGGAAGATCCGCGACAAGGTGCCGATGACCTTCGTGACATCGGAGCCCTATATCGGCCATCTCGGCCTCGGCGGCGTCGGCGACACGAAGGGGCTGCTGGAGAGCGCCTTTCGCGACCGCACGATAAAGTGGATCACCAACGCCAAGGTCGACCGGTTCGAGGCCGACGCGGTCCAAGTCACCGAAATCGACGACGAGGGCGCGGCCAAGCGCAGCCATTCACTCGACAGCCGGTTCACGATGATGCTGCCCGCCTTCAAGGGCGTCGACTGCCTGTTCGCCGGGGACGGCTCGGTGATCGAGGGGCTGACCAACCCGCGCGGCTTCGTCACCGTGGACAAGCACCAGCGCAACGCCCGCTATCCGGAGATCTACGCCATCGGGGTCGGGATCGCGATCCCGCCCTACGAGAAGACGCCGGTGCCCGTCGGAGTGCCGAAGACCGGCTACATGATCGAATCCATGGTCAGCGCGACGGCGGCCAACATCGCGGAGTGCGTGGCCGGCGAGACGCCGAGCCACGAGGCGACCTGGAGCGCGATCTGCCTGGCCGATTTCGGGGATTCGGGCGTCGCCTTCGTGGCCATGCCGCAGATCCCGCCGCGCAACGTCAACTGGGCGAGCCAGGGGCGCTGGGTCCATCTCGCCAAGGTGGCGTTCGAGAAGTACTTCCTGCGCAAGGTCCGCCGCGGCGTGAGCGAGCCGGTCTACGAGAAGTACGTGCTCAAGCTCATGGGCATCAGCCGCCTGCGCGACCGCATCCTGCACAAGCCGCCCTCCGAGCCCCCGGCGGCACCGGCGGAATGACCCCGTCGGCGCCGCCCGCCCCTTCCCGCTCCCCCTGAACGGAAAGAGACCGCCATGACCATCGACCGCATCGTCCTCGCCTTCGCCGGGAGCGTCATCCTGGCGAGCCTGGTCCTGTCCCAGTTGCACTCGCCGCTGTGGCTGTGGCTGACCGCCTTCGTCGGCGCCAACATGCTGCAGTCGGCCTTCACCCGCTGGTGCCCGCTGGCCCTGATCCTGCGCGGCATGGGCGTGCGCTCGGGCGTGGCGTTCGAATAGACCGCCGGGGCTGCCCGGCACGGGCGGACCGCGCGGGCGCGCCGGCTTGAAGGCGGCCGCCCGGCGCGTCATGCTCGCGCGCCGGGCCCGGTGGCGCCGGCGCCCGATCGTTCCCCCGGCCCGGAGCCCGCCCCCATGGCCGCGCTGCTGGCGCTCGCGCCGATCGCGCTGATCCTCGCCCTGATGGTCGGCCTCGGCTGGCCCGCCGCCCGGGCCGGGCTCGCCGGGCTGGCCGTGACGATCCCGGTCGCGATCCTGGGCTTCGACTACGGCACCGCGACCCTGCCGGCGCTGGGCCCGGCGCGGGCGACGGCCGGCGCACTGATCGAGGCCGGGTTCACCGCCGCGACGATCCTGTGGATCATCTTCCCGGCCCTGTGCCTCTACCAGCTCCAGCTCGTCGGCGGCGCCTTCGAGACCCTGCGCGGCCGGCTGGTCGGGCTGAGCGACGACCGCCGCCTGCTGGCCGTGCTGGTCGCCTGGTTCTTCGGCCTGTTCATGGAGGGTGCCGCCGGCTTCGGCACGCCGGTCGCGCTCGCCGCGCCGATCCTGGTCGGCATCGGCTTCACGCCGCTCAACGCCCTGGCGATCGTCCTGGTCGGCCACGCCGCCGGGGTGTCGTTCGGTGCGATCGGCACGCCGGTGCTGCCCCAGATCGCCGCGACCGGCCTGCCGGGCCTCGACATATCACGGGCGACGGGCTTCCTGCACGCCGTGCTCGGCTGGATCCTGCTGGTCTTCGCCCTGCGGCTCGCCGAGCGGGAGGAGACCGGCGCGCGGCGCCGGTTCCCCTGGGTCCCGGCCGGGCTGGCGGCGCTTTGCTTCCTGCTGCCCTTCCTCGCCATCGCGGCCTTCGTCGGGCCGGAGCTGCCGACGCTGGGCGGCGCGCTGGCCGGCGGCGTCGCCTTCGTCGTCCTCCTGCGCCGGATGCGCGCGCGGTCGGCCGCCGGATCCGAGTCGGCGGCAGCCGAGAGCGACGGCGGCGGGGGCCTCGGCCCGCTGATGCGCGCGGTGCTGCCCTATCTGGTCTTGCTCGTGCTGATCCTGGCGACCCGGCTGGTCGGGCCACTGCAGGAGGCGCTGCGGGCGGTCGAGCTGCGCTGGGCGCTGCCGGGCGGCTTCGACGGCGCCTTCGAGCCGCTCTACCACCCGGGCACGCTGCTGATGGCGGGCTTCCTGATCGGCGGCGCGCTCCAGGGACGCGACGCCGGGGAATTGGGCCGCGCGGCGGCCATCGTCGCCCGCCGCCTGCCGCCCGTGGCGATCGCGCTGGTCGCGATGCTGAGCCTCGCCGGGCTGATGGTGCACGCCGACATGATCGCCCTGCTGGCCGAGACGGCGGCGGCCCGGCTCGGCCCGGTCTGGCCCTGGATCGCGCCGCTGGGCGGCGTCCTGGGCACCTTCGTCACCGGCTCGGCGACGGCGTCGAACATCCTGCTGACGGACTTCCAGGCCGCCACGGCGGCCCGGCTCGACCTGCCGCTGGTCTGGCTGGTGGCGGCCCAGGGCTTCGGCGCGGCGGTGGGCAACATGATCTGCCCCCACAACATCGTCGCCGGCGCCGCGACGGTGGGCCTGCAGGGGCGCGAGGGCCAGGCCCTGCGCCTGACCCTGCTGCCCGCCGCCGTCTACGTCGCCGCCGGCGGCACCCTGGTCTTCCTGCTGGTGAGCTGAGCCGGAGTCCTCCGACGCCCGATCGCCGCTACCGCGCGCCCTCCGGCTCGGCGTCGCGATCCGGCCCGGCGCGGCTGACCGGCGCCGTGTCGGCCGGGGAAGGGGCGGGCGCGGGCGCGGGCGATGGCGCGCTGCCCGCCGTCCCGCCCGGGCGGTCCGCCGGCCGGTCGTCGCGCACCATGTGCATCGGCGGGGCGGAGCCGTCCTTGTCCTGGCCCATGTAAAGGGTGAGGTGCGGGAACGGGATCTCGATGCCGTTCTCGTCGAAGACCTCCTTGACCGCCTCGTTGTAG
>JAVJUS010000068.1:0-100412 GCA_040220455.1 Azospirillaceae bacterium
GGCGCGGCCGACGGCCCACTGGCTGCCCGGCTTGGTCTTGATGCGGGCGCGCACGACGACGGAGGAATCGGCCAGCGCGGTGACGCCGTGCATCTCCAGCGGCTCCAGGATGTCGCCGCCGAGCTCGCCCGATTTCAGCCGGTCGTAGGCCTCCTCCATCAGGCGCTTCACCTCGGGCACCTTCTCCCGGTAGGCCACGCCGATCTCCGCGAGATGGTAGGCGAAGCCGCGCATGTAGTTGGAGACGGAGTCGACCGAGCTGAACGGGATCAGATGGTAGACACCCTGAAGATCGCGCAGGGCGACCGAGCGGATGGTCAGCTTCTCCACCACGCCGCTGGTGCCGGCGACGGTGACCACGTCGCCCTCGTTCATGGCGTTCTCGAACTGGATGAACGCGCCGGTGATGATGTCCTGGACCAGCTTCTGCGCGCCGAAACCGATGGCCAGGCCGAGGACGCCGGCACCGGCCAGCAGCGGGCCGATGTTCACGCCCAGCTCGGAGAGCGCGAGCATCAGCGTGACGATGATCAGGGCGATGGTGAAGGCGTTGCGGAACAGGGCGAGCAGCGTGCGCTCCCGCGCCGTGGGCTCGCGCCCGACATTGGGGTTGAGCCGGTACTCGATCCAGGAGCCGACGGCGAGCCACACGCCCATGGCGACGAGCAGGATCACGACGGCCGAGACGATCCGGCCGGCGAGGTCGCGCCCGCCCGGGCTGTCGAACCAGCCGGCGGCGTCGAACAGGTCCCAGGCCTGGGCGATCGCGAAGACCACGGCGATCAGCACGACCGCCCGCGCCACCCGCAGGATCATCGGGACAAGCGCGTTGAGCCGCGTCTCCAGCAGCGGCAAGCGCTCCTTGACGTCGCCAGGAAGCCGCACGCCGCCGGTGATCGCGCGCGAGATCGCCAGCATGACGAGCGTGCCGACGACGATCGCCACCGCCGACCAACCGGTCGAGCCGAGCATGAAGCTCAGCGCCCCGCGCGGCCGGGAGACCCAGACGCCGAACAGCGCCACGACGTAGAGGATCGCCAGCAGGTGCCAGATCCGGGCGAGTGCCGCCAGCACCCGGCCCGTCATGTCCGCCGGCACCCGGGTGCCGCGCCGCTCCAGCGCCGCGCGGACGGTCCTGCGGTTGCGCAGGATCAGGGCGATCGCCATCACCAGGGCGATCAGGGCGATCAGGACGCGCACGCTCTGGCCCGTCGCGTAGCCCAGATTGCTGTTGACGATCGGCACCGCCAGCAGGATGCCGTAGCCGAGCAGCCCGACCAGCCGCGAGAGCCAGAAATACCAGTACCGCGCGCCGTCGTCGCCCATCGGCATCAGGCGCAGCGCGCCGTAGCGCGGCGCCAGGACGCCGCGCATCGCCACCTTGATCAGCTCGATCAGCAGGAAGGCGTTGAGGAACAGGCTCTGGCGGATATCCATCCGCCCCGCCTCGCCGACCGACAGGGCGAAGGCGTAGCCGCCGCCCCAGGAGGCGACGATGACCAGCGCGTCGATCAGGCTGGAGCCGACGAGCAGCAGGGTGCGCTTGATCCAGCCCGAGCCCTCGGCCCCGCGGGCGAGCGCGCCGAACGCCATGCGCCCCAGGAACTGGACCGCGAAATAGACCGCGAAGGTGACCGCCGCGACCAGGGCGAGCTGGCGCGCCGCCTCGCCCAGGCGCGACCAGTTCACCGCGCGCTCGCCCGACACCACCCGGGTCAGGCCGGAGAGGCTGTCGAGCGTCCGAGTGACGATGCCGGAGACCGATTCCGCCACGCCCTGGGTCGTCGCCGCGATGCGCCGGGCGACGCTCTGCTCGCCCGACGGCGGCGCCGGCGCGGCGGCCTCCGCCCCGGCCCCTGGATCGGCGGCCTGCTCACCCTCCGCCGGCGCCGGGGTCCCGTCCGCGTCGGCCGTGGCGAGCAGCCGGTCGATCAGCGCCTGGCGTGCCTCCGGATCCTGCAGGATTTTCGCCAGCGCCCGCGCGCTGTCGGCGGCCGGGCCGCCGGCCGGCGCCGACTCCGACGGGGCCGGAGCAGAGGAGGCCGCGGCCGTATCCCCGCCCGCGCCGCCGGCGTCCTGGGCCGGGACGATGGCGGGGGCGGCGAGCGCCGCGAACAGCATCGCGGCGCCCGCGACGAGGCGAAAGGACAAGCGGGCCATGCACTCCCCCGGTGCGATGGACGGAGGGGTCCGCGGCGCCGGTGGGCGGCGGCCGGTCGGGCCCGGAACGGGCGTGCGGTCGGGTCGACGGGCGACACCGGCGCGCGAGCGGATGCGTGAAGGATGCAGGGCTTAGCCTGCTTCACCGGCAGGGTCAACCGTTAGGGGTGCGTCGCCTTGATCCCGACCGGCGCGCGCCGACATGGGAAGGCGGGATCCGTTGACCATGGGATGACCGATGACCGTCGTCGAAGACCAGAGCGCGATCGAGGCGCTGCTCGAGCAGCCCGACACCTGGGAGCCGCTGGCCGGGCCGGTCGACCGGGTCGAGCGGATCGAGACCCACGCCGCCGTGGTTTTCCTGGCCGGCGACCGGGTCCTCAAGCTCAAGCGCGCGGTCGACTACCCCTACATGGACCTCGCCGACGCGGCCCGGCGCGGCCGCGCATGCCGGGCGGAAGTCGCGCTCAATCGCCGCACCGCGCCGTCGATCTATCGCGGGATCCGCCCGGTCCTGCGGGACGGCGCCGGAGGGGCGCGTCTGGGCGACCTGATCGAGGACCCGGACCCCGATCGCCCGCCCGAAGGGCCGGAAGCAGACGCCGCCGTCGACTGGGTGGTCGAGATGCGCCGCTTCGACCGCGACGCCATGCTCGACAGCCTGGCCGAGGCGGGCCGGCTCGACGCCGCGACGGTCGAGCGACTGGCCGAGGGCGTCGCCGGGTTCCACGCCCGGGCCGCGGCGCGCCCGGACTTCCCGGCCGACGCCTTCGCCCGCGTGGTCGAGGAGAACCTGGAGGAGCTGCGTGCCGATCCGGAGCTGTTCGACCCGGACGTCGTCGCCCGGCTGGAGGCGCGCTCGCGCGCCGAGCTCGACCTCCACGCCCCGCTGATCGCCACGCGGACCCGCGACGGCTTCGTGCGCCACTGTCATGGCGACCTGCACCTGCGCAACATCGTGATGCTCGACGGTGTGCCGACGCCGTTCGACGCCATCGAGTTCGACGACGCACTCGCCACGGTCGACGTGCTCTACGACCTCGCCTTCCTGCTCATGGACCTGGATCACCGCGGCCTGCGCGCGCTCGGCAACCGGGTCTTCAACCGCTACCTGGAGATCACCGGGGACGACGAGGGCCTGGCGCTGCTGCCGCTGTTCCTGTCCGCCCGGGCGAGCGTCCGGGCCAAGGTCGCCGCCTCCGCCGCGGCCGCGATCGAGGACGAGGACGCGTGCGCCGAGCAGCGCCGGGCGGCGCGCGACTATCTCTCGCTCGCCGCCGGCTACATGGAGCCCGCGCCGGCGCGGCTGGTCGCCGTCGGCGGGCTGTCGGGGACGGGCAAGACGACGGCGGCGCGCGGCCTGGCCCCGGACCTGGGCCGGGCGCCAGGGGCGCTGATCCTGCGCTCTGACGTGGCGCGCAAGCGTGCCGCCGGGGTGCTGGAGACCGAGGCGCTGCCGGCGGGGGCCTATTCCGAGTCGGCGACGGCGGCGGTCTACGGCTCGCTCGTCACCCGGGCGCAGCGTGCGCTGGCCGCCGGCCACGCCGTGATCGCCGACGCCGTCTATGCCGAGCGGGCCGAGCGCCTGGCGATCGGCGAGGTCGCGGGCCGCATCGGCGTGCGCTTCGACGGGATCTGGCTCGAGGCGGGACGGGACCGGCTGGTCGCCCGCGTCTCCGCGCGCTCCGGCGACGCCTCCGACGCCGACGCGGCGATCGTCGACCGCCAGCTCGGCTACGACCTGGGGCCGCTCGACTGGACGCGGATCGACGCCTCCGGCGGGCTGGAGGACACCGTGTCGGCGATCCGCGGCGCCCTCGCCGGCGCCGGACGCGGAGCGGCCGCGCGAGCGCCGAGCCGGCCCGCGGCGTCGCCCGTTGATGCAAGTCAATGAGCGCGGGGCGGCCGGGTCTACCATCGCCGTCGCAGGGATCGGCCGCGATCCCGCCCCGTCAGGAGGCTCCGCCTTGACCATCCGAACCGTGCTGACGCCCGTTTCCGGCCTGGACCAGGACAACGCGACGCTGGCCACCGCCTTCTCGGTCGCGCGCCTGTTCGACGCCCATGTCGAGGTGCTGTTCGCCGCCACCCCGGCGGCGGAATCCGTGCCGATGGTCGGCGAGGGCGTGTCGAGCACGGTGATCGAGCAGCTCATGACCGCCGCCGAGCGCGAGATCGACCGCCGGCGCGAGGCGGCGCATCACGCCTACGCCACCGTCCGTGCCGAGGCGGGGCTGTCCGAGCACGACACCCCGCCGGGCGACGGCTCGACCTCGGCGGCCTGGCGCGAGCATGCCGGGCGCGAGGACGAGGTGGTGACCCGGGAGGGCCGGCTGGCCGACCTGGTGGTCATCGGCCGGGCCGGCGACAGCGAGTCCATCCAGCCGATGCTGACGCTGGAGGCGGCGCTGATGAACGGCGCCTCGCCGCTGCTGCTCGCCCCGGCCGTGGCGCCCGAGGCGATCGGGCGCAGCGTCGCCATCGCCTGGAACGGCGGAGCGGAATGCGCCCGCGCGGTGCACGGCGCCCTGCCCTTCCTGCGCAAAGCCGGGGCGGTTCACGTGCTGACCTGCGAGACCGGCCGGACCTCGCCGGAGGCGGCGCAGGGGCTGATCGACTACCTCGCCTGGCACGGCATCGACGCCCGTCCCCAGGCGCTGCAGCGCGACGACGACGGTGTCGGCGCGGTGCTGCTGGAGACCGCGGCCGATCTGGGGTGCGATCTGATGGTCATGGGCGGCTACAGCCACAGCCGTGTGCGCGAGATGATCTTCGGCGGCGTCACCCGCTATGTCGTCGACAATGCCGCGCTGCCGGTTCTCATGGCACACTGAGACCGGCGCGACCGGCGGGCGGGAACCGCCGGGTCGGCCGAAAACGACAACGAACGCCGGAGAACCGGCCGGTTCGAGGGGGAGAACGCCATGCTGACGCTGGAGGACTGCATCGCGCTGAGCACGCTGACGGCCGAGGAAATCGACGCCATCGCGGAGCACGAGCACATTCCCGAGATCGTCGCCGCGGAACTCGGCGCCTATCTCGTCACCACCGCCTCCGGCGAGCGGCGGATCAAGCGGATGATCCGCGACGACATCGAGCATGCCCGCGCCCATGGCGACTTCGCCCACGCGGCAAGGCTCAAGCTCGTCCTCAAGCACTTCATAGCGATGCACCGGCCGGCCCCGGCCGCCGCCCCGCAGCGCTGACAGCCGATCGCCGACACCCGTCACCGCGGCCGACGACGTCCCGACAGCGGCGGCCCGCGTGTCCCACGTCCCTTTCTCCGGAGCTGACCGACCATGGCGCTCAAGCGCATCCGCCTCGAACTCGCCCGCACGCCCGAGAACCCGAACGGCCGGGCCGATTGCGGCTACGAGTTCGTCGCGCCGCTCGACGACACCGGTCATTTCGACGCCGAGGAGTGGCGCGCCGCGCGCGACCGCTGCACCGTGCGCCGCTTCTGGATTCACGAGGACGACCAGGCCGGTCATCTGATCCACACCCGCGGCCGGCGCTGGGCGTTCCGCTACGACGGCGAGGACGAGGACGAGGACGAGCCGATCTTCGCCTTCGACCGCCACCGCTTCGTCGAGGGCGAGTACGTCTCGATCACCGAGCATGACGGGGTCCAGCGACCCTTCCGCGTGGTCCGGGTCCGGTGACGACAAGCCCCCGAAAGCGCCCGCAAAACTGTGAAATGCCGCGAAGGCAACCCTGGCATGATCGGCTGCCGGTTGTTTCGATACGCCGTGGCGACTAGTTTACTCGGCTACCGAAGGCCGGGATCGGTTTTCGGCGCCGCCAGCGTCCCCTTCCCTGCCGCGAGGATCGACTGACCCGTGTCCGTCTCCCACGCGCCCGTACCGGCGCCCAACACGTTCCGCGCCGGCCCCGACGAGGACGGCCATTTCGGCATCTATGGCGGCCGCTTCGTCGCCGAAACCCTGATGCCGCTCATTCTCGAGGTCGAGCGCGCCTATGACGAGGCCAAGCGCAACCCGGCCTTCGAGGCGGAGTTCCGCTACTACCTGACCCATTATGTCGGCCGGCCGAGCCCGCTCTACTTCGCCGAGCGGCTGACCGACCGCCTCGGCGGCGCGAAGGTCTACTTCAAACGCGACGAGCTCAATCACACCGGCGCGCACAAGATCAACAACTGCATCGGCCAGATCCTGCTGGCCCGGCAGATGGGCAAGACGCGGATCATCGCGGAGACGGGCGCCGGCCAGCACGGCGTCGCCGTGGCGACGGTCTGCGCGCTGTTCGACCTGCCCTGCACGATCTACATGGGCGAGACCGACATCGCCCGCCAGCGCCCCAACGTCTTCCGGATGAAGCTGCTGGGCGCCGAGATCAAGCCCGCGACCTCGGGCAGCCGCACGCTCAAGGACGCGATGAACGAGGCGCTGCGCGACTGGGTCACCAATGTCGACGACACCTTCTACATCATCGGCACGGCGGCCGGCCCGCACCCCTATCCGGCGATGGTGCGCGACTTCCAGTCGGTGATCGGCAACGAGGTGCGCGACCAGATCATGGAGGCGGAGTGTCGGCTGCCCGACACGCTGGTCGCCTGCATCGGCGGCGGGTCCAACGCGCTCGGTCTGTTCCACCCCTTCCTCGACGACCCGAACGTCGCGATGCACGCGGTCGAGGCGGCGGGCGAGGGGCTCGATACGGGCAAGCACGCCGCGAGCCTGACCGGCGGCCTGCCGGGCGTGCTGCACGGCAACCGGACCTACCTGCTGCAGAACGACGACGGCCAGATCACCGAGGCGCACTCCATCTCCGCCGGGCTCGACTATCCCGGCATCGGGCCGGAGCACGCCTGGCTGAAGGATTCCGGCCGGGTCACCTATGTCTCGGCGACCGACACGGAGGCGCTGGACGCCTTCCAGCTCTGCGCCCGGCTGGAGGGCATCCTGCCGGCGCTGGAGCCGGCCCACGCGCTGGCCCATGTCCGGCGGATCGCGCCGGACCTGCCGCGCGACCATGTGATCGTGATGAATCTCTGCGGGCGCGGCGACAAGGACATCTTCACCGTCGCCGACGCGCTGGGGGCCGAGCTGTGAGCGCGTCGGCCGCGACCGCCGCCCCGGACGGCCAGGCCGGCGGCACCGCCCGCATCGACCGCCGCTTCGCCGAGATGAAGGACGTGGGCCGCGGCGGCCTCGTGACCTTCACGACCTGGGGCGACCCGGATCCGGAGACGGCGTTCGACCTGCTCTGTCGCCTGCCCGGTGCCGGCGCCGACGTGATCGAGCTGGGCATGCCGTTCACCGATCCGATGGCCGACGGCCCGGCGATCCAGGAGGCCTCCCAGCGCGCGCTGGCCGCCGGCGCGACGCTCGCCGGCACGATCGACGGCGTGCGCCGGTTCCGGGAGCGCGACGCCGACACGCCGATCATCCTGATGGGCTACTACAACCCCATCTACCGCTACGGCGTGGACCGGTTCCTGGTCGACGCGCTGGCCGCCGGGGTCGACGGGCTGATCGTCGTCGACCTGCCGCCGGAGGAGGACAAGGAGCTGTGCCTGCCGGCGCTGGCGGCCGGGATGGCGTTCATCCGGCTGGCGACGCCGACGACCGACGACAAGCGCCTGCCGAAGGTGCTGAGCAACACGGCCGGCTTCGTCTACTACGTCTCGATCACCGGCATCACGGGCACCGCGTCGGCCAAGGACACGGCCGTCGACGCGGCGGTCGCCCGCCTCAAGCGGCACACCGACCTGCCGATCGCGGTCGGCTTCGGCATCAAGACGGCCGAGCAGGCGGCGACCATCGCGCGCAACGCCGATGCGGCCGTCGTCGGCAGCGCGATCGTCGAGCGGATCAAGGCCGGCCTCGACGGCGACGGCCGCGCCACGCCGGGGCTGGTCGACAGCGTCGCCGGCTTCGTCGAGACCCTCTCCACCGCCGTGCGGGGAGCGCGCGCCACGACCGCATGACGGAGCGTGTACGCGGCCGTATGCGCCGGTTGTCGCGCGCTTGCCCCGGGTGCGACGCGCGCCTTGACGCGGGCGCCGCGACCCGCCAAAGGTTGCCGCCATGAACTGGCTGACCAACTTCGTCCGCCCGAAGATCCGGGCCCTCGTCGCCAAGCAGGACGTGCCAGAGAACCTCTGGGACAAGTGCCCCAACTGCGAGGCGATGATCTTCCACCGCGATCTCCAGGCCCATGCCAAGGTCTGCCAGCACTGCGGGCACCACATGCGCCTGGACGCGACCGAACGGCTCGACATGCTGTTCGACAACGCGACCTACCAGACGATCGAGCTGCCCAAGGTCCCGGTCGATCCGCTGAAGTTCCGCGATACCAAGCGGTACGGCGACCGGCTGCGCGACGCCCAGGCCAAGACCGGGCGCAGCGACGCGGTCGTCGTCGCCCATGGCCGCATGGGCGGGCGCGCGGCCGTGGTCGCGGCCTTCGACTTCTCCTTCATGGGCGGCTCGATGGGCCTCGCGGTCGGCGAGGCGGTCGTCGCCGCGGCCCGGCTGGCGCTGCTGCAGCAGGCGCCGCTGATCGTGATCCCGGCCTCCGGCGGCGCGCGGATGCAGGAAGGCATCCTTTCACTGATGCAGATGCCGCGCACCGTGATCGCCATCGACCAGGTCAAGGAGGCGGGGCTGCCCTACATCGTCGTCCTCGCCGACCCGACGACCGGCGGCGTGACGGCCTCCTTCGCCATGCTGGGCGACATCCAGATCGCCGAGCGCGGCGCCATGATCGGCTTCGCCGGCGCCCGCGTGATCGAGGAGACGATCCGCCAGAGCCTGCCCGAGGGCTTCCAGCGCGCGGAATATCTGCTCGACCACGGCATGCTCGACATCGTCGTCCATCGCGCCGACCTGCGCCCGACCCTGGTCCGTGTGCTCTCGCTGCTCATGCCCGACGCCGAGGTTCACGAGGTACCGGCGCCCGTGCCGACCGAAAGCGCCACGGTCGGCGAGGCGGCGGTTCCCGCGGGCGAAGGCGCGACCGCCCCGGCCCCGGTCGCCGTCGCGGAAGGCGCCCGGACGACCGCGACCGACGGCGCCCCGGCGCCGGACAAGGCGGCCGACAAGGCGGCCGATCGGGCCAAGGCGCCGAAGGCATCCGCCGCCCCGGCTCCGGCCCCTAAGGACGGCGCCGGCGCGAAGGCCGACGGGGGCGAGGCCGAAAAGACCAAGGGCAAAGGTGACCGGGGCAACCGTACCGCGACCTAGCGGGCCGGCGGATGTCGACGCCGCGCTGGCGCGGCTCTACCGCCTTCATCCCAAGCGCATCGACCTGTCGCTCGGCCGCATGCATCGCATGCTGGCGGCGCTCGGCGACCCGCACTGGCGGGTGCCGCCCGTCGTTCATGTCGCCGGGACCAACGGCAAGGGCTCGGTCGTCGCCTTCGCCCGCGCGATGCTGGAGGCGGCGGGCCACCGGGTCCACACCTACACCTCGCCCCATCTGGTCCGCTTCAACGAGCGCATCCGCCTGGCCGGCGAGACGGTGAGCGACAGCCACCTGGTCGAGCTGCTGGACCGGTGCGAGGCGGCCAACGCCGACGCGCCGATCACCTATTTCGAGATCACGACGGCCGCCGCCTTCCTGGCCTTCGCCGAGGTGCCGGCCGACGTTCTGGTCCTGGAGGTCGGCCTGGGTGGCCGGCTAGACGCGACCAACGTGATCGACCGCCCGCTGACGACGGCGATCACCCGCGTCTCCATGGATCATCGCCAGTTCCTGGGCGACACCATCGCCGCCATCGCGGGCGAGAAGGCGGGCATCGCCAAGCCCGGCGTGCCGCTGGTGCTGGGCCCCCAGGCGCCCGGCGAGGACGGGGAGACGGTGCGCGCCGTCGTCGCCGCGGCCGCCGGGCGGGCCGGCGCGATCCTGTCGGCCGCCGGGCGCGACTGGTCGGTCGCCGACGACGGCGATGGCGGCTTCCAGATCGAGGCAGGCGCGACCCGCACGACCTGGCCCGCCCCGGCCCTGGCCGGGCGCCATCAGCGCGACAACGCGGCGACCGCGATCCGGATGCTGGCCCCGCTCGCCGATCACGGGCTCGGCGTGTCGGAGGCGGCGATCCGGCGCGGCCTCGCCGAGGTCGCCTGGCCGGCCCGGCTCCAGCGCCTGATGCGCGGGCCGATGCGCGACCGCCTGCCGCCGTCGGTGGGCCTCTGGCTCGATGGCGGGCACAACGATTCCGCCGGCCAGGCATTGGCGGACTGGGCGGAGACAGGGCGCGCCGAGGGGCCGCTCCACGTCATCGTCGGCATGATCGATTCGAAGGACCCGGGGGAGTTCCTGGGCCCGCTGGCACCCGCCGTCGCCAGCGTCACCGCGGTCGGCATCCCGGACGAGCCGGCGGGCCTGCCGGCCGAGGCGCTGGCCGACAAGGTGCGCGCCCTGTGCGCGACCCCCGTGGGCACGGCGGCGACCGCCGCCGAGGCGATCGACGCCCTGGCCGCCCGGCTCGACGGCCCGGCACGGGTGCTCGTCTGCGGCTCGCTCTACCTCGCCGGCTCGGTGCTCGTCGCCAACGGCTGACGGCCGGCGACGACGTCGCGCTCGAGCGCCAGCGCCCGGGCCACGGCGCGGTCGGCCTCCGCGGCCTGGATCGGGTCGAGCGGCGGCACCGGCGGCCGGCAATGATCGGTGGCGAAGGTCCCGGTGGCCGCGCGCAGGCGCTTGAAGGTGCGGATGCTCACATGGATGTGCTGGTTGGCAAACGCGATGACCGGCAGCAGCGCCTCGAAAAGGGCCCGCGCGCCGTCGGCATCGCCGCGCGCGAAGCGGTCGTGGATGGCGACATAGACCGGCTCCATCCCGGTCGGCACGAAGGCGTCGACGCCGCGCGCCAGCCCGTCGAGCATCTGCGCAACCGCCCAGCCGCCGGAAATGTTCAGCCGGTCGCCCAGCGCCGCGCGGACGGCCGAGTATTTCGGGCCGGCGGGCACTGTCTCGATCTTGATGCCGGCGAAGGCGGGGGCGCGGGCCGCTGCCTCGACGATGGCGTCGAGCGCCAGGCCCGGCCCCGCCCAGTCCAGGTCCTGGACGATCACCGGCCGGCCGCCGGCGGCGTCCGACAGACGGCCGACCGCCTCGACCAGGTCCCCGGCCGTGGCGTCCGCCGGCGCCTGCCACAGGACAGCGGCGGCCTCGCGCACCGTGCGCGCGGCGGCCAACGAATCCGCGAAATCGGGCGCCGAGCAGCCGATGACCAGCGCCAGCCGGCCGGCCGAGGCCTCCTCCAGCAGCCGGGTCAGCCGCGCCCGCTCGGCCGCCGTCAGGGCGCCGACCTCGCCGGCCACGGCCAGGGCGAGCGCGCCGGGGCAGCCGGTGGCGACGCAGTGCTCGACGAGCCGCGCGACCCCCGCCTCCTCGATCGCGCCGTCGCCGTTGAACGGGGTGTTGAGGCTGGGCACGATGCCGCGCAGCTTCGGCCCCTTCGGATCCGGCAGCCACGCGGCACCGCTCACCGGCCCGGCCCTATTCCGCGGCGGCGCGCGCGCCGGGGCCGGTCCACTCGCTGACCACCTCCTCCAGCGCCGGGCGTGGGCGCTCGTCCGGCGCCTCGGTCGGGGTGCCGAGATAGAGGAAGCCGAGGATGACGTCCGTGTCCGGATCGTGGCCCAGCGCCTCGACCACCTCGGGCCGGTAGGCCGGCCACTCGGTGATCCACTGGCCGGCATAGCCCTGGGCATGGGCGGCGATCAGGATGTTGGTGCACACCGCTCCACCGGAAAGGAGCTGCTCGCGCTCCGGGATCTTGTGGCCCTTGCGGATCTTCGCCGTGACGACCAGCAGCAGTGGCGCCCGGCAGGGGCGGTTGCGCTCGAAGGCGATCTGCTTTTCGTTGGCCTCCGGATTGTGCCGGGCGAACAGGTCGGCGAGGACCTCGCCCAGCGCCTGTTGTCCCGCCTCGTACAGGATCTGGATGCGCCAGGGCGCGAGCTTGCCGTGGTCGGGCACCCGCGTCGCCGCGCGCAGGATGGCGTCGAGCGCCGCGTCGTCGGGCCCCGGCGGACCCAGCATGTCCGCCTTGACCGACCGGCGGTTGTGCAGAAGCGAAAGCGTGTCCATCCGTCTCTCCGAACGATCCCCGGCCCGGAGGGCCGCCCGATCCTTGTCCTCAGCGCGATATGGGCGCGCCGTCGCCGGAATCCATCATCGCCGCCAGCAGCACCGCCAGCCCCTCGCGGTAGGTGGGATAGGCGAGCCGCACCCCCAGCTCGGCCTTGATGCGGTCGTTCACGACGCGCTTGCTCTCGGCGTAGAAGCTGCGGGCCATGGGCGAGAGCTCCGCCGCCTCGAACGGGATCTCCGGCGGCGGCTCGACGCCCAGCAGGCGGCAGGCGTGGGCGATGACGTCCTGGGGCGGCGCGGCCTCGTCGTCGCAGCAGTTGTAGGCCCGCCCCGGCGCCGGACGGTCCATGGAGGCCTCCAGGATCGTCGCGATGTCGTCGACATGGATGCGGCTGAAGACCTGGCCCGGCTTGACGATCCGCCTGGCGCGGCCCTGGCGAACCGTCTCCAGCGCGTTGCGGCCGGGGCCGTAGATCCCGGCGAGGCGGAACAGGTGCACCGGCAGCCCGGCCTCCCGCCACAGGGCGAGCCAGCCCTCCTCCGCGGCGGCGCGCCGGCGGCCCCGCTCGGTCGCCGGTTCCAGGGCGCCGGTCTCGTCCACCGCGCCGCCGTCGCGATCGCCATAGACGCCGGTGGTCGAGAGGTAGCCGGCCCAGGCGACCCGGCCGTCGAGCGCGGCGAGGTCGGCGCGGTGATGGTCGAGCACCGGATCGCCCGCTGCGTCCGGTGGAACCGAGGCCAGCAGATGGGTCGTGCCGGCGAGCGCGGCGTGCGGATCGTCCAGCGGCCGGTCCCGGTCGAACAGGAAGGCCTCGATCCCCTCCGCCGCCAGCCGGTCGCGCTTTTCCGCCGTCCGGGTGGTCCCGGCGACGGCCCAGCCCTCGGCGAGGCAGCGGCGGGCCAGGGTCAGGGCGGAGAAGCCGAGGCCGAAGCAGAACAGGCGGGGCATGGGCGGGGCGGGCTCGCTCGGACGGAAAAGGATGGGCGCAACGCGGATCGTCGGCGGGACGCGGCGCCTCTTGAACCGGCGACCGCGCGGCGCGACTGTACGGCCCGACATGACCGCCGACAAGAATCCGACCCCACGCCGCCGTCGCCCGACCGTCCTGCTGACCGGCCTCCTCGCGGGCGTGCTCGGCGCCGCCCTGTTCGCGCCGGCCGCCGCCCAGGACGCCGTCGCCCGGCACGACGCCTGCCTCGAGCGCGCCCGCAGCGACCCGCAGCAGGCGCTGGAGGACGCGCGCGCCTGGGAGGTCGAGGGCGGCGGCAACGCCGCGCGCCACTGCGCCGCGGTGGCGCTGGAGGCCGCCGGCGACCCCGGGGCGGCGGCCGACATCTACAGCGACCTGGGCCGGGAGCTGGCGGAGATCGACCCGCCCTTCGCAGCCGGCCTCTACGACGCTTCCGCCCTGGCGCTGCTCGACGCCGGCCGGCCGCAGGAGGCAGGCGCCATGGCCGACCGAGCGGTCGCGCTGGCACCGGACGTGCCCGACCACCGGATCACCCGCGCGCGGGTCGCCGTCGCCCAGGGCGACGAATGGGGCGCGGCCGACCGGCTGGGCTCGGCGATCGGCAAGGCGCCGGACCGCGCCGACCTCTACCATCTCCGTGCCGCGGTCTATCGCCGGCTGGGGGTGCTGGCGCTGGCGCGCGACGACATCGACCGCGCGCTCGAACTCACGCCGAACGACCCGGCGCTCTATCTGGAGCGGGGCAACATCCGCCGGCTCGCCGGGGACGACGAAGCGGCGGCGGAGGACTGGCGCCGGGTCACCCGCATGGCACCGGGCACGCCCGAGGGCGAGGCGGCCGGCGTCCATCTCCAGCGCCTGCCCGGAAACGACTGAGACGCCGCGGACTGCTCAGGCGAGGCAGAGCACCCGGGCGACCAGGCCCGCGCGCTGGAGCTCCGCATTGAGCGCGTCCACCGCGTCGGGCGTCAGCGGCTGGCCCGGCGCGGCAAGGGGCACGCCGCCCTGCCCGCTCTCGCGCACCAGATAGGGCAGATGGGCCGGATTGATGGTCACCGCCCTTGCGCGCCTCGGGCTGGAGCCCACGATGATGCCCGACAGCCGGTATTCGGAATCGAGCATCGGCCCGCCGGAGATGCCGCCGATCTCCCGGCTGTCGGCGAGCAGGGGATAGCGCTCGACCGCCCAGACATCACCCAGTGCCGGCGCGCCGTCGCGGTAGGTCACTGCCGCCTTGCCCAGCCGGCTGCCGACCAGGGCGCCGCGCTCGCCCTGGGGGTAGCCGAGCGCGTAGCCGGCGTCGTTCCGCCCGGGCTCGGCCGCGCGGTCCGGTGCCACGAGCCCTTCGCCCGGCCCGCCGTCGAGCTCGATCACGGCGAGGTCGGCGCGGGCATGGGCGACGATGCGCGCCACGCCCCGGCGCCGGCCGCCGACCTCGACCACCAGCCGCGAGCAGTCGTCGATCACGTGGCGCGCGGTGGCATAGGTGGCGGCCCGGTCGAGGGCGAAGGCGGTGCCGGTATAGGCGCCGCCCGAGCGCTTGGGCTCGCCCGACAGCACCATGGTCGGCAGGGCCCCGCTCGGCCGCGGGCCGCCATCGACCCTGAGCGGCCCGCCCGAGGGCGCCGACGGCGCCGACGTTCCCTCCCGGTCCGGCGACACGCCCTGCCAGAGGCTCGTGCCGACGACCAGGACGAAGACGGCGAGACGGAAGAGCCGGCTGAGCCCGGTCGCCGCGCGGCGGCGCGCCATCGCCTCAGCCGCCGATCGCCGCGGCGTTGATCAGGCCGACGGAGACCTGGCTCGCCGCGAGCTTGAGGGCCGAGGCGACCTCGCCCGCCTCGATCGCCCGGCCGACGCCGCGCAGCATGACGCTGACCACGGCGAAGACCGCGAGTTGCAGGACGACCGCGATGACGCCCCAGACGATGATGTCCTGGACGCTCAGGGCATAGCGCAGCGCCGTCGCCACCGGCAACGCCAGCGCGATCAGCGCGCCCGCCAGCGCCGTTCCGGCGGCGGCGTTGCCCTCCCGGATCAGGCGCAGGTCGTGATAGGGCGTGACCAGGATGTAGAGCCCGACCCCGGCGACGAAGACCAGGTTGGCGACGGCGAAATGGAGCACCAGGACCGGCAGGGCGGTCAGGGCGTTCTCGACGAACGGCATCATCGGCGGGGCTCCGCGCGCGGGGACCGGGACTCGGACCGCCGGATGATGCCCGATCCGCCCGGCCCATGCATCCCCGGCTAGGCCGCGCCGGCGGCGGCGAGGGTGGTCGGCGCATCGTCGAGCACGCGCTCGGCCGGCAGGGTGATGGCGACGCGGGTGCCCGGCGGCTGGCCGGGCGCGCGCGCCCCGGCGGGCCGCGCATCGGCGATGGTGACCTCCGCGCCGTGCAGATCGGCCAGCAGCTTGACCAGCGGCAGGCCGAGCCCGGCACGGGTCGGCCCGCCCTCCTCCCGCGCGACGACGGTGCGCTGGAGCGGGTCGCGATCCTGCAGGCCGGCAAAGGGCGTGACGGCGCGCTCGCGCTCGGTCTCCGGGATGCCCGGCCCCTCGTCGGCGACGGCGATGACCGGCCCCGCGCCCGGCGCGCCGGCGCGGACCGAAACCGTCACGCGCCCGCCCTCGGGGCCGAAGCGCAGGGCGTTGTCGATCAGGTCGGCCAGCATGCGGGCGAGCTTGCCTTGATCCGCCCGGACGGCCGGAAGATCCGGATCGGCCTCGACCTCCAGCGTCTGGCCGGCCTCCGCCGCCACGGCGCGGTGGCCGGCCACCGCCTCCTCGACCAGCGCCGCGGGATCGACGCGGCCCTCGTCCAGCGTCGCCGTGCCGGCCTCGAGCGCGGAGACGTCGAGCATCCGCTCGACGATCGAGAGCAGGTGCGCGCCCGACGCCCGGATGTCGCCCGCGTACTCGGCATATTTCGGGTTGCCGAGCGGGCCGAAGACCTGGTGGCCCATCATCTCCGAATAGCCGATGATGGCGTTGAGGGGCGTGCGCAGCTCGTGGGTCATATTGGCGAGGAAGCGCGTCTTGGCCTTGCTCGCCCCTTCCGCCCGGTCCCGCTCGACCAACAGCCGCTCGGCGAGATGCCGGTTGCCGAGGCTGAGCGACAGCCCCTCGCGGAACCCCTCGTTGAGGTGACGGGCCATCATCCACAACAGCGCCGCCCAGAACGCGACGAAGGCCGCGCGCATCGGGCTCGGATCGCTGTCGACCTGGACCAGGTGGGCGCCGTAGGCGACGAGGATCGGCGCGATGAAGGCGCCGAAGGCGGCCAGGCTGTTGGAATACCCGGCGATGGCCGCGGCGCTCAGCGCCGCCAGCACGAAGGCCGCCATCAGGTCTCCCGCCCCTTCCGCCGCGCCCGCGACCAGGAATACCGAGCCACCCCAGAGCAGCCCGGCGACGCCCGAACCGACGGCGAACAGGCTCGTCCACCGGCGCGCCTCCGCGATCGGGCGCGGTCTGGCGAGATAAAGCCGGGCCAGCCCGAACCGCAGCAGGGTCCAGGCGCCGAGAACGGTCGCCCAGGCGATGAGCGCCCGCCGGTCGGCGCTTTCCCACAGCGCGACGGTGAGCAGGATCAACGCGCCGAAATTGGCGAAGAGCAGCGGCTTTACCCGCCGGAACAGCCCGGCGATCAGCGCGGCGTCGACCTCTCTCGGATCGAGCGTCGCACCGGGACCGGACGCTTGGCCGACGACGGAATCGCTCACGGAACGGACGCCCTCTTCGCGACGACGGGGATCGGGGGCACGGCAGTCGATCCCTGATAGCCCGTCCGGGCGAACAGAGGCTTAACGCGCCACGAATTTCGACAGCAGGCGCAGATACTCGACCTGGTAGGCGTTGGAGTTCTCCGTCACCTCCCAGGAATTCAACGGCCAGCCGTCCCCGAAGTCGCGATAGGCCTTCATCGGCGGCTGGCCGGCCGGCGGCGAGGGCGGGGCGAGACCGCACATCGCGTTGTTCGCCTCGTTGCCGCAGGAGGCCGGGCAGCAGGCGTCCCATGTGTAGCTCGGGTTCGGCCCGCCGACGAGAAAGCCCGGCGCCGGGCCGTACGCCGAGGTCTCCACATTGCCCCAAAGCGGATGCTCGTGGCGGAACCACGCGTGATAGAACTCGGTGGCCGAATTCTCCACGCCGTATTCTCCCATATTCGACAGGTACACCTTGCCCAGCGGGTTCACGCCGTGAAGGTAATGAATGTAGCCGGCGCCGGCCTCCATCGCGGCCTCGTCGGGCCACGGGCCGATATCGTACGTCGCCACCTGGGTGAACAGCGTACCCATTGCCGACTTGAAGCCGTTCGAGCCCCAGGTGTACGCGTCCATCGGGGCACCGTACGGGTCGCGCCCGGACTCCATCGCACGAAACGCGTTCCAGCCCGCCATCGACTCGACATAGGCCTCGTGGATCGTGGCCCTGATGCCGGGATCGACGCCCGGCTGGGACGCGTAATGGAGCAGCGCCGTCTCGATCCGGCCGAGGAAGGGATCGGCGTAGCGCTTGGCGACCAGCTCGGTCTCCGGCACCCCGGCATCGGCGACCTCGGCGAAGCGCGCCTCGCCGGTCAGGGCGAATAGATGGATCGCGGCGATCAGCCGGGCACGGGCGCGCCCCTCGTCGTCGACTTCCTGCTGGCCGGCGGCGAGGCCGGCGCTGCCGCTGGCCGGATCATTGTTGCGGAAGACGACCTCCGGATTGGCCTCGGCCCAGGCCCAGGCCTCGAGCGCGCGGTCCCGCCAGGCCTCGGCCTCCGCCTCGAGCGGGGCGCCGTACGCCGCGAAGGCCTGCGCGGCGAAGGCGAAGGCAGCCGCCCCGCCCAGGGTCGCCGAGGTATTGGCCGGGCCGTAATAGCTGGGCCCGTCGGCCGCGGAGGGCGGGCTCGCCTCGTCGACGCCGAGGACGGAGAGCAGCCCGCCCTCCTCGGTCTGCATCCGGGCGAGCCAGGCGAGCCCCCAGCGGATTTCGTCGATCAGGTCGGGCAGGCCGTTGCCGCTCTCCGGCAGGCCCGAATCGTCGCCCCAGGCGGCCGGCGCCTCACGATAGGCGTGGAGCATCGAGACGATGTAGTTCGCCGTCCAGCGGGTATAGCGGTTGTAGTCGCCGGCGTCGTACCACCCGCCGTGCAGGTCGCGCACCGAGAACAGGCCCAGCGTGTCGTTGTAGAGGCGTGCCTCGGTGTCCTGGCGCGGCCCCGTATGGCTCGCCCCGTCGGCCCAGCGCGGGTCGGCATGGGGCGGCTGCTTGGCGAAGCCGGCGCGCTGGTAGAAGAAGGCGCGCGCGGCCTGCCGGAGCACCGGGTCGTAGACGTCCTCGGCGATGCGGAAGGGCGGCGAACGGACCCCCCGGGCAGGGTCGACGACGACATAGGTGCCCGGCGCCGTGACGGCGGAAAAGTCGAAGGACCAGGTGACGTCGCCGGAATCCGGGTCGGCCGCACCGTTGTTGTCGATCGAGGGCGGACCGGCATGGACGGCGGCGGCGTCCTCGACCGAGCGCAACTCCAGGACCGGGCCCGGCCGATAGCGCATGTCGGCGTCGAAGCCGCGGCGTGGATCGCGCAGGACGGCCCGCTTGCGCATTCCCGGCCGATAGCCGAACCGGTCGACGACGATGAACGGCCCCTCGCCGACCACGACGGCCTCGGACCCGGTCAGATCCGGCGGTCCCGCCGCGACCCCGCCGCAGGCCGCGACCAGGGCCAGGGCCGCCGCCGCGCCCAGCATTCCCATCGTCCGACGCACCGCCGAGCCCCCCCCCCTCGTCCGACGCCTCCATCATGGCCGGACGGCGTGGCCGCGCCAACCGTCCGGGAGGGTAGGTCGCCGGTTCGGATTCGCGGGCCGCGCCTCGCGCGCTCTCTCAGCCCGCGCGCAGGGTCGCGCGACGTCGGTCGAGCAGCAGGACCAGGACCGGCAGCGCGGCAAGATCGAAAGCCAGCGCGATCGCCACGGTCAGCGCCGAGAACAGGCCCATGTCGGCGATCGGCACGAAGTCGGACAGGGTCAGCACCGCGAAGCCGCCCAGGATGATGGCGGTCGTCGCGGTCAGGGCCGGGCCGACCTCGCGCATCGCCTCCTCCAGGGCCTGGTCCAGGGGCCGCCCCGCGCCCCGTTTGCGCTGCAGGCGCCAGAGCAGGTGAACCGTGTCGTCGACCGCGATGCCGAAGGACACGCCGGCCACCAGGATCGTGCCGATGTTGATGTCCACCGCGAGCCAGCCCATCGCCGCCAGGATCGCCATCACCGGCACGAAGTTGGCGACGACGCCGAGGACGGCGAGGCGCACCGACCGGAAGACGGCCAGCAGGACGGTCAGGAAGACGACCGTCAGGATCATCATGCTGCGGATCTGGGTGTCGAAGAGATAGCCGTCCATGTTCGCCCAGAGCGAGGCGAGCCCGGTGATCGAGACCGTGACGCC
Organism: Azospirillaceae bacterium; assembly: GCA_040220455.1. Taxonomy (GTDB): domain Bacteria; phylum Pseudomonadota; class Alphaproteobacteria; order DSM-16000; family Inquilinaceae; genus JAVJUS01. The sequence continues at coordinate 19,633 of JAVJUS010000068.1, forward strand.
CGGATTGTCGTGGCGCGCGATCGAGGCGGCGATCCGCTCCTCGAAGGCCTGGAGCTCGGCGTTGGTCATGTAGTCCATGAAGATCTCCATCCGGGCTTCCTCGCGCGTGTGCGAGAGGAAGTCCGCGAGATCCTCGTTGCCGACCAGGTCGGCGACGAACAGGAGCTGGGCGAGCTGGTCCCGGCCGTAGCCGGCGAGGCCCTCCGCCGCGCTCGTCTCGCTGCCGCCCAGCGCGCGGTCGACCTCGCGCAGGACGTTCAGCGGGCCGATCACCCGATGGACGCGGTCGTCGGCCAGGAGATCGGCCTCGATCGCCGTCAGGGTCTCCACCACCGCGGGATCGGCGATGCCGCCGGGCGCCTCGACCAGCAGGGTCAGGTTGGCGCTGCCGAATTCCTGATCGGCGATCCGGTCGTAGTCGGCCTTGATCCGCGTATCGTCCTCGAACATTCGGATATAGGTCGAATCGGCCTCCAGCCGGGCCATGCCGCCGGCGACGACCCCGGCCAGCACCATGGCGGCGAGCCCGACCGCGAACGGCCGACGCGCCGCCGCCCGGGTTCCGGCGGCCAGCCGGTTGAAGGCGCGCGCCCAGCCGGGACGGGACCCGTGCAGACGCGGCCCGGCCCCGCCCGGGACCGCACGGGCGTCCTGCCAGGCGAGCGCCAGCAGCAGCGGCACCGTCGCCACGGTGACGACGAAGGTGATGGCGAGGCCGATCGTGGCGAGGCGGGAGAGCTGCGCGATCGGCATCACGCCGGCATCGATCAGCGACAGGAAGCCGGCCGCCGTCGTGGCGTTGGAGATCAGGCAGGGCGCCCACAGCGCGGCGATCGTCTCCCGCGCCGCGCGCCCGGCCGGGGTCGCCGGCCGGGCCGCCCGGACCGAGTGGAAATGCACGATCATGTGCACGCCGCTGGCCGAGGCGAGGCACAGCAGCAGCGCCGGCAGCACGATGTTGACCAGGTCGAAGCGCAGGCCCGACAGGAACATCGCGGCCGTGGTCAGGTAGACTGTCAGCCCGGCCGCCGCCATCAGGATCGCCGAATCCCGCCAGGTCCCGGTGACGACCCGGGCGACCGCGAAGGCCAGGAGCGAGACCAGCGGCAGGAAGATCGCGAGATCCCGGCTGGAGATCCGGTTGAGCTCGGCGTTGATCACCGAGGGGCCGACCCGGGTATGCGGGCCCGGCCCCGCCTCGCCGACCAGCCGGTCGATGTCGGCGACGAGCTGCTGGCGGCCGCGCCCGCCATCGGCGATGTCCGTCGCCTCCTGGATCAGGATCAGGGTCGAGTCCGGGTCGCCGCGCTTGATCAGCAGGCTGCCGTAGAACCGGTCGGCCTCGGCGCGCCGGCGCAGGGCCTCGCCATGCAGCAGCCCGCCGTCGTCGGCCTCCCAGATGTTGGTGTAGTAGAGGGAGTCCGCCCGCGCCACGGTGGTCTTGGCCGAGCCCAGCGAGATCACCCGCTTGATGTCGGGATGCCCCTCGAGCCGCCGGCTCAGGTCCTTCAGCCCGGCGACGAAACCGCGCTCGTAGATCGTCCCCGTCTCCGGCGCGACGGAGACCATGATCCAGTTCCACTCGCCGAACAGATCGACCACCCGGTCGTAGCTCTCGATGCCCGGATCCTCGTCGTAGAACCAGATCTGGATGCGGTTGTCGAAGCGCAGGTCGAAGCGCGGCAGCGTGGCCGCGACGATCGCCGCGACTGCCAGGGCGAGCAGGGCGAGGATCGCCGGCCGGGAGCCGAGCCACCGGGCGCCGGCGCGGTCGAGGGATCGGATCATGGGCGGACCGGACTATCGATGCGGGCGGGCGACGCTCAGGCGGCCGCCTTTTCGACCACCAGGACGGCGTTGAGGCCGCCGAAGGCCAGGGAGTTGCACAAAGCCGCCTCGATCGGCCGCTCGCGCGCGGTGTCGAAGGCGACGTCGACGGGGCAGTCCGGATCGGGGCCGAGCGCGTTGATCGTCGGCGGCACCAGGTCGGCGCGCACCGCCTCCACCGTCGCGATGGTCTCGAACGCGCCCGCGGCCCCCAGGGCGTGGCCGTGCATCGACTTGGTCGAGGTGACCACCGGCGCGCCCGGCGCGTCGCCGAACTCGGCCCGGATCGCCTCGGCCTCGGCGGCGTCGCTCGCCTTCGTGCCGGTGCCGTTGGCGTTGACGTGGCCGACCCGCTCGCAAGGGCAGCGCGCTGAGACCAGCGCCTTGCGGATCGCGCGGCGGATGCCGTCGACCGAGGGCAGGAACATGTCGTGGGCGTCGAGCGACATGCCGTAGCCGGTGAGCCAGGCCAGGATCGGCGCGCCACGGGCCCGGGCGTGATCGCCGTCCTCCAGGACCAGGACGCCGGCACCCTCGCTTAGGACCATGCCCTTGCGATCGATGGAGAACGGCCGGCAGGCGTCGGGCGCGAGGATGCGCATGCCCTCCCAGGCGCGCAGGGCGCTGGGCGTCAGCATCGCCTCCACCCCGCCGGTGATGGCGTAGTCGGCCTCGCCCAGCGCGATCTCCCGCGCCGCCGTCCCGATGGCGTGGGTCGCCGAGGCGCAGGCGCTCGACACGCAGAACCCGCCGCCGGTCACGCCGAAGCGCATGGAGACGTGGCTGGCCGCCCCGCTCGGCATCGTCGTCGCGATGCCGAACGGGTGGATGCGCGGCATGTCCTCGGTGTAGTAGCGCCGGATGATGGTCTCGTGCGACGGCTCGCCGCCGATGATCGTGCCCAGGATCACGAGCCCGTCACGGTCCGCGCGCTCCGCCTCGTCGAGGCCCGCGGCGGCCATCGCCTCGTCGGCGGCGACCAGCACCATCTCGGAGATCCGGTCCATCCGGCTGCGTTCCTTCGGGGTGAAGTGGCCGGCCGGATCGAAGCCGTCGGCCCGGCCGCCGATCACCGCGCCCGGATAGTCGTCGAGCGGACGCAGGCCGGAGCGCCCCTCGCGCAGGGCCTCGAGGAACAGGCCGGCGCCGGTGCCGAAGGGGCTGACGGCGCCGATCCCGGTAACGGCGACGGGCTTCATCGCGGCCCCCTACTCCGCCGCCGAGGGCGCGCGCGCCCGGGCCAGCAGCGCGACCAGGTCGCGCACCGTCGCCACCCCCTCGACGCCCTGGTCGGCCAGCGAGATGTCGAACTCGTCCTCGATTTCGAAGACGACCTGGACCATGTCGGCGGAATCGAGCCCCAGGTCCTCGATCGTCGTGTCGAGGGACACCGCGTCGGTCTCGACGAAGGCGGCGCGGCCGACCGCGGCCACCAGGCGCTGCTCGATCTCGTCGGAAATCTCCATGTCCGGCTCCGTTGCGTCGGGGGGAATGGCGACAGGCGGCGGCGTCCGCCGTCAGCTCGCGATGCCGAGCGTGCCCAGGCGCTTCTCGTGCTCCTCGCGCACGCCGTCGAGCAGCAGGCGGACCTGCTCCTCCTCGCTGATGTCCTGCATCTTGCGGCCGGGGAAGATCTCGATGTCGCCGACCAGGTCCATGTGCGCGTCGCTCGCCGCCTGGTACAGGCCGATAAAGTGGCCGAGGATCTCCTCGTAGATCTCGAGCATCAGGCCGTAGAACTCGTCGGCCAGGCGCTTGACCTTGGCCATCTGCGCCGGGTCGCTTTGGATGACATGACTCATCCACCGCTCGCCGTAGCCGACATGGTGGATCTCGTCGGAGAAGACGCGCTTGACGATCTCGCTCAAGCCCGGATCGAAGACCGACCAGTACTTCCGCTGATAGGCGTAGAGCGGGTAGGCCATGCCCTCCAGGATGATGTTGTGGGCGAGGATCGCGGTGATGTAGTCGCCCTTGTCCGCCTGCTCGAGAATCAGGTCGTAGAACTTGCGCAAGGCCGGCACGGTGGCGCGCTCCATCAGCCGCTCGCGCTCCTCCGGCGTGACGCCGAAATCGGCCAGCCGGCGGCAGAAGACCTCGTAGTGCCGCGTCTCGTCGATCAGCTGGGTCGCCAGGAAGACCTGGCTGTTCTCGTCCGGGGCGCACTTGATCAGCTCGGAGATGCCGAGCATCGAGGTCCGCTCCGCGGTCAGGAAGGTGGCAATGTCCAGGCGGTGGATCTCGCGCACCAGCGGGTCCTCGTGGACCACCGGATGGGCGTCCTGATTGTCGACCGGGGCGCCGAACTCGGTATCCTTCAGGCTGTGGCCGGGCGCGCGCTCAAGCCAGCGCTGGACAGTGTAGGCGCCGTTGTCCCAGGGCTGCGGCGTGAAGGCCGGGTTCTCGCGCTGGAGTCGCGGCGCGGTGCCACCGCCGTCGGCGTTGTCGATCAGGGCGGTCATCGTCGAATTCCCTCCGTCATCCGTGTCGGGGAGGCCGCCCCGCCCGCGGCCCGTGGCCTCCGGGCCGCCCGGCGCGCGAGCAGGAAGGCGCAAACGAGGATCAGGGCCAGCAGCACCGCCGCCGGCATCGAGAAGTCACTGGCGAGGCTGGCGACGCCCAGCAGCGCGAAAGCCACGCCGACGGCGGCGACGACCGCCGACGGAACCCGGCTGGCGACCACGTGGCGGTTGTCGTAGCCGCGCCGGCGCAGCACCAGGACCGCCGCCATGAGCGCGGCATAGGCGCCGCAGGCGACGATCGAGGCGATCCGCGCGAGCACGATGGCGTCATCGCGGAACGAGACGACGAGCGCCATGGCGGCCGACAGCCCGGCGATCGTGGCGATGGCGCCGAGCGGCGCGCCGGTCTCCGCCGAGATGCGGGTCAGCGGGCGCGGCAGCGTGCCCTCGCGCGCGACCATGTAGAGCAGCATCGACCCGCCCATGAGCGCCACGTTGAACGAGGTCCAGGTCGCCAGCGCCGCCAGGGCGATGACCACCGGGCCAACCGCGCGGCCGTAGATCGGGTCGAGCGCGGCGATCTGCGGCAGGACCGCGCCGGAGTCGTCGGCGGCCACCGGCAGGCCGGAGAAGGCGAGCACGAACAGCAGGTAGTTGGCCGCCAGCACCAGGATGGCGATGCGCATGGCCCGCGCGATCCGGCCGCGATAGGCCGCGCGCGAGCGGCCCAGCGGCGTCACCCATTCGAAGCCCACGAACAGGAACACCGACATGCCGAAGATCAGGCCGATCGTGCCGGGATCGACGGCGCCGAACTCCGCCGGCGGCGCCGGCTCGGCCGGCACGCGGCCGGCAGCGCCCGCCAGCACGAGCGCGGACAGCCCGGCGATGACGGTGATCAGGACGCTCGCGGCGACCATCTGGATGCGCCGGGGCATGGTCATGCCGCGCAGGAAGAAGGCGGTGACGAAGGCGATGAAGCCGAGCCCGACCAGCCGGGGATCGGCGGCCGGGACGTAGTGGGCGACGATGCCGGAGAGGACGTGGATCTCCAGCCCCGCGACGCAGACGATGGCGAAGAGGTAGCAGAAGAACACCGTCATCGCCGGGCGCGGCCCGAAGGCGCCGGCAAGATAGGTGTTGAGGCCGGGCGAGCTCGGATAGGCGCTCGCCACCTCGCCGATCGCGCTCGCCGCGACCAGGCACAGCAGCGCCGCCCCGGCGATGCCGGCGACCGAGGCCAGCGGGCTGCCGAAGCCGATGATCACCGCCAGCACGGCATAGCAGCTCGTCGCCAGCGCGATGCCGCCGCTCGAGGTGACGTAGAACAGGTCCTCCCCGCCGAGGCGCCCGACGGCGCCCGATCCGGCCGCGTCGGTGCCCGCCATGCTCACGCGCCCCACAGCACCAGCGAGATGGCGTCGAGCTTCACCCGGTCGGTCTCCGCGCAGTAAAGCTCGAGATCGCCGTCCATGTGGGCGCGCGCCGGGCTGCCGGTGCCGTCGAAGGACGTCGCCAGGATCTCCGGGTCGTGGGTCGCCACCTCGATCACCGGGTCGCCGCCGTCGGCCGGCGGGCCGTCGAGCAGGCGCATCTCCCCGTCGGTGACGGCCATGTACCAGACCGCGTCGACGCCGTCGGCCTCGAACCGGATGACCCGGTTCCAGTTGCGCACCAGCGACTTCACCCGGTCGTTGGCGTTGAAGTCGTCGCGGAACCGGGCGAGCGCGTCGGTGATCCGCTCGCTCATCGCGCGGCCTCCGCCTTGCCGGCGTGGTCGAGCCAGATCGACGAGCGCGTGGCGTCGCCGTCGGTGCCGGACAGGTAGTGCGCCCGGGCGGCCAGCACGCGCGCGTCGTCGCGCGGCAGGCCCAGGGTCCGCGGCGCCGGGCGGTTGGGCACGTCGCGGATGCGCCCGCCCGTGCGCAGCAGGAAGTCGACCGCCACGCCCAGCGGGAAGACCGTGAACCACCGGTCGTAGTCGCGGTAGTGATGGGCCAGATGGCGCCGCCTGAGGAAGCGCATCAGCCGGGTGCGCGGCGGGTGCGGCATGTGGACCAGCAGATGCAGCCACTCGAAGGTGACGTAGGAGCCCATGAACGCGCCCAGCCAGGTCAGCGCGTGGACCAGGGGCACGCCGGCGAACTGGTGGAGCGACACCATCACCGCGAGGTTGACGGCCAGCACGGTCAGCACGAACCAGACCGGCGTGAACAGGATGTCGAGACGGTTCGGCGTGTCGTGATGGCCGAAATGCAGGCGGTAGAGCACGCGGTAGAGGAACCGGTTGCGCGGCGCCGGGGCGTGGAAGATGAACTTGTGGACCAGGTGCTCCTGCGGGGCGTAGGTGATCACCCCGATCGCCAGCCACAGCGGCGTCCAGGCGTCGAAGCCGATCGTCGCCGCGGCGGCGAGCGAGACGACCGAGGTGGTCAGGAAGATCAGATTGCCCCGGCATCCGAGGAAGCGGCGGAGCGCGTCGGCGTACATCAGGCCTCTCCCCTCTCCATGGCCAGGACCTCGTGGGATCGCACGTCGACCAGGGCGGTGCCGAAACCGTGCTCGACGGCGCGATCGCGCACCCAGACGGCCTGGTCGTAGGCGATCTCCGAGCCGAGGTTGAAATTCGAGCGGACGCCCGACAGCGTCAGGACGATCGTCTCGCTGTGGCAGGCGAGCCCGACGCCGCGCGGCAGCCCGACGATGTTGTGGCGCCCGAAGGCGATGTCGCCGGGCAGGCGCATGACGCCGGCCTCGTAGAAATGCACGTCGCGGCGGGCCTCGGCGGTCGCGCCGGCGACGTCGGGCGGCCGGGCGATGTCGCAGACCACCGCGCCGGGCTTGAAGCGTTCCGGCGTCAGCACCGAGCCCTTGGCGTTGGTCGCCGAGACGACGAAGTCCATCTCCGGCAGCCCGGCATCCGGGTCGACACTGACCTCGATCGTCCCGACCGGCCGGTTCTCCCGGGCGACGGTCGCGTTGACCTCGCGCCAGAGCGCGCGCAGCACCGCGGGCTTGGCCGGCTCGGCGGCGAGCCGGCGCACCTCCTCCGAGCGCCCGGCGGCGGCGCGCACGGCCTCGGCGATCGGCCCCGTGGCCGTGGCGTCGCCGGCCAGAAGCTGGCGATAGATCGAGCCGGCCAGCCCTTCCAGCGCGGCGACCGCGTTGGGGTTGTCGGGATTGCCGAACAGGGTGATCGCGCCGCAGTCGTTGGCCAGGTGCCGGCAGACGATCCGGCCGACCGAGCCGGAGGCGCCGACCACGCCGGTCTTCGTCTCGGCCGGGTCGATGCCGTGGCGCAGGCCGGCGAGGCGCACGGCCTCGCTCCCGGCCATCGCAGTCAGGCTGTTGCCGGTGGTCACGCCGAAGGGCAGGTCGGCCAGGTCCTGGCCGTTGCGCGTGATGATCGAGGTGAAGGCGCCGAGCCCGAGCATGTCGACCTCGAGATCGAGCGCGATGTCGGCGAAGTCGGCGACCAGGCGTTTGCGCTCCCGCGGGGTCAGCGCCATCATCGCCTCGGGCAGCATCATCGTCGCGATCAGGTGCCCGTCGGCGACGCCTGTCGCGCTCTCGATCCGGGGACAGTCGAGCGCGATGCCCGGGTCGAAGGGCTCCATGCGCTGCTCGCCGATGGCCGCGAGGAAAGCGTTCCAGGACGCGCGATGGGGTTCCGCCAGATCGGCCAGGCCGCGCGGCGCGTTGCCGGCCAGGTCGGCGAACTCCGTCGGGTGGATCAGGAAGGCGTAGCGGCCGTGGCTCCGGCCCTCCCCGTTCGCGCCGTTGCCGTTCGCCGCCGCCGGCACGCGCCGCGTCCGGACGGGGGCGGAACCGGCGACCAGGGCCGGCCGGCGGTCGGGCCGCAATTCCTCCGGCGCGTAGCACACGCGCATGAGGGTCGCCAGGTCGCCGGCCCTCACCATCTCGGCATAGTCGACGAGCCCGGCGATCAGCCGGTCGATATCCGCCTCCTCGACGATGAGCGGCGGCTCGATCCGCAGCCGGCCGGTCGAGCTGAGCGGCGTCATCGTGATCACGCCGTGGGCGTGCATCAGGAAGGCGCAGACGACCAGCGCGCTCGACCCGCCGTCGTTCATGAAGTTGACGACCAGGCTCTCCGGATCGTCGAGCGGGGCCAGATGCACCGCCTGCATGAGCCCGCGCCCGGTGACCGCCTGGAAGACGTCGGGATAGATCCCGACCAGCGCGTCCAGCCGCGCGCGCAGGCGCTCGCCCATCGTCGCGGCATGGGCCAGCAGCGCGCCGTCGTCGGCCGTCAGCGCGTCGATCAGGGCGAGGCCGACGGCCGCCGACAGGTTGTTGTTGGCGAAGGTCGAGCTGTGGAAGTAGCCGAAGCTCGACGACCACGCCTCGTCGGAGGCGATGCAGGCGCCCAGCGAGACGAGCCCGCCGCCCAGCGCCTTGGCCAGGCACAGGATGTCCGGGCGCACGCCGTCCTCTTCCAGGGCGAACAGCCGCCCGGTTCGGCCGAGCCCGGTCTGCACCTCGTCGAGGATGAACAGGGCGCCGTGCTTGCGGCACGCCGCCTCGACGCCCGCCAGGTAGCCCGGCTCGGCCGGGATCATGCCGCCCTCGCCCTGGACCGGCTCCAGGATCACCGCGGCCACGTCGCGCCGGGCGAGCCGCTCTTCCAGCGCCGCCAGGTCGTTGAACGGCACGTAGTCGTGGCCGTCGCCGTCATGCATGAAGGGCTTGCGGTAGACCGGCGAGGCGGTCGCCGCCACCGCCGCGTGGGTCTTGCCGTGGAAGGCGTTGCGCGCGGAGACGATGGTGCGCTTCTGGGTCCGGCCGCGCGCCAGCTTGAAGGCGGCCTCGACCGCCTCGGCGCCGGAATTGGCGAAAGTCACCCAGCGCAGGTTGTCCGGCAGCAGCCCCAGCAGCCGCTCGGCCAGTGCTTCGGCATGGCGCGCGCGGAAGGGCTGGAGCAGCGTCGGCGAGCCGGCGGTGCGGAACCGCTCCACCGCGTCCCACAGCCGGTCGGGCGCGTGGCCCAGCGGCAGGGCGCCGTATTGCGCGATGAAGTCGACATAGTCCCGCCCCTCGGCGTCCCGGACGTGGCAGCCCCGGCCGGAGACGATGGCATGGTCGATGTTCAGCGCGTCCAGCAGCGACTGCCGCTCGGGATTCATGCCGGTTTCCATGGGGACCCTTTCGGACTGGCCGGTTCCGGGCGCCGGGCTCACGCGGCCGAGGCGTCGGTCGTCGCGGCGCCCGCCTCGGCGCCGGCCGTGTCGCGCGCCGCCGCGCCGCAGACCGGGCAGTCCTCGGCGCGGTCGATCTCGTACTCGCCGAACTCCGCGGCGAGCGCGTCATAGGTCAGCAGCCGGCCGACCAGCGAGGTGCCCGCGCCCAGGATCGCCTTGATCGCCTCGGTCGCCTGGAGCAGGCCCATCGTCCCCGGCAGGACGCCCAGTACGCCGGCCTCGCCGCAGGACGGCGCGAGCGCGGCCGGCGGGACGACCGGATAGAGGCAGGAATAGCAGGGCGTCTCCGGATACTTCGCCGGCCAGAAGACCGAGAGCTGGGCCTCGAACTGCAGGATCGCCGAATAGACGTTGGGGATGCCGAGCGCGACGCACGCCTCGTTGACCAGGTAGCGGGTCTGGAAATTGTCGGTGCCGTCGACGACAACGTCGTAGCCCTCGAACACCCGGTTCACGTTGTCCGCCGTCAGCCGCTCGCGGACCTCGACCACCTCGACATCGGCGTTGAGCGCCTTCAGGGCCCGGGCGGCGGAGGCGGTCTTGGCCATGCCGACCGTCTCTTCCGAATGCAGGACCTGGCGCTGAAGGTTGCTCGGCTCGACCACGTCGTTGTCGACGATGCCGATCGTCCCGACCCCGGCCGCGGCGAGATAGAGCAGGGTCGGCGAGCCGAGCCCGCCGGCGCCGATCACCAGGACCCGCGCGTCGAGCAGCTTCTGCTGACCCTCGATGCCGACCTCCGGCAGGGACAGATGGCGGCGGTAGCGCTCCATCTGCGCCGGGGTCAGCAGGCGCGGCACCTCGGTGTCGAGCCCCTCCTCCTTCCAGCGGTTGTAGCCGCCGGTGACCGACGCGACGGTCTCGAACCCCAGGGTGCGCAGGGCGTCGGCGGCGAAGAGCGAGCGGGTGCCGCCGGCGCACATCAGCATGACCGGCGCCTCGGGGTCGGCCACGTGCTTCTCGATCTGCAGCTCGAGGAAGGATTTCGGGATGCGCAGGGCGCCCTTGGGGCTGCCCTGGCGCACCTCCTCCTCGTCGCGGATGTCGACCAGGATCGCGCCCTGGCGCGCGCGGCGCGCGGCCTCGGCGGGCTCGATCTCCTCGATGGCGCGGCGCAGCGCGTCGAGCCGGGCCTGTGCTTGGGACATCGCTCTCCCCTTTCCGCCGGCCCCTGACGGCCGGCGGCGCATGGATCGTCGCGGAGGGTGGCGCGGGCCCGGGGGCCCGGGCCGGAGGATCAGCCGCCGGAAAAGGCGGGCAGGATCGCCAGCGGCTGGGAGCCGTCGACCTGCGTGTCGAGGCCCGAGATTTTCCGGATATTCGTCTTGCCGAGATACACGTTCAGGTAGCCATGCAGATTGCCCTGCTGATCCAGCACAACCTCGGAGAAGCCGGGATGGCCCGCCTCGACCGCGCCCAGGACCTCTCGCACGGTCCCGCCGCGGGCGCTGATCTCCGCCGCGTCGCCGGTGGCGAAACGCAGCGGCGCCGGAATCTTCACAGTAACATCCGCCATCGCTCGAACTCCTATCCGCAATCTCGCTAAAGATCGCAGCCGGGAATTGAAGTCCCCGACGTCATTGCGAGACCGGTTACACGGGCGCGACTCGGAATCCGTCTTCGGTTACATGCCCGAGTCTGCGCGACTGACCTTCCAGTTACTGTAAGCCATTGCGATATCTTGTATTTGAATTGATTGGTGTACTATACACAGCTCTACGTCAAGAGGGTTGATGTCCGGGAGCGAACGCGCAGGCCGACCGGCAGGTTCGGCGGATATTATCCCTTTAAAATTGATGAACCGGCCGAGAATGGCGGCCGCCGCTCGGACCTCGGCGGGCCGGGCCACCGGCGGGCGGTCCGAAACGGGAGACGGGGATGTACGAGCTGATCTTGATGGTGCACGTGGTCTCGGGGGCGCTCTGGGTCGGCGCGCTCTTCATGAACGTGCTGATCGTCTGGCCGGCGGCCTATCGCTGGGCGGCGGGCACCGGCTTCCCGAGAAGCATCATTTCACTGGTCGGCATGAAGTCGGCGCCCTGGCTCTATCTCGGCATGGCGGGGCTCGCCCTGTCCGGGCTGGCGCTCGCGGCGCTCGACGGGGCGGCGGCGTCCGGCCTGGGCCTCTGGCTCTGGGTCAAGATCGCCGCAGCGACCTACATGATCGCCAACAACGTGCACGGCACGATCGTGACCTGGCCGAAGGTGATGCTCTCGCCGGAGAAGCGCGCCTGGACGGTCTGGAAGATCTATCACGCCCGCGCGGCGCTGGCGCTGCTCGTCGGCATCCTCGCGATGGCGGCGCCCTATCTCCAGCGCCTTCTCGACGGCGCCGCCGCCTGACCGGCCGCGCCCTGATCCGCGCCACCGATCCACCCGACCGAGACGCCGCGACGACGGAGGTTCCCCATGTGGTCCCCTCTCCACTACTGGCATCCCGTGCTGAAATCCGCCGATGTCGGCCGCTCGCCGGTCGAGCAGATCGTGGCGGGCACGCCGCTGGTCTTCTACCGCACCCGGGACGGCGCGGTGGCGGCGCTGGAGAACCGGTGCTCGCATCGCCGGATGCCGCTGCACCATGGCGTGCTGGACGGCGACCGGATCGTCTGCCCCTATCACGCCTGCAGCTTCGCCCCGGACGGCAGCGGGCGCTGCCCGACCTCCGGCAGCCGGGCGCTGTCGGTCCGGTCCTACGAGACGCGGGAGGACCACGGCGTGGTCTGGGTCCGCGAGGCCGGCTCCGACAGCGCGTTCCCGACGATCGAGCGCGAGGGCTGGACCTTCGTCGGCTCGGTCGAGCACGTCATCGACGGGCCGTTGCAGCTCGTCGTCGACAACATGACGGAGCTGGAGCACACCGGCGCGGTCCACCGGATGCTGGCCTTCGGCATCGACGACCTGACGTCGGTGCGCACCCGCGCCGACCGGCACGGCGACATGATCCGGATCTCCTACGAGGGCCCGCAGCGCCCGCTGTCCGTCGCCTTCCGCTCGGCCTTCGACGTCCGCGAGGGCGACACCTACCGCCAGGACGCGGAAATCCACGCCGATCCGGTGCACTCGCGCTACACGATCCACTGGCACGATCCGGTCGACGACACGGCGCGGCGCTTCGCCATGCGCTTCGTGATCTTCTACGTGCCGACGACGGCCGAGAGCACGAAGATGTACACCTTCGCTCACTGGTCCGTGCCGAAGGGCCGCTGGCTCGGCCTCTACGACCGGCTCGTCGGCGCGGAGTTCATGCGCACCGTCCGCTACGAGCTGGGCCAGGACAAGGCGATCATCGAGAAGCTGCCCTACGAGGAGATGGACATCCGCCGCTTCAAACTCGGCCCCTTCGATCGGCCCATGGCCCTGACGCGCGCGCTGCTGGCAGAGCGCTACTGGGGGACGGCGGACGCGCCGGGCGAGGCGGGCGCCGGGGCGGCGGGGCCCACGCCGCTGCCGGCGACGGGGACGGGGGATTGAAAGGGGGGGGCTGAGATGATCAACCGGCAACGGCCGCCTTTCCGTCAGAGATCGCGGCCGATGTGGGGTTCCCGGATCCGCTCGAAAGGGCGACACGAGCGTCCCGGCACCAACAAGCCCGAAGGTCCGCCCGCCTCGCGCAGCCTTCGCCAGACATGAAGCCGTGGTGCCCCCGGGGAGACTCGAACTCCCACTCCCTTGCGGGAAACAGATTTTGAGTCTGCCGCGTCTACCGATTCCGCCACAGGGGCGCCGGATCGTGGGCGGATCATAGCGTCGTGCGATGTCGGGTCAATGTGGGGGCCTTCGCGCGCGGTCGCGAGCGGGCCGGCGCCGCGCCTTCACGGCCCTTCGCTCCCTTCGAGCCCTGCGCGCTTGCCCGCATGCGACCGGGCGATCGACCCGCCAGCGCACGCCCGCGCCGTCCCCGGGAGTCTGCGCGGCACGCCCCACAGCGCGGAATTCCGCGCCCGGTAACCAACGGCTAACCGGTTCCGGCGATACTTCGAAGTCTCATTGATCGGGCGCCGGCGCGGACGGTCGGGCGCGGCGGGGAGCGAGAGAGGGGGCATGCGCGATCGCGTGGCCGTGGCGGGGGTGATCCTGTCGCTGGTGTTCCTGTCGGCCGTCGGCGGGTCCATGGCGGCGATCCTGAACGTCTTCCCGTTCCCGCTGACCTTCGATGCCTATCGCGGCGTCGTCGCGCTCTACCAGGCGGCGACGGCCGGCGACGACCCGACCGCGGGCAACGCCTGGGCGCCGGCGCGCGACGACACGCCGGGCGTCGTCGCCCACGCGCCGGGGCTGACCGCCGGCGGCTACACCCTGTTCACCAGCGGCGTCGGCCCGTCGGCCTGGCTCGTCGACATGGACGGCAGTCTGCGCCATTCCTGGCACCTGCCCGTCGCGGCCGTCTGGGACGAGGCCTGGGACGCGCGCTCGCCCCATGCCGGCCCGCCGCCGCCCGAGCGGGTGCACTGGCGCCGAGCCCATGTCTTCCCGAACGGCGACCTGCTGGCGATCTACTACGTCGCCGGGCGCACGCCCTGGGGGCTCGGCCTGGTCAAGGTGGACCGGGACTCCCGCCTGCTCTGGTCCTATCCGGGCGCGGTCCATCACGACCTGGAGGTCGCGCCGGACGGCCGGATCTTCACCCTGACCCAGGAGATCCTGACAGAGCCGCGGCCGGGGTTCGAGGCCCTGGGCGCGCCGCTGATCGTCGACCACGTCACGATCCTGTCGCCCGACGGCGCGGAGGTCGAGCGCATCCCGCTGATCGACGCCTTCGCCGACTCCCCCTTCGCCGAGGCCCTCGTCCTGCTGCAGAGCGACCGGACGAGCCTGGCCGCCGGCGACGTCATGCACGCCAACGCGATCGACGTGCTGGACCGAGCGGAGGCGGCCGTGCTGCCCTTCGCCGAGCCGGGGCAGATCCTGCTCTCCCTGCGCTCGATCGACGCGCTCGCCCTGCTCGATCCGCGCCAGCGCCGGATCACCTGGATGATGACCGGCTCATGGCGGCGCCAGCACGACCCCGACATCCTGCCCGACGGCCGCATCCTGCTGTTCGACAACCGCGGCGGCCTCGCCGGCGGCGCGACCTCGCGGGTCGTCGAGATCGACCCGGCGACCGGCGGTGTCGTCTGGGCCTATGACGGCGAGCCGGACCGGCCCCTGTGGAGCGCGATCCGCAGCGCCCAGGAGCGCCTTGCGAACGGCAACACCCTGATCACCGAGTCCGACGCGGGCCGCATCCTGGAGGTGACGCGCACCGGCGCGATCGCCTGGGATTTCCGCTCGCCCTTCCGGCGCACCGGCCGCGACGGCGCGCCCTACACGGCCGTGCTCGAATTCGCCCAACGCATCGACCCGGCCCGCCTCGACTTCCCGCTGGCCGAGCCCGGCGCGCTCGCCTTCCCGATCGCCGGCTCCGCCCTCCCCTGACCCCGTCCGAAGACAGGAGACGAACCGCCATGCGCCTCGTGACCGCCCTGCTCGCCGCCCTCGCCGTCGGCCTGCCCGCCAGCCAGGCCTTCGCCTATATCGGCCCCGGCGCCGGGATCACCCTGATCGGCTCGGTCCTGGGCCTCGCCGCCGCGCTGATCCTGGCGCTGGGCATGACCGTGGCCTGGCCGCTGCGCGCCTGGCGCCGCCAGCGCCGGGCCCGCGCCACCGCGGGCCGGGACGCGGGCGCCGCCGAGTGAGCGCGACCCACCGAAGCGCCGGCCGCCCGGATGCCGACCGCCACCGGCCGACGGAGCCCCGCCGATGAGCGAGACCCTCGCCATGGCCGCATTGCCCTTCGCGCTGGCCGACGCCGCGATGGCGCTCGCCCTGCCGGGATTGGCGCGGCTCCTCCTTTGGGGTGTCGTGGCGGGTGCGGCCTCGATGCTGCTCTACCGCGCCGTCTCGCCGCAGCGCCGGCTCGCCCGGACGCGCCGGGCGGCGGCGGCGGCGCGGCGGCGTCTCGCCGGGCATGACGGCGACGCGGCGACGCTGGGCCGGCTGGTGCGCCGCTCGCTCGGCCTGTCGCTCACCCATCTGCGCCTGGCGATCGGGCCGACGATGCTCGCCGGCCTGCCGGTGCTGGCCGTCGCCGCCTGGATCGGGCAGGCCTACGCCCCCGCCGCCGGGGCCGGCTTTCTCGCCCACTGGGCCTGGCCGTTCTTCGGCGCGGTGCTGGCCGCTTCCCTGGCGCTCAAGTCCGCCCTGCGCATCGCCTGAGGGCGGGGCGGGCGGCGGGACGGCGAGGCGTCGGGCTCGCTTCGCTCGGCCGACCTACGGCAGAGACGGGCTCGATCCGCCGGGTGGGCATTGTGCCGAATGCGCCGTGGACGGCCCGGGCGCGGGCTGCTACCCCGTCGCTCGCCCGGTGCCCCCGTTCCGCCCCCATCCGAGAGGCAGCCGCCCCGTGCTCCGCAAGCTCTACGACTGGACCCTGCGCCAGGCCGGCCATCGGCGCGCCATGCCGGTGCTGGGCGCGGTCTCCTTCGCCGAAAGCTCGGTCTTCCCGATCCCGCCGGACGTCCTGCTGATTCCGATGATCCTGGCCGATCGGCGCCGGGCCTGGCGCATCGCGGCCTGGTGCACCCTGACCTCGGTCCTGGGCGGGCTGGCCGGCTGGCTGATCGGCTGGGGCCTCTACGAATCCGTCGGCCGGCCGGTGCTGGAGTTCTACGGCTATCTCGACAAGTTCGAGGACTTCAGCCAGCGCTACAACGAATGGGGCGCCTGGATCGTCTTCGGCGCCGGGCTGACGCCGTTCCCCTACAAGGTGATCACCATCGCCTCGGGCGTGACGGGGCTCAATCTCTGGGTCTTCATGGTCGCCTCGGTGCTGGCGCGGGGCCTGCGGTTCTTCATCGTCGCCGCGCTGCTGTGGAAGTTCGGCCCCTGGATCCGCGCCTTCATCGAGAAGTACCTGGGCCTGCTGACGATCGCCTTCTTCGCCCTGCTGATCGGCGGCTTCGTCGCCCTGCGCTACCTGCACTGACCGCCGGCGGCGCGCGGCGGCGATATCGAGAGAGGGGGCGGCGATGCCGCGCCCCCTTATCGCGGGCCGCCAGGGCGGCTATATCCTCGGGCGCATGACAGCGACTCCGACCCGATACGCCCCGGCCGCCGTCGGCGCGGCCAGCCTCGCCCTGCTCCTGGGCGCGCTCGGCTTCCAGTACCTGGGCGGGCTGGCGCCCTGCCCGCTCTGTCTCTGGCAGCGCTGGCCGCACGGGGTCGTGATCGCGCTGGGTGTCGTCGGCCTCGCGGTGGCCGGACGGCCGACGGCGCGCGCCGTGGTGCTGGGGCTGGCGGGCCTGGCCCTGACCGTGGGCGCGGGCATCGCGCTCTACCATGTCGGAGTCGAGCAGGCCTGGTGGGAGGGCACGACCGCCTGCACCGGCGGCGCCGCCAGCGCCGGGGGCGACAGCGTCGACGCCCTGCGCCAGCAGCTCTTCGAGACCGAGCTGGTGCGCTGCGACGCGGTCGCCTGGTCGCTGCTCGGCATTTCCATGGCCGGCTGGAACGGCCTGATCTCTGTCGCCGTGGCGGCCTTCGCCTTCGCCGCGGCGGCCTCGAGCCTGCGGGAGCGCTCCCGATGACCGTGCGAACCGCCGACATCCCCCGCGCCAGCGCCAACGACGATATGACGCCGGGTTCGGACAGAAGCGACGGCCCGGACTCCGCGGTCGGGGCGGAAGGCAACCTGGCCGCGCGCGCCTGGCGCCGGCGCTGGGGCCGCGCGCCGACGCCCCGGCCGCTGCCCGGCGACCCGGACCGGCGCCGTCGCCTCGAGCGGCTGATGCGCGTCGACCTCGCGGGCGAATACGGCGCCAAGCGGATCTACGAGGGCCAGCTCGCCATCCTCGGCGACACCGAGGACGGCCCGCTGCTGGTCCACATGGCCGAGCAGGAGGCAGTCCACCTGGCGACCTTCCAGCGCCTGCTGCCCGAGCACGGCGTCCGGCCGACGGCGCTGCACCCGCTCTGGCACGCGGCCGGCTTCGCGCTCGGCGCCGGCACGGCCCTGATGGGCCGGCGCGCCGCCATGGCCTGCACCGTGGCCGTCGAGGAGGTCATCGACCGCCACTACGCCGACCAGATCGACCGGCTCGACGACACGGAAGCCGGCGACGCGGCCCTGCGCGCGACGCTGGAGCGATTCCGCGCCGAGGAACTGGAGCACCGGGACATCGGCCTGGACAACGAGGCGGAGAAGGCGCCGGGCTACCGCCTGCTCACCGCCGCCATCAAGACCGGCTCCCGCCTCGCGATCCGGCTGTCGGAGCGGGTCTAGCGGGCTCCGCTGCGGCGGCGCGCCTGGCGAGCGTCTCCGGCCTTACGCCTTTCGGCCGGGGCGGGTTACACTGGAGTTCGCGAATCGTTCCCGTCGCCGAACGGCCATTGCCGGACGCCCGGAGCAGAGACCTCCATGCCCGCCGCCCTGTCGCTCGATCCCGTCGCCCTGATCGCCGGCCTCGCCGTCGGCGCGCTGGCCGCCTTGCTGGCCGCCGTCCTCGCCGGGCGGGCGCGCGCGTCCCGGGCCGAAGCGGAACGGGTGCGCCTGGCCGGGGAGCTGGAGGCGGCCCGCACCCAGGTCGAGGCGCTGCGCGCGGAGACGGCCGAGCGCGACCGCCTGATCGCCGAGGAGCGGTCCAAGCTGTCGGAGGAGGCGGCTCGCCGCGCCCGGGCGGAGGAGCGGGCGAGCCGGCTCGACGACCTGGACGCCCAGATGAAGGAGAAGAACAAGGACCTGGCGCATCTCCATGCCGAGCGGGCGCGCCTCGCCGAGGCGCTGGACGCGGAGAAGAAGGCCGGGCAGGAGAAGCTGGCCCTGCTGGAGGAGGCGCGGGTCAAGCTCCAGGACTCCTTCAAGGCCCTGTCGGCGGAGGCTCTGTCGGCAAACAACGCCACCTTCCTGGAACTGGCCCGGACCAAGCTGGAGAAGTTCCAGGAGAGCGCGAAGGAGGATCTGGGCCAGCGCCAGAAGGCGGTCCAGGACCTGGTGACGCCGGTCCAGACGGCGCTGCAGAAGATGGACACCCAGATCCAGCAGATGGAGAAGGCGCGCTCCGGCGCCTACGAGGGGCTGCGCCAGCAGGTGACATCCCTGGTCCAGACCCAGGAGCAGTTGAAGGGCGAGACGGCGAGCCTGGTGCGCGCCCTGCGCACCCCCTCGGCGCGCGGTCGCTGGGGGGAGATCCAGCTCCGCCGCGTGGTCGAGATGGCGGGCATGCTCGACCATTGCGACTTCTTCGAGCAGCAGGGCGGCACCGATCGGCGCGAGGAGGCCGACGGCGCGCGGCTGCGCCCCGACCTGGTTGTCCGGCTGCCCGGCGGCAAGTCGATCGTGGTCGACGCCAAGACGCCGCTGGAGGCCTATCTCGCCGCGATCGAGGCGCCGGATGACGAGAGCCGGCGCACCCAGATGGTGCGCCACGCCCGCCAGGTGCGCGAGCACATGCGCATGCTGGGCGGCAAGCAGTACTGGGCGAACCTGGACGCGACGCCGGAATTCGTCGTGCTGTTCCTGCCCGGGGAGGCCTTCTTCTCCGCCGCGCTGGAGCACGACCCGGCGCTGATCGAGGCCGGCATCGACCAGTCGGTGATCCCGGCGACGCCGACGACGCTGATCGCGCTGCTGCGCGCGGTCGCCTATGGCTGGCGCCAGGAGCGGCTGGCCGAGAACGCGCAGAAGATCAGCCAGCTCGGCCGCGACCTCTACGACCGGCTGTCGAGCCTGTCGGGGCACATGGACAAGCTGGGCCGCGATCTCGGCCGGTCGGTCGAGAGCTACAACAAGGCCGTCGGCTCGCTGGAGACCCGCGTACTGTCGGGCGCGCGCAAGTTCCGCGACCTGGACGCCGCGCCGGAAGCCAAGGAGCTGGCCGAGCTCTCGCCGATCGAGCAGACACCCCGGCCACTGACATCGCCCGAGCTGCTGACCGACGCGATCGGGCATGACGACGACTCGGGCGGGGCAGGGGGCGGCCAGGACGGCGAGTCGAGCGGGACCGCGGACGGCGCCACGTATGACGACCGGGACGGCGCCCAGCGCGGCCTTGACCCCGAGGGATCGGCTCCGTATCTGGAACGGGCGGCCGGCGACGGCCGCTGACGGCCCGCACCGCCCCGGCGCGCGCGGACGGCGCCGACCCCGACCGAGCCCCGCGCGCCTTCGAGCCTTCCGGACGCCGACCGAGCCATGGCGAAGCGCGAGATCCTGATCGCCCCGCACCCGACCCTGAAGAAGCCCGCCGCGCGGGTGGAGGGCGTCGACGCGGAGGTGCGCACGCTCATGGACGACATGCTGGAGACCATGTACGAGGCGCCGGGCATCGGCCTGGCCGCGCCGCAGGTCGGCGTGCTCCGCCGGGTGATCGTGCTCGACGTCGCCAACAAGGGCGAGGCGCCGGCGCCCCTGCGGCTCGCCAATCCGGACGTGCTGTGGCGCTCGGAGGATCTCGCCGAGTACGAGGAGGGCTGCCTCTCCCTGCCCGAGCAGTACGCCCCCGTCACCCGGCCGGCGCGCTGCAAGGTCGGCTATCTGGACGAGAACGGCATCGCCCGGGAGATCGAGGCCGACGGCCTGCTGGCGACCTGCCTGCAGCACGAGATCGACCACCTCGACGGCATCCTGTTCACCGACCACCTCTCGGCGATCAAGCGCTCGATGATCATGCGCAAGCTCGCCAAGTGGAAACGCGCCAACGCGGCATGACAGGCCGCGCCGCGCTCGTCCCTATAGCCGTTCCTCCGCCGCGGGCAGCGGATCCAGCCCTCTCCCGGAGGGAGAGGGAGGGACCCGCGGCCGTCAGGCCGTGGGAGAGTGAGGGGTTGCAGACCGAAGAACACCGCTCGTCAGCCTGCAACCCCTCACCCTGTCCCTCTCCCTCGGGGAGAGGGGACGCGAGTGGCATATCGCGTGGCCCTCGCGCCGGTCACGGCGTCATCGCGCACTCCGGACCGCCGGCATGACTGCGCCGCTGCGCCTCGCCTTCATGGGCACGCCGGAATTCGCGGTGCCGGCGCTCGACGCCCTGGTCGCGGCGGGCCACGAGATCGCCGCGGTGTACACCCAGCCGCCGCGCCCGGCCGGCCGCGGGCACAGGCTCACGCCCTCCCCCGTCCAGGCTGCCGCGGCGCGCCATGGCCTGGCCGTGCGCCACCCAGAACGGCTGAAGGACCCGGAAGAGCAGGCGGCCTTCGCCGCGCTCGACCTCGACGTGGCCGTGGTCGCCGCCTACGGCCTGATCCTGCCGCGCGCGATCCTGGACGCGCCGCGGCTCGGCTGCGTCAACATCCATGCCTCCCTGCTGCCGCGCTGGCGCGGCGCCGCGCCGATCCAGCGCGCGATCCTGGAGGGCGACGCGCAGACCGGGATCACCATCATGATGATGGCGCCGGGCCTCGATACCGGGCCGATGCTGCTGGCCGAGGCCTTGCAGATCGGGCCGGACACGACCGCCGGCGAGCTTCACGACAGGCTGGCGGCGCTCGGCGCCCGGCTGATCGGCCCCGCCCTCGACGGTCTCGCCGAGGGTACTCTGACGCCCGAGCCGCAGCCGGAGGCCGGCGTGACCTACGCGGCCAAGATCACGGCCGAGGACGGGCGCATGACCTTCGCCGACGCCGAGCGGGAGCTGCGCCGGGTCCGCGCCCTGGCGCCGCGCCCGGGCGGCTGGATGGCGCACGAGGGAGAGCGCCTGCGCGTGCTCGCGGTTGAGCCCGCGCCGGACGCCCCGCCGGGCGCGCCGGGCGAGGTCGTCGACGAGCGCCTCGCCATCGCCTGCGCCACCGGCGGGGCGATCCGGCCGACCCGGCTGCAGCGTCCGGGCCGGCCGCCCCACGATGTCGACGCCTTCCTGCGCGGCCATGCGATGCCGCCGGGCACCCGGCTGGCATGACGCGCTACAAGCTGGTCATCGAGTATGACGGCCGGCCCTTCGTCGGCTGGCAGCGCCAGGACAACGGCCCCTCGGTCCAGGAAGCGCTGGAGACCGCGATCCATCGCTTCTGCGGCGAGGATGTCCGAACGCAAGCCGCCGGGCGCACCGACGCGGGCGTTCACGCGCTGGGCCAGGTCGCCCATGCCGACATCGCCAGGCCCACGACCGCCGAAACGGTACGCGACGCGCTCAACCACCACCTCAAGCCCCACCCGGTCGCCGTCCTGTCGGCAGAGCCGGTCGGCGAGGATTTCGAGGCGCGTTTCTCGGCCATCGGGCGGGCCTATCTCTACCGCGTGCTCGACCGCCGCGCGCCGCCGACGCTGGATGCCGGCCGGGTCTGGCACGTGCCCAAGGGGCTCGACGAGCGCGCCATGGCCGACGCCGCCACGGTCCTGGTCGGCCATCACGACTTCACCAGCTTCCGGGCGAAGGAGTGCCAGGCGGCGAGCCCGGTGAAGACGCTCGATCGGTTGAGCGTCACCCGCCAGGGGGACGAAGTGCGGATCGAAGCGGCCGCCCGTTCGTTCCTGCATCATCAGGTCCGCAATATCGTGGGCACGCTCAAGCTGGTCGGCGACGGGAAATGGTCTCGGGCGGACGTGGCCGCCGCGCTGGCGGCGCGCGACCGCGCCGCGGCCGGGCCCACGGCGCCGGCCCAAGGTCTCTATCTGACGGCGGTGCGCTACCCGGGCTGACCGGGGTACGGAGGACGCCGCCCGTCTTGCCGCAGGGGGAACCGCGCCATGGCTTCGCGCCTGGTGGTCGTCGTCAATCGCAGCGGCGGCACGGCCAAGCGGCTGGGCCGCACGGCCCTGACCACCGCGATCGAGCGCGGGCTTGACGGGGCGGGACGGACCGACGCGACCGTCGCCATGGTCTCCGGCGGGGAGATCGCCGAGCGCATCGACTCCCTGATCGCCGGCGCCGAAGAGGTCTGGGTCGGCGGTGGCGACGGGACGGTGCGCACGGTCGCCGCCCGCCTGCTCGACACCGGTATCCCGCTCGGCATCATCCCGCTGGGCACGATGAACCTGCTGGCCCACGACCTCGGTCTGCCGCAGGAGATCGACGCGGCGATGGCGGCCCTGACGACCGCCACGGCGGAGGCCATGGACGTCGGGGTGGTCAGCCACGCCGCCGATCCCGAGGGCGCGATCTTCCTGATCAAGTCGGCCCTCGGCCTCTATCCGGAGATGGTGGTCGACCGGGAACGCCGCCGCCGGCTGTTCGGCCACGGTAAGTGGCCGGCGATGGTCCGGGCGAGCCTGCGGGCGCTGCGCCGCAACCGGACGCTGGAGGTCGATCTCGTCCATGACGGCGAGCGACGGCGGCTGACCACGCCGGCGATCGTCGTCTCCAACAATCCCTACGAGTTCCGCGCCGGCCGGCTGTTCACCAAGCCGGACCTGGCGAGCGGGGAGCTCACGGTCTACGTCTCCACCACCCGCGGGCGGGCCGGGCTGGCACTCCAGCTCGTCAAGATCTTCACCGGCGGGCTGCCGCGCGACCGGGACCTGGAAATCATCCACACCAGCGAGATCGAGATCGCCTTCCGCCGCTCGCGCCCGGTCGCCAACGACGGCGAGGTCGCGGTCGTGCGCGCGCCCGTGCGCTACAGCCTGCGCCCCCGCGCGCTCACCGTCCTGCGCCCGCCGGACGCGGAGAACGGGTCGACGTAGATTGCCCACCGCAAAGCGGCGAGCGGCGGTCCCGGTCGTCGCAGGTCGGTCGAGCGTCAGCGAGCCCGACATCGCCGGCGCCGGAGCGGGGGGCCTTGTGGGGTTCGCTTCGCTCGACCGACCTACGCCCCCGACTCAGCCGCCCTCGCTCGCCCGCAGGTCGCGGAACAGCGCTTCCGCGCCGGCCAGCCGCTCCGGAGCGACCGCATCGGCGGCGCTGTCCAGCTCGTAGCGCTTCTGGAGGTTCAACCAGAACTCCGGGGTCATCCCGAAGGCCGCGCCCAGGAGCATCGCCGTCTCCCCGGTGATCCCGCGCGTGCCGTTCAGAATCGCCGTGATCCGGTTGGCCGGCACGCCGATCGCCCGCGCCAGCCGGTTGGCGCTGAGGCCGTAGGGCTCCAGGAACTCCTCGCGCAGGATCCGGCCCGGGTGGATGGGGCCGGAAACGACTGCCGCGCTCTCGATCACTCCGGTCATTCGGCGCCGCGTTCCCCGCCCTTCGCATCGACGGTCCCGGAAACATCCAGTTGCGCGAGGCCGCCGAGCTTGACGGAAGGGCGATCCGGGAAACGAGCGACCAGTTCGAGGCGCCCGCCCAGAGCTTCGATATAGGAGGCGAGGGTCGACAGCAGAAGATCGGAGCGCTGCTCGAGCCGCGAGATATTGTCCTGCCCGACACCGAGTCGGGCCGCGACATCGATCTGTGTCAGGGCGAGAGCGCGACGGAGATCGCGCAGGGTCGCCTCCTCCGCGATCAGATCGGCCGCCCGGCTTTCCACCAGCGCCCGCTCGTCAGCGGACAGCGCGTCGATGATCGAGTCCAGCGACGTGGCCATGCCCGTCATTCCTTACCGATTGCACGAAGATGGTCCGAGTACCGGCGGTCGGCGGTCTCGATAAGGCGACCGTAGAACCGCTTTCGAGACACGCCGCTCTTGCTACCGCCCACCAGGAGTACAGCGCTCCTCTCGGGGTCGAAGGCGAAAGCGACACGCCAAACGTTACCACCAGCGTCGAATCGGAGCTCTTTCATATTGGCGAAGCGAGAGCCCGCCAGCGTATCGACCCGTGGCCGCCCGAGGGTCGGACCGAACGTTTCCAGAAGCTTGGCATGCGCCAGGACTTCCCGACGAATCTCGGGCATCAACGATGCGAGTTCTCCCAGGAATTCATCGTGAACAACGACCCGCCAACTCATCGGCAACAGGCTGACGCCCGAAATATGCACCCTGCGCCATATGACTTCAAGATCATACCTCCCCCTACATCCGCCGCCGGCCCTCCCGTCGGCTCTCCACCGGGGAGCGGGGCGGGCGTTCGGGGAGCAGGCCTTGCGGCCGGGCGATCAGGATGACCTGGAGCAGGATGCCGATCAGCAGGACGCGGAAGGCGCCGGCCTGGGTGACCATGCCGCTGGGCAGGAAGCCGGTCAGGAACTCCGTCCCCGACCAGACGGCCCAGATCACGAAGGCGCCCAGGATCGCGCCGCGGTTGTTGCCGCTGCCGCCGGCGATCAGCATCACCCAGATCAGGAAGGTCGCCAGGTCCGGCCGGAACGCCTCGGGGCTGATGAAGCTCACGAAATGGGCGTAGAGCGCGCCGGCCAGCCCCATCGCCATGGCGCCGATGACGAAGGCCTGCAGGCGGAAGCGCAGGACCGACTTGCCGGCCGCCTCGGTCGCCGGCTCGTCCTCCCGGATGGCGCGCAGGACACGGCCCCAGGGCGAGTTGTAGGCCCGCTCGAAGGCCAGGTAGACGGCCACGAGGAGCACCAGCACGAGGATCATGTAGAGCGCCTGGTCGCCGCCCGGGATCAGGCCGCCCAGCGGCTTCGGGATGCCGGCGATGCCGCGCACGCCGCCGGTCAGCCACTCCTCGTTGGTAAAGATCAGGCGAATGATCTCCGCGATGCCGATCGAGGCGATGGCGAGATAGTCCGTGCGCAGGTTGACCGTGATCAGCCCGATCAGGAAGGCGATGACGCCCGAGGCCGCCATCGCGACGGCGAGGCCGACCGGGAAGGGCAGTCCGAAGCCGCCGAGATAGGCGCCCTCGGGCCCGGTCACGATCGCCGTCGCGTAGGCGCCGACGGAGTAGAACGCCGCCACGCCGATGTTCAGCATGCCGGTGAAGCCCCACTGCATGTTGAGGCCCAGCGCCGTGACGGCGTAGATGCCGGCGAGCGTGATCGAGAAGACGGCGTAGTTGAGAAGACCGGCGAGTTCCATCAGCTCCGCCCTCCGAACAGGCCGGTCGGCCGCACGATCAGCATGACCACCAGGATCGCGAAGGATACGGCGGCCTTGTAGGACGGGTTCAGGAACAGCGTCGACACCTCCTCCGAGATGCCGATCACCATGCCGCCCGCGATGGCGCCGTAGGGCCGCCCGATCCCGCCCAGGATCGCCGCGGCGAAGACGGACAGGAGGAAGCGCCAGCCCATGGTCGGATGCAGGCGCGTGTCCATGGCCAGGAAGACGCCGGCCGCCGCCGCCATCAGCCCGGCGATGATCCAGGTCCAGATGACCACCTTCTCGGTGTCGATGCCGGTGATCCGGGCGAGGTCGACGTTGTCGGACATGGCGCGCATGGCCTTGCCCATGGTCGTGCGCTGCAGGAACAGGTGCAGGCCGACGACCAGCGCCAGCGCGCCGCCGACGATCCAGAAATGGTCGGGCTTGATGCGCAGCCCGGCGACGAGAACCGGCATCTGGATCCCGGACTCGTAGACCTGGGTCGACGGCCCCCAGATCAGCTGGACCAGACTGCGCAGGATCAGCGCGACGCCGAAGGAGGAGATCAGCAGGATGACGGGCGGCGAGCGCCTGAGCCGCCGGTAGAGCGTCTGGTCGAGCAGCACCGCCGCCGCCGCGCCGCCCACGATCGCCAGGGCGAAGGCGACGATCATCGGCAGCCCGAAGGTCACCACGCAGACGAAGGCGAAGTAGGCGCCCAGCGTCATCAGGTCGCCATGGGCGAAATGGGCGAAGCGCAGGATGCCGAAGATCATCGACACGCCGATGGCGCCCAGCGTGATGATGCTGCCGAGCACGATGCCGTAGACGACGAGCTGCAGGAACTCCATTACCGACCTTTCCGTCCCGGTTCCCGCGCCCGGCGCGGATCCCGCTCCTCGCGACGCGGGCGGGTCCCGACTCCGCCCGATTTTCACGAAACCAGAGCATCCTGCGCCCGCCAGGGCGCAGGATGCTCTAGCCGCCCAGGAACATCTCCGCCACTTCCCGGTTGGCCAGCAGCGCCGGCCCCGTGTCCTCGAACCGGTTGGCGCCCAGCGCCAGGACGTAGCCGCGATCGGCGATGCCCAGCGCCTTCTTGGCGTTCTGCTCGACCATCAGGATGGCGATGCCCAGGCCGTTGATCCGCTCGACGATCTCGAAGATCTGGTCGATGAACTTGGGCGACAGGCCCGCCGTCGGCTCGTCGAGCAGCAGCAGCTTGGGATCGAGCATCAGCGCCCGGCCCATGGCGACCATCTGGCGCTGGCCGCCCGACAGCGTGCCGGCGGCCTGGCGCCGCTTTTCCTTCAAGGGCGGGAAGAGCTCGTAGACCCGATCGAGCGCGTCGGAGAAGTCGTCGGTGCGGACATAGGCGCCCATCTCCAGGTTCTCGTGCACCGTCATCGACGGGAACACGTTGTTGTCCTGGGGGACGTAGCACACGCCCCGGCGCACGATCTGGTCCGGGCGCAGGCGCGTGATGTCCTGGCCGTCCAGCACGATCGAGCCCTCGCGCACCGTCAACATGCCGAATACGGCCTTCATCGCCGTCGACTTGCCCGCCCCGTTGGGTCCGACGATGACCACGATCTCGCCTGCATCGACGCGCAGGTCGACGCCGTTGAGGATGTCCACGTCGCCGCCGTACCCGCCGCGGATCCCGCGCATGTCGAGCAGGCTCATGCCCCGGCCTCCCCGCCGGCGGCCGGCGCGCCCGTCTCCTCCGTCGCGCCCAGATAGGCCTCGCGCACCCGCTCGTCGGCGCGCACCTCCGCCATGGTGCCCTGGGTCAGGACCGTCCCCTGCGCCATGACGATCACCGGGTCGCACAGGCTGGCGATAAGGTCCATGTCGTGCTCGATGATGCAGAAGGTATAGCCGCGCTCGGTGTTGAGCCGGCGGATGAAGTCCGCGAGCTCGCCCAGCAGCGTCCTGTTGACGCCCGCGCCCGGCTCGTCCAGCAGCACGACCTTGGCGTCGGTCATCATCGTGCGGCCGAGCTCGAGCAGCTTCTTCTGGCCGCCGGAGAGCGTGCCCGCCAGCTCGTCGCGGACATGGCCGAGATTGAGGAAGTCCAGCACCTCTTCCGCCCGGTCGCGCAGCTCGGCCTCCTGGCCGCGCACCCGCCCCCAGGAGAACCAGGAGGTCAGCACGTTCTCCCCGACCTGGGCCGGCGGCACGACCATCAGGTTCTCCAGCGCGGTCATGCGCTTGAACTCGCGCGGGATCTGGAAGGTGCGCACCAGGCCCAGATGGAACAGCTCGTGCGCCGGCAGGCCGGTGACGTCGCGATCCTCCAGCCGGATCTGGCCGGAGGTCGGCTTCATGAAGCCGGCGATCATGTTGAACAGGGTGGTCTTGCCCGCCCCGTTCGGCCCGATCAGCCCGGTGATCGAGCCGCGCGCGATCTCGAACGAGCAGTCGTCGACCGCGACCACGCCGGAGAAGCGCTTGCTGACCCTGTCGATGGTGATCACGCCTGCCTTCCCGTCCCGCCCCGTTCAGCGCCGCGCACGGCGGCGTCGGCCCGCCGCCGCGGACCCGCCCTCACGGGCGCGCCCCTCTACCACCTGACCTGTCGGGCGACAACCCCCGTATGGCGCGAAGGAAGCGTGGTTCTCACGCTCCCGGCGCGTCCGGCTCTTCGCCTCCGGGCGCGGCCGGCGCGGGCTCGTCCGTCCCCGGTCCGCCGGTCCGGGCGACATGCACCGCGACCCCGGCCTCGGCCAGGCGCCGAGCGATCGGCGGCGGCGGCGGCCGGTCGGTGAACAGCGCGTCGACCCGGTCGACATCGGCGACCCGGACCATGGCGTTGCGCCCGAACTTCGTGTGATCGGCGCACAGGAAGACCGTGCGGGCGCTGTCCAGGATCGCCTGGGCGACGCGGACCTCGCGCGGGTCGAAGTCGAGCAGCGCGCCGTCGGGTCCGATCCCGCTGATCCCCATGATCGCGATGTCGACGCGGAACTGGCCGATATAGTCGGCCGCGGAGCCGCCGACGACGCCGCCATCGGCGTTGCGCACCACGCCGCCGGCGATCGACACCTCGAAATCCGACTGGGCGGCGAGCGTGACGGCGACGTTGAGGTTGTTGGTCACGACCCTGAGGCCGCGATGGGCCGCCAGCGCCCGGGCGACCGCCTCCGTGGTCGTGCCGATGTTGATGATCAGCGAGGCGTGATCCGGCACGCGCGCGGCGACCGCCCGGGCGATCGCCTCCTTGGCCTCGAACTGGGCGACGCGCCGGTCGGCATAGGCGATGTTGCGCGTGCTGCCCGTCGGCAGGCCCGTGCCGCCGTGATAGCGCGCGAGCGTGCCCTCGGCGCTCAGCGCGTTGATGTCGCGCCGGATCGTCTGGGGCGTCACCCGGAAGCGGCGCGACAGGTCGTCGATCGAGGCGAAGCCGCGGGCGCGGACGAGCTCGACGATCGCCTCGCGCCGTGCGGTGCCGCCCCGGCCGTCGTTGCCGCCCCGCTCGGGGGCCGCGCGCCGGCCGGCGGCGTCGGCGCGGACCGGCGGGGTCTTTCGGTTGCTTTCCAATCCGTTCGGCCGCTTGCGCTGTTCCTCGGACATGCGATACTCCGCATCCAACGGCGCGACTTCAAGGCACTATGGAATCGAAGTGCCTCGACGTGGCCCCCGGCGCCGTGCGGACAAACGGCCCAATACCGGATCCCGTGGGAGGAAATCGAGAACCATGTCGCCCATCAAGACGCTGCTCGCCGGCAGCACATTGGCCGTCGCGGCCACCGCCGGCACCTTCGCCTTCGCCCCTGCCGCCTCGGCCCAGGACGGCCCGACCATCGGCGTGAGCTGGTCGAACTTCCAGGAAGAGCGCTGGAAGCGCGACGAGGCCGCGATGGTCGAGGTCATCGAGGCCAATGGCGGGACCTATCTTTCCACCGACGCGCAGAGCTCGCCGGCCAAGCAGCTCTCCGACGTGGAGAGCCTGATCGCCCGCGGCGCGGACGTGCTGATTCTGCTGGCCCAGGACGTGGACGCGGTGGCCCCGGCGGTCGAGGCCGCGGTCAACGAGGGCATCCCGGTCATCGGCTACGACCGGCTGATCGAGAACCCGAACGCCTACTACCTGACCTTCGACAACTTCGAGGTCGGGCGCATGCAGGCCCAGGCGGTCTACGACGCCCAGCCGACGGGCAACTATGTCTTCATCAAGGGCAGCTCGGCCGACCCGAACGCCGACTTCGTGCATTCCGGCCAGCTCGACGTGCTGCAGCCGGCGATCGACGCGGGCGACATCACGGTGGTCGGCGAGCAGTACACCGACGGCTGGCTGCCGGCCAACGCCCAGCGCAACATGGAGCAGATCCTCACGGCCAACGACAACGAGGTCGACGCCGTGGTCGCCTCCAACGACGGCACGGCGGGCGGCGTGGTCGCCGCGCTGGCGGCCCAGGGCATGTCCGGCAGCGTGCCGGTCTCCGGCCAGGACGGCGACATCGCGGCGCTCAACCGCATCGCGCTCGGCACCCAGACGGTCAGCGTCTGGAAGGACGCCCGCGAGCTGGGCCGCAACGCCGCGGAGATCGCCTTCGCCCTCGCCTCGGACACCGCGATGGCGGACATCGAGGGCTCGCAGAGCTGGACCAGCCCGGCCGGCACCGAGATGACGGCCACCTTCCTGGCCCCTGTTCCGATCACCCGCGACAACCTCGACGTCGTGGTCGACGCGAACTGGATCACGGTCGAGGAGCTGTGCCAGGGCGTCGAGCCCGGCACGCTGGAGATCTGCGGCTGACCGTCGGTCGCCCCGCCGCGTGAGCCGTGCGGCGGCGCCGGCCGCTCCGTCCCCGCAGCGGCCGGCCCGCCCTCGGCCGGCACGGCCTGTCTCGACTTCCTCCTCAAGCCGCCCCGTCACCGCCACTGTCGAGCCCCGCGAGGCGCCCCATGTCCGTAGCCTCCTCCTCCGGCGACCAGGGAACGCCCGCCGCCGTCGCCGCGGGCCGCCGCGGCGTCCAGCATGTCCTCGGCCGGCTGGAGGTCGACACGCGGCTGCTCGGCATGATCATCGCCCTGATCGTCATCTGGGTCGGCTTCGACCTGCTGACGGGCGGGCGCTTCATCACGCCGCGCAACCTCTTCAACCTGTCGGTCCAGACCGCGTCGGTCGCGGTGATGGCCTGCGGCATGGTGATGGTCATCGTCACGCGCAACATCGACCTGTCGGTCGGCTCGCTGCTGGGCGTGCTCGCCATGGTGATGGGCGTGGTCCAGGTCGACATCCTGCCCTCCCTGCTCGGCGGCGACGGGGGTGCCGCCTACGACCATCCGGCGACCTGGGTGCTGACGCTGCTGGCGGGCATCGTGCTGGGCGCGATCATCGGCCTGGGCCAGGGGGCGGTGATCGCCTTCGGGCGCGTGCCGTCCTTCATCGTGACGCTGGGCGGCCTGCTGGTCTGGCGCGGCTGCGCCTGGTGGACGACGCAGGGCCGCACGATCGCGCCGCTCGACAGCAACTTCTCCCTGATGGGCGGCGGCGTCGACGGCACGATAGGGGCGACCTGGAGCTGGGTGTTCGGCGCGATCGCCATCGCGGCCGTCCTGGCGCTGGCGGTGCGCGCGCGGGCCCAGCGCCGGCGCTTCGGCTTCCCGCTCAAGCCGATCTGGGCGGAGATCGTGTCGACCGGCCTGCTGGTCGCGGCGGTCGTCGGCTTCGTCATGACCATGAACGCCTATCCCCTGCCCTCGCGGATCGCCGAGGAGATCGCGACCGAGCGCGGCATGGCGATCCCGGAGGACGGGGAGGTGTTCATCGCCCACGGCATCGCGGTGCCGGTGCTGATCGTCGTCGGCGTGGCTCTGGTGATGACGCTGCTCGCCTCGCGCACCAAGTTCGGGCGCTACGTCTTCGCCATCGGCGGCAATCCGGAGGCGGCGGAGCTCGCCGGCATCAACACGCGGCGCGTGGTCATGGTCGTGTTCATGATCATGGGCATGCTGTGCGCCATCGCCGGCGCCATCGCCGCGGCGCGCCTGCAATCCGCCGCCAACGACCTGGGCACGCTGGACGAGCTCCGGGTCATCGCCGCCGCGGTGATCGGCGGCACCTCGCTGGCCGGCGGCGTCGGCACGGTCGCCGGTGCCGTGCTGGGCGCGGTGGTGATGCAGAGCCTGCAGAGCGGCATGGCGCTGGTCGGCGTCAATTCGAGCCTGCAGAGCATCGTCATCGGGCTGGTGCTGGTGCTCGCCGTCTTCATCGACGGCCTCTACCAACGCAGCCGCCGCTGAGCCGGCTTCGCCGAACGCCTCGACCGGAAGGAATCGCGACCATGCCCCAGGACGAGACCGCTCCGCAAACCGCCCCGGAGCGCGCCGCCGCCGCCCGTCACGCCGAGCGCGGCACGCCCATGGTCGAGATGCGCCACATGTCGCTGAGCTTCGGCGGCGTGAAGGCGGTCGACGATGTCGGCATCGACCTCTATCCCGGCGAGGTGGTCGGGCTGCTCGGCCACAACGGCGCGGGCAAGTCGTGCCTGATCAAGATGCTGTCGGGCGCCTACAAGCGGGATGCGGGCGAGATCCTGGTCGGCGGCAGGCCGGTGGACATCCAGAACCCGCGCGACGCCAAGCGTTTCGGGATCGAGACGATCTACCAGACGCTGGCGCTGGCCGACAACATCGACGCGCCGGGCAACCTGTTCCTCGGCCGGGAGAAGATGACGCCGTTCGGCACGCTCGACGACGCGGCGATGGAGGCCGAGACGCGCGAGGTGATGAACCGGCTCAACCCCAACTTCAAGAACTTCAAGCAGGCGGTGAAGGACCTGTCGGGCGGCCAGCGCCAGTCGGTGGCGATCGCGCGCGCGATCTACTTCAACGCCCGCGTCCTGATCATGGACGAGCCCACGGCCGCCCTCGGCCCGGCGGAGACCAAGCAGGTCGCCGACCTGATCCTCCAGCTCAAGAAGGAGGGCATCGGCATCTTCCTGATCAGCCACGACCTGCACGACGTCTTCGACCTCTCCGACCGCGTCTTCGTGATGAAGAACGGCAAGATGGTCGGCAGCGTGAACACGGCCGACGTCACCAAGGACGACGTGCTGGGCATGATCATCCTGGGCAAGATGCCGGGCCGGCAGGCCGAGCAGGAGCTGGAACAACTCCACTAGAGCATCCTGCGCCCGAACGGGCGCAGGATGCTCTAGATTGTTGAAGATAGGGCAATTTTTTCCGAACTGAAAACCATCAGTTCGGAAATTGCCCTAGGTCAAAGAGTTGGCCGAGTTCCGCTTAGCCCAGGGAAGCGGACCGACACGCCGAGGTTCTCGTGACAATGCCCGCTCGCCGCCTACGACATCGACAACGCCGGGTAGTCGATTTCTCGGGCCGGCTGCAGAGCGAATCCGCGTAGCGCACTCGAGCTGGCCGTGTGGATCGACCGCCAGAACGGCTGCACGATCACGCTGTCGGCCTGCAACATGGTTTGCAGTTCGCGCATCACCGTGCGCCGCTCGTCAACGTCGAGGATTCCCATGGCCCGATCCAGGGCCGCGTCGAATTCCGGGTTGGCGTAGCCTGACTCGTTCCACGCCACACCGGACCGGTATGCCAGGTTCAGCACCTGGACGCCCAGCGGGCGATGCGCCCAGGAGGTGAAGCCGAACGGCCATTCGGTCCAGCGATCCCAATAGGTGCCGCCGGGCATGATATTGATGTCGAGCGATATGCCGGCGGGCCGAAGCATCTCGGCGATCACCTGGCAGGTATTGGGCTCCCATGTCGGCTGGGCGACGCAATGGATCTCGAGCTCCAGCCCGTCACCATAGCCGGCCTCGGCCAGCAGGGACCGTGCACGATCGTAGTCCTGCTCGACGGGCGGCATCGGCGCATATTCCGGGTGGATCGGCGCCACGTGGTGATCCTCGCCCGGTGTCCCGAAGTCCTGGTAGCCCAGTCGGAGCAGTTCGGCGTGGTCGATACAGGCGCGGATCGCCTGTCGCACCCGGATGTCGTCGAACGGTGCCTCGGTGACCCGCATTCTGGCCACTCCCGTGTACCCGGTCACCGCTTCGTGCAGCACGGCGCCTTCGAGAGACCGGACTGCCGGGACCAAGTCCGAGCTGATCTCGTACAACAGGTCGACCTGGCCCGAGGCGAGTGCGGCCAGATGCGCGGAGGGGTCATCGCCGTGGTCGATGATCTCGATGGCGTCCAGGCCGACGCCACCGCCCCACCAAGGCACATCGCTGCGACGAACCAGGGAAGCGCGCTGACCGACGGCAAAGTCGGTCAACAGGAACGGTCCGGTCCCGATCGGGTTGTCGACGAAACTGGCGCCATCTTTCCAGAAGTCGCGATGGGCGATCAGCGCCGGATAGTCGGCGAGGCTCTCCGGCAATGCGACATCGGGAATGCTAAGGTGGAAGCGGACGGTGTGGTCGTCCACAGGCTCCACCGACTCCACGGCGATGAACCGAGAGAAATTGGACGAGCCGTGTGCCTCTGTCCGCCAAGTCTCGACATTCGCGACAACGTCGGCGGCGGTGAAAATGTCACCGTTGTTCCAGGTGACACCATGACGCAGGTGGAACGTCCACTCGGTCAGGTCGTCGTTGACCGACCAGCGCTCGGCAAGGTAAGGCCGCGTGATGTTGTCCGGCCCCGTCTTGGCCAGGGGTTCCAGAACCGCCCGATAAAGATTCCCTTTCTGCCCCCAATCGGCCAGCGACGGATCACTCGCCTCCATGACGTTCATCGAAAGCCTGAGTGTGCCGGTACCCGACTCCTTTGCCCGAGCCGAAGGCACCGGGTTCGCCCCCCCGCCCGCGAGGGCGTATGCCGTGGGAGCCGATAGGCCCAACAGCGTGGCAGTGCGCAAGAAATCGCGACGTCCGAGCTTGCCCGACCGGAAGGAGGCGAGAATTCGGGGCAATACGGCGTGTATCGCCTCCAGGTGCTTTTCGATCATCGGGCTCGATCTCCGTGTGATGGCATAAGAATAGAACAAATTTTGGCGGTTCAAGGCTTGCGCCGCCGATCATCCCCACCGGCATTGTCGCACCACTGATGGCATCGTCACGGGAACGGGGCCCGAGCACGGCGCCACCGTGGACGCAGTCACCCACGCATCGAAGACCGCGGCACGGAAGCAGCGAAGCGTCGATCGGGCGATCAGGTGGCGCCGGAGGTTGCGTTCTCGCTGGCGAACCGGTTGATGCGAGGCCTCGGCTCGGTTGTCCAGCCTCAGGCCCTGG
Source organism: Azospirillaceae bacterium (assembly GCA_040220455.1). Classification (GTDB taxonomy): domain Bacteria; phylum Pseudomonadota; class Alphaproteobacteria; order DSM-16000; family Inquilinaceae; genus JAVJUS01. The sequence goes on from JAVJUS010000068.1 coordinate 54,190, forward strand.
ACGTGCCGCGCCGAGAGCCCGAGCTACGCGAAGGCCGCACCATAGGACCGGAGCCGGTCGGTCGTCACGCGTGTCGGCGTGACGCCCCGCCTCTTCAGCAGCCGACGCATCAGCTCGAGAGGAGCTGCCCGGTCGCGCCGGCGCCGGACCGTCTCGGAGCGGACCTCGAGGCCACGCCAGGCCAGCACGTCCTCCACGTCCCGGTAGCTCGGCGTGACGCGGAGATACGGACGGACAGCCTGCCGGATGACCGACGGCGACTGATGGCGCGCGTCGGAGACCGGCTTCCCGAGCCCGGCCTACCGAGCCCCGATCGCGGTCGCCACGGGTCCCGTGACAATGCCGGATCGCACGTTCTTAAGAGCCGGGACACGCGAGCGACCTGCGCCCCGAAGGGCGCAGACAAGATGCTCTAGGTTGTTGAAGATAGGGCAAGTCTTTCCGAGCTGATGATTCCATCAGTTCGGAAATTGCCCTAGTTCCGCATCGGGATCCCTTTCTCCCATCGGAAGCCGACACCTCCCCCCTGCCAGACGCCCTCACCCATCGGATTGGGCCCGTCAATGTTCACATGGATCGGTAGGCCGAAGTCGGGCGCAAGGTTCTTGACGCCCTTCACGGTGCTGCGATGCATGATCCGCAAGCCCTGGTTTTCCACGGGCATGTGTGCTTCGGGTGCCGCCCGATGCGCGACGGCCAGATTGTCGATGAAGACACAATCGTTTTCGCTGTATTCGTAGGCGATGGCATATCCGTTTGTCAGCCCGGCGTTCAGGACGTCGTTGTATTCGTGGCAGAGCTGCTTCAGTTCGTCGGCGTGAAGAAGGCGGAAGCCGTCCCGATCCGGCAGCTTTTCGATGACGGCGCCGGTCATGCCCAGATGCAGCCAGATGCACTTCTGCCCGGAGACGGGGTGCTCATGGACCAGCGGATGCACGACACCCGAGGCGGAGTTCACCGAAGACAGACGGCTCCAGCGCTCCTGGCGGTCCTCGGGAAGCGCGTCGAAGGCAAGCCCCTGGTGGGCGAAATGCGTGCCACCGCCATGCTCGGCGGGCCGTACGATGTGATAGCCCGAATGCGAAAACGTGGCGGGCAGGAAACTGCCGTCATTGTGCCATTGCGGTCCGACATCCGGAATGCCGTGGCGTGAGTCGTTCGAAAGGCGAAAGATATGGTGGTTCCCGCCCGGCGTCCGGGGATGAACGCCATGCGTGCTGTGCAGCTCTTTCCCGCCCCATAGACAGCTGGCGCGCAGGAAATCCTCGGCGTCCAGTGGCGTCTCGTTCTTGAAAACGAGGAAGCCGCGATGCGCCATTTCACGCTCCAGCACGTCGACGACCTCGGCCGGTGGTGCGCCCCTGCTGGACAGATCTATCCCCGAGACTTGCGCGCCAATCGGATCGAGAGCGGTGATCTTGCCGCCGAATCCTCCGATGACGGCAGAACGCGCCGGCTCGATCGGTGGGAGCTTCATCGAGTGCGTATTCAAAAGTCACCTCCTTGCTTCCACCGAACCTAGGAAGAGGTTCGCCAGCGCGAAAGTGTGCAAGCTCGATTCGGCCCACGCGCTCCGTGAGTCATCGGGTCGGAGCCATCGAGGGCCGGACGCGATTGGGAAGCAAGTTCGTTGCTATAATTATTATTCCACTGCATTCTTATTATCCCTCTCCGGTTCCAAATTCCCGAAGAAGCAGAGACTGCGGGCGGAGAAAGACCATGACGATCTACATCACCCAGGGACGGTTCAGCCAAAAGGCCATCGAGGGCTTCGTCGCGAAGCCGGAGGATCGGCGCGACGCCGTCGCGAAGTTGATGGAAGCGGCCGGCGGCCGGCTGATCGATTACTACGTCACCTTCGGCGACTACGATTTCCTGATCATCTCCGAGGGTCACGACAACAAGGATGTAGTCGCCTCGCTGCTGACGGCAGCCGCCAGCGGTACGGTCAGCGAGCTCAAGACGACGGTCGCCATGACGACGGCCGACGCGAAAAGTGCCATGGAGAAGGCAAAGTCGATCGCGGGCAGCTTCCGGGCCCCCGGTACCTGACACGAGCGCGGCGGCGCGGGCTCGGCCTACCCTGCCCGGCCCGCCCCTGCCCGGCCCGCGTCGAGCGGACCGTGGCGGCGGTGCCAGCCACCAGTGACTCGTCCGGGTAGCCGGCGTGGCGCGGGTCGGCCGGTCCGTCAGCGATCGAGGGGCGGGGACGGACGGCATCGCGACCGGTCCCGCCGACCGGAAGCCCGCTCCGTCAGGCGGGCCGGGCCAGCGGGAACTCCCGCCTGAAGACCACGCAGCCGGCAATGGCGGCCATCGCGAACACGGCGGCGGCGGGACGGGCCCCGACGCTGTCCAGCAGCATCCCGAAGAGTGGCGCGCCGATGACCTGGCCGACGGCGATCGCCAGGAATCCCAGCATCAGCCCCGTCGCGGGCCTGTCCGGCAGCGCCCTCACGCCCCAGACCAGATAGACGCCGGTCAGCATCATGTAGGCCGCCCCGAACACGCCGCCACCGACCAGGACGGCCGGCCCGTTGGCCGCCATGCCGACCGTCAGGGCGCCGACAGCCAGTAGCACGAGCGATCCGGCATGAACCGGGTTCAGTCCGAAGCGGCGGATCAGCGGACCTGCGAGGCTGCCGGACAGGCCGACCAGGCCGATGGTGAGCCAAAGCGTGCCGACATCGGCGCTCGTCCATCCGAGCCCCCGGCGCGCGAGTTCGCCGCCGAACGACCATACGGCCGTGCTGGCCGCGCCCATGAACAGGGCCGCGATCACGAGACGCCACAGATCCCCGCTCATCGCGGGCAGACCGCGGGCGCCCCGGGCCGGGGCGTTGCCCGGACCGGGGGTCGTGAGCAGCACGGCCACGGTCTCCAGCAAGGCGATGCCGGCGAAGATCGTGAAGGCGAGCCGCCAGTCATTGCCGAGGGCGAGGGCTGCCGGCGCGGAGAGGGCGACGCCGCCGCTGGCCCCGGCATTCACGATGGTGTTCACCGTGTCCCGACGCTCCGGCGCGACCCGGCGGGCGACCGCCGCCGCCAAGGGGGGCGAGGCGAGGCCGGTGCTCGTGCCCGCGAAAAGAACGGCCGCGCCGAGCGCGACACCGCCCGGGGCCAGCGCGATCCCGACCATGCCCAGCGTCGCGACACAACCCGCGAGGCCGGCGACGAACCGGGGACCGAAGCGCTCGGTCATGCCGGCGGACACGATGATCGCCAGGCAGTATCCCAGGAACGAGCCACCGGAGATCACGCCGCCGAAGGACGGCGAAAGCGCGAGGTCGACCGAGATCGCCGGCAGGAACAGCCCGAAGGCGAAGCGGGCGAGGCCATAGCAGGTCGCGATCAGGGCGAAGCCGCTGACCGTCAGGGCGAGGCTGCGCCCGCTCAATCGGTCGCCCCTTGCCCCACCGCCGCGCCGACCAGGGCGACGGCGGCGTGCCGCGCCGCGGCGATGGCCGCTTCGCCGCGATAGACGGCCGCATGGGTCGCGCCCTCGAACAGCACGAGGACCTGCTCGGTCAACAGCGCGTCCGGCCGGCCGAGATCGGCCGTGACGCATTCGGCGATGCGGTCGGCGACAGCGGCCTTGTGCGCCCGGATCCGCTCCGCGAGCGCGGGGTCGGCCGGCGCCGCCTCGCCGAGGCAGCGCAGGAAGAAGCAGCCGCGCGCGCCCTCCGCCGCGGTCCACCGCTCCAGCCCGGTGAACAGGCCCGCCACGGAATCCCGCGGCATGCCCTCGAGAAACCGGGCGCCCCGCGCATCCAGCACACCCGCCACCAGGCGGGCACGGCTGCCCGCATGCTTGTAGAGGGTCCGCGTCGAGACGCCGGCGGCGCGGGTCAGCCGGTCCATGCCCGTGGCCGAGACCCCCTCGGCGTCGAGCACGGGTTCGACGGCCCTGATGATCGAATCGAAATCCGCCATGGCTCCCATGGTAAAACGGTCGTTTTACATGTCAAGGCGCGCGCATCACGGCCGCTTCCACCACGGGGAGCCATGACGTTGTTCCCCGGAGGCGGTCAGGACGCCGCCGTGCCCGTGGTCTCGGCCGGTGGCGCGGCATGTCGCGGCTCGCGGTCAGAGTCGGGGCCACGATGCCTGGCGGTCGGCGACCCTATCCGCCGAAATCGACGGCGCGGTCGGCGGCGGGAAAACGACCCGCCTACCCCTCTCCGCCCCCGTCGAGCAGGCCGTGGCGGCGATGCCAGGCCTCCAGCGACTCGTCCGGATAGCCGGCGTGGCGCGGGTCGTCCGGCGCGGCGTCGACGGGAACCCAGGACGCCTTGGAGTCGAGCAGGACATGCCCGTGCTCCGGCGCGGCGGGCAGCGGCGTGTCGATGGCGCTGGCGAAGGGGTGGACCAGGTCGGGCCAGTCAGGGTCGAAGACCCACAGCGCCGAGCCGCAGCGGGCGCAGAACCGCCGCTCGCCGGTGCTCTGCCGCCCGTCGATGCGCGCCCGGTAGACTCCGATCGCTGAACCCTCGCCTTCCACCGTCAGGGTCGCCGCGTAGGCGCCCAGATTGATGGCGAAGCCGCCGCCCCCGGCGGTCTTGCGGCAGATCGAGCAGTAGCAGCGCAGATAGGGCACCGGCGCGTAGGCCTCCACGGCGAAGCGCACGGCGCCGCAATGGCACGATCCCTCCAGGTGCATGACGGCGTCTCCCGATCCGGTGGCGCGCCGCCGGGCCGGCGGCGGCCTTGATGACGACGCATGATGGCGCCGAACGCGGCCCCGTGTCTGCCCCCGCCGCCCGGCGCGGCTCGCACCGAAATCCGCCACACTCCCGCGGATGATCGGGCCGGGCACGAGGCCGGGGGTACCCTCGGGCCCGGCGCCGCCCGCGCCGTCCTTCCCGCCCCGGAGACCGCCGCCATGGCCCGTACGCCCGGATCCTCGAGCACCCCTGCCGCCCGCCCTGCCGCCCTGCCCGCCGCCCTGCCCCTGGTCGCCGCGGCCCTCGTTCTCGCGCTCGGCATCGCCGCGGCCGGCTGGTTCGCCGCGCGCGGGCTGGTCGAGCTGCGCGCCGGCGACCGCTACGTCACGGTCAAGGGAATCGCCGAGCGCGAGGTCCGCGCCGATCTGGCCATCTGGCCGCTGCGCTTCGTGGCGACGGCCGACGCGCTGGGCGAGGCCCAGGCCAAGATCGATGCCGACACCGCGACCATCCGGGCCTTCCTGGAGGCGCGCGGCCTGGCCGGCGAGGCGGTGACGACCGAGCCGCCCTCGGTCATCGACCGCCTCGCCCAGCCCTACCAGTCCGGCCCGATCGACAGCCGCTTCATCGTCAATGGCGGCGTCACCGTGCGCTCGACCGACGTCGACGCCGTCGACGCGGCGAGCCGGGAGGTGGGCGCGCTGGTCGAATCCGGCGTCATCCTGGCCGGCGACGGCGGCCCGAACGCCGGCACGCCGGCCTACCTCTTCACCGGCCTGAGCGCCGTCAAGCCGGAGATGATCGCCGAGGCGACGGCAAACGCCCGGCGCGGGGCCGAGCAGTTCGCCGCGGATTCCGGGTCGCGCGTCGGCGGCATCCGCACCGCCAACCAGGGCCTGTTCCAGATCCTCGCGCGCGACGACGCCCCCGGCCTTTGGGAGGCCCGCCAGATCGACAAGACCGTGCGCGTCGTCTCGACCATCGAGTACCGACTGGTGGACTGACGCCGGCGAGGCTGCCGCTCTCCCGGGCATCCCGGGCGGATTTCCCGCCTTTTCCGGGACTCTTAGACTTGTAAGAATTACTTTTCGTTGCGCAAATATTTTTGAAGTGATCGATAACTGATAAAGTCTTGGTAATTTTTAGGCTACATTCTCCACCCGTGACGCCGGATTGATCCAACGTTTGCGATCGACGCCGGCATCGAGGGAGGGTTTTTGGCTGCACTGGGGGTGCGCCGATGATCGATTGGCTGTTCCGGGCGGAGGGCTATACGCCCCACGGCTTCTGCCTGATCTGGGATGCGCGGCTGCTGTGGCTGCATGTCGCCTCCGACGGGCTGATCGCGCTCGCCTACCTGAGCATTCCCGTCCTCCTGATCACCGTCGCGCGCAAGCGCCCGGATCTGAACCGCTACGGCGTGCTCTATCTCTTCGCCGCCTTCATCATCGGCTGCGCGGCGACCCATCTGATCGGGATCGTGACGCTGTGGCACCCGATCTACGCCGCCTCGGGCGTCCTCAAGGCGATCTGCGCCGTGATCTCGCTGAGCACCGCGGTCGTCCTGTGGCCCATGCTGCCCCGCCTCCTTCGGATGCCGACACCCGAACAGCTCGCCGAGGCCAATTCACGCCTGGAGGCCCAGGCCCGCGACCTCGAGCGCCTGGTCGCCGCGCGCACGGCCGATCTGGAGCGCCGCACGGCCGACTTCGCCGCGGCCTGCGACCGCGCGGAGGCGGCCCAGGCGGTCGCCGAGCGGGAGTCCCGCTCGCGCGACCGGTTCCTGGCGACCATGAGCCACGAGCTGCGTACGCCGCTCAACGCGGTGCTGGGATTCACCGAGCTCCTGGCCATGCGGTCGTCGCGCGGCCTGGACGACAAGGGCCGGGAATATCTCGACATCGTCCACGAGGCGGGCCGCCACCTCCTGTCCCTGATCAACGACGTGCTCGACTACCAGCGCCTGGCGACCACGGGCGTGCCGCTGGCGCCCGCCGAGATCCCGGTGATCGAGGTCGTGCGCTCGGCGCTGGCCTTCAACCAGCCAGCGCTGGAGGCCAACGACGCCGACGTGACCGTGGCCGTGCCGGCGGATCTGACCGCGCACGCCGATCGTCGGGCCCTGACCCAGATCTGCACCAACTTGATCGGCAACGCGGCGAAGTACAGCCATCCCGGCGGCCATATCCGCCTGACCGCCCGGGCCGATGGCGACCGCGTGCGGCTGGAGGTCGCCGACGAGGGTTTCGGCATGGACGACGAGGCGCTCGACGCCGTCTTCAAGCCCTTCCACCGCGCCCACGAGACGAAGGCGACGATCCCCGGCACCGGCCTCGGCCTGCCGACGGTCAAGCTCCTGACGGAGGCCATGTCGGGCGCGGTCTCGCTCGCCAGCGCGCCCGGCGCCGGCACGACGGCGACAGTGACCCTGCCCCGCCACGCCCCGCTCGCCGCTCCGTCGCCGGCCGTGGACTTCACGGGCCGCCCGGACCGCGAGGAACCGAAGGCCCGGGCGTCCGGCGCCTGAGGCCTCGCCACGGCCCCGGGCCGAGCGACGGAAATCGTAGGTCGGTCGAGCGCCAGCGAGCCCGACGTCGCCGGGCCCCCGGCCCGAAGCGGCGCCAACGTCGAAGCCGTCGCGCACGGCCTTTCGGCCGTGGGCGACCTACCGCGATCGTAGGTCGCCCACCGCGAGGCGGTGCGCGGCGGCGCCGGGACGCAGCCCGGCCCCTACTCCACCCGCAGCACGCGGTTCTCGCGGCCGGCGCGGACCCAGCGGCGGGGCTCGGTGGCGAAGACGGTGGGGTAGCGGTCGAGCAGCGTCTCGTAGACCGCGACGGCGTCGGCATGGCGGGCGGGCTCGGCCTTGCGGCGGGCGTAGTCGTCGCCCAGGACGAGGTAGTCGATCTCCGCCGCCTCGATCGCCGCGACCGCCCCGCCCGGCGGCAGGCGGCCGGTCACGCCCTGGGGCACGGCGAAACGCTCCGGCCCGTCGACGGGCACGATCGCGCCGGCCTCGTCGACCTCGAACAGGGCGAAGCGCCCGCGCGGCGGCTGGGCGGTATAGCGCTCCATCAGCAGCCGGCTGCCCTGCGGCACCTCTTCCATGAGATACCGCCAGGTCTCCGTGCGGGTCTGGCCGCGCAACTCGGCCACCAGGTCGCCCGCCGTGATCCAGCCCGTCGGCGCGACCAGGAGCAGGCCGAGCCCGACCATCACGCCCACCCCGGCCCGGCGCCGCGCGCGCCATCGCGCCGCCGCCGCGCGGGCCACGTCCCCGGCGCCGAGCGCCACGACGACGAGATAGAGCGGCAGAAGGGGAATCAGCCACCGCTCCCACTGCAGCGGCAGGGAGACGATGAAGGCGAGATAGGCCAGCGCGGCGACGACGACGACGCCCCGCGCCCCGTCCCGACGCACCCGGTCCCGCCGCGCCACGGCGCCGGCGGCGGCGACGCAGAACAGCGCGAGGCCGAGCGGCCCCCCGGCCGGCAGGAAGACCGTCCGCCCGTACCACGCGAGCGCCGAGAGCGGCCCCGCCGACGCGGCGCTCAGGTGATAGTCGCGCGCCTCGTGGCCGACATCGGCGAGGACGGCTCCGAACTCCAGGAAGAGGAACGGCGCCGTGACGAAGCAGGCCGCCAGGCTCGCCGCGCCCGCCGCCGCCAGCCGATGCGCCCGGCGCCAGACCCGCCCCTCCTCGGCGAAGGCATGGGCCGCGACGATCGCCACGGCGAAGACGACGGCGGGGTACTTGCAGCTCACCGCCACGCCCAGCGCCGCGCCGGCGGCGAGATAGAGGCCGGGGCGAGGCGCGGTCGCCAACCGCACGGCGGCGAGCACCGCCAGCAGGGCGAAGACCGTCATCTGGTTGTCGGGCCGGATCAGGAAGCCGAAATCGACCAGCAGCGGCGCGATAGCGACCAGCAGGGCCGCGAGCGCGACGGTTCCCGCTCCGCCGCCGAGCCGTCGAGAGAGCCCGGCCGACAGGGCGACGATCGCGACCGAGAACGCGGCGACGACGAGCCGGCCGGCGAGCACGAAGGCGCTGCGATCCTGCTCGAACCAGGCGACGACTTCGCCGGCGCCGTCGACGGCGCCGGTCACGAGCGCCGCCAGGGCGAGCCCGGCGAAGACCAGGGCGTTGAGGTAGATGGTGAACTGGCCCGGATGGCCGTACCAGCCCGGATCCGGGTCGCCGGTGGCGAGGATGCGCCCGGCGCGGAAGATGAACACCCACTCGTCGGGGTCGTAGAAGAACGGCAGGTCGTAGCCGATGGCGGCCAGCCGCAGCGCCGCCGCGAGGGCGAGAATGCCGGCCAGGGCGATCCCGGCGGGCCGCCCGCCGAGCCGGGTGGCGAGGCTCGCCCGGCCGGCGCGCGCCGGCGGCGCGGTCATCTCAGTCCTCCATCGCGCGGCGCCGCGCCGGGCCGCCGCCGAAGACGACCGTCCGGTTGATCGCGAAGGTCAGGGCGAAGGTCACGACGACGCTGGCGAGCTTCGCCGGCAGCGGCCCCACGACAGGCGCCAGGAGGGCGACGCAACCCGTGCTGGCCGCCAGGCCCAGCAGGGTAACGGCGGCGAACTCCGCCATCTGGCGACGCGCGCGCTTGCCGTTGTCGAGTTCGCGAAAGGTCCAGTGGCGGTTCCACAGGAAGCTGTTGGCGGCGCCGGTCGAGAACGAGACGACGTTGGCCGGCACCGGTGCTGTGCCCGCCGCCTCGACCAGCAGGGCGAACACGGCGAGGTCGACGAGCGTGTTGAGCCCGCCGACGATCGCGTAGCGCGCGCCCTGGCCGACCAGGGTCACGGGGCGGCCTCGCGCGCCGGCTCCGGCTCCGACTCCGCGCCGTTGCTGGGACGGCTCGGTTCCGGCCCGCCGCCCACGACCTCGCGCACGACGAAGAGCGGGCGGCGCTTGGATTCGAGATAGAGCCGGCCGAGATACTCCCCCATGATCCCGGCGACGACGAGCTGGATGCTGCCCAGCAGCAGGACCACGCCGATCACGCTGGTCCAGCCGGGGATCGTGTCGCCGCCGGCCCAGGCCAGGAGGGCGTAGATCAACAGAAGCATCGACAGCGCCGCACAGCCGAGCCCGAGAATCGAGGCGACGCGCAGCGGCACGGTGGAGAAGCTGGTCACCGCGTCGATCGCGAAGGCCATCATTCGGCGCAGCGGATACTTGGTCGCGCCGGCATAGCGCTCCTGGCGGTCGTAGGGCAGCGCCACCTGGCGGAATCCCAGCCAGCTCACCAGCCCTCGGACATAGCGATGGCTCTCCGGCATGGCGACGAGCGCGTCGACGACGCGCCGGCTCATCAGCCGGAAATCGCCGGTATCCCGCGGGATGTCGACATCCACGAGGCGGTTCAGCATCCGGTAGAACGCCGCCGCGCTGGCGCGCTTGAACAGCGTCTCGCCTTCGCGGCGGCGGCGCTGGCCGTAGACCACGTCGGCGCCGGCGTCCATGGCGGCCATCATGTCGCCCACCAGCTCCGGCGGATCCTGGAGATCGGCGTCGAGAACCAGCACCCGCTCGCCGCGGGCCAGCGCCAGCCCCGCGCTGAGGGCGAGCTGATGGCCGTGGTTGCGGGACAGGTCGACCGCCACCACGCGACCGTCGCCCGCCGCCAGCGCGGTCATCAGCGCCCAGGTACGGTCGCGCGAGCCGTCATTGATCAGGACGAGCTCCCAATTCCCGCCGACCGCCGCGTCGCAGGCCGTCGCGACGCGGCGATGGAGCTCGCCCAGCGAGTCCTCCTCGTCGAAGCAGGGCACCACCACGGACAGGGCCGGCCGGCGTCGGGCGGCGGGTCCTCGATCGGACCCCGCGGAAGGATCGGGAGTATCCATACCCTGGGCCGCCCCCTTCCCCGGCGCGAGCGCGCCGTCGTGTCGGATCCCGACTCCTCGGATATACGGGACCCGGACCGGCCGATCCATGGCGCGCCGGTGACGCTTCGGGCGATGGCCGCTTACTTTCGAGGCAGGCGGCGACCGCCGCCCCGGCGCCGACCGGACACCGGGGCGGTGACACGCGGACGGAGACCGGCCACGTCCTACTCGGCGGCTTGGCGTGCGCGGCGGGCGCGGACGGCGGCGATCACCGCCTCGGCCAGGGGCTGGGCGGAGGCCGGATTCTGGCCGGTGATCAGCGGGCCGTCCTCGACCACCTTGGCGGCGAAGGGCTCGGCGCCCTCGAAGACCGCGCCCGCCTCGCGCAGCTTGGTCTCGAGCAGGAACGGCACGGTCCCGTCGAGGCCGACCTTGCGCTCCTCGGCGTCGGTGAAGGCGTTGATCCGCCGGCCCTCGACCAGCGGCCGGCCGTCGCTCCGGCGCACGCCGACGAAGCCGGCCGGGCCGTGGCAGACGGCCGAGACGACGCCGTCGCGCTCGGCCGTCGCGGACAGCGCGGCGGCCAGCGCCGGGTTGCCGGGCAGGTCCCACATGGTGCCGTGGCCGCCGGGCAGGTAGATCGCGTCGAAGTCGCCGGCCGGGACCTCGGCGATCGGCCGCGTCTCGTCGAGCAGCCGCAGCGCCGCCTGGTCGTCGAGGAAGCGGCGCACGGAGGCCGGGCGCTCGGCGGGGTGTTCCGCCAGGCTGCCCGGATCGTAGGGCGGCCGGCCGCCCCGGATCGAGGCGATGACGACGCCGAACCCGGCATCGGTGAAAGCATGGTAGGGCGTTGCCAGTTCCTCCCAGTGGAAGCCGGTCGGCTTGCCCGTGTCGCCCATCACGCCGTTGGACGTCGTGACGATCAGCACGCGCGGATCGTGGTCAGGCATCAAGTGCTCCGATGGAGTTCCGGTCGCGCGGTCGCCTTGGCGCCGCGCCTTGCTCCGGCATGTGGCCCGCGACCCGGCGGCCGTTAACCCCCCGTCGGCCCCGTCGGTCGCTCACGGCCGCGACGACGTAGGTTGCCCAGCGCCGACAGGCGCGCGCTCCGGGGCCGGGAATGTCGGGCTCGCTGGCGCTCGACCGACCTACGGGTCGGTGCGGCGTAGGTCGGTTGAGCGAAGCGAACCCGACGGGGGCGCCCGCTCCGGGGCCGGGATGTCGGGCTCGCTGGCGCTCGACCGACCTACTGGAACGCGGCCTCGTTGAAGCTGCGCAGCTTGCGGCTGTGCAGGCGTTCCAGGCCCAGGTCGCGCAGGCTCTCCATGGCGCGGATGCCGATCTCCAGGTGCTGGCCGACCTGGCGCTTGTAGAACTCGTCGGCCATGCCGGGCAGCTTGATCTCGCCGTGCAGCGGCTTGTCGGAGACGCAGAGCAGCGTGCCGTAGGGCACCCGGAAGCGGAAGCCGTTGGCGGCGATGGTGGCACTCTCCATGTCGAGCGCGATCGCCCGGCTCTGGGAGAAGCGCTGTACCGGCTCGCGGTAGTCGCGCAGCTCCCAGTTGCGATTGTCGATGGTCGCGACCGTGCCGGTGCGCATCACGCGCTTGAGCTCGAAGCCGCCATAGCCGGTGATCTCCGCCACCGCCTGCTCCAGCGCGACCTGGATCTCGGCCAGCGGCGGCACCGGGACCCATTGCGGCAGGTCGGCGTCGAGGACGTGGTCCTCGCGGACATAGCCGTGGGCGAGCACGTAGTCGCCCAGCTTCTGGGAGTTCCGGAGCCCGGCGCAATGGCCCAGCATCAGCCAGGCATGGGGGCGCAGCACGGCGATGTGGTCCGTGATGGTCTTCGCGTTGGACGGACCGACGCCGATATTGACCATGGTGATGCCGCCATGGTCCGGCCGCGTCAGGTGGAAGGCCGGCATCTGCGGCATGCGCGGCGGCGGCGTGCCGATCGGCCCGCCGCCGTCGAGCCGGGTGTTCGGCGTGACGACGTTGCCCGGCTCGATGAAAGACTCGTAGTCGCTGTCGCCGCTCGCCATCAGCTCGCGGGCGTAGCGGATGAACTCGTCGATGTAGAACTGGTAGTTCGTGAACAGGACGTAGTTCTGGAAATTGTCGCAGGACGTCGCCGTATAGTGGCGCAGCCGGTGCAGGCTGTAGTCGATGCGCGGCGCGGTGAACAGCGCCAGCGGCATGGGCCGGCCGGGCGGGATCTCCAGCGTGCCGTTGACGATCGAATCGTCGGTCATCGACAGGTCCGGCACGTCGAAGACCTCGCGCAGCAGGCGCAGGCGCTCCGGCGTCAGGTCGCCCTCCACGTGGAGGCCGTCCGGGAAGGCGAAATGTACCGGGATCGGCACGTCGGACACGCCGATCTCCAGCGGCACGTCGTGGTTGCGCAGGATCTGGCGGAACTGCTCGAGCAGGTACATGTCGAACAGGTCGGGCCGCGTGATCGTCGTCCAGTACTCGCCGGGCGCGTCGATGAAGCCGAAGCTCAGCCGCGTGTCGACGGCCGAGAAGCTGCCCGAGGCGATCTTGACGTAGGGATAGCAGGCGCGCACCCGGCGCTGCGGCCCGTCGCCCGTGGCGAAAGCCTCGAAGCGCTCGCGCAGGAAGCCGGTATTGGAGTCGTAGATCGCGCGCAGCCGGTCGAGCGCGGCCTGGGCCTCCCGGAAGTAGCTCGGCGCCGTGACGCCGGCGATCTCGATCTCGGTTCCGCCGCCGCGACCGCGGTTCATGAGCGCGCCTCCAGCCCCATCAGGGATCGGGCATACTGGTCGGGATCGAAGGGCTGCAGGTCGTCGATGCCCTCGCCGACGCCGATGGCGTGGACCGGCAGGCCGAACTTGTCGGCCAGGGCCACCAGCACGCCGCCGCGCGCCGAGCCGTCGAGCTTGGTGACGACGAGGCCGGTGACCTGGACCATGTCGCGGAAGATCTCGACCTGGCTGTGGGCGTTCTGGCCCGTCGTCGCGTCGAGCACCAGGACCGTGGCGTGCGGCGCGCTGTCGTCGAGCTTCTTGATCACGCGGACGACCTTCTGCAGCTCGGCCATCAGCGTGTCCTTGTTGTGCAGCCGGCCGGCCGTGTCGATCAGCAGCACGTCCGAGCCCTCGGCCTTCGCCTCGGCCAGGGCGTCGTAGGCCAGCCCCGCGGCGTCGGCGCCGATCTCCTTGGCGACGACGGGGCAGCCCGCCCGCTCGCCCCAGACCTGGAGCTGCTCGACCGCCGCGGCGCGGAAGGTGTCGCCGGCGGCGAGCGTCACGCGCAGCCCGGCGGCGCGGTACTGGTTGGCGAGCTTGCCGATCGTCGTCGTCTTTCCGGTACCGTTGACGCCGACGACCAGCACGACGAACGGCCGGTGCCCGCCCCCGGGCGTCAGCGGCCGGGCCACGGGGCCGAGGATGTCGGCGACTTGGCCGGCGAGCGCGGCGCGCACCTCGTCCGGCTCGACATCCTTGCCGAAGCGGGTGCGCGCGAACTCGGCCGTCAGCGACGCCGCCGTGGCGGGGCCCAGATCGGCCTGGACCAGCAGGTCCTCCAGCTCCTCCAGCGACTCCTCGTCCAGGCGCCGCTTGGTGAAGATCCCGGTGATGCCGTCGGCGAGCTTGGAGGAGGAGCGGCGCAGCCCCTCGCGCAGCCGCCCGAACCAGCCGCGGCGGGCCGGTGCGGGCGCGGAATCGCTGTCGGTTCCTTGCGTCATGGGCGCGACGTATACACGGGCGCGCGCCGGCGCGAAAGCCGTGCGGCGTCCCGGCGCGCGGCCGCGGCGACGCGCGCCGTCAGCCCGTCGGCTCGGCCACCAGCCGGTCGCCCTCGCGCCCGGTCAGACGGACGGCGACCAGGGTGCCCTCGGGTGCCGGCGCGGTCAGCCGGACGGGGGCATAGGTCTCCGTCCGGCCCCGGCCTTCGGTCTCGGCGACGACGCGTGCCGTGGCGCCGATCTGGGCGTCGAGGAAGCGGTCGAAGACGCGGGCGCCGGCCGCGCGCAGCCGCGCCGCGCGGACCTTGCGCTCGGCCTTGGGCACCGGCGGCATGCGCGCGGCCGGCGTGCCCTCCCGCTCGGAATAGGGAAAGACGTGGAGATGGGCGAGCCCGGCCTCCTCGACCAGCGCCAGGGTGTTGGCGAACATCGCCTCGGTCTCGGTCGGGAAGCCGGCGATCAGGTCGGCGCCCAGCGCGATGCCGGGCCGCGCCGCGCGCGCCCGCTCGGCGACCGCCAGCGCGTCGGCGCGGGAATGCCGGCGCTTCATGCGCTTCAGGATCATGTCGTCGCCGGCCTGCAGGCTCAGATGCAGGTGCGGCATCAACCGCGCCTCCCCGGCGATCAGGCGCCACAGATCCTCGTCGATCTCCACCGGGTCGAGCGAGGACAGGCGCAGGCGCGGAAGCTCGGGCACCTGGGCGAGAAGTCGACGCAGCATCTGCCCCAGCCGCGGTCGGCCCGGCAGGTCGCCACCATAGCTCGTCAGGTCGACGCCGGTCAGCACGATCTCGGCATAGCCCGCCGCGACCAGGGCGCGGGCGCGGGCGACGATCTCCCCGATCGGCACCGAGCGCGCGTTGCCGCGGCCGTAGGGGATGATGCAGAAGGTGCAGCGGTGGTCGCAGCCGGTCTGCACCTGGAGGAAGGCGCGGGCCCGGCCCTCGAAGCCGTCGACCAGATGGCTCGCCGTCTCGCGGACGGCCATGATGTCGGCGACGGCGACCGGCGGCGCGGCCGGCCCGTCGGCGCGCCAGGTGGCCACGGCCAGCTTTTCCTCGTTGCCGACGACGCGGTCGGCCTCGGCCAGCGCGGCCCAACGCTCCGGCGCGACCTGGGCGGCGCAGCCGGTCACCACGATCTCCGCCCCGGGACGCTCCCGGCGCAGGCGGCGGATCGCCTGGCGGGCCTGGCGCTCGGCCTCCGCCGTCACCGCGCAGGTGTTGACGACGACCAGGTCCCCGCCCCGTCCGGCCGCCCGGGCATGGTCGCGGATTACCGCGGATTCGTAGGCGTTGAGCCGGCAGCCGAAGGTGACGACGGTTGCCGCGCCCTCCTCCCCCGCGGCGGCGAGCCGGGCGTGGTCATCGGTCGCGGGGCGGGCGGTATCGGCGGTCATGGCGCGGGCCGCATGGCGTAGCGGTCGCCGCTGGCGTCGGACTGGCGGCGATAGTGGTAGCGATAGGCCTCGCGCGCGCCGAAGCCGTCATAGAGCGCGACCGCGGCGGCGTTGTCGGCCGCGACATGGATCAGGCCCTCCACCGCCCCGGCGCGGCGCGCCTGAACGGCCAGTTCGGCGACCAGACGGCGGGCGAGGCCGCGCCGGCGCGCGCCGGGCGCCGTGGCGATATTGACCAGGTGGACGCGCTCCCCGTCGATCACCCCCTGGGCCACCGCGGCGCCGGCGCCGCCGGCATCGGCGACCATGGCATAGATCGCGCGGCCCGGGATGCGCGCCAGGATTGCCTCGAACAGCGGCCGGGCCTCGGCCGGGCGGGCGCCCGCCGCCTGGTAGGCGTCGACCCAGGCCGCCTCGGGCCGGGCCATCAGGACGAGCCCGCTGCCCCCCGTGTCGCCGCCGGCGGGCGTCTCGGCGACGACCCGGTCCAGGTCGAGGATCAGGGCGATCGAGGTTCGCTCCCGCTCGTAGCCCCGCGCGGCGAGCTCGGCGTCGAGCTCCGGGTCGGCGAGCGGGGTCAGGCGGAAGACGCAGTCGAGCCCGCGCTCGGCGTAGAGCCGTTCGCAGCGCGCGATCTTGTCGGGCAGGGCAGGGCCATCGCCGGACCCGGCATAGAGCGGGTTGACCGAGTTGGCGCGACCGGTGAACCCGCCGGCGAAGCGCAGGATCCAGCCGTCGTAGAACACCTGCTCCAGCGCCGGCCAGGTGGTCAGCACCGTCTCCTCGTACGCCAGCAGGCGCGCCCGGTCAGACGAGGCCGGCGACAGGCCGTCCATGACTCTCTCCGGTCCCGGCGCCGGCCGCCCCTTCCACCGTCGGGGACGGGTCGAGGAAGGCGCGGTCGAGCGTCCCGATGAAGGACAGGGCCGTCGGCCCGGTCATCAGGACGTGGCCGTCGCTCTCCCGCCAGCGGATCGTCAGCGCCCCGCCATCGAGCTCCACCGTCACGGCCCGGCCGGTCAGCCCGCGGCGCGCCGCCGCGACCGCCGCGGCGCAGGCGCCGGTGCCGCAGGCCCGGGTGATGCCCGCGCCGCGCTCCCAGACCCGCAGGCGCAGCCGGTCGGGGCCGAGGCGCCGGGCGACGCCGATATTCGCGCGCTCCGGAAAGAACGGGTCGTGCTCCAGCACCGGCCCGAGCTCGGCCAGCGGCATCGCCTCGACATCGTCGACGAAGAACACGGCGTGGGGATTGCCCATGCTGACCCCCACCGGATCGGCCAGGGCGCCCGCGCCGACCGGCATGTGCAGGGTGTCGCAGGCCGCCCGCACCGGAATCTCCGCCCAGTCGAGCCGGGCCGGGCCCATGTCGGCGGTGACGCTGCCGTCCGGCTCCCCCCGGCAGTCGAGCCGGCCGGCGGCGGTCAGGAAACTCGCCGTGTCGCGCCCGGTCTCGTCCATCACCAGGCGGGCGACGCAGCGCGTGGCATTGCCGCAGGCCCCGACCTCGCCGCCATCCGCGTTGAACAGCCGCAGCCGCGCGTCGATCGGGCCGGCGGCGGGCCCGGCATCGGATCGCGCGGCGTCGGGCGCCGGCTCGATCACGACGAGCTGGTCGCAGCCCACGCCGGTGCGGCGGTCCGCGATGCGGCGCGCCGCTTCGGCGCTCAACGCCAGGGGTGCCGAGCGCGCGTCGAGCACGACGAAATCGTTGCCCAACCCGTGCATCTTGAGAAAGGACCGGCTCATGCCGGGCTATATAGGCCGGCGACCCCGGCCCCGTCCAGGATGGCGCCCGGCCCGGCGACGCGCATCGCGGTGGCCGATCGGCCTACACCCTGTCCGGCGGGTCGAGCGCTTCGGCAAAGTCGACGCCCTCGAGCCGGGCCCCGTCCATCGCCGCGCCGGTCAGGCGCGCCCCCCGCAGGTTCGCCCCCGACAGGTCGGCGCCGCGCAGGTCGGCATCGGTGAGGTCGGCGCCGGGAAGCTGGGCCGCGCGCAGATCGGCGTCGGTCAGGTCGCAGCCCTGCAGGCGGGCGCGCATCAGGTTGGCCTGCCACAGATAGGCGGTCGAGCCGCGGATCTCGACCGGGGCCAGGCGCGCGCCGTGGAGCCGGGCGCCGCCCAGGCTGGCGCGCTGGAGATTGGCGCCGCGCAGATCGGCGCCGGTCAGGTCGGCGCAGCGCAGATCGGCCATGGTCAGGTCGGCCATGGCGAGCTGGGCGTCGGTCAGCGTCGCCCCGGCGAGCCGGACCGAGGTCAGCAGCGCCGCCGACAGCACGATGCCGGCGAAGGCGCCGCCGGAAAGGTCGATCTCCGACAGGTCGGCGCGCTGGCCGATCCGCCCGTTGCTGTCGACCCAGCGGCGATGATCCTCGAGCACGTCCTCGACCGCCCGGGACAGGCGCGCCGCCGACCGGGCGACCCGGGCGTTGTCGAGGCGCGTCTCCTCCAGCGCGCCCTGGTCGTAGATCGCGCCGACCAGGTTTGCGTTGCTCAGATCCGCGTGGCGCAGGGTCGCGCCGCTCAGATCCGCGCCGCCGAGCTGGGCGCCGGTCAGGTTCGCCTCGGTCAGGTCGGCGCCCTCGAGCGTCGAGCCCGTCAGGTCGGAGTTGGTCAGGTTGCAGCGGACGAGCTTGGCGTCCTTGAGGATCGAATCGCTCAGATCGGTCTGCATGACGAAGGCGTTGGCGAGCTTCGCCCGCGTCATGTCGGCGCCGTCGACCTTGGCCGCCGTCAGCTCGGTGATCGAGACATCGAAGCTGAGCGGCTTGAGCTCGCCGTCGTTGCCGGGTGTGACGATCACGCCGTCGCGCAGGTCGGCGTCGACCATCACCGCCTTGGTCAGGATCGTGCCGCGCAGGCAGGCGCCGCGCAGGTCGGCGCGGCTGATGTCCGCGCCCTGCATGTCGGCGAGGCGCAGGTCGGCGCCGTAGAGGCTGGTGGAGAGCAGGCGCGTACCGGTCATGCGGGCGCCATAGAGCCGGCTGCCGGAGAGATCCGCCTCGCTCAGATCCCGGTCGGCGAGGTCGAGCCCGGACAGGTCGCAGAGGCGCAGACGCGCGCGAACGCCGCCGCGGCCGGCGACGTACCGGGCGTGATCCCGCGCGACGGCGTCGAACTCCTGCTGGCTGAGCTTCCGCCGGTGCGCGTCGCCCTCTGAGCTGGACCGCGGCATGTAAGCCCCTGATCGCGATACCGTGTCGGCGAGCCTGCCTCGCGCCGACGAAGAAAAGGTTAATCGAAAATCCCTTAGATACATACATCTTTATGCCGCGAAATCGGGCAGGTTCCTGTCGCTTTTCCCCCGCGCGCGTGATTGACAGCCGGCGGCGGCGCGCCTAGTTTCCGCCCGTCAACCGCCAGTTTCCGGCGACCGACCACGCCCACGGGTGTCCGCCAGTCCGCGAGTGTTCGCGCACTGGCGCAAAGCGCGTTGGGGGCCCATCTCCCGGATTCCGGGGATGGCGGATCGGCGCCGCGCTGAAGCGCCGGCCGTGGTGTGGACGGTCCTGCGGAAGACGGGATTTCGGAGTGGGGCGATCATGTTCGACGGGTTGAGCGGCCGCCTGGGCGACATCTTCGACAAGCTGCGTCGCCGCGGCTCCCTGAGCGAGGAGGAGGTCTCCGCCGCCCTGCGCGAGGTGCGCGTGGCGCTGCTGGAGGCCGACGTCGCGCTGCCCGTCGTCAAGGACTTCATCGCCCGTGTGCGCGAGCGCGCCATCGGCCAGGAGGTCCTGCGCTCGGTCACGCCGGGCCAGCAGGTCGTCAAGATCGTCCACGACGCAATGGTCGAGATGCTGGGCGGCGAGCCGGGGCGCGAGGACGCGCCCGCGCCCTCGGCGGATCTCGAGGTCAACGCGACGCCGCCCGCGCCGGTGCTGATGGTCGGCCTGCAGGGCTCGGGCAAGACGACGACGACGGCCAAGATCGCCTACCGCCTGTCCGGCCGGCGCAGGAAGAAGGTCCTGATGGCCTCTCTGGACACCCAGCGCCCGGCCGCGCAGGACCAGCTCCGCATCCTGGGCGAGCAGGCGGGCGTGGCGACGCTGCCGATCGT
The DNA here is from genome assembly GCA_040220455.1 of Azospirillaceae bacterium. GTDB lineage: Bacteria > Pseudomonadota > Alphaproteobacteria > DSM-16000 > Inquilinaceae > JAVJUS01. Next base: position 73,862 of record JAVJUS010000068.1, read on the forward strand.
CAAGGGCCAGGACCCGGTGACGATCGCCAAGCGGGCCATGGATACCGGCCGGAAGGAGGGCTACGACATCGTCCTCCTGGACACCGCGGGCCGGCTGGCGATCGACGACGCGCTGATGGCCGAGGTGGCCGCCGTGCGCGACGCGGTGCGCCCGGCGGAGACGCTGCTGGTGGTCGACGCCATGACCGGCCAGGACGCGGTGACGGTGGCCTCGTCCTTCGACGAGCGGGTCGGCGTCACGGGTATCGTCATGACGCGGGTCGACGGCGACGCGCGCGGCGGCGCGGCCCTGTCCATGCGCGCGATCACCGGCAAGCCGATCAAGCTGATCGGCGTCGGCGAGAAGATCGACGCGCTGGAGGCCTTCCACCCGGACCGGATCGCCGGGCGCATCCTCGGCATGGGCGACGTGGTCAGCCTGGTCGAGAAGGCGGCCGAGACGATCGAGCAGGAAGACGCCGAGAAGCTCGCGCAGAAGATCCAGAAGGGCCAGTTCGACCTGGACGACCTCGCCTCCCAGCTGCGCCAGATGCGCAAGATGGGCGGGATGAAGGGGCTGATGTCGCTGATGCCCGGCGTCGCCAAGGTCAAGGACCAGCTCAAGACCACCAAGGTCGACGACACGATGCTCAGGCGCCAGGAGGCGATCATCCAGTCGATGACGCCGGGCGAGCGCCGGAACCCCAAGGTCCTTCACGCCAAGCGCAAGCGCCGGATCGCCGCCGGCTCCGGCACGACGGTGCAGGACATCAACAAGCTGCTCAAGCAGTACCAGCAGATGTCGGACGTCATGAAGCGCATGAACAAGATGGGCAAGAAGGGCGGCTTCTCGCCCGACCAGATCCCGCCCGACCTGGCCGAGGCCTTCGGCGCCGGGGGCGGCGCCGGCGGCGGCATGCCCGGGATGCCCGGCATGGGCGGGGGTGGCGGCCTGCCCGGGCTGGGCGGCGGCAAGCCGTCGGGCGGCCCGCCCGCCCTGCCCCGAGGCATGTTCAAGAAGGGACCGCGCTGATCGTCGCCGACCTCGATATCGCAACGGCCGCCGCCGGAGCCCCCGAGCACAAGAGACCCGAATCCCGTTCACCAGAGACCTGAAGAGAGAACCCGTAGCATGTCGACCGTGATCCGCCTCGCCCGCGGCGGGGCCAAGAAGCGCCCGTTCTACTCGATCGTCGTCGCCGACAAGCGCACGCCGCGCGACGGCCGCTTCATCGAGAAGCTCGGCTACTACAACCCCATGCTGCCGCGCGAGAATCCCGAGCGCGTTGTGCTCAAGACCGAGCGCGTGCAGCACTGGCTGGGCCATGGCGCCCTGCCGACCGACCGGGTGGCGCGCTTTCTGGCCGATGCCGGCCTGCGCGCCCGCCCGGAGTGGCGGGAATCGCCGAAGAAGTCGGCGCCGAAGGCCAAGGCGCAGGAGCGCCTGAAGGAAGCCGCCGAGGCGGCGGCCGCCGCCAAGGCCAAGGCCGAGGAAGCCGCCGCAGCGCCGGCGGAGCCGGAGGCGCCGGCCGAGGCCCCGGCCGAGGGTGGCGACGAGACGGCCTCGTCCTGACCGCCGCCGCCCGCCCGCCGGCCACCCGCTGACCATCCGTCGATCGCCATGGCCCGCCCCGACCCGGCTCCGCGCCCGCCCACGCCGCCCGGCGCCGCACCCGCCGCCCCCGAGCCGTCCAAGGGCGACGGGTCGGGGGCGCGTGTCTGCGTCGGGGCGATCACCGGGCCTCACGGGGTTCGCGGGCTGGTCAAGATCAAGGCCTTCACCGAGACGCCGGAGGGCGTGACCGCCTACGGCCCGCCGGGCGACGAGGCCGGGCGCCGGATCTTCGACATAACGCTCCAGTCGCGCGCCAAGGACCAGTGGATCGCGCGGGTCAAGGGGGTCGAGGACCGCGACGCGGCCGAGGCGCTCGCGGGCACGCGCCTCTATGTCGACCGCGCCGCCCTGCCCCCGCCCGAGCAGGAGGACACCTTCTATCACGCCGACCTGATCGGGCTCGCCGCCGTCGCGCCCGACGGCCGGACGCTGGGCACGGTGCGCGCGGTATGGGATTTTGGCGCCGGCGACGTGGTCGAGATCGCCGGCGACGGCCCGCCGCTGCTGGTTCCCTTCACCCGCGCCGCGGTGCCGGAGATCGACATCCCCGGCGGGCGCCTGGTGGTCGACCCGCCAGCGACCGTCGCCGGGGAGGAAACAGCGGCCGAGGACGGGAACGGATCGGAAGGGGACGGGCCATGACCGACCCCGACGCCCCCACCACGACCCCGGGCGCCGACGGCGCCGGGCCCGCCGTGCCGTGGACGGCGACGGTGCTGACGCTCTTTCCGGGGATGTTCCCGGGGCCGCTGGGGGTGTCGCTCGCCGGGCGCGCGCTCGAGCGCGGGGACTGGCGCCTGGAAACGGTGGACATTCGCGACTTCGCGCGCGATAAACACCGCTCCGTGGACGATGCCCCGTTCGGCGGCGGCGCCGGCATGGTGATGAAGCCGGACGTGCTGGATGCGGCGCTGTCGGCGGCCCGGGCCCGGCCCGGCGGCGAAGCGGCGCGCATGGTCTATCTGAGCCCGCGCGGCCGCGTCTTCGATCAGGCCATGGCGGCGGATTTCGCCGGCGCCGAGGGTCTGATCCTGCTGTGCGGCCGGTACGAGGGCGTGGACCAGCGGGTGCTGGACGCCCACGCGGTCGAGGAAGTGAGCCTCGGCGACTTCGTCCTTTCGGGCGGGGAGCCGGCGGCTTTTTGCGTTCTGGATGCCACGGTGCGCCTGCTGCCCGGCGTGATGGGCAACGCGGCCAGCGCCGGGGAGGAGAGTTTCGGGGCGTTCGCGGGGTCCTTCCTGCTCGAATACCCCCACTACACGCGCCCGGCCGACTGGGTGGACTCCCGGGGGCAGGCGCGACCCGTGCCGGAGGTGCTGGTCTCCGGCGATCACGCCCGGGTGGCGCAGTGGCGCCGGGCCGAGGCGGAACGGGTGACACGGGCGCGACGCCCGGACCTCTGGCGGAAGTACCGCGCCGCCATGTCCGGCGCCGGCGACGGCGGCCCGTCGACCAGCGCGAGCCCGGCGGGATGACCCGGCGGGAAAAGACGGTCGCGACGGAACGATCAACGAGCAACGAACAACCGCGCTAGCGACGTGAAAGGACCGGGATCATGAACACGATCCAGGAATTCGAGGCGGCCCAGGTCGCCAAGCTGGTCGAGCAGCGACCGGTGCCCGAGTTCGAGCCGGGCGACACCGTGCGGGTCAACGTGAAGGTCGTCGAAGGCCAGCGCGAGCGTGTGCAGGCCTTCGAGGGCGTCTGCATCGCCCGCAAGAACGACGGCATCAACTCCAACTTCACCGTGCGCAAGATCAGCTACGGCGAGGGCGTGGAGCGCGTCTTCCCGCTCTACAGCCCGCGGATCGACTCGATCCTGGTCATCAGGCGCGGCAAGGTGCGGCGCGCGAAGCTCTATTACCTGCGCGGCCGCCGCGGCAAGTCCGCCCGCATCGCCGAGCGCCGGGACCAGCGCGGCACGACGCAGGAATCCGCCGGCTCCGGCAAGAAGAAGGGCGGCGAGGCCGCCGGCTGACCGATCCGCGGGACTTCCGAGGACAAGGGGCCGTGCCCGGCAGGGGCGCGGCCTTTTTTTCGTGCGAGTGGGGGACGCAAAGGGTTCACCACGAAGGCACGAAGAGGCACGAAGGGGTCGGGCGAAGTCGGCGAAGTCTCGGCTCTTGTTCTTCCGCGAAAATGTTTACCACCAAGGCCACCAGGATCACCAAGGGGCGCCGGAGAAGGCCGACGCGCCGGTGTTTTCTCTCCCGCCGCCGAATGCCGTAGGCATTCAATGAAAATCGAATGGCCCCGGGCGGCCCGGTTCGCCTTTCGAGCACCGACCCGATTCGTGATCTTCGTGGACTTCGTGGTTCAATCCCCTTGCCGAATCCTCGCACCGTCCCGCGAGGCCGGCCACCCCGCACCACCGCGTCTTGGTGCCCCTTGGTGGACTTGGTGGTTGAAATTTCCCCGAGCGCTCACCGATAGAGCAGGGTCGGCAGCCACATCGACAGGGCCGGGACGAAGGTGACCAGCAGCAGCACGATCACCAGCGGGATCAGGAACGGCGCGGTCGCCATGAAACAGCGCTCGAACTTCAGGCCCGAGACGCGGGAGAGGACGTAGAGCACCATCCCGACCGGCGGCGTCAGCAGGCCCAGCATCAGGTTGAGCACCATCACCACGCCGAAATGCACCGGGTCGACCCCGAGCTGGGTGACCACCGGCAGCAGCACCGGCACCAGGATCGTGATCGCCGCGATGGTCTCCATGAAGCAGCCGACGATCAGCAGGATCACGGTGATCATCAGCAGGATCGCCACCTCGCTGTCGGTGAAGCCGAGAATGAAGCTCGCGAACTGCTCGGTCACGCGGTTGGAGGTCAGGATCCAGGCGAAGATCGACGCCGCGGCGACAATGAACAGGATCACCGCCGTCGTCTCGACCGTGTCCATGCTGACCCGCCAGAGCCGGCGCCAGGTCAGCGTGCGATAGACGACGAGACCGAGGACCATGGCGTAGACCACCGCCGCGATCGCCGCCTCGGTCGGGGTGAAGATGCCGCTGAGGATGCCGCCGACGATGATCACCGGCGTCAGCAGCGACAGGAAGGCGCGCGTGAAGGTTCGGCCCAGCCGGCCGAGCGAGAACCGCGCGTCTCGCGGGTAGCCGCGCACGCGCGCGAACCACGCGACCATCACCATCAGCGAGACCGCCATGATCAGCCCCGGGATCAGCCCGGCCGCGAAGAGCTGGCCGATCGAGGCCGACGACATGACGCCGTAGATCACCATCGGCAGCGAGGGCGGGATGATCGGCCCGATGGTCGAGCTGGCGGCCGTGACGCCGACGGCGAAGTCCGTCGGGTAGCCCTGATCGCGCATCGCCTTGATCTCGATCGTGCCGAGCCCGCCCGCGTCGGCGACGGCGGCGCCCGACATGCCGGCGAAGATCACGCTGGCGCCGATGTTGACGTGGCCCAGCCCGCCGCGCAGCCAGCCGACCATGGCCTTGGCGAAGTCGAAGATACGCTCGGTGATGCCGGCGGTGTTCATCAGGTTGCCGGCCAGGATGAAGAACGGGATGGCGAGCAGCGGGAAGCTGTCGATGCCGTTGATCATCCGGTGCAGGACGACGAGATCCGGCGCGGTCCCGGACACCGCGATGAAGATCATCGACGCGCCGGCGAGCGAGATCGCCACCGGCACGCCCAGGATCAGGAAGACGAAGACCAGGACGAAGAGCAGGAGGATCACGGCCGGGGGGTCCTCGAACTGTCAGCGAGGGGGGAGGCGACCGGCGCCCGCGCCCGGGCGGGCGGGGGTCGCGGTCACGGCGCCGCCGATCGTCCGGCGGCGCGCCGGTGGCGTGCCAGCAGGACGACGCCGCGCACGGTCATGGCCGCGAAGGCCGCGACCACCGGGCCGTAGATCCAGCCCTTGGAGAGATCGAGGGAGATCATGTTCTGGCGCCGGGTCAGCTCGAAGACCTGCCAGGCGAGCACCGTGCCCCAGGCGAAGAAGGCCACGCAGGCGAGATCGACGACGACCCGCACCCGCCGTGCGGCCCCGACCGGTAGCCAGCGGTCGAGCAGCTCGACCCGGATGTGGCTGTCGCGCCGCACGGCCATGACCGAGCCGATGAAGCCGGTCCCGATCAGCAGGTAGCGCGCGATCTCCTCGGTCCAGCCGAGCGCGTCGTTCATCACGTAGCGCGTGAAGAACTGGACGAAGACCACGACGGCCAGCACCCAGAACACGGCGAAGACGACGAAGTCCTCCGGCCCGTGGTCGCGCCAGCGGACCGGTCGGTCGTCGTCGGTCGGGTCGTGGCCGAGGGTGCCGCTCTCCAGGGCGGCGGCGGCGGGATCGGAGGGGTCGCCCCCCGATCCCGCCTTGCCGGCCCCCGGCGCGTTCGGGCTCACGGTCACGGCCTCCGGTCGGCGAACGCGTCGGGCGTCACGTCCGGATCACTCGATCGCCTGCAGCCGGTCGTAGATCTCCTGCGACCAGGTGGCGTCGGGGCCGTTGTGCAGCGCCACCGTCGCCTCGCGGAACGGCCCGCGATCGACCTCGTTGACGGTCGTGCCCTGCTCCTCGAACCAGGAGGCGAGCTCGGCCTCCTTGTCGCGGATGGCCTGGGTGCAGTTGGCGGCCGCCTCGGCGAAGACGTTGGCGAAGATCTCCTTGTCCTCGTCGGACAGGCTGCCCCACCGATTGCCGCTGACGATGGTCAGTAGGCTGTCGGTGATGTGGCCCGTGAGGTTGATGTAGTCCTGGACCTCGTGGAACTTCTTGGCCTGGATCGTCGGCAGCGGATTCTCCTGCGCGTCGACCACGCCCTGCTGGAGCGCCAGATAGACCTCCGCGAAGGCGATCGGCGTCGGGTTGGCGTCCACCGCCTTGGGGAACATCTGGTAGAGCGGCGCGTTGGGCACGCGGATCTTCAGGCCCTCCATGTCCGCGGGCTCGGAGATCTCGACATTCGAGGTGACGTGGCGCTGGCCGTAATAGGTCATCGACAGGATCTCGTGGCCGGTGACGTCGCGGTAGCCGGCCGACATCTCCTCGAACAGGTCGCTCTGCGTGTAGGCTTCCCAGTGGTCGTAGTCGCGGAACATGTAGGGCGCGCCGGCGATGGCGATGGGCCCGAAGCTGCGCCCGGCGAACAGGTTGCCGGTGTAGATCGCGTCGACGGTGCCCAGCGTCAGGCCCTCGTTGATGTCGACTTCCTTGCCGAGCGAAGAGGCCGGGAAGACCTCCATCGTGTAGCGGCCGTCGGTGCGCGCCTCGATCTCGTCGGCGGCCCACAGGGCCCACTCGTGATAGGGCTCGGACGCCTCGTAGACATGGGCGAACTTGAGCGCCTCCTGGGCGCTCGCGGTTCCGGCGAACAGCGCGCCGGCGGTTGCCGCGGCGATCATCGCGGTACGCATGATCATGAGCTTGATCCTCCCGTATCCGGCATTCGGTGAACGCGCCGACGGAGCCGGTCCGTCGGCGGTTGGATGTCGTCGAATTCCGCCGCGCCGCATGGCGCCGAAGAATCGAACACGTATGATCCGACGATAACCGGAGGTCACGCCGGCGGCAATCGCACGCCGCGCCCCGATCCGTCCGATCCGGACGGACCGGCGCCGGATTGACCGGGCGGAAGGGGGACAATTTCGCAATTTCGCGAGCTTTTCGGCGGCGGGCGGCGGCGTTATATAGCCTCTGGTTCCGGCTCGTCCGGGACAGGTCGTTTCGCGCTCCAGAGGGATACCTCCGCCATGGCCGAGCCACGCACGCTGTTCGACAAGATCTGGGACAGCCATGTCGTCCACCGCCAGGAGGACGGCACCTGCGTGCTCTATATCGACATGCACCTGGTCCACGAGGTGACGAGCCCGCAGGCCTTCGAGGGGCTGCGCCTGGCCGGCCGCCGGGTGCGCCGCCCGGACGCGACCATCGCCGTGGCCGACCACAACGTGCCGACCACCGACCGCTCCGCCGGCATCGCCGACGAGGAGAGCCGCATCCAGGTCGAGACGCTGGAGGCGAACTGCCGGGAATTCGGCGTCGAGATGTATGGCATGAACGATGTCCGCCAGGGCATCGTGCACATCATCGGCCCGGAACAGGGACTGACCCAGCCGGGCATGACGATCGTGTGCGGCGACAGCCATACCGCGACCCATGGCGCGTTCGGGGCGCTCGCCTTCGGCATCGGCACCTCGGAGGTCGAGCATGTCCTGGCGACGCAGACGCTGCTCCAGCAGCGCGCGAAGAACATGCGCATCACGGTCGAGGGCGACCTGCCGCTGGGCGTCACCGCCAAGGACATGATCCTGGCGATCATCGGCAAGATCGGCACGGCCGGCGGCACGGGCCATGTCATCGAATACGCCGGCGACGCGGTGCGCGCGCTGTCCATGGAAGGGCGCATGACCGTGTGCAACATGTCGATCGAGGCCGGCGCGCGGGCCGGGCTGATCGCGCCGGACGAGACCACCTTCGCCTATCTGAAGGGCCGGCCCCACGCGCCGAAGGGGGGCCAGTGGGAGGCGGCGGAGGCCTATTGGCGCTCCCTGCCCTCCGACGAGGGCGCGCGCTACGACACCGAGGTGGTGCTGCGCGCCGCCGACATCGCGCCGCAGGTCACCTGGGGCACCAGCCCGCAGGACGTGGTGCCGGTCACCGGCGTCGTGCCCGACCCGGCCGCCTTCGACGACCCGGCGCGCAAGGCGGCGGCGGAACGGGCGCTCGCCTATATGGGCCTGACCGCGGGCACGGCGATGCGCGACATCCCGGTCGACCATGTCTTCATCGGCAGCTGCACCAATGGCCGGATCGAAGACCTGCGCGCCGTCGCCCGGGTGGTCGAGGCCCAGCTCGCCAAGGGCCGCAAGGTTGCCGACGGCGTCCACGCCATGATCGTCCCCGGCTCCGGCCTCGTGAAGGCCGAGGCGGAGAAGGAGGGGCTCGACCGCCTCTTCGTCGAGGCCGGGTTCGACTGGCGCGAGCCTGGCTGCTCCATGTGCCTGGCGATGAACGCCGACCGGCTGGAGCCGGGCGAGCGCTGCGCGTCGACCTCCAACCGCAACTTCGAGGGCCGCCAGGGCCGCGGCGGGCGGACCCATCTGGTCAGCCCGGCCATGGCCGCCGCCGCCGCGCTGACCGGGCGCCTGTCCGACGTGCGCGACCTGACCTGAGCGCGGCGCCCTCCCGCCCCGCCGAGCGCCCTTCCGGAGACCCGACCATGCAGCCCTTCACCACGCTCACGGCCGTCGCGGCACCGCTGAACATGGCGAATGTCGACACGGACATGATCATCCCCAAGCAGTTCCTGAAGACGATCGAGCGCACCGGCCTGTCGAAGGGCCTGTTCTACGAGCTGCGCTTCGACGAGAAGGGCGAGCCGACGGATTTCGTGCTCGACCGACCGGCCTACAAGGGCGCGCAGATCCTGGTCACGGGATCGAACTTCGGCTGCGGCTCGAGCCGGGAGCACGCGCCCTGGGCGCTGCTCGACGCCGGGATCCGGTGCATCATCGCGCCCAGCTTCGCCGATATCTTCTACAACAACTGCTTCAAGAACGGCATCCTGCCCGTCGCCCTGCCGCTGGATCAGGTGGAGGGCCTGCTGGCCGACGCGGAGAAGGGCGCCAACGCGACCCTGACGGTCGATCTGGAGGCGCAGGAGATCCGCCGGCCCGACGGCGGCACGATCGCCTTCGAGATCGATCCCTTCCGCAAGAAATGCCTGCTCGAGGGTCTTGACGATATCGGCCTGACGCTGGAAAAGGCCGACGCCATCGCGGCCTACGAGTCCTCGGCGAAGGCCGAGCGCCCCTGGCTTTTCGCCTGATCAGCCGGCGTCGCGCGGGCCACCGGGCCGGATCGGCCGGCGAGCGGCCATCAAGCTCGCGATCTCGCCGCGCAGCCAGGCCTGGAGCGGATCGTCCTCGTCGCGCCAAGCCCGGATCAGGGTGATCCGCGTGGTCGGCAGCGGCACCGGCGGCTCGAACAGGCGCAGCCCACCCTCGGCCGGTCCGGCATGGGCGAAGGTCAGGCTGGACGTCGTCAGCACGATATCGGTGCCCAGGATCATCCGCGGCGCCACCAGGAAATGGGGCACCGTGGCCACGATCCGGCGCGCGCGCCCGATATCCGACAGCGCGCGGTCGATCGTGCCGAAGCGCCGGCCGGAGACGGTGACCATCATGTGCGGCAGCGCCAGATAGGCCCCCAGGTCCGGCGGGTCGGGGATCGCGGTATTGGCCGCGTCGACGGCGGCGACGAACGGGTCGTCGAAGAGCGTGCTCGCCCGCACGCCGGGCGGCAGATCGTCGAAGACCCCGACCGCGAGGTCGAGGCGACCGGTCGCCACCCACTCCGCCACCGTCTCCCGGGATTCCGTCAGCATGACCACGTCGATGCCGGGCGCGGCGGCGCGCAGGCGGGGCATCAGGTCGCCGGCCAGGACCGCGGCGACGTAGTCCGACATGCCGAGCCGCACGGTCCGCCGCGCCGTCGCCGGGTCGAAGGGCGCCGACCGCCCGGCGCCGACCGTACGCTCGATCTCCGTCAGCGCGCCGCGCAGGGGCCCGGCGAGGTCGAGGGCGCGCGGCGTCGCCACCATCGCCGGGCCCCGACGGATCAGGATCGGGTCGTCGAACAGGTCGCGCAGCCGGGCGAGCGCGTGGCTGACGGCCGACTGGCTCATGTTCAGGCGCTCGGCCGCCCGGCTGACATGCTGCTCGGCCACCAGAGCGTCGAGCACCACGAGCAGGTTCAGATCGATGCCGCGCAGATTATGCATGGCATGCATTATAAGGGTGAAAACCTTGCGTTGGAATCGATCGGGCGCATGAGGATAAGGCTACGGCCCACTTGCCGGAGGCCGCCCCCATGTCCGATGTCCCCCCCTGGCTGATCGACGACGTCCCGCCCCATCACCCGGCAATCGGCGACGCAGCACCGGCCGTTGCGAGCCGAACACAGCGCGCCGCGCGCCGCGGCGGCTATTCGGTGCGGCTCGCCCGCCGGCTGCAACGGCTGCTGATCCGGGCGCTTGCGACCCGCACCCGGCGGAACGCCACGGCCACGTCGACGGCGGGTGCGGCACATCCCATTGCCGTTGCAGCGCAAGTTCGGGTTCCGTGTCTCTTGAAGAAAGCGGCGAATGACGACGTCGGTGCGGACGATGGCGCGTCAGGCGGCCCGGCGTGTCGGCCGGCCGCGCGTGCGGGAGCCCACAGCCTCTCGCGGCCTCAACTGCCGGCTTGGCGCTTGACCGGCGGCTTGACGCGGCCCGTGGTCCCGCCGCTCTTGCCGGTGCTCTGCGTGCGACCCGAGCGCGCGGAGCCCGCATCGACGATGGCCGAGCCGACGAACAGGTGAACCGGCTTCGGCGTGCGCGGCTTGCTGCCGAAACCCAGCGGCCTGAGGCGGCCCTTGACCGTGTCGTCTCTCATCCCGGCTCCCCATCCAGAAAACGGATCGCATTTATCCGGCTCATGTTCGGAATATATATCCCCGGTCCCGGTACTTCCACCTGGCGCCACAGCCCACCGCGCAACGGCTCGAAGACTGTCGCGTCCCCCAGGAAGAGCTCACGGGCATCGCCTTGGATCGAGAATTCCCTTGCCCAGCCCAAGAGTTGGACACCGGAATCGAGCTCGACGATCAACCAGCTCCCATCGTTCTCGACAAAGACATGGTGCCATACGCTCAACCGCCCCGTCTTGCGGGTCAGTCTCCAGTTTCTGAGCGTCGGGTAAACGAGGTCGCGCTGGTAGACAGCCGAGAACCCTGCGCCGACGACAAACGCCAGCGCGGCCGGGACCAAGATTTCCGAGACGGGCACGACCAGCGTGCCCGCGCTGCCTGTTCCACCGTTGGCATCGGCCGACGGATCGCCCACGGCCGCTCCGAGAAGCGATGTCCCGAAGAGCATATCCGCAGCAAGATGGGATCCGAGCGAGATGATGAAGGCGACAGCCGTCTGATCGATCTTGTCGAGTTTGCGTACATCGCAAAGAAGTCGGAAGACCAACAGGAAGCACAGTCCCGGCAGAAGGAACGCGACCACGAACAACGCGCCCTGACTGAAATCCCCGCCCATGCGATGCTCCGTCCCGTCACCTCGCCGTCGCACGAGGCAAGATTAGCATAAGGCGCCAAAAGCGGATCGCCAAAATGGAACTCCGCATCCCCCGCACCATTCTGATTATACCACCCGACCCTCCCCGGCCCGCGCGCGCAGGGCCCGGGTGGCGAAGTCGATGAAGGCGCGCAGGCGGGCAGGCTCGAACCGGGTCGGCGGGCGCACCAGGCTCAGCAGGCCGCGATAGGTCTCGTACTCGGACAGGATGGCGACGAGGCGTCCGGCGGCGAGATCGTCGCGCACGATCATCGCCGGCATGAGGGCCAGACCGAGCCCGCGCAGCGCCGCCGCCCGCTCGGCGGCCAGGTCGCTGACCAGAAGCCGGCCGTGGATCGGGACAGCGACGGTCTCGCCGTTCCGCGTGAAGCGCCAGACGGCGCCGTCGAGCGAGCCGCGCCAGTGCAGGCAGTCGTGGCCGGCGATCTCCCCGGGCGTCGCCGGACAGCCGCGCCGGGCGAGATAGGCCGGGCTGGCACAGACGACATAGGGCATCTCGACCAGCCGGTGGGCGATCAGCGCGGAGTCCGCGAGCGGGCCCGACCGGATCGCCGCGTCGTAGCCTTCCCCCACCAGGTCGACCAGGCGCTCGGTCAGGTCGAGCTCCAGGGCGATCTCCGGATGGGCCTCGGCGAAGTCGATGGCGAGCGGGGCGATCAGGTCCCGGCCGATCGCCGGCGGCGCGGTGATCTTGAGCCGGCCGCGCGGCGTCGACTCCTGCTCGGCGATCTCGGCATGCAGGGCGGCGATCTCGTCCAGGATCGAGCCCGCGCGGGCGAGATAGCGCGCCCCCGCCTCCGTCGGCGCGACATGGCGGGTCGTCCGGCGCAGCAGCGCGACGCCCAGCAGGCGTTCCAGCTCGGCGACATGCCGGCTGACGGCGGATGTCGACACGCCCAGGCGCCGCGCGGCCTCGGTGAACCCACCTGCCCGCGCGACCTCCACGAAGGCCCGCATCGCGGCCTGGGTATCCATGGGCTTTATCCCGATTTGCGGGACAGTCCTTAACGTCGAGATCATATTATCGCGGAATGCGCCGGCCGTCACACTCCACCCGAACCGACGAGAGGAGGGTGCGATGACGAGCATCGGCGAGACCCGTCGACCGCAGCGAACGGCATGGCGCGGACTGGCGGCGATCCTCGGAGCCCTGTTCGGACACCGTGCCGCTCGCCGCCGGGCGTCGCGCGGGAACGTGCCGACAGCGCCCACGGTCCCGGGCGCGGCCTTCGACCCGGAGGTCGCGCGCGACGCCGGCCTCCGCCGCGATCACCTCGACCACGCCCGTGCCGCCCCGCTGAGGACCGCGGCGCCGGCGCGTCTTCACCGGATCGCCGAGCGCACGCGCGCCGGCCTGCCGCCCGGGTGAGGCGGAGACCGCGTCGGAAATCGCCGTCTACCGAAAGTCGAGCCCTCGCAGAACAACCCTCTCCCAGAGGGAGAGGGAGGGACCCGCGGCCGTCAGGCCGTGGGAGGGTGAGGGGTTGCCGACGGCCGAACATCGTCCCGCCGTCCGCACCCCCTCACCCTGTCCCTCTCCCCCCGGGAGAGGGGACGCGGATGTCGGCGGTCGTGCCTCGAGGCGCAGCAGAGCGTGTTGACCGGATGATGCCGGCGCCCGTCGCTCAGAACCGCTCCAGGAGGCGTTCGATGTAGTCGCGCTCGAGGTCCGGGCGCTGGCGGTCGCCCAGGCGGTCGCGCAGCTCCTCCAGGATGCGCCGGGCGCGCTGGATGTCCGCCTCCTCCGGCAAGTCCATGGAGCGGGTGTCCGTGCCACCGCCCTCGGGCATCGGCCGGCCCAGCGGGTCCTGGTTGTTGAGCGACTGCTGCGGCGCAGGCATGCCCTGGCCGCCGTTCTGCTGCGCCAGGTGCTCCATGATCCGGTCGGCGAGGCCCTGGAGGCCCTGCTGGAGCTGGTCGAGCGCCTGCGTCTGCGGGTCCACCGCGTCGCCCGGCCGGCCCTGGCCGAGCGCGCCCTCCGACTCCCGCATCGACTGCTCGGCACGGCCGAAGGGCAGCGGGATGTCGCCGGTCATCTCCCCCATCTCGGCCATCAGCTCGCCCAGCGCGCGGCGCAGGGCCTCCTGCAGGGCGGCCGCCTCGGCCGGGTCCTGGGGCAGGCCCTGGCCCTGCTGGCCCTGCTGGCCTTGCTGCCCCTGCTGGCCTTGCTGCCCCTGCTGGCCCTGGCGGAAGGTCTGGTCGAGGAGCTGGCGCTGGGCCTCGGTCAGCGCCTGCAGGTCCTCCAGCATTTCCATGGCCGGGTTGGGCTGCTGGGGCATGGGCATCATACCGGCCTGCAGGTTCTCCATCATCTGCTGGAGCTGGGAGAGCATCTCGCGCGCCTGGTCGCGCATGCCGGACTCGGCCATGTCCTGCATCCGCTCCATCATCCGGTCGAGCATTTCCTGGAACTGCTCGCCGGTCATGACCTGGCCGTCCGGGTTCGGCTGCATCATGGGCGGCATCTCGCCGCGCTGCATCTGCTCGGCCATCTGCTGCTGCAGGGCCTGCATGTACTCGTTCATCGCCTGGCGCAGCTCGTCCATCAGGCGCTGCAGCTCGGCATCGTCGGCGTCGCCCTCGAGCGCCTCGCGCAGAGCCTCCTGGGCATCGCGCAGGGCGCGCTCGGCCAGCGACAGCTCGCCGTCCTCGATCCTCAGCGCCGTCTCCCACAACAGGTCGGCCACCGCGTCGATCGCCGCTTCCCGGTCCTCGGCGAGCTGCAGGCGCCGGAAGGCGGTGCGCAGGGCGAGGAAGACCACCGTGTCGTCGCGGAACCGGTCCGGGCGCAGGGACAGCGTCTCCAGCGTATCGGCGACGATGGGCAGCGCGTCGGGCGTGTGGAAGAGCGCGCGTCGCTGATCGACGATCGCGCGCGCGATCGGATGCTCGAAGGGCCGCTCCGGCAGCACGAACTCGACGGTTTCCGACCGGCCGGTCTGGCCCGCCGCGTCGGTCGCCACCAGCTCGACCGTCACCGGCAGCCCGGCCCAGGGATGCGGCGCCAGGTCGTGATAGGCGACGGCCTCCGCCTCGGTCGGCAGCCGGCCCGGCAGGTCGACCGCCAGGCGCTCCGGCTCCCGGTCGAGCGCCTCGGGCGCCGCGTCGGTCAGCCGGACCACCGCCTCGACGCCCTCGACGCCGTAGTCGTCGCCAGCGCGCACCTGGAGACGCGTCGCCCAGCGCTGGGTCCCGGACGGCGGCTCGACGAAGGCGACCTGCGGCGCGGCGTCCTCGATCACCTCGATCGGCCAGGCGCCGAGCTCCCGGCCGTTCTGCTCGACCACGAGCCGGCCGCCGGCATCGACCGGGCGCTCCAGCTCCCAGGTGCCGGCATCGACGACCGCGAAGTCGGTCTCCCCCTCGCCGAGGCGCAGGACCGGCGCCGCCCCGCCGCCCGACACCCGGGCGAGCAGCGTGCTGCCCTCCGGCACCGGCAGGGGGCCCGTCGGGCGCGGCCCGGCGCCCTCACCGGCCGCGGCCGGGCCATCGGCCGTCGCGAGCCCGGGCGCCGCGGCATCGGCGGTGCTGAGGTAGCGCGGCGCCGCGCCGGTATAGTCCGGCGGCGTGATGAAGAGGTCGAGCACCGGCCCGGCCGCCGCGGCGGTGGTGAAGCTCGGCCCGAAGGCCCTGTCCAGCCGCTCGCGCCAGTCGCCGCCGGCGATCACGACCGCGACGACGAGCATCAGCGCCAGCAGGCCGCGCAGGCCGGCCGGGTCGCGGGCGGCGAGCCCCGGGCTCGGCCAGCGGATTTTCAGCCGCGCGATCGCGTCGGCCAGCCGGCGGCGATGGGCCTGCCACAGGGCGCGGGCGGCCGCGTCCTCCGCCCCGCTCGCCAGGGCGTCGTCGAGGCCGGTGAGCGGCCGGTGCTCGAGGCCGCTGTCACGCTCCAGCCGGCGGCGCGCGGCGTGGCGGTCCGGCGGCGCGAAGCCCTCGAATCCCTTCCAGTAGGCCGCCAGCAGGGCGAGGGCGAAGACCGCCAGCGCCGCGGCGTGGCCCCAGCCGCCCAGGGACGGCAGAAGATCGAGCAGGGCGACGATCGCGAAGATCCCGGCCACCGCGACCATCGGCCACAGCGCGGGCCACAGTCGCTCCCAGAGGAGCGCGAGCCAGGCCAACGCCAGCTTGCCGGCGGGCGGGCGGACATCCGCCACGGGGGCGGCAGCCTTCCTGCCCCGCGAGGCGCTTCGCGCGGGATCGGGGGTCCGGGAGGAATCGGCGGGGGGCGTCGTCGTCATCACCGGCTCCTGGCTCCTGGCGTCGTCGCTCGCCACGGCTGGCGGCGACGGGGGGCGGCCCCGGAGGACGGCGTGCGGCCGCCGGGACGCCGGACGTCGCCGCCCCGGTGCCGGCCGGTCTATCCGGTCCGGCCCGCGGCGGTCGGGGCCGCCCCGGAAACGGGGTTGCCGAGCCAGTCCGGCACGGACTCCGACGCGACCATCTCCATCAATGTTGGCCGTTTTCTGACGACGGCAAACCGATTCCCGTCGACCAGCACTTCGGGGGCCGGCGGACGGCTATTGTAGCTGGAGCTCATGACCGCGCCATAGGCGCCCGCGCCGGAGAACGCGACGAGATCGCCCGCCCCGATCGGCGGCAACGGGCGCTGGACGGCGAAGGTATCCCCGGTCTCGCAGACCGGCCCGACCACGTCGCACGGCACCTCCTCGGCGTCGGGCGGCGGCTCGGCGACCGGGCGGATCGCGTGCCAGGCCTCGTAGAGCGCCGGGCGCAGCAGGTCGTTCATCGCCGCGTCGAGGATGAGGAAGCGGCGTGTATGACCCTGCTTGAGGTGGATCACCCGGGCCAGCAGCACGCCGGCGTTGCCGACCAGCACGCGCCCCGGCTCGAACGTCAGCCGGCAGCCCAGATCGCCCACCGTCTCGCGCACCATGGCGGCATAGGCGTCCATGGCCGGCGGCGTCTCGTCGCGGTAGACGATGCCGATGCCGCCGCCGAGGTCGAGCCGGTCGATCGCGAAGCCGTCGGCGCGCAGGGCCCGCACGAAGTCGGCGACGCGGGCATAGGCCTCGCGGAACGGCGCAAGCTCGGTGAGCTGGCTGCCGATATGCACCGCAACGCCGACCGGGTCGAGCCCGGGCAGGTCGCGGGCGCGGGCGAAGGCGGCGGGCGCGTCGTCGATGTCGATGCCGAATTTGTTCTCCTTGCGCCCGGTCGTGATCTTGGCATGGGTGCGGGCGTCGACGTCCGGATTGATCCGGATGGCGATCGGCACCGCGCGGCCCGCCTCGACCGCCACGGCGGAGAGCATGTCGAGCTCCGACAGGCTTTCCACGTTGATCTGGTGGACGCCCTCGGCGACGGCGGCGGCCAGCTCCTCGCGCGTCTTGCCGACACCGGAGAAGACGATTCCCTCGGCCGGGATGCCGGCCAGCCGCGCACGCGCCATCTCGCCCGCCGAGACCACGTCGGCGCCGGCGCCCTGCCCCGCCAGCACCGCCAGCACAGCGGCATTGGAATTCGCCTTCATGGCGTAGCACACGCGCGCGTCGAGCCCCTCGAGCGCGCCGGCGAAGGCGCGATAGTTCGCCGTCAGCGCGGCCGTCGAGTAGACGTAGACCGGGGTGCCCACGGCGTCTGCGATCGCCGACAGGGCGATATCCTCGGCGTGCAGGACGCCGTCGCGATAGTCGAAGGGGATCATGGCGCGCCCGCCCGGCAGTAGGTGGAAGCGGTCAGGTGGAGGGATAGGAGCGCGGATAGGGGATCGGCTCCTCGCGCTCGGGCGGCTTCAGCGTCTCGGGCTTCTTGCCGCAGGCGGCGAGCCCGGTCCCGAGCGCCAGGGCGAGCGCGAGCGCCAGGATCCGGGTGGGGCGGACATAGAGACCCCCGCTCGGCGAGCGTCCTGGTAAGAGCGCCGACATCCGCGTCCCCTCTCCCCGAGGGAGAGGGAAAGGGCGAAGGGTTGCGGGCGTCCCGGCAACGGTCGGCCGTCCGCAATCCCTCACCCTCCCACGATCCGGCGGTCGCGGGTCCCTCCCTCTCCCTCGGGGAAAGGGATTGTCGTCGCGGCCGTCGATGGATCGCGTCGCGCCGGTCGTCATGCGCCCTCTCCCCCCTGTCTCGTCCCGTCCCCGGCGACGAGCGCGAAGCGCCGCCGCGCCTCGGCCACCGCCTCGCGCACGCGGGCCGGCGCGGTGCCGCCGAAGCTGGTCCGGCTCGCCACCGAGGCGTCGACGGTCAGCACGTCGAAGACCTCGGCATGGATGCGCGGCTCGACGGCCCGCATGGCGTCGAGCGGCAGGTCGGCCAGGTCGACGCCGCGCTCCTCGGCGGCGCGCACGATCCGGCCGGTGACGTGGTGCGCCTCGCGGAACGGGATGTCCAGGCGCCGGACGAGCCAGTCGGCCAGGTCCGTCGCCGTCGGGTAGCCGACCAGGGCCGCGGCGCGCATGCGCTCGGGCACCGCCTCCAGCTCCCGGATCATGCCGGTCGCCGCCGCCAGGCACAATCCGAGGGTGTCGTCGGTGTCGAAGACCGGCTCCTTGTCCTCCTGGGTGTCCTTGGCATAGGCCAGCGGCAGCGCCTTCATGACGGTGAGCAGGCCGATCAGGTGGCCGACGACGCGCCCGACCTTGCCGCGCGTCAGCTCCGCCGCGTCGGGATTGCGCTTCTGCGGCATCATCGACGAGCCGGTGGTGTAGCCGTCGGGCAGCCGCACGAAGCCGAACCCGCCGGAGGTCCAGAGCACCAGCTCCTCGGCCAGGCGCGACAGGTGCACGCCCAGAATGGACGCCGCGGCGAGGTATTCGAGCGCGAAGTCCCGGTCGCTGACCGTGTCGAGCGAGTTCGCCGTCGGCCGGTCGAAGCCCAGCGCGCGGGCGGTCATCGCCCGGTCGATCGGGAAGGCCGTGCCGGCCAGGGCGCCGGCGCCCAGCGGACATTCGTTGAGGCGCGCGCGAGCGTCGGCGAACCGGCCCCGGTCGCGGCCCAGCATCTCGACATAGGCCATCAGGTGGTGGCCGAAGGTCACCGGCTGGGCGGCCTGGAGATGGGTGAAGCCGGGCATCAGCGTGTCGGCGTGGCGCTCGGCCTGGTCGACCAGCGCGGCCTGCAGCGCGGCGAGCCCGGCGTCGGTGCGGTCGATCGCGTCGCGCACCCAGAGCCGGAAGTCCGTCGCGACCTGGTCGTTGCGCGAGCGCGCGGTGTGCAGCCGGCCGGCCGGCGCGCCGATCCGCTCGGCCAGCGCCGCCTCGACGTTCATGTGGATGTCCTCGAGCTCGGCCGTCAGCGTCCGCCGACCCGCCCGGATATCCGCCTCGACCGCGTCGAGCCCGGCGACGATCGCCTCGGCGTCGGTCTCGGCGATCAGCCCGCGCGCCGCCAGCATCCGGGCATGGGCCTTGGAGCCGGCGACATCCTGGGCGAGCAACCGCCGGTCGAAGCCGATCGAGGCGTTGATCTCCGCCATCACGGCGCTCGGCCCCGAGGCGAATCGGCCGCCCCACATCCGGTTGCCGTCGGAGGCCGAGGCCGGCGCCGCGGCGCCGGCCGGCGGAACCCGGCCCGAGGCGGCGTCGTTGGTCGGCCTCTGCGCACCGTCGGCGCCTTCGTCGCGGGATTGGCTCATCACTCTCTCGTCATGCCGTGACGTGCGACCCGGGCCGCGTCGCCGGTCGCCCGTGGCGCCAGTCGGCGCGGACGCTCCGTTTGGCAGGAATGCAGCGCTTTGGGAAGCCCCGGAGGCCCGCGCGGGCCGGCGGGAGCCAGGAGGCGACCCGTTTGCCACCTTCCGCTGCGGGAAGGCATTTTTCAACCCGTCGCCTCCCCGCGTAGAGTTCCAAAATAGGACAACCTAACCGTTTGGACATCGACCCTAACCCTAGGGTGAGATAGGAACTTGAGATCGAGAGGCGTACAGTTACGCCAGTGAAAAGAGTGGTGAATCGCTAGCCGGAGACCGCGAAGCGGGCCGGAGCAAAGGCAAAGGAGAAGTAAGGCGTGGTCGAAACACAGGTGAAACCGCAGCGCACGGGCGTCGGTCGCGGACGCAAGGCGCACGCTGTGGATGCATATGTCGGTCAGCGGATGCGTCAGCGCCGGGTTCTTCTGGGCATGAGCCTCGAGCAGGTCGCCGACGCGCTCGACCTGACCTATCAGCAGGTCCAGAAGTACGAGCGCGCGGCGAATCGCATCAGTGCCGGGCGGCTCTTCGCCATCAGCCAGGTGCTCGACGTCCCCGTCTCGTTCTTCTTCGACGGCGTCGACGCCGGGACTGTCGCGGGCGTCATCCCCGCCGATTCGGCCGCGCCGACCGATTCGGACGACCGCCGGGTGATGGAGAAGCGCGAGACCCTCGAGCTTCTGCGCGCCTACTACCACATCAGCGACCGGAACATGCGCCGCCGGCTGGTGGACCTGATCCGCGCCGTGTCGAACGCGCCGAGCGAGCAGCCGGTCACCCAGTGATACCGGGCCCCGGCCCGGCATCCGGACCGACCGGCGGGTCGAGCACGCCGAGGAGCGGCGAGAGGCCGCCGCCCGAAGCGTCTTGACCCCGGCGGTCCCGGAGGCGATCTGAGAATGCGAGGGGCGCGGCGAGGACCGGACATGGCCGTCCGGCAAGGATCGCCGCGCCCCGGCATTTCGTCACCGCCACCGAAGCCGGGGGTCGAGCCCGAGACCATGCGCCGATCCGTCATCCTGATCGCCGCCGTCGCCGTGACGGCGGCGCTTGTCGTCCTGGTCCTGGTGGTCGGCCTGCGCGAGCCGACGGTCGCCGGCCCGCCGCTCGACGGCCCCATGGAGAGCTTCGTGCGCGAGGACCCGCCCGCGCCGGCGCCGGCGGCGACGCTGGAGACGCCCGACGGCGAGGTGGCCCTGGCCGATTTCGAGGGCCGGGTCGTCCTGTTGAACTTCTGGGCGACCTGGTGCGGGCCGTGCGTCGAGGAGATGCCGGCCCTCGATACGCTCCAGGCCGAGCTCGCCGACCGGCCCTTCGACGTGGTGGCGGTGTCGATCGACCGGGGTGGCGCCGCGGAGGTCCGTCCCTTCTTCGAGGCGCACGGCATCGAGGCGCTGGACATCTTTCTCGACCCGCTGGGCGCGACCCCGCGCGCCTTCGAGGCGCTGGGCCTGCCGACTACGGTGCTGATCGACCCGGAGGGCCGCGTCGTCGGCCGATATGCCGGCGCCGCACCCTGGGACGGCCCGGAGGCCCGCGCCCTGATCGAGCACTACATGCCCGACGCCCCCGCCCCGGCCCCGGACGCCTGAGGCGGACCGCCGGGCGGCCGTTCCCCGTCGGCGCACCAGGATTCAGCGCACCAGAATGTTGAGGAACTGCCAGGGGTCGTCGGCGTCCAGATCCTCGGGGAACAGCCGCGCCCGGTCGTCGAGCGGCGTCCAGTCGGTCCATTCCCCGACCACCGGCCCGAGATAGGGCGTGGCGATCTCCAGCGCGCGGACATGGTCCATGTCCTCCGGCTCGACGACGCCGCGATCCGGGTTTTCCAGCGCCCAGACGACGCCGGCCAGCACCGCGGCGGTGACCTGCAGGCTCGTGGCGTTGTTGCGCTCGACCAACTCGCGCGCCTCGTCCACCGACAGGCGCGAGCCGTACCAGTAGGCCCGGCCGCCCGGCCCCATCAGCAGCACCCCCAGCTCGTCGATGCCGCCGGGCAGGATCTCGTCCATCAGGATGCGCGTGCGGTCCTGCATGTGCCAGTTCTTGCCGGCGAGCTCGTGCAGCGAGACCACGGCGTCGTCGCAGGGGTGATAGGCGTAGTGCACGGTCGGGCGGTATTCGGCCGCCTTGCCCGGCCCGCCGAGCGTCAGGAAGTCGGCCAGCGAGATCGACTCGCTGTGGGTCACCAGGAAGCCGTGGAACGGCCCCTCGAGCGGTGTCCAGGTGCGCACCCGGGTGCCGGCGCCCGGCCGCTCCAGATAGATCGCGGCGCCGGAGCCGGTCTCGTGCCGGCGTGCGTCGGCCGGCCAGTGCCGCTCGTGCGTGCCCCAGCCGAGCTCGGCCGGCTGGCAGCCCTCGCCGACGAAGCCGTCGACCGACCAGGTGTTGACGAACTCCCCGATCTCCCGCGGCACGCGGCTGCGCTGGGTGTCGCGCTCGGCCACGTGGATCGCCTTCACACCCACCGAGCGGGCGAGCGCCGCCCATTCCTCCCGGCCGGCCGGCGCCGGCCGGGGCCGGCCCGCCGCCTCGGCCGCGTCGCACAGGGCGGCCTTGACGAAGTGGGAGACCAGCCCCGGATTGGCGCCATGGGTGATCAGCGCCGTCGGGCCGGGGCCGAGTTCGCGGCCCAGCGCCAGCGCGCCCTCGCGCAGGGCGTAGTTGCTGCGCTCGGCCGGCGGCGTCGACGGATCGGTATAGCCGCCCGGCCACGGCTCGATGCAGGTGTCGAGATAGAGCGCGCCCGCCCGATGACAGAGCGCGATCAGCGCCAGGCTCGACACCTCGACCGAGAGGTTGAGCAGGAAATCCCCGGCGCCCAGCCGGCCACCCAGCTCGGTTTCCAGGTTGTCGCGCGTCAGCGCCAAGGGCTCGTAGGCGACGCCGTACCCCTCGGCCACCGCCGCGCCCTCGGCCTCGGGCGCCAGGATCGTGATCCGCGCCGGATCGATCTCGACATGGCGCAGGATCAGCGGCAGGACGCCCTGGCCGATCGAGCCGAAGCCGATCATAACCAGCCTTCCGTCCAGGCGGGCATGCTTCATGGAGACCTCTGCGATGACGAAGGACGGGCGCGCCGCCGCGCGCTTCGGCTCATTGACCAAGGGCGAGCGCCCGCGTGTACGCGGCGCGCTCCGGCGACGCAACCTCCGCCTTCCGATGTCGCCCCGCCGGTAGGTTGCTTCGCCGCCAACTTTCTTCTAGGAAAAGTCGGGAACGGTGGCCGTCGACAGGGATGATCTGTCTCGCCGCCGCACCCCTGTCCGGGGCCACGAGCAAGCCCGCACCTTTCGAGGGCACGACAGAGGAACCCGATGAGCCCGAGGCCCGTCTTCCCGGCGAACGCGGAAACGGTGCCCGACGGCGCGCGCCTGCGCGGGCTGATCGCCGTCAACGGCGTGTCGACGCTGGCGCAGATCGTCCAGATCGGCGCGATCGCGCCGCTGTTGTCCTTCGTGCTGAGCGCGCGGGGGGTCGAGCCCGGGGCGATCGGCGTGTTCTCGACCGCGCCGTGGCTGATGATCCTGGCGGTGTCGCGCACCGTGCCGCGGCTCATCGCCCGGCTCGGGCTGGTCGCGAGCGTCGGTGGCAGCGTCGTGCTCTCCGCCGGCGCGATCGCGCTGATGCCCGTGGTCGAGTCTATCTGGGCGCTCTTCGTTCTCAACCTGGTGGTCGGCTTCGGGCTGATCGTGCGCTGGATCGCCTGCGACACCTGGATCGTACGCATCGCGAGCGACGCCGGGCGCGGCCGGGCGATCGGGATCCACGAGACGATGATGGGGCTCGGCATCGCGATCGGCCCGATGCTGCTCGCCCTGGTCGGGGTCGAGGGCTGGCCGCCCTTCGCGCTGTGCGTCGGGCTGCTGCTCGCCGGGCTGATTCCGCTGGCGGCGACGCGCGGCTGGGACGGCAAGCCGGGCGTGCCGGCCGACGCCCGCTCCGGCCGGGCGCTGGTCGGGCTGCTGGCCACGGCGCTGACCGCCGCCTTCGTCTGCGGCTTCGTCGAGACCGCCTCGATCGCGCTGCTGCCGGTCTATGCCGGCGGGCTGGGCCTCGCGGCGGCGGCCGGCGCGCTGCTGGTCGGCGCCTTCGGCACCGGCGGCACGGTCCTGCAGATGCCGCTCGGCTGGCTCGCCGACGCCATCGGCTTCCGCCGATCCCAGATCCTGTGCGCCGCGGTGATCCTCCTCGGCGCCGGCGCGGTCCCCGCCACCTTCGCGCTCGCCGGCGAGGCGGCCGGACTGCCCTGGATACTGCTGCCCTGGATAGTGCTGTTCGTCTGGGGCGGCGCGGTCGGCGGGCTCAACACCCTCGCGGTGATCGAGGCCGGCGCGCGCGTCGATGCCGAGCGGACCAGCGCCGCGATGACGCTGATCGCGCTCGCCTACACGCTGGGCAGCATCGCCGGGCCTGCCGCCTCGGGCGTGGCGATCGAGCGCGTGTCCGTCCACGGGCTGATGATCACGGCGGGCGTGATGGCGACGGCGTTTTTGCTGCTGGGTCTCGTCACCGGGCGCCGGGGCGCCGCCGACGAGGCGGAAGAGCGAGCGACCGGAGGATCCGGCGGCGGCGGCGCCGACGACTGACGCCGGGCCGGATAAGCGCGCCGGGCCGGCTCAGCGCGTCGGCACGGGCGTGTCGCCGCCGTAGTCGTAGAAGCCGCGCCCGACCTTGCGGCCGAGCCAGCCGGCCTCGACGTACTTTACCAGCAGCGGGCAGGGCCGGTACTTGCTGTCGGCGAGCCCGTCATAGAGCACGTTCATGATCGCGAGGCATGTGTCCAGGCCGATGAAGTCCGCCAGCTCCAGCGGGCCCATCGGGTGGTTCGCGCCCAGGCGCATGGCCGTGTCGATCGCCTCCACCGTGCCGACGCCCTCGTAGAGCGTGTAGACCGCCTCGTTGATCATCGGCAGCAGGATGCGGTTGACGATGAAGGCGGGGAAATCCTCCGACGACGCCGTCGTCTTGCCCAGCGATTCCGCCAGGTCCTTGACCGAGCGATAGGTCCGGTCGTCGGTCGCGATGCCCCGGATGATCTCCACCAGCTTCATGATCGGCACGGGATTCATGAAATGCATGCCGATGAAGCGTTCGGGCCGGTCGGTCGTCGAGGCCAGCCGGGTGATCGAGATCGACGAGGTGTTGGTGGCGATCAGCGCCTCGTCGTTCAGATGCGGGACCAGCGACTTGAAGATCGAGCGCTTGATCTCCTCGTTCTCGGTCGCCGCCTCGATCACCAGGTCGCAGTCGCCGAAATCGGCGTAGTCGTCGGTGCCCGAGATGCAGGCCAGCGCGGCGTCCTTGTCCGCCGCCTTCATGCGCCCCTTGGCGACCTGCCGGTCCAGGGTCTTCACGATGCTCTCGACCGCCTTGTCGACGAGCTGGCGGTCGATGTCGAGGAGCCGGACCGGCTTTCCGGCCTGCGCGCAGATCTGCGCGATCCCGCTGCCCATCTGTCCGGCGCCGATGACGCCAATGGTATCGATCATGACCTTCGGCTTCCCCGCTGTGCACCACTCCGCCCCGCCGCGCGACCGCCGGCGGGCCTCCCCACCCGGACGGCGATCCTGCTGCACTGCAACACGAAGCTCGGGGGACGATAGGACCCGCCTCCGGCCAAGTCAATTCGCGGGCCCAACAAGCGGTTGCGTCGGCGTCGTCCGCGAATCGAGTTGGCCGGGGGCGGCGGCGGCGACCGCAGCACGGACCTCAGCGGTTCCCGCCGGGCACCCAGAGAACGTCGCCGCCGCCCCGATCGTTCATCCAGCGCGCCATGACGAAGAGGTGGTCGGACAGCCGGTTGGCGTAGCGCAACGCGTGCTCGTTGATCCGGTCGGCCTCGGCCAGCCGGGTCATCAGGCGTTCGGCGCGGCGCGCCACAGTGCGGGCGTGGTGCAGATGGGCGGCCGCCGGCAGCCCGCCGGGCAGCACGAAGCTCTTGAGCGGAGCGAGCTCGGCGTTCATCGCGTCGATCTCGCCCTCCAGCCGCGTGACCTGCTCGGCCGTCACGCGCAATGGCGGATGGGGCGGGCTCTCCTGCTCCGGCGTGCAGAGATCGGCGCCGAGGTCGAACAGGTCGTTCTGGATCCGCGCGAGCATGGCGTCGGCCTCCGGCGCGTCGCCGGTGTGCAGGCGGACCAGGCCCAGCACGCTGTTGGCCTCGTCGACCGTGCCGTAGGCCTCGACCCGAAGGGCGTGCTTGGCGACCCGGCTGCCGTCGCCCAGCGAGGTGAGCCCGGCGTCGCCGCCACGGGTGTAGATGCGCGTGAGTTGGACCATCGATTCCGGTGCTTTCGGGCGGGTGACTTTGAAAGGGTGGATTCGGGGGCTGGGTGCGACCGGCGCACGCCGGCGGCCCGGCGGACCGGATCCGCCGGGCCGGCAAGCCCGGTCGGTCAGCCGGACGTCCAGAGCGCCAGGGCGAAAAACGCGATCGCGAGACCCTGGAGGACGACGCGCGCCCGCATCAGCGTGTTGCCGTAGCGGGCGTTGAACGGGCCGTTCCGAGCCATCCCGACGAGGCCGGCCGCGAGCGTGGCGAGCACGGCGGCGGCCGACGCGATCGCCAGGATGAAAAAGACGGTACTCATGGACGGGCAATATAACGCCGGGACCCGTGTTGACAATCGCACCCCGGCCCCCGATCCATCGAGCATGGGCACCCTGCCCCGCCGCCCCGCCCCTCGACCGCCGGATGAATCCATGGCCGATGCCGAGACGCCGCCGCCCCGCCGACCGGACCGCCTGCGCCCGCCGCGCTGGCTGGTCGCGCTCTCCGTCGCAATGGGGGTGGTGCTGTTCGCCCAGCAGATGCGCTTCGTCCTGGGCGCCGGACCCGTCGGCGAGCTGCAGCCGGCCCAGGCGGCGGGCCTGCTGGTCCTGGCGCTTGCCTTCAACGCCGGCTACGTGGTGGCGCCGTTCTGGGTCGGCCGCGGGCCCTGGCGGAACTTCTTCGCCGGCATCCTGCTGGCGCCATGCCTCGTCGGCTGGCTGCTGCAGTTCCTGCCGGCCGTGCTCTCGCGCCCCGACATCGCGCTGATCGCCCTGCCCGCCCTGGCCTCGATTCTGGGCCTCTACACCTACATGTTCCGGCAGTTCTGGACGGAGTTCCAGGACAGCCGCAAGTCGGGCGGCCCGAAGGGCTGATCCCTCATCCCCGCCCGGGCCGGCGCGGCGGCACCGGCGGCGACAGGGGCGCAGACGGAGACGGCGACGGG
>JAVJUS010000069.1:0-23402 GCA_040220455.1 Azospirillaceae bacterium
GCGCGCCGCCGGCGACGAGCCGCCGGGCGGGGAGGGCTGACGCATGGCCGGGCGCCGCGAGTACGGCGACTACGGCACCGGGGCGCGCCTGCTCGGCCGGCTCGGCACCGGCGGCGGAGAACTCGCCGCCGAGGGCCCGGAGATGACGACGGCGGAGAAGCTGCTCAACGTCAACTGGATCCTGGTCCTGCTGATCTGCGGCCTCGGCGCGGTCGGCTTCGCCATGCTCTATTCCGCGGCAAATGGCGCGACCGATCCGTGGGCGACAAGCCAGGCGGCACGCTTCGGCATCGGCATCGTGCTGATGTTGTTCGTGGCGCTGATCGACATCCGGGTGTGGCTGCGCCTGGCCTACCCGACCTACTTCCTGTGCTTCGCCCTGCTGGTGGCCGTCGAGGTCATGGGCGTCGTCGGCATGGGGGCGCAGCGCTGGATCGACCTGGGCGTGATCAACCTCCAGCCGTCGGAGCTGATGAAGATCGCCCTGGTCCTGGCGCTCGCCCGGTACTTCCACGGCCCGACGCTGGAGGAGGTGTGGCGGCCGACCCGGCTGATCGTGCCGATCCTGCTGGTGCTGGCGCCGGTCGGCCTCGTGCTCAAGCAGCCGGACCTGGGCACCGCGCTGATGCTGATGATGGTCGGCGGCGCGATCTTCTTCCTCGCCGGCGTGCGGCTGTGGAAGTTCGTCGTGGTGATCGCGGCCGGGCTGTCGGCGATCCCGGTCGGCTGGCAGTTCCTGCACGAATACCAGAAGAACCGGGTGCTGACCTTCCTCAATCCGGAACGCGATCCCCTGGGCGCCGGCTACCATATCCTGCAGTCCAAGATCGCGCTGGGCTCCGGCGGCGTGTTCGGCAAGGGCTTCCTGATGGGCAGCCAGAGCCATCTGAACTTCCTGCCGGAAAAGCAGACCGACTTCATCTTCACCATGCTGGCGGAGGAGTTCGGCCTGGTCGGCGGCGTGGGGCTGCTGGCGCTGTATTTCCTGGTGCTGGTCTACGGCATCGTCATCGGCCTGCGCTCGCGCAACCATTTCGGCCGGTTGCTGGCACTGGGGCTGACGACGAACCTGTTCCTCTACGTCTTCATCAACATCGCGATGGTGATGGGACTGATCCCGGTGGTCGGCGTGCCGCTGCCACTGATCAGCTACGGCGGCACGGCCATGCTGACGGTGATGATCGGGCTCGGCCTGACCATCGGCGTCTATGTCCACCGGGACATGCGCATCCCGCGCCGGGTCAGCGACGGGTTCTAGAGGAGCCGTCGTCGCGGGGTCGGTCGCCGCCGCGCGTGACGAGCAGGGCGAGCCAGGCGATCCCCGCCCCGAGGGCCAGGATCATGAGCGGCGGCACGGCCAACGCGACGACCGACTGGTCGAGCGTCGGGCCGCGCGCGAAGGGCGCCGTCACCGCCACCCAGCCGGCGACCAGGATCGTCAGCGCGACCCAGCCCCGGAACAGCCACCGGCGGGGGCGGCGCTGCGGCCGGTCCAAGGCCTCCCGGACCTCGCTGGGCCGGTCTTTCGCCTCGGCCATGGCGACCTCGCTCTTGTTCGGGGTCGCGAACCGAGCGGGCGGTCGGATCGGGGGGATGCCCGTCACGGCCCGCAAGAACCGTCACGTGGTCCGTGACATCCCGACGCAAGGTGTCGGCGCGATACCCGCGGCCATGCTTCGGAACCCGCGCCGGGCGCACCCGTTGGTCGGGCATGACCGATGCGGACGAAGCGGCCCGTCCCCGCCCCCTCCTGGCGCGGGCGACCGCGCGGATGAACCCGCCCGTCTTCTTCGGCTCCGCCCTGGCGGTCATCGCCTTCGTTGTCCTGGGCGGCGCCTTCACCGAGCGCTCGGCGGCCGCCTTCGAGGCGAGCCAGCTCTTCGTCTCGCGCTATTTCGGCTGGTACTACGTGCTGATCGTCACGGCGTTCCTGCTGGTCGTGATCGGCCTGCTGTTCAGCCGGGCGCGGCGCGTGCGTCTGGGCGGCCCCGAGGCGCGACCGGAGTTCGGGGGGATCGGATGGTTCGCCATGCTGTTCGCCGCGGGCATGGGGATCGGGCTGGTCTATTTCGGCGTGGCCGAACCGCTGCTCCACTATCTCGACCCGCTGCGGGCCGAACCCGGGACGCCCGCGGCGCGGGGCGAGGCGATGCGGTTGTCCTATTTCCACTGGGGCCTGCATGCCTGGGGCATCTACATCGTCCTGGCGCTGGCGATCGCCCACGCCCATTTCAACCGCGGCCTGCCGCTCGCGCCGCGCTCGGTGCTGGAGCCGCTGATCGGCCGGCGGATCGAGGGCTGGATCGGTCACGCCGTCGACATCCTCTGCACGGTGGGAACGCTGCTCGGTGTCGCGACGTCGCTCGGCCTCGGGGCGATGCAGATCAATGCCAGCCTGGAGGCCTTCTTCGGCTGGCCGTCGGGCACGGTGATCCAGGTGGCGATCGTCGCCGGCATCACGGCGGTCGCCACGATCTCCGTCGTCAGCGGCATCCAGAAGGGCGTGCGGCGCCTGAGCGAGGCGAACATCGGTCTCGCCGGCCTGTTGCTGCTGTTCGTCCTGCTTGTCGGCCCGACGCTCTACCTGGTCGAGCTCTTCATCTCCTCGATCGGGCTCTATCTCCAGCACCTGCCGCGCTCGAGCCTCTATCTCGATCCGGGCGCCGACAGCGAATGGCAGACCACCTGGACCCTGTTCTATTGGGGCTGGTGGATCTCCTGGTCGCCCTTCGTGGCGATCTTCGTCGCCCGGATCTCGCGCGGGCGCACGGTGCGGGAGTTCATCCTGGGCGTCCTTCTGGTGCCGACGGTGGCGACCTTCCTTTGGCTCGCCGTCTTCGGCGGCAGCGCGATCTGGCTGGAGACCTCCGCCGGTGCCGGTGCGGGCATCGCCGACGCGGTGAAGGAGAACACCGCGCGCTCGCTGCAGAGCCTGCTGGCCGCGCTGCCCTGGGGGGCGGTGACGACCGTGGCGGCGACGCTGGTCATCCTGCTGTTCTTCATCACCTCGTCGGACTCGGGCTCGCTGGTCGACGACATGGTGACCTCGGGCGGCGATCCGCATCCGCCGCGCGCCCAGCGGGTGTTCTGGGCGGTCTCCGAGGGCTTGGTGGCGGCCACGCTCCTGGTCCTGGGCGGGCTGACGGCGATCCGCAATGCAGCGATCACGCTGGGCCTGCCCATGTCGATCCTGCTCGTCGCCGCGGCGATCGCGTTGATCCGCTCGCTGCGCGCCGATCCCATGGCGACGCGCGGAAAGGGGGAGGGCGCGCGATAGGCCGTCGCGGACGATCCCGCTCACCCCTCGTGCGTCGGCGCGAGATGGCGCAGGAACCAGTCGCGCGCGTGGTCGACGACCCGGTCGAAGGCGCCCGGCTCCTCGAACAAGTGTGTGGCTCCGGGCACGACGGCCAGCGCCTTCGGGCCCGTCAGCCGCTCCAGCGCGTCGCGGTTGAGGGCCAGGACCTCGGTATCGTTCTCGCCGACGATCAGCAGGGTCGGCGCGCGCACGGCGGCCAGCCAGCCCGCCGCCATGTCCGGCCTGCCGCCGCGCGAGACGACGGCCGCGATCTCCGGTCGCCGCGCCGCCGCGATCAGCGCCGCCGCCGCCCCGGTGCTGGCGCCGAAACAGCCGACGGCCAGCCCGGCGGCCGCCGGCATCTCGGCCAGGACGTCACTCGCCGCCTCGAGCCGGTCGGCCAGCAATTCCACGTCGAAGACGTTGCGCCGGTCCTGTGCCTCCGCCTCGGTCAGCAGGTCGAACAGCAGGGTCGCGAGCCCGGCGCGATTCAGCCCGTCCGCCACCCGGGTGTTGCGCGGGCTGGCATGGCTGCTGCCGCTGCCATGGGCGAAGACGACGAGGCCACGCGCGCTGTCGGGCACGCTCAGCACCCCGGGCAGGTGGTGGGGGGTGATACGGATCGTCTCGCGGATCGCCATGGCGGTTCGCCTCCCTGTCCGGCGGCGGAGGAGGTCGTTCCTGGACGTGATGCGCCCGCGAAGGCGATCAAGAGCGTCCGTCCGGTGTCCCGCCCGGTATCCCCGAAGGATCGCGCCGGCGCGAATGGCGCCGGGCGATAGCCCATACGCCCGTTTGAAGCCTCGCGCGGGCGCGGGCAGGCTCGGCGGTCCCGGTGCCGGCGTGGGCCGGCCGCGGCAGAGCGCGGACCATGATAACGGACATTCTCGACCACGAGGACGGGACCCGCCTGGAGGCGGAAATCGTCGTCGTCGGCTCCGGCATCGCGGGCTCGGAGCTCGCGATGCACCTGTCGCGCGCGGGACGGCGGGTGCTCCTGCTCGAGAGTGGCCGTCGGGCCTTCGATCCCGGAATCCAGGCCCTCAACGACATCGACTTCCTGGGCAAGCCGCATCGCCGGATGGACCCGGATGCCGCCTACCATGCCTATCTGCCGCCCGGCTTGCGCGGGGTCAGCCGGGTGCGGCAGTTCGGCGGTACGAGCACGGTCTGGACCGGGAAATGGAAGCTGCTGCAGCGGTCGGACTTCGCGGAGCGAGACTGGGTCGATCACAGCGAATGGCCGATCGGCTACGACCACCTGCTTCCTTTCTACCGCGCGACCGCGAAAGACTATGGATTGGGCGATCTCGAAGCGGAAGCCGAGCGGCCCGACCTCGAACCGCTGCGCGGCACGCTGGCCCGCCACGGGCTGAAGATGACGAGTTTCTACCACGAGAAATCGCCGTTGCGCGCCGCCGAGCGTTTCGAGGAAGAGATGCGGTCGTCCTCGACGCTTCATGTCATCCTCGGCGCCACGGCAACCGAGTTGCGTCTCGATCCGGCTCGGCGACGTGTCGCATCGGTCGAGTGCCGTTCCCTGGAAGGGCGGCGCATCGACGCCCGCGGCGCGACCGTCGTCCTGGCGACCGGCGGCCTCGAGACACCCCGGCTGTTGCTCGCCTCGGACCGGGATGTGGCCGGCGGGATCGGCAACGCGCACGACCTGGTGGGTCGGTTCTACGGCGACCATCCCAAGCATCACAGCGGTACCTTGGCGCCAGGACCCCTGGCGCGTGCCCATGCCCGTGAACTGCAATACGCGCCGAATCCGCGGTTCGTCCTGTGCTTCGCCCTCGACGACGCCGTGCAGCGTGCCGGGCGACTGCTGGAGCATGTCGTCTACCTCAAGCCGATCTACGAGGGGCGACGGCGGCGCCTGCTGCGCCGCATGACGGGCGGAGCCGCCTGCGTGGACGGCAACGGGTCGATCGCCGCCTATCAGGTGAAGATCGTCACCGAGCAGGTGCCCAATCCCCGAAGTCGGATCTCGCTGGCTGCCGAGAGAGACGCGTTGGGCGTGCGGCGATTGCAGCTCGACTGGCAGTTCACCGATCGCGATACCGAGAGCCTTCCCAGCATCGTTTCCGAGGTGACCGAGCGGTTCGCGGCGGCCGGTCTCGGGACATTCGATTTCGGCGACGATCCGCCGAACCTCGACAGCATGACGGACGCGGCCCACCAGATCGGGACGACGCGAATGGCGTCGGACCCGACTCGCGGCGTCGTGGATACGGATTGCCGCGTCTTCGGAACCGAGAACCTCTACGTCGCGAGTTCGGCGGTGTTCCCGACCTGCCCGTCCTATTCGCCGACCTTCACGATCCTGGCCCTGGCTCGCCGGCTCGGCGATCATCTCCTGGCGACAGCGCCGGCGCGGTCGCCGGCGCCGATGGCCGCGCTGCCGTCATGAGCCATGGCGGGCACGGGATCACGCCGCCGGGGCAGAGCAGGAGGCTGCCGTGACCGTCCGCCGGGCGATGATCCAGACGCTCGCCTCGCGCCAGGGGAGCCTCGTCATCCGTGCCGTCGGGACGGCCCTGCTGGCCCGCCTGCTGGCGCCGGAGGATTTCGGCCTCTTCGCCATCGCCGTGGCGGCCTATGCCCTGGCGCTGACGCTGATCGATTTCGGCCTGCCGTCGTTCCTCATCCGGCGGGAGACGGTCGATCGGGCGATCCTGCGCTCGGCGATCGGGCTCTCCTGGACGCTGGCCGTCGCCTGCGCCGGCCTGGCGGCGGCGGCGCTGATCCTGCTCCCGGAGAGCGTGCTGCCGGCGGCGCTGCGGCCGGTGCTGGGGGTGATGGCCGTCGGGCTGCTGGTCCAGCCGCTGATCATGCCGATCGAGGCCGGGCTCCAGCGCGAGATGCGCTTCGGGCTGATCTCCATCCTGTCGCTGGTGAAGGTGGTGGTGCAGACGGCCGTGGCCGCGGGCCTCGCGGTGGCCGGCTTCGGCGTCGTCGCGCTCGCCGCCGGCATGCTGGCCGAGACCGTGGCTGCGGCCGTCGTCCTGGTCGCGGCGGCCGGGCGCGGGCGGCTCGCCTGGCCGTCCTTCGGCGGTTGGCGGCCGCTGCTGGGCTTCGGCGCGCGGTATTCCGCGACGGGCCTGCTGTCGGACGCGGGCGACGCGGTGATCGTCGGCGCGATCGGCAAGCTGCTGGGCTTCGGCCCGCTCGGCGCGTTCAACCGGGCCCAGACCGTGGTCCGGCTGATGGACCGCTCGCTGCTGGAGGGCATCGCGCCGGTCGTGCTCCCGGCCTTCTCGCGATCGCTGAGGCAGGGGGCGGAGCCGGCGCGGCTCTACCTGCTCAAGGTCGGCCATCTCACCGCTCTGTGCTGGCCGGTCTTCGCCGTCATCGCGCTGGCGGCCGAGCCGCTGGTCGCGGTCCTGCTGGGCGCCCAGTGGCAGGACACGGTGCCGGCGGTGCGGCTGCTCGCGCTGTCCGGGCTCTTCCTGCCGATCACGCGGATGAGCATGAAGCTCTTCGTCGCGCTCGATCTGACCGGCACCTATCTCCGGCTGAGCGCGATCAACCAGCTCATCCGCGTCGGCTTGGTCGCCGGTGGCGCGGCGATCTCGCTCGAGGCGGCCTGTCTGGGCGTCTCGCTCGCGATCGGTGTCAAGGCGGCGATGATCTCCGCGACGCTCGAGTCCGCAATCGGCTATCGCGTCGCCGACCTGCTGCCGATCGCCGGGCGCGCCGTCGTCATCACGGTGACCTCGGCGATCGGGCCGGCCGCCCTGCTCGCCGCGCTGCCCGCGGTCGCCGCGCCGGTCCTGCTGGTCGCGGTGATCGCCGCCGCGGCGCTCGGCTGGGTCGCCGGCACCGCCGCCACGCGCCATCCGCTCCTGGCCGAGGGGCTGTCCGCCGCCGGCCTGCATCGCCTCGCGACCGCCGTCTCGCCGCCGCGGCCGCTATCCTGAGGGAGGACGGGAGCCCGTGACGCCGACCGCCAAGCCCGACATCTCGATCATCATCCCGACGCGCGACCGCCCGGACCTGCTGGCCCGGGCGATCGCCAGCGCGCTGGCCCAGGACGATGCCGGCACGCTCGAGGTGATCGTCGTCGACGACGCCTCGTCCCCGCCGGCGACGGTGCCGCCCGATCCCCGCGTGCGCCTCGTCCGGCATGCGGTCGACCGGGGTGGGGCGGCCGCGCGCAACAGCGGGCTGGCGGCGGCGCGCGGCCGGTGGGTCACCTGGCTCGACGACGATGACGAGCTGGTTCCGGGCGGGCTCGCGGCCTGCCTCGCGGCGCTGGCCGGGAGCGACCTGCCGCCGCCGGTCGCCGCCGTCGCGGCGCTGGAGGTGGTCGACGCCGAGGGGCGCGTCACGGCCCTGCGCCGCCCGCCGACGCTGCCGCGCGGCCGCTACTGGAACCTCGAGACGGTGCCGGCGGGGCGCTCCTTCCAGGTCAAGCAGAGCCTGGTGATCGAGCGATCCGTCGTCGCCGGCATCGGCGGCTTCGACGAGCGCTTCCGGGCCCATGTGCACAGCGACCTGTTCCTGCGCCTGAACCCGGTCTGCTCGATCCTCGGCGTCGACCGCCCGGGCTACCGCTTTCACCGCCATGGCGGCGCCTCGGTGACGGGGGATCCGGTCCTGCGGGCGAAGAGCCTGGCCGCCCTGATCGACAAGCACCGCGCGGTGCTGGAGCGCCGGGCGCGGCCCTTCGCCGGCATGCTGATCGATCATGCGGCGGTCTGCGCCCATGACGGCCGCCGCGCCGAGGCGTTGCGCTGGCGCCTGCGCGCCGCGCGGTACGACCCGGTGCGGGTCGGGCGCACGGTGCTCGGTGGCTGGCTGCGGGGGCGGCGGCTGCTGTAGGGCCCCTGGCCGAGGGTCGGTGTCGTGTCCTCGGTTCCATGGTATGCTCCGCTTCTGAATCACGAACCGGAGGCGCCCGGGACAAGGGCGGCGCGGCGGAGGGGAGGGCGTCATGGCCTTTGTCGACTGGTATGTCGAGGGGCGGGCCTTCGGGAACTGCACCTGCATCGACGGCTGCCCGTGCCAGTTCGAGGGGCGGCCGACCCTGGGCGGGTGCGACGGGTTCGAGGCGATCCGCATCGATCGCGGGCACTTCGGCGAAACCCGCCTGGACGGGCTCAGAACGCTGGTCCTGTATTCCTGGCCCGGCCCGATTTGGGAAGGCGGCGGCCAGATGCAGCCGATCATCGACGAGCGGGCCGACGCCGACCAGCGTGCGGCGCTGGAGACGATCCTGACCGGCGGCGAGACGGCCGACGCCGCGACCCACTGGTGGGTCTTCCGGGCCACCTCCGATACGCTCCACGAGACGCTGTTCCGCCCGATCGAGCTGGAGATGGACGTCCAGGCGCGCCGGGCCCGGGTGTCGATCCCGGGGATGGTCGAAGGCGAGGGCTTTCCGATCTACAGCCCGCACAGCGGCAACGAGCATCGGGTGCGCATCGACATTCCCGCGGGCATCGAGTACCGGGTGGCCGAGATCGGCAAGGGTACCAGCCGGGCCGCCGGGGCCTTCACCGTGGAGACGCGGGAGAGCTACGGCCAGTTCTACGACCTGCGGCAGTCGCCGACCGGCATCCCGGGCTGAGGCGCGGGGCATGGGCGCCACCGCCGCGGTCGAGCGGATCGCCCGGCGCGACCGGCTGGTGGTCGCGTTGGCGCTGGTCGTCATCACCGGCCTCGCCTGGCTCTATCTCGCCCTCGAGGCCGCGCGCATGGCCGGCGGCGACATGGAAGGCATGGCGGGGGCCGGCGTGTCGGGAGCCGAGATGGCAGCGATGGCCGGGCCGATGCTGGGCACCTGGACGGCCACGGATGCCGCGCTGATGTTCGCCATGTGGGCGATCATGATGGTCGCGATGATGCTGCCCTCCGCCGCGCCGATGATGCTCTTCTACGCGACGGTCGCCCGGCGGACGGGAGGCGGCGGGCCGGGCGTGGATCGGTCTGTGGATCGGTCGGGGGGCCGGTCGGCCGGCGGGCCGCTGGTCCACGGCGCCGCCTTCGCCGGCGCCTATGTCGTCGTCTGGACCGGCTTCTCGGCCTTGGCGACGGCGGCGCAATGGGCGCTGGAACGCGCCGCGCTGCTCTCGCCGATGATGGTGTCGACCAGCGCCGTTCTGGGCGGCGGTCTGCTGGTGCTCGCCGGGCTCTATCAGCTGACCCCGGTCAAGACGGCGTGCCTGCGCCACTGCCGCTCGCCGGCCCGGTTCCTGTCCCGCCACTGGCGCCCGGGCGCGGCCGGGGCGTTCCGGCTGGGGCTGGTCCACGGGCTTTTTTGCCTGGGTTGCTGCTGGCTGCTGATGGCGCTGCTGTTCGTCGGCGGCGTCATGAACCTGGCCTGGATCGCCGTCCTGACCGCCGTCGTCGCGCTGGAGAAGCTGGTGCCCCACGGCCCGTGGCTCGGCCGCGCCGCCGGTATCGCCCTGGTCGGGGCCGGCGCCGTGATGCTGGCGTGAGGCGCGATGATCGACGCCGGAAACAAGGCTGACCCGCGGGGAAATGGTGGGCGCACTAGGACTCGAACCTAGGACCCGCTGATTAAGAGTCAGCTGCTCTACCAACTGAGCTATGCGCCCGCCGCGGGTGGCGGGGATATAGCAACCGGCGTTCGGCGGTGCAAGGCCGGGATTTCGGGTCCGGCCCTGCGCGCCGGAAGCGCCCGGTCTACTCCACCGGCTGCTCCAGGGACCGGATAAAGGCGACCAGGTCTCTGACCGATTCCGGCTCCAGCAGGTAGCCGATCTGCGGCATCGTCGAATGGCTCGGTGGGAAGATGATGCGGCCGCGGATCTGGTCGTCCGATCGGAACACCGCGATCGACGCGAAACTCGGCGGATAGGTCTTGAACGCGCCGTCGGCCGAGATGTCATGACACGCGACGCAGTATTCCTGGGCCAGTTCCCGGCCATGGTCCACGGCGTCGTCGGCGTCTCCGGCCTCCTGGGCCCCGGCGGCGCCGGCCGCGGCGGCGAGGCCCGCGGCCAGCAGGGCGGTCGCGACGGCATGCCCGATTCTCATGGTCTCCTCCCCCATTCGTGTGCGCTTGGTGGGCGGCGCAGCGTCGCGCCGTCATCGCCGGAGCGTGCCGCCCTCGAGAGCCGACACACCATGATGCACATCAAACCCCGCGCGCTCGCCCTGGGGCAGGCTGTCTTCCGCCCGGCGGCGGATTTCCGCCCGCCGGCCACGAGAGGGGGGCCAGTCGATGACCGATACCGACCGCCTCGGCGACCCGGACTACCGCGCCGGGCTGGAGGAGAAGATCTACTCCGAGGCCGAAGCGCTGCAGCGCGACGCGGCCCTGCGCCGGCAGGCGCCGCTCCACGTCACCGGCATGGCGCTGACCGGGCTGATTCCGGCGGTGATCCTCACGGTCGTGATGATAGGCGGCGAGGAGTGGGTCCGCATGGGGATCGTGGGCGTCCTGACGGCGGCCTTCGCCGGCATCGCCTCGCGCATCCGCTACCGCGCGGCGTTCCGGAACCTGGATTGAGCGTGTGGCGCCGCGCAGCTCCGCCGGATGCTCATGACGTGGCCTTGGCGAAGTCCGGGGCGTAGTTGAGCCAGGTCGCATAGAGATGGCCGCAGCGCGGGCAGGCGGCCGGCGGGGGTGGGCTGTCGTATTCGTGGCCGCATTTCCAGCAGCGGAACCGGCCGAGCGGGGCCGTACGCCTCATGTCCCGTCCTCCAGCCAGGCGACCGCGTCGATGACCGACTCCTCGAGAGCGCGCAGCGACAGGCCGAGGTCGGCGGCGCCGGGCCGCCCGTCGAGCGCCAGCGGCCGGCCGGCGATGCGCACGCCCTCGATCGAGCCTGCGGGCGGCCGGCCGGTGACCCGGCCGACAGCCTCGCCGACGGCCGCCGCCGCCCAGGCGACCGGCGCCGGCACCCGTTGGCGTGGTGGGTGTACGTCCATGTGCGTCGCCATGATCTCGAACAGGCGGCGCAGGCGTACGGGCGGATGCGCGATGACGTACGCTTCCCCGGGCGTGCCGCGTGCCGCGGCGGCCGGGAAGGCGGCGGCGAGATCCCGCACATCGACGAAGGCGAGCGCGGCGTCGAGATAGGCGGGCAGGCGCCCCGCGACCACATCGGCCAGCAGCCGGGTCGGCGGCGTCCGGTTCGTGTCGCCGGGCCCGATCGGCGCCCCGGGACGGAGTATGACCGCCCGCAGCCCCGCCGCCGCGGCCTCGCGCACCGTCGACTCCGCCGCGATCTTGGAGCGCGTGTAGGGGCCCGCGACCCGCGTTGCCGCCGGATCGCGCGGGTCGGCGCCGGCCAGGACGACGGCGGTCGAAGTGTGCACCAGCGCCCCGACGCCCGCCGCGGCCGCGGCCTCCACCACCCGGCACGTGCCCAGGTGATTGACCCGCTCGTAGTCGCGTGGATCGTGCCGCCAGAGATCGGGCAGGCCGGCGATGTGGAAGACCCGCTCGACACCGTCCATCGCCGCCTTCAAGGCGCCGGCGTCGGTCACCGAGCCGGTGACGGATTCGACGTCCAGGGTGTCGGGCAGGGTGTCGGGCGGCGCGGCGAGGTCGAGCACGCGCACGCAACGGCCGGCGCCGAGAAGGCGCGTGACCAGGTGCCGGCCGATGAAGCCGGCGCCACCGGTGACGAGGTCGATCATGCCGGCGGTCCGGCGCTCGCGGACAGGCCGGGGCAGAACAGCAACCCCGCCTCGGTCACCGAGCCGAGCACGAGGCCGGCCCCCGTCTCGACCGCGATCGTCGCTGCCGGGAACACCGGGTCGCCGTCATCGGCGAGAATCACCCGACTCCGTCCGGTCGCCGGATCGACCCGCGTGACATGGGAGGAGGCGAGGCGGATGCCGGCCACGTCCTCGACCAGGGGCGCCAGCCAGGGCGTGCGGTGGATGGCGAGACCGATCAGGGAGTCGTGCACCGTCGCCAGCCAGGCGCCGTCGCGTGCCACTTCGAGGTTGTCCGGCCCGCCGTCCAGATCGATCCGGCGCCAGGTGTGCTCGCCGACGGCCGCGATGCTCGTGGGTTCGCCGTCGCCGCCCAGGTCGATCGGCGCTTCGAGCAGCGCCTGGTCGCGGGTCGGCGCGACGGCGAGGCGCCCGCCGGCGAGCGCGAGCCCATTGGCGAAGGCGAGGTTGTCGGCCACCGTGCGGATCGGATTGGCGAGTTCAACGGTTCCGATGGCCGATGCCGGATCCCAGCCGTCCGTCAGCGGGGCCGACTCCTCCGGCGCGACGGCGTCCGGGCCGGTCGCCAGGCCCGCGTCGGTGCGCCGGGCAGCCTCGGAAACGGCCTCGGGATCGGCCGCCGGATCAGCCGCCGGATCGGCCGCCGGATCGGCCGCCGGATCGGCGACCAGCACGATCCGGCCCCGGCGCGGGGCGAAGACCAGCTCGATCGCCCGGTCGAAGCCCTCGCAGGCGCGGCCGTCGAGGCTCGCGAGCACGCCGCCCGCGACGGGCACGACGTCATTGGCCCGGCACAGGCGCGGATCGGCGATCGTCGCGTGATGGGCGAGGGTCGTCCCGTCCAGGTCGAATAGCTCGATCACCGTCCCGCGGCCGCCCCGGTCGCCGTCGCGGCGGTTCACGACCGCCAGCCGATGCCCGCCCTCGGGCCGGGGGCGGGCGCCGATGCCGTGCGGGAAGAGCGGCCGGTCGGCCTGGAAGGCCTCGGACAGCCGGGCCAACGGCGGGACGCCGCCGGTCTCCCCGGCGGCGACGAGCGCCTCGACGGTCAGGGCGTAGAGCCCGGCTTCCAGGTCCGGATTCGCGTCGCCCGTGCTGCGGTCGTAGGCCGACAGGACGAGCCGGTCCTTGGCCGTGTCGCCACCCGGCAGAAGGACCATGTCCTCGACGCCCCGGATCTCGCCACCCTCCGCGGAGCGCAGGTCGACGGGCCGGCAGGCGTCGCGCATCCGTAGCGCCTCGGCGCCCGCGCTCCCGGCCGCCAGCGGCGTCGGGCGGTCGCCCGCGATCCAGAAAGCCGTCCCGCCGATCGTGACGGCTGCGACCAGGGTTGCGAAGGCGCGCCTCATGCGGCGAGACGCCGCTCACTCCGCCGCCGCCGGTTCCGGCGCGGCATGGCCCCAGCGGGCCAGCGGCCCGGCGCATTCGCGGTTGATTCGGTCGATCGTGGCGGCATCGAGCGTGAAGCGGTTCTTGCGGTAGTCGCGCACGCTGTCGAGATAGGTGGCGAAATCCGGCCGTGCGTCGTCGAACCCCTCCAGCCGGAGTTCGTCATAGGCCCGCGCGACGGTGTCGAGCGGCCTCGCCTCCAGATCCTCGTAGCGCAGTTCGACATAGCGTCCCGGGCCCAGGCCCGCCGCCTCCTCGCTCGAGCGGTCGAGCAAGCGGTTGTACGTTCGCAGGATGAAGGTGTCGATATCGATATGGTCGTAGCGGTTCAGCGCCAGCTGCTCGAACAGCTTGGCGTAGAAGTTCCGCATCGAGACGAAGACCTCGTAGGGGCTGCGCACGATGTGGATGAAGCGGGCGCCGGGATAGAGCCGGGCGAGCAGGCCCAGGCGGGCCGTGTAGGCCGGATTCTTGATCAGCAGCGGCCGTCGCCCCTGGATCAGCCAGACCTTTCGCAGGAAGTAGTCGAGCCGGGCCGTCCAACGCTCAATCTCGGCCGGCGAGCAGCCGTCGAAGAACACGGCTCGATTGAACGCATTCTCGAAGTTCTTCGGGAAATAGAGGCCGTGATAAAAGGAGAGATCCGTCATGTTGGCCATGGGGACCTCGTCCTCCTGCGGCGAATCGGGCCGTACCGGGATGTCGTCGATGAAGCGCCGCGCCGGCAGCATCGCCTCCAGCGCCGGGCGCAGCGCGGCGGCGATGCCGAACATGTCCCACGGGAGCCCGGCTGCGAGCGGGCTGACATATCCGAAGCCGCCCCGGCTCATGATGTTGTAGAGATGGGTCGTGCCGCTGCGCCAATGGCCGACGATGAAGATCGGCGGCGGCATGTCGGCGCGGCGGATTTGGCCCGCCATGACCGCACGCTCGGCGAGCGACACCGGCGTTCGGGCCAGGATGCCGGCGGCGATGCCCGCGGTGCGGGGCAGATGGCGCGCCGACACGCCGCCGTTGGCGGTGAGCGCCCGGGCGAAGGTCGCCGCGTCGCAGCCGAAAAGCGGGTGCATCGGGTCGATCCGTTTGGGGGTCGGTCCGTCAGGCGAACGGGACGGGGCGCCGCCGTCCCGCCGGGCCCCGGCTTCCCGCCGGATCGACACCGTGCCGCGCACCGGCCGCTTGACCGGACGCGAGCGGGCAACGAGGGTGGCGCCCATGCTTCTCATCCTCAGCGTAGTCGCCGCGGCGGCCTGGGTCTATCTCCTCCTGGCCCACGGGCGGTTCTGGCGCGCCGATCAGACCCTCGACCGGTTGGAGCCGGCAGTGTCCGAAGACCCCTGGCCGTCGGTCGCGGCCATCATCCCGGCGCGCGACGAGGCGCCGATCATCTCGCGCAGCCTGCGCGCGCTCGCCGCGCAGGACTACCCCGGTCCACTGGAGATCGTGCTGGTGGACGATCATTCGAGCGACGGTACCGGCGCGGTCGCCGACGGCCTGGCGGTGGACCGGCCCTGTACGGTGCTCCACGCGCCGCCTCTGGCCGCGGGCTGGTCCGGCAAGCTCTGGGCCGTCAACCACGGTCTGGCGGAGGTCGCGCGGCGCGACCCGCCGCCGGACTACGTGCTGCTGACCGACGCCGACATCGCCCACGCGCCGGATTCGGTGCGGCGTCTGGTCGCCGTCGCGCGCGACCGGGACGCCGCGCTGGTCTCCGTCATGGCCCGGCTCGACTGCCGCGGCTTCTGGGAGCGGCTGCT
This sequence comes from Azospirillaceae bacterium, assembly GCA_040220455.1. Classification (GTDB taxonomy): domain Bacteria; phylum Pseudomonadota; class Alphaproteobacteria; order DSM-16000; family Inquilinaceae; genus JAVJUS01. The sequence goes on from JAVJUS010000069.1 coordinate 15,107, forward strand.
CATCCCGGCCTTCGTCTTCTTCTTCCAGAAGCTCTACCCGTTCCCCCGGGTCAACGACCCGGCGAGCCCTGCGGCCGCCGCCGCCGGCGGCTGCGCGCTCGTCCGCCGGCGGGACCTGGACGCGATCGGCGGCATTGCGGCGATCCGGGGCGCGCTGATCGACGACGTCGCGCTCGCCCGGGCGATCAAGGCGCCGGGACCGGGGGGAAGGCGGCGGCGCATCCTCCTGATGCTGGCCGACACGGTGGCGTCGCTGCGCCCCTACGAGGGCTATGGCGGCGTGCGCGACATGGTCGTGCGCACGGCTTACACCCAGCTTCGCCATTCCCCGCTGCTGCTCGCCGGCACGCTCGTCGGCATGGCGTTGCTCTATCTGGCCGGCCCGCTGACCGCGCTCACCTGGCCGCTGCACGGGCAGGCGGCGGCGGCGCTGGCGGGGGCGGGGGCCTGGGCGACGATGGCGGTCGCCTACCGCCCGACGCTGCGGCGCTACGGCGGCTCGTGGTTCCGGGCGCTCGGCTTGCCGCTCGCCGGCCTGTGGTATACGGTTTTCACCGTCGAGAGCGCCGTCGCCCATGCGCGGGGGCGCGGCGGCCTGTGGAAGGGCCGCCGCCAGGCGCCGGATCCGTCGATGCCGCTGGCGCCGTCCAAGCCGTCGTCTCCACCGATGTCGTCGCGATCGCTGCAGGCGTCGACGCTGTCGCCGCCCTCGCCGGCGCGCGCGTCGGCGGAGAGGGGGACGGACGGCCGATGATCGAGACGCCGTCGGGCAAGCAAGCGGCGGACGAGAACTTTCCCGTCGGCTCGGTGCTGATCGCGGCCCGGCTGCGGCCCCATGTGGCGGCATTCTACGCCTTCGCGCGCGCCGCCGACGATATCGCCGACAATCCGTCGCTCGCGCCGGAGGACAAGGTCCGTCGGCTCGACCTGTTCGACGCGGCGCTGACCGGCGATCGCGAGGCGGCGGAGGTTGCGCCCAAGGCCGCTCGACTGGCGGCGAGCTGCGCGGAGACCGGCGTTCCCGTGCGCCACGGCCGGGACCTGCTCTCGGCCTTCCGCCAGGACGCGACCAAGACCCGCTACACCGACTGGGCGGAGCTGCGCGACTACTGCGCGCGCTCGGCCTCGCCCGTGGGCCGCTTCCTGGTCGATCTGCACGGCGAGCCGCGCGCGGCCTGGCCGGCATCGGACGCCCTGTGCGACGCGCTCCAGGTGCTCAACCACCTCCAGGACTGCGCGGCCGACCACGCCGCCATGGACCGGGTCTATCTGCCGCTGGACTGGCTCGAGGCCCACGGCACCGGCGTCGAGGCGCTGCGGGCCGATCACGCGTCGCCGGGGCTGCGCGCCGTGCTCGACGCCTGCCTGGACGAGACGGATCGGCTGATCGCCGAGGCGCGGGCGCTGGCTCCTCGGCTCGGCGACCGGCGCTTCGCCATGGAGGCGGCGACCATCGTCGCGCTGGCCGGCCGGCTCGCCGCGCGGCTCCGGCGCGAGGACCCGATCGCCGGCCGCGTGGCTTTGAGCAAGCTCGATTTCCTGCGCTGCGGCGTGGCGGGCGTGGTGTCAGGCCTCCTGGGCCCGCGTCGGCGGCCGGCCGCGCCGCCGGCCGACCGGGCGGAGGCGGCGGAGTGAGCGCCCGGCTGAGCGAGGAGGCGAGCGCCGCATCCGGCTCCGGCCCCGCGGCGGCCCCGCCGCTGGCCCGCTTCGCGCCGGATACGGGGGACGCCCGGGCGGCGCTCGACCACGTGCGGGCCGTGGTCGCGGAGTCCGGGACGTCCTTCCGCTACGGCATGTTGATCCTGCCCAAGCCGCGGCGCGACGCCATGTACGCGGTCTATGCCTTCTGCCGCACCATCGACGACGTGGCCGACGAGGCCGGCGCCCGCGCGGACAAGCGCGCGGCGCTCCAGGCCTGGCGGGCGGCGATCGACCGGCTCTACGACGGGCGGGCGAGCGATCTGGTCACCCGTGCGCTGCTCGGCCCGGTCGCGCGCTACGACCTGCCGCGCGAGGAGTTCCTGGCGGTCATCGACGGCATGGAGAGCGACATCGACGGGCCGGCGACGGCGATGCCGCTCGACGACCTGCGGCTCTACTGCCGCCGGGTCGCCGGCGCCGTCGGCCTGCTTTCGATCCGCATCTTCGGCGCGCGCGAGCCCGAAGCGCTGGACCTCGCCGTGGCGCTTGGCGAGGCGATGCAGTTCACCAACATCTTGCGCGACCTGGACGAGGACGCCGCGCGCGGCCGGCTCTATCTGCCCGCCGAGGACCTGGCGGCGGCAGGCGTCGCGGGCCGCAGGGCCGAGACGGTGCTGGCCGACCCGAACCTGCCGGCGGCCTGCGCGTCACTGGCCCGGCGGGCCCGGGCCGATTTCGCGGAGGTCGACCGGCTTGCCCGGCTGTGCCGGCGCTCCGGCATCCGGCCGGCGCTGGTGATGATGGGCGCCTACGAGATGACGCTCGACCGGCTGGAGCGCCGGGGCTGGGATCGGCGGGACGGCGGCCGCCTGGGCAAGGCCGACAAGCTGCGCGCGGCTGTCGTGCGCGGCCTGTTGCGGCGGCTCTGAGCGCCATGGACGGTGGCGCCGCGACCCGCGCGGGGGCGGGGACGGTCCATGTCGTCGGCGCCGGTCTCGCCGGCCTGTCGGCGGCCCTGCGCCTCGCCGAGGCGGGCTGGCGCGTGCGCGTGCACGAGGCGGCGGGCCAGGCCGGCGGGCGCTGCCGGTCCTACCCTGATGCCCGGCTCGGCTGCCGGATCGACAACGGCAACCACCTGCTGATGAGCGCGAACCGCGCCGCGCTCGCCTATCTCGCGGATACCGGCGCGGCCGACGCCCTGACCGGTCCGGCGCAGGCGGTCTTCCCCTTCGTGGACCTGGCGCGTGGCCGGCGCTATGCCGTACGCCCGAACGCGGGGCCGGTTCCGTGGTGGATCGCCAGCCCCCGGCGCCGGGTGCCGGGCACGGGGCTCGGCGACTATCTCGCCGGCCTGGCGATCGCCCGCGCGCGGCCGGGCACGCGGCTGGGCGCGCTGGTGCGGCGCGAGTCGCCGCTCTACCGCGCGTTCTGGGAGCCGTTCACGGTCGCCGTGCTCAATGTCGATCCGGCCGAGGCCGATGCCGGCCTGCTGCGCGCGGTGCTGTCCGAGACCTTCGCCCGCGGCGGGCGCCAGTGCCGCCCGCTCGTGGCGCGGGAGGGGCTGAGCGAGGCCTTCGTCGCCCCGGCGCTGGCCCGGCTGGCCGCGCTGGGCGTCGAGGTCCGCCTCAAGGCGCCGCTGCGTGCCGTGGAGGTCGCCGCCGATGGCCTGAGCGCGGCGGCGCTCGTCTTTCCGGACGGGGAACGGATCGCCCTCGGCCCTGCCGATCGCGTGGTCCTCGCCGTGCCGCCCGGCGTGGCGGCGAAGCTGCTGCCGGCGGTGACGGTGCCGGAGGGGGCCTCGCCGATCCTCAACGCCCATTACCGGCTCGACCGCCGGGTGGCGCTGCCCGACGGGGCGCCGGCGTTGGGCGTCCTGGGGGGCACGGCGCAGTGGATTTTCGTCCGGCCGCTGGCGAGGGAGACCGGTACGGTCGTGAGCGTCACGGTCAGCGCCGCCGACGCGCTGATCGACGACGACGGCGAAGACCTCGCGGCGCGGATCTGGGCCGACGTCGCCGCCGCGCTCGAGGTGCCCGCCGACCCGATGCCGCCAGCCCGGATCGTCAAGGAGCGCCGGGCCACCTTCCGCCAGACCCCGGAGAACACGGCGCGGCGGTCGGGCGCGGGCGACAGCGGGCTCGCCAACCTCGTCCTGGCGGGCGACTGGACGGCGACCGGGTTGCCGGCGACGATCGAAGGCGCTATTCGCTCCGGCGAGATCGCCGCCCGACGCGTCGGTCCGGGCGCCGCGGGGCACCCTGGCGATCATACGTCCGTCACCCGTTCCGAGGAGGTCGCTTGAGTCTCGCGCACGCCGCAGCCCCCGCCTTCGACGAGATCGAGGCCGTCGTCGCCGACGCCCGGGAGCGCCTGTCCGGCACCCAGGAGCGCGACGGCCATTTCGTCTTCGAGCTGGAGGCCGACGCGACCATCCCGTCGGAATACGTCCTGCTGCGCCATTTCCTGGGCGAGCCCGATCCGGAGAGCGAGGCGCCCATCGCCGCCTACCTGCGCGCGGCCCAGGGCGCCCATGGCGGCTGGGCGCTGTTCCATGACGGCGATCTCGACATCTCGGCGTCGGTGAAGGCCTATTTCGCCCTCAAGGTCATCGGCGACGATCCGGACGCCCCGCACATGGCCCGGGCGCGCGAGGCGATCCTGGCCGCCGGCGGCGCGGCGCGGGCCAATGTCTTCACCCGCATCCTGCTGGCGCTCTTCGGCGAGGTTCCGTGGCGCGCCGTGCCGGTGATGCCGGTGGAGATCATGCTGCTGCCGCGCTGGTTCCCGTTCCACCTGGCGAAGATCAGCTACTGGTCGCGCACGGTGATCGTGCCGCTCCTGGTGCTGATGGCGCGCAAGCCGCTCGCGGCCAACCCGCGCGACGTCCATGTCCGGGAGCTGTTCACGGTCCCGCCGGAGGAAGAGCGGCACTACAACGTCAACCCGACCGGCTCGCGCATCGGCAACGCGTTCCTGGTGCTCGACCGGCTGCTGCGCGCGGCCGAGCCGCTGATCCCGAAGGGTCTGCGGGCACGGGCGGAGCGCCGGGCGCTCGACTTCATCGAGCCGCGGCTCAACGGCGAGGACGGGCTGGGCGCGATCTACCCGGCCATGGCCAACGTGGTAATGATGTACCACGTGCTGGGCGTGCCGGCGGACGATCCGCGCGTCGCCACGGCCCGCCGCGCGATCGAGAAGCTGCGCTACCGCGCCGGGGAGGAGCTCGACTACGTCCAGCCCTGCGTCTCGCCGATCTGGGATACCTGCCTCGCCACCCACGCGCTCCTGGAAGCGGGCGAGGATGGCGACGGCCCGCGCGCGCGCCAGGCGACGGACTGGCTGGCCGAACGCCAGATCACCGACGCTCCCGGCGACTGGCGGTGGCGGCGCCCGGACCTCGAGGGGGGCGGCTGGGCCTTCCAGTACGCCAACGACCACTACCCGGACGTGGACGACACCGCGGCCGTCGCCATGGCCCTGCACCGGGCCGATCCGAAGCGCCATGCCGCGGCGATCGAGCGGGCGCGCGTCTGGGTCGCCGGGATGCAGAGCGAGAACGGCGGCTGGGGCGCCTTCGACGTCGACAACACGGCCCACTACCTCAACCACATCCCCTTCGCCGATCACGGCGCGCTGCTCGACCCGCCGACGGCCGACGTCTCGGCGCGCTGCGTCGGCTTCCTGGCCCAGCTCGGCTACGGCAAGGACGACCCGGTTGTCGCGCGCGGCCTCGACTATCTCCGGCGCGAGCAGGAGGCCGACGGCTCCTGGTACGGGCGCTGGGGGGCGAATTACGTCTACGGCACCTGGTCGGCACTGCACGCCTTCAATGCCGCCGGCGAGGACATGGGCGCGCCGCCTATCCGCAAGGCGGTGGCGTGGCTCGAATCCCGGCAGCGCGCGGACGGCGGCTGGGGCGAGGACTGCGCGACCTACTGGCAGCACCGCCGGGCCGAGGTGAAGGAGAGCACGGCCAGCCAGACCGCTTGGGCCGTGCTCGGCCTGATGGCGGCCGGCGAGGTGGAGAGCGAGGCCGTCGCCCGCGGGGTCGCCTGGCTCGCCCGCGCGCCGCGCGAGGGCGCGCGCTGGCGGGAGGACCACTACACCGGCGTCGGCTTTCCGCGCGTCTTCTACCTCCGCTATCACGGCTACGCGGCGTATTTTCCGCTCTGGGCGCTGGCGCGCTACCGCAACCTCATGCGCAGCAACGACCGCCGCGTCGCCCACGGCTTGTGAGAAGGCGCCCGCCGTGAGCGGCTTCGGCGTCGTCGTCGGTCTGCCGGCGGAGGCACGCCGCCTTCCGGCCGATCCGCGCCTGCGGGTCGCGGTCACCGGCGCCGATCCGGAGGCGGCCTACCGCGCGGCGATCCGGCTGGCCGGCGAGGGCGTCTCCGCTCTCGCCTCGGTCGGGGTGGCGGCCGGATTGCGCGCCGACCTTCGGTCGGGAGACGTCGTCATCGGCACGACTGTAACGTCACCTGAAGATCACGACACAATCCATTGTGATAAAATGCTTATCGACCGACTCTTTGCAGCCGTCCCGCGAGCGCGGACCGGACGCCTCGTAACCGTTTTGCGGCCGGTTATGTCACCGACGGAAAAGGCCGACCTGGCCCGACGGTGCGAGGCCCTGGCCGCCGACATGGAGAGCCTGGCCGTGCTTCGGGCGGCGGCGGCGGCGGGGCTGCCGGCGATCGTGCTGCGTGTCGTTCTCGACCCGGCCGACCGGGCGATACCGCCCTCGGCCCTGGCCGGCGGGCCGGGGGGCGGATCGCCGGGGGCCGTCGCCGCGGCGCTCGCCCGCCGGCCGTGGGAGATTCCGGCGGTCATCCGCCTCGCCGGCGACTATGCCCGAGCGTTGGCGAGCCTCCGCCGCGCCGCGCCGGCCCTGCTCGCTCTCGCGGACGAGCGGTAGGTCGGTCGAGCGTCAGCGAGCCCGACATCGCCGGCGCCGGAGCCCTCGTCGGGTTCGCTTCTCTCAGCCGACCTACGCCACACCCGTAGGTCGGTGGAGCGCCAGCGGGCCCGACACGTCTCGGCCTTCGCCCGGCGGTCGGGGCCTTGTCGGAGTTCGACCTAAGCGCTGCGGCGCGGGGCCTCGGACTCGTCCTGCTCGACCGCGCGCTCGACCAGCGTGTCGAAGACGTATTCGGCGGGGCGCTGGCCGTCGAGCGGGATTTCCGGCGCCATTTCGCCCTCGGTGCGCGGGCCGCGAAGGGCGACCTTGAGCGCCTTGAGCGGGTTCTTCACCGCGTCGGTGACGGCCGAGGCCTCGTAGCCGCAATGGGCCATGCAGTCGGCGCATTTCTCGTACTGGCCGGTGCCGTAGGCGTCCCAGTCCGTCTCCTCCATCAGCGCCTTGAAGGTCGGGGCATAGCCCTCGTTGAGGAGGTAGCAGGGCCGCTGCCAGCCGAAGACGTTGCGCGTCGGATTGCCCCAAGGGGTGCAGCGGTAGTCCTGGTTGCCCGCCAGGAAGTCGAGATAGAGGCTCGAATGCGACAGCGGCCATTTCTTGCCCTTGCCGCGGCGGAAGATGTCGCGGAACAGCTCCTTGGTCTTGCGCCGGTTGAGGAAATGCTGCTGATCGGGCGCGCGCTCGTAGGCGTAGCCGGGGGAGATCGTCACCCCCTCGACGCCCAACTCCTTGCAGTAGTCGAGGAAGGCCGCGACATCATCCGCCGGCATGCCGTCGAAGACGGTGGCGTTGCAGTTGACCCGGAAGCCGCGCTCGCGCGCCGCGCGGATGGCGGCGACCGCCTTGTCGAACACGCCGTCCCGGCAGACCGACTTGTTGTGATGCTCGCGCAGCCCGTCGAGATGGACGGAGAAGCACAGATACGGGCTCGGCCGGAACAGGTCGAGCTTGCGTTCCAGCAGCAGCGCGTTGGTGCAGAGGTAGACGTATTTCCGCCGCGCGACGATGCCCTCGACGATGCGGTCGATCTCCTTGTGGATCAGCGGCTCGCCACCGGGGATGGAGACCACCGGCGCGCCGCATTCGTCGACCGCCCCGAGGCACTCGTCGACGCTCAGGCGCTTGTTCAGGATGGCATCGGGGTAATCGATCTTGCCGCAGCCGGCGCAGGCCAGGTTGCAGCGGAACAGGGGCTCCAGCATCAGGACGAGCGGGTAGCGCTTGACGCCCTTCAGGCGCTGCCTGGTCACATAGAGCCCGAGATCGACTTGCTGCCGCAGGGGGATCGCCACCGGAGCCTCCGGGATTACCTATCGGGGAATCGCGACCGTACGCGGCCAGCGGGGCCGTCTTATGGCAGATCGCGCGCCGCCTGTCTCGCCCCCCGCAATCGGCGCGGCGGGGATCAGGCGTGGCGACACTGCCACGAGGCCCGAGAACGGCCAAGGGGTTCACGTATTCGTGTTTCTGTGCCTAGGCTAGGCAGGTTGCGCAGTGTTTCAAGCTCTCGCGCGTGGTGGCAATACTGTTGCCCGCGTAGAGAGGCAGGGCCGGTCGGGATCGCACGCGACCGGCGGGACGGCAGGGAGAGAGTTGGCCATGGGTCCGGAGACGCCGCTGTTGGACGCGCTTGTTGGGCCGGAGGACCTGCGGGGCCGGTCGTCGGAGGAGTTGACGCGCGTGGCCGAGGAGCTGCGGGCGGAGACGATCGCGGCGGTGTCGGAGACGGGCGGGCATCTG
>JAVJUS010000070.1:0-53511 GCA_040220455.1 Azospirillaceae bacterium
ACCGCGACGTCGCCGCGCTCGCCCGCGCCGGCCACGACCCGCGCACCGCGGCCCGTGTCGTCGACGCCGAGGATACGGCCGCGGTCGAGGCCATGATCGACGAAGAGCGCGAGGAAGCCGCCGCCCGCCGCCTGTAGGTCGCCCACCGCGAAGCGGTGCGCGACGGCCATGGCGGTGCCCTGCCCCGCCCCGGCGCCCGAACCCCCTCGCTCTGTCCCTCTTCCGGCGTTCTTCGTGCACCCGGTTATCGCGGTGAAGCGTGACGCGGATGCCCCTCTGGGCGTGGTGAGCGCGGAGTTTTGGTCGACGCCCGCGCCGGCTCCGAGCGCCCGGCCAGCGACCTGCTGGAGCCCGGCCTGCTGCCCTCGGCCGAGGCCATCGGCCGGCGCCTGGAAGGCCGCACCGCCTGCCAGCAGAACCCGCACCCCGAGCATTCCTTGGCCTGGCTGTCCTGGATCGTCGCCCGATGTGGCGGCTGGAACTGCTACTACAAGCCGCCCGGACCCAAGACCATGCGCGATGGCTGGGACAAGTTCGCCGAAAGACTGAAAGGCTAGCCCAGGCTCTCGACGACCTGGAAACCGGAGATGTGTGAATGCCGTAGCCCGCCGGGAGAGGGGACGCGGTGGGCGACGGTGTCGCATGATGCCCGCTGCGGGGCCCTCTTCACGGGTCCCCGGCCGGCCGAGACGCTGCTATTCGGCCGCGTCGTCCGCCGCCTTTTCCGGCTTCAGGTCGAGCGAGGCGGAGTTCATGCAGAAGCGCTGGCCCGTCGGCTCCGGCCCGTCCGGGAAGACGTGGCCCAGATGGGCGTCGCAGGCCGCGCACAGCGCCTCGGTGCGGATCATGCCGTGGCTCGTGTCGCGCTTGGTCGCGACCCGGTCCTCGGCGATCGGCGCGGTGAAGCTGGGCCAGCCGGTGCCGCTGTCGAACTTGGTCTTCGAGGAGAACAGCGGCGTGCCGCAGCACACGCAGGCATAGGTGCCCGGCGTCTTCTCGTTCCAGTACCTGCCGGTGAAGGCGCGCTCGGTGCCGCCCTGGCGGGCGACGCGGTATTCCTCGTCGGTGAGCTGGGCGCGCCACTCGGATTCGGGCTTCTCGACACGGTCGGCCATGACGCTCTCCGCCTTTCCTCGCTCGCGTGAGGGGTCTCGACCCTCGATTGGTTCCTTTCCAGATATCGGCAGCCCGTCCGGCTGGGCAAGGGGCGGGGCTTGCGGTCGGCCCCGGATCGCGGTGATGTGTCCGCCGTCACAGCGTCGCCGCCGGGGATCGGTCCATACGCTGCAGCGGGATCGGGACGCGCCCGCCCGGGCGGCCGCTCTTCGGCGGCCCCGGGACGGCTGGAAGCCGACGAGGATGCGTCCGATGGGACTCTATGATCGATACGTCCTGCCCTGGCTGCTCGACTGCGCCTGCGGCCAGGAGGCCGTGCGCGCCCAGCGCGCCAGGGTGGTGCCGCTCGCACAAGGGCGGGTGCTGGAGCTGGGCGTCGGCTCCGGGCTCAACCTGCCGCTCTACGACCCGGCCCGGGTCGTGCGCGTGATCGGCGTCGACCCGGCGCCGGAGATGCTGGCCCGGGCCAGGCGGCGCGCGGACGGCCTGCCCTTCACGGTCGAGTTGGTCGACGTCGACGCGGCGACGGCGCGGGTCGAGCCGGCGAGCGTCGACACGGTCGTCGTCACCTATTCCCTGTGTACCATCCCGGACGGCGTCGCCGCGCTCGAGGTCGCGCGGCGGGCTCTCAGGCCGGGCGGCCGGCTGCTGTTCTGCGAGCACGGCCGATCCGCCGAGCCCGATGTGGCGCGCTGGCAGGAGCGGATCACGCCGGTCTGGAGGCGGATCGCCGGCGGTTGCCGTCTCGACCGCGACGTGCCGGCGATGCTGGCGGCCGGCGGCTTCGCGGTCGATCGGCTGGAGACCTTCTACCTGCCCCGCGCGCCCCGGCCGATGGGCTGGCATTTCCTGGGCTCCGCCGTCGCGCGATGAGGCCTCGGCGGCGGCGCGGGGCGATCGGGCCGGAAAGCCCTGCGGCGCGGGCCTTCGCCGCTTGACAGCCGGGCGCGGTTGGCTTATCTCCGCGCCTCCTCTTCACATCCGCGTCGCTGTGAGTCTTATGCCGACGATCAACCAGTTGATCCGTAATCCGCGGGTCAAGCCGCCGAAAAAGGGCCGCAAGGAAGGCCTGCAGAGCAACCCGCAGCGCCGGGGCGTGTGCACGCGCGTCTACACGGTGACGCCGCGCAAGCCGAACTCGGCCCTGCGCAAGGTCGCGCGCATCCGGCTGACCACGGGTCGGGAGATCACGGCCTACATCCCGGGCGAGGGCCACAACCTGCAGGAGCACTCGGTGGTCCTGGTCCAGGGCGGCGGCCCGAACGATCTGCCGGGCGTCTACTACCGCGTGGTCCGCGGCGTGCTCGACACCGAGGGCGTCAAGAACCGCCGGCAGAAGCGCTCCCGCTACGGCGCCAAGCGGCCGAAGTAAGGCGCGTTTCGCGCGGCCGGTATCGGCCCGGAAGAATCCGACGCGAGGGGATCCGAACGACCAAGCGGCCCGAGACAGAGGCTCGCCACCAACCGACCCCGAAATCCGGGGCCCACGAAAAACGCCCGGCCCTCCAAGGGGCCGGGCGTTTTTCGTTGCGGAGAAGGCGGTGTGTGGGGGCCGAACCGCGGTGCATGGCCGTCGCGACCGGCCGGATGTCAGCGCTCACACCCGCTCCGCCCAGAGGTCGTAGTCGTCGACGTGGTCGACGCGGGCGCGCAGGATGTCGCCGGGCATCGCTGTCGTCTCGCCGTTGAGGAAGACCAGCCCGTCGATCTGGGGGGCGTCGGCCTTGGAGCGGCCGATGGCGCCTTCCTCGTCCACCTCGTCGACGATGACGTCGATCTCCGTGCCCAGGCGGGCCTCCATCCGTTCGGCGCTGATGCGCTGCTGGGTTTCCATGAAGCGGTGCCAGCGCTCCTCCTTGACCGCGTCGGGCACCGCGCCGTCCAGCTCGTTGGCCGCCGCGCCGGCGACCGGCTCGTACTTGAAGCAGCCGACCCGGTCGAGGCGCGCCTCCTCCAGCCAGTCGAGCAGCTGGCGGAAGTCGTCCTCCGTCTCGCCGGGAAAGCCGACGATGAAGGTCGAGCGCAGGGTCAGGTCCGGCACCTGCGCCCGCCAGCCGGCGATGCGCTCCAGGGTCTTCTCCTGATGGGCCGGGCGGCGCATGGCCTTCAGAACCGACGGCGCGGCGTGCTGGAACGGGATGTCGATATAGGGCAGCACCGTGCCCTCGGCCATCAGCGGGAGGACCCGGTCGACCGAGGGATAGGGGTAGACGTAGTGCAGCCGCACCCAGGCGCCGAGCGAGCCCAGCGCCTCCGCCAGGTCCGGCAGGCGCGCCGGGATGTCGCGGCCGTGCCAGGCGCTGGGCGCGTAGCGCAGATCGACGCCGTAGGCGCTGGTGTCCTGGGAGATGACCAGCAGCTCCTTGACCCCGGCGGCGACCAGCCTCTCGGCCTCCGACAGCACCTCGGCGGCCGGCCGGCTCGCCAGGTCGCCGCGCAGGCTCGGGATGATGCAGAAGCTGCACCGGTTGTTGCAGCCCTCCGAGATCTTCAGATAGGCGTAGTGCCGCGGCGTCAGGCGGATGCCCTCCGCCGGCACCAGGTCGACGAAGGGGTCGTGGGCCGGCGGGACCGCGTCGTGCACCGCGTCGATGACGGCTTCGTACTGGTGCGGGCCGGTCACCGCCAGGACGTCCGGATAGGCCTCGTCGATCAGCCCGCGGCCGTCGGCGGCGCCCAGGCAGCCGGTGACGATGACCTTGCCGTTGTCGGTCATCGCCTTGCCGATGGCGTCGAGCGACTGGGCCCGCGCGGAATCGAGGAACCCGCAGGTGTTGACCAGCACCACATCCGCCTCGCCCGCCTCGCCGACGAACTGGTAGCCTTCGGCCCGCAGCCGGGTGACGATGCGCTCGGAATCCACCAGCGCCTTGGGGCAGCCCAGGCTGACGAGCCCGATGCGCGGCGCGCCGGCGCGGTTGGCGGCCTTGCGCGCATCCGGCCCGGGGCCGGGCTGCGATCGGCTGGCGGCGCGCGGCGGCGCGGGGGACTTGGACAGGGTCATGGCGAAGCGGCGTCTCGGAAGAAAAGGCGGGGCGGCCCCTGAGGTCGGGTCGGGCGCCCGGACCCGCAAGCCCCGGCGCGCCGCGCCTTCTACAGTGCCCGGGCCGGCAACGGAAGCCCCGCGTGCGCCGCGCCGCCGGCCGCCGGCCTCCAAAGTCGATGCGAGAGCGGAACGATCGGGGCCTTCGGAGGGAAGCATCGTTCCGATGCCGCAACTTTCGATCTCCCCCGCCGAAGCCGAGGCCCTGCGCGCCCGGGTGCTCTACCGGGACCCCAATCTCCTGATCCTGGACAAGCCCGCGGGGCTGTCGGTCGATCCCGGCCCGGCGACGCCCGACGGGGAAACGCTGGCCGCCCGCTTGCCGGCGCTGGCCTTCGACCGCGCCTATCCGCCCGAGCCGGCGCACCGCCTCGACCGCGACACCTCGGGCTGCCTGGTGCTGGCCCGTCACGCCCGGGCGCGGCGCAAGCTCGGCCGGCTGTTCGAGGCGGGCCGGGTCGCCAAGGCCTATCTGGCGCTGGTCGCCGGCGGCCCGGGCGCGGACGAAGGCGTGATCGACCGGCCTTTGGCCAAGCGCTCGACCGCGCGTGAGGGCTGGCGCATGGTCGTCGACCCGGCCGGCCGGCCGGCGCGGACGCGCTGGCGGGTGCTCGCCCGCGGGCCGGCGGCGAGCCTCCTCCTCCTCGAGCCGGAGACCGGGCGGACCCACCAGCTCCGCGCCCATCTGGCGAGCCTCGGCTGTCCGATCCTGGGCGATCCGGTCTACGGCGACAGCACGAAAGCCGTTACGGGATCGCAACGACTATGCCTGCATGCATTGCGCATCGCCGTGCCCTATCATGACGACCCGGACCGGCCGACGATCGGCGCGGATGCGCCGGTCCCCGCCGATTTCCGGGCCGCGGCGGCGGCGGTCGGCGCCCACGTCCCCGAGGACGATGCTCTGATCGGGTCGGGATCGGCGGGGTTTCGAGGCACGGCCGTCGGGACCAAGTGACGGACGGGTCATTACCCGGGGCGGCCTCGGCCGCTCCCGACCGCGAAGAGGGGGTTCGTGACGCCATGACTGCCATGTCCAAGCCGGTTTCCGGCGCGCTCGCCCTTGCCGCGGCGGTCGCGGCCTTCGGATGGTCGGCGCCGGCCGCGCAGGCCCAGGCGGCGGACGAGGCGCCGCGCGCCACGGCCACGCTGCTCGGCACCGACGGCGCCGAGATCGGCACGGTGGACGCGGTCGGCGCCACCGAGGGCGTGATCCTGAGCGTGACGGTGGAGGGCCTGACGCCCGGGGTCCACGGCATGCATCTCCACGCCACCGGCGCCTGCGAGACGCCGGACTTCACCAGCGCCGGCGGGCACATCACCGGCGGCGCCGACGCCCACGGGCTCAAGAACCCCGAAGGGCCCCATGCCGGCGATCTCGGCAACCTGATGGTCGGCGCCGGCGGCGTGGCGCAGGTCGAGCTTCATGCGGCCATGGTCACGATCGCCGACGGCCCGACGGCGCTGCTCGACGACGACGGTTCGGCGCTGGTGATCCACGAGGGGCCGGACGACCATGTCAGCCAACCGATCGGCGGCTCCGGCGCCCGGGTCGCCTGCGGCGTCTTCCGGGCGGATTGATCCCCGGCGAAATCCGGGCTCGCCCGCTCAGTAGCCGCGCGCGCGATCGACCGGATGAATCGGCGGCTCGCCCCGTTCCAGCCGGCGGATCTCCTCGGCCAGGCCGGCCGCCGCGGTGCGGGCGTGGGTGATGCTGGCCACGTGCGGCGTCACCGTGATCGCCGGGTGGCGCCAGAAGGCATGGTCGCGGGGCAACGGCTCGGGCTGGAAGACGTCGAGCGTCGCGCCGGCGAGCCGTCCGTCGTCGAGCGCGGCCAGCAGGTCGGCCTCCACCAGATGGCCGCCGCGCCCGGCGTTGATCAGCCAGGCGCCGCGCGGCAGCCGGTCGAACAGGCGCGCGTTCAGGATGCCGCGTGTGTCCGGCGTCAGCGGCAGCAGGCAGACCAGGATCTCCAGCCCGTCGAGGAAGGCGTCGAGACCGGCCTCGCCGTGAAAGGTCGCCACGCCGTCGATCGCCTTCTCCCGCCGCGACCAGCCGCGCATGTCGAAGCGCAGCCCGGCGAGCGCCCGGGCGGCGTCGGTGCCCAGCACGCCCAGCCCCATGATCCCGACGGTGCGCTCGCGCGCGAGCTTCTGGTCGAGCTGGCGCCACCGCGCCTCGGCCTGGAAGGCGCGGTAGGCGGCGGCCTGGCGATGGATCGCCAGGACCTGCCAGCAGACATACTCGGTCATGCCCTCGGTCAGGCCTTCGTCAACCATGCGTACCAGCGGCACGTGGTCGGGCAGGGTGTCGTCGGCCATCATCGGATCGACGCCGGCGCCCAGCGACAGGATGCCCTTGAGATTCGGCAGCCCGGCGAGCAGCCCCGGCTCGGGCTTCCAAACGACGGCGTAGTCGATGGCCTCCGGCGGGCCGGTATCGGGCCAGATCCGGAACGACGCCTCGGGCAGGCGGGCCTGCAGCTCGGGGATCCACTCGTCCGGGCGGTCGGTGTCCGAAGCGAACAGGATGTTCATCGGGCGCGTCCTCCACCCCGTTCCGGCGGGCCGCCGCGCGCCCTCCGGGGCGGCGTCGGGATCAGTTGAACAGGCTGGAGACCGAGCGTTCCTCGGAGATGCGCGAGATCGCCTCGGCCATGAGCTGGGCGATCGTGAGCTGGCGCATGTTGTGGCTGACGCGCACGGCCTCGGTCGCCAGGATGCTGTCGGTGGTGACGAGCTCGGTCAGCGGCGAGGCGGCGACCCGCGCGACGGCGCCGCCGGACAGCACGCCGTGGGTGACATAGGCGCTGACCGTCGACGCGCCCTGCTCGTTGAGCGCCACGGCGGCGTTGCACAGCGTGCCCGCGCTGTCGACGATGTCGTCGACCAGCACGCAGCGCCGGCCTTCCACATGGCCGATGATGTTCATGACCTCCGACACGCCCGCGCGCTCGCGCCGCTTGTCGATGATCGCCAGGTCGGCGTCGAGCCGCTTGGCGATCTGGCGGGCGCGCAGCACGCCGCCGACATCGGGGCTGACGACGACCACGTCGCGCGGCGTCTCCCCCGCCTGTTCGGCCTGCTGGCGGATGTCGTTGACGAAGACCGGGGCCGAATAGAGGTTGTCCAGCGGCACGTCGAAGAAGCCCTGGATCTGGCCGGCGTGCAGGTCGAGCGTCAGCACCCGGTCGGCGCCCGCGCGGGTCAGGATATTGGCCACCAGCTTGGCCGAGATCGGCGTGCGCGGCCCGGTCTTCCGGTCCTGGCGGGCATAGCCGAAATAGGGCAGCACGGCCGTGATCCGGCGCGCCGAGCCGCGGCGCAGCGCGTCGATCGTGACCAGCAGCTCCATCAGGTTGTCGTTGGCCGGGTAGCTCGTCGACTGGATGACGAACGTGTCCTCGCCACGCACGTTCTCCAGGATTTCGACGAAGATCTCCATGTCGGCGAAACGCCGGATGCTGGCCTTGGTGAGCGGCGTCTGGAGATAGGCAGTGATCGCTTCGGCAAGCGGACGGTTCGAATTGCCGGCGATGATCTTCATGAACCGTCGCTCTTCGACAGGCTGCGGGCCGCCGACGAGGGGCGCCGGCCGGGAGGACGCGCGGGGTATAACAAGGGGCCGTGCGCCTGTAAATCGCCTTGACCCGGAACTGTCACACGGACGGGCTTGTCCGCGAAGTCGGGCTCGCTCCGCTCGACCGACGTACGGGTCGGTGCGGTGTAGGTCGGCAGAGCGAAGCGAACCCGACGGGCACGGGCCGGTCCTGCGGGCGGCGAAGTCGGGCTCGCTCCGCTCGACCGACCTACGGGTCGGTGCGGTGTAGGTCGGCAGAGCGAAGCGAACCCGACGGGCACGGGCCGGGCCGTCGCGCCCCCGCTCACAGCACGCAGGACGCCATCAGGCCCAAGAGGCAGAACGCGATCAGGATGATCATGTAGGGCATCGCCGCGCCTTTCCGCCCGAAGCTAGCCGCCGGTCTCGAGCGCGATGGCCGAGAGCAGGCGGCCGTAGTCGGGCTCGCCGCGGTGGCAGGCGCGGCGGTAGCTGAAGAACCGCGCCTCGTCGGCGCAGGTGTCGCCATCGTGGGCGGCCACCCGGCCGACACCGGCGGCGGCGAGGCGCCCGGCGACATAGCCGGAGAGGTCGAAGAACGGTCGCGCCGCCCCGTCGGGCCGCCGGAAGAAGGCGCCCGATGCCGGGTCGTCGGCCAGGAACCGCTCGCGGAAATCCTCGCCCACCTCGTAGCTCTCCGCGCCGATCGTCGGGCCGATCGCGGCGCCGATCCGCTCGCGCCGTGCGCCCAGCTCTTCCATCGCCACGATCGCGGCCTCCGCCACGCCACCGAGCGCGCCCTTCCAGCCGGCATGGGCGGCGCCGATCACGCCGGCCTCGGCGTCGGCCAGCAGCACCGGCGCGCAATCGGCCGTCAGGATGCCGAGCGCGAGGCCGCGCCGGTCGGTGGCCAGCGCGTCGGCGCGCGGCGCGTCCTCCGCCGCCCAGGGCCGCTCCACCGTCACCGCCTCGGCGCTGTGGACCTGATAGACCGTGACCAGCCGCCCGGCGCCGCCGCCCAGCTCCTCGAGGCAGCGGTCGCGGTTGGCGCGCACGTGCTCGGCCGAATCGCCCGATCCGAAGCCGCAGTTGCGCGAGGCGTAGATCCCCTCGCTCACCCCGTCGCGGCGGGTGAAGAAGCCGTGGCGCACGCCCGGCGCGGCGTCGAGAGGAGCGAGGGTCAGCATCACGTCCCGAGAGATAGCGCGCGCCGGCGGGCGGGGGAAGGGGCGGGGGCGACGGGTCGTAGACGAGGGGGCGGGGCCCGGTCGCGCTTTACCGGACCCGCGATCGGCCGCACACTTCGACGATGACGCGACAACCGGCCCCTCGGCCCCGCCGACGCCCGCGCCCCCTGATCGCGGCCGCGCTCGCGCTTGCGCTCGCGGCCGGGGCGGCGGCCCCTGGCACGGTCACGCGGGCGGAGCCGGTGACGCTGGCCGGGATCACCTTCTCCGACGAGCTGGGTGGCTTCGAAATCCTGGAGGGCCGAGGCCGGGGTACGCCCGAGGATCCCTTCGTCGTGGTCGAGCGGATCACCGGCGACGGCCCGGTCGTCCTCGTGGTCCGCGGGCTGTCGGAGGGGTTCGGCAACCCCTCGGGCTCCAATCATTTCGCCGGGTTCGTGCTGACCAAGGTGGCGGTCAACGCGACGCGCACGCCCTGGCCCGCCTTTCGCATCGAGCTGCAGGAGCATCTGGGCACCGACTCGGGCTACTACGACGGGCTGAGCTTCGCCCAGGATCCGCGGGGCGCGCCGCGTGGCTTCGGCTCGGACCGGTTCCCGCGCGTCTCGGCCACCGACGAGCCGCTCGACGGCCTCGACTTCCGGGGCGAGGCGGTCGCGCCGGGCGAGAGGGTGGCGATGCGCTTCACCGTCTCCGACAACACGCCGCGCGCGGAGTTCTACATCGTCCAGCGGCGCGAGGGGCCGGTCGCTCTCCTGCCGGCCGCCGCCGCGCCCGTGCCCCGGCGGAGCGGCGGGTAGGCCCGGCCGTCCGACGATCCTCGCCTTTCGTTCATCCTTTTCCGTTCATGATGCGGCGCGAGGGCGACCGGGCCTTGCTTGCGAGGCGTCGGCGCGTTTCGTATCTTGCGCCGCAACAACGGGACCGGGCTCGCGGCGCGGGGCGCGCGAGGTCGACCGGCCACCGGACATGCGGGGAATCGCCGGATCATGGACGACGTTCATCACTGGGACGACGACATCGTCGGCTACTACATCGAGGATCTGAGCGTCGGCATGGCGGCGTCCTTCACCCGAACGGTGACGGAAGCCGACATCGTCATGTTCGCCGGCGTCTCGGGCGACACCAACCCGGTGCACATCAACGAGGAATACGCCAAGAACACCTTCTTCAAGGGCCGCATCGCCCACGGCATGCTGGGCGCGGCCTACATCTCCACCGTGCTCGGCACCAAGCTGCCCGGGCCGGGGGCCGTCTATATCGGCCAGAACCTCAAGTTCAAGGCGCCGATTCGCGCCGGCGACACCGTCACCGCCCGGGTCACGGTCGCCGAGATCGTGGCCGAGAAGCACCGCGCGGTGCTGACCACCCGCGTCACCGTGGGCGACAAGGTGGTCATCGAGGGCGAGGCGACCGTCCTCTGCCCGACCCGCGGCGGCTGACCGCCGGCGCCGGTTCGACCCTCAGGCGCCGGGTCGGCAGATCGACGTGACGCCGCGCCCCTCCGCCGCGCGGGTCCAGCCCGCCACCTCCGCGATCGGGTCGATGCTGACCGCCATGCGCGTGACGTTGGCGTGGACCATGCGCGTGGCGTCGACCGCGACGCCGACATGGCCGGGGAAGAAGACCAGGTCGCCGCGCGCGACCGCCCCGGGCGCGGGCACGTCGCCGTCGAGCGCGCCGGCCATCGCCCGGTCGGCGAAGGCCGCCTCCTGCATGTAGGTGTCGCGCGGGCAGGCGATCCCGGCCTCGACCAGCGCGACCTGGACCAGGCCCGAGCAGTCGAGCCCCAGGCTCGACCGGCCGCCCCAGAGATAGGGCACCCCCAGGAAGCGCTCGGCCGTCGCCGCGGGATCACCCGCCGGCGTTTCGAGCGGGCGCAGCGCCTCGGCGACGACCCAGCCCTCGCCGCCCTCGTCCGGGGCGACGCGAACCCAGCGGCCGTCGCGTCCGCGCGCCGCCACCCGGGCGCCCAGCGCCAGCGCGCGCTGCGGCGGGCGCTTGAAGTCCGGCGCCGGGTAGACGAAGCAGCGCAGGGCTGCGACCGCGTGGTCGGGCTCGGCGACGCGGGCGGTCAGCGCGGCGGCCGAGGCGTAGCCGACATAGCCGTCGGCCTCGCCCTGCAGCCAGGCCCAGCCCTCGCGCTCCTCGAAGACGGCGCAGGTCTCGCCGAACAGCAGCTCTGTCGTCTGGGGCGCGTCGGCCGAGGGCCGGCCGCGCACCGGCACGATGCCGCGCACGGCCTGGCGCCGCACGCCGTCGACGAAGCGGTCCGCCGCGACCCGGCCGCGCAGGAAGGCCGCCGCCAGGTCCGGGCGCGCCGGCGTGAGATTGGGGTCGAGCCCGTCGGCGCGGCTCATGCTCCGGCCCGCGTCACGACACGTCGGCGAGCGCGTCGGCGCTCGATTCGCAGACCAGGTCGGCGAAGTCGCGCAGGAAGACCGAGCCGCGCACCGTGCGCTGGACCAGGACGTTGCGCCGGTCGGTCTCGTCGGTCTTGCGGCGCAGGAAATCCAGGGTGCCCAGCCGGTCGAGCGCGCGCGTCACCGCCGGCTTGGAGATGCCCAGCGCGGCCGCGAGCCCGCGCACCGTGTGGGGCGGCGGCGTCATGTAGACCGTGAGGAGCACCGCGAGCTGGCGCGCCGAGAGGTCCGGCTCGTCGCGGCGCACGGTCTCCACCAGGGTGCGGCGCCAGATTTCCAGCGCCTGGGCGGACTGCAGCTTGTCGACCATCGCGTCCGGCTTCGTTGCGGCCCCGTAGCCCGTGACCTCAGGCCCCGGCCTCACGCCCCGTAGCGTGCCGCGATCATGGCGAAGACGGCGCGCAGGCCCATGGCCTCGCCACCCTTCGGCCGCCCGGGGCGGTCGGCCGAATTCCACGCCATCTGATCGATATGCACCCAGGGTGTCTTTTCCGAGACGAAACGGCGGAGAAACAGGGCCGCCGTGATCGCCCCCGCGAACGGACCCGACCCGGTGCTCGACACGTCGGCGACCGAGGACTCCAGCATCCGGTCGTAGGCGTCGTGCAGCGGCAGGCGCCAGAGCGGATCGCCGACCCGGCCGCCGGCCTCGATCAGCGCTTCCGCCACGGCGTCGTCATTGGCGAACAGGGCCGGCAGGTCGGGGCCCAGCGCGACGCGCGCCGCGCCGGTCAGCGTGGCGAAGTCGACCACCAGGTCCGGCGACTCGCCGTCGGCCTCGGTCAGCGCGTCGGCCAGGATCAGCCGGCCCTCGGCGTCGGTGTTGCCGACCTCGACCGTCAGCCCCTTGCGCGTCGTCAGCACGTCGAGCGGGCGGAAGGCGTCGCCGGAGACCGCGTTCTCCACCGCCGGAATCAGCAGGCGCAGGCGCACCGGCAGGCCGGCGGTCATCACCATGCGGGCCAGCGCCAGGGCGTGGGCCGCGCCGCCCATGTCCTTCTTCATCAGCAGCATGCCCGAGGACGGCTTGAGGTCCAGCCCGCCGGTATCGAAGCACACGCCCTTGCCGACCAGAGTCAGCTTCGGCGCGCCGGGATCGCCCCAGGTCAGGTCGACCAGCCTCGGCGCGCGGGCCGAGGCCCGGCCGACCGCGTGGATCGCCGGATAGCCGGCCTCGAGCAGGGCGTCGCCCTCGATCACCGTGCAGGCCGCGCCATGGGCGCCGGCCAGGCGCTCGACCTCGGCGGCGAGCTCGGCCGGGCCCATGTCGTTGGCCGGCGTGGTGATCAGGTCGCGGCACAGCGCCGTCGCCTCGGCGGCGTTGAGCACGGCCTCGCCGTCGACACCCTCCGGCCAGGCCAGGCGGGCGCGCGGCTTGTCCGCGTCGGTCTCCTCGGCGGTCTCGCCATTGCCGGCCGGCTTCCCCATGCCGGTGCGATAGCGCCGGAAGGCGTAGGTCCCGAGCGCCCAGCCCAGCGCCGCGGCCGCCGGGTCGAGGCGGCCGTCGGCATCCTCCAGGCGGTAGTCGCCGGGCGGCAACGACTTCGCCGCGCCGGCCAGTGCCCAGAGATCCGGCTTCGCCGCCACGCCCACCGCCACGCCGGCGATGCGCCCGCCGCCTTCCGCCGCGGGGATCGGGGCCAGGCGTCCGGGCTCGGCCTTGAAGCCGGCGGCGCGCAGCCACGCCGTCTCGGCCGGCGGGCGCGCGCCGAGCCAGGCCTCGAGCCCGGCCTTGTCGACGGGATGGAGCGGGATCGCGCCGGACTCGGCCCCGGCGGCGGTCTCGACGAAGGCATCGCGCATGTCGGATTTCCGCGCTGGAAGAACGAACTGCCGTGATCGCACGGCGCGGCGTATTCATGCAGCCGGAACAGCGCTTTGCCAAGAGGTGGCCGTTTGCGGGCCGGCTGCGTCGGCCGGGATGGCCCTCGCCGAGGCCTGCTACCGCCCGCCGCCGCGGCTCCGGGGCGGAGCCGGGGCGCTCGTCGGCTCGGCGCTGTCGGGCGGTGGGGCGGGGACGGCGCCGGGCGACGGGGCCGGCGCCTCGCTCTCGCTCGTCCGGCGCAGCAGGCCTTGCTCCCGGTAATAGCGCGCCGCGCCCGGATGGAGCGGGATTGCCAGGCCGCGCAGGGCGTGCTCCAGCGTGATCTCCCGCCCGCGCGGATGACCGGCGTCGAGCAGGGCGCGGGTCGCCGGATGCCACAGTGCCCGGGTGATGCCGTGGACGATCTCCTCCTCCACCCGGTCGGCGACGACGAACAGGGCGCCGACGGCCAGCGTCGGCACGCCCGCGACGCCGGGATAGGAGTCGTCGGCCAGTCGCGTCCGGGTGAAGAAGGGCAGGTCGGCCAGCAGCGGGTCGACCTCCGGCCCGGCCACCGGCACCAGGCGCACCGGCCGGCGGCGCGTCAGGTCGGCGACCGCCAGCAGCGGCGCCCCGCCGATGATGAAGAAGGCGTCGACCTCCCCGGCCAGCATCAGGTCCGTCGACTGCTCAGGCCCGGCGAAGACGGGCGTGTAGTCGCGGCCCTCCTGCAGGCCGAAGGCCGACAGGATCAGCCGCGCGCCGATCAGCGTGCCGGAGCCCTCGTCGCCCAGGGAGACGCGCTTGCCGGCCAGATTGGCGATGCCGGCGATGCCCGCTTCCTCCAGCGTCACGACATGGACGAGCTCGGCATAGAGGCGGGCGATCGCGCGCAGGCCGGACAGCGCCCCCCGGTCGCGGTAGAGGCCGGTGCCGGTATAGCCCCAGAAGGCGATGTCGGCCTGGGCGAGCGCGGCGTCGAACTCCCCCGACTCGACCTTCTCCACGTTCTCGACCGAGCCGGAGGTCGCCTGGGCGACCGCGATCAGGCCCGAGACGCCGCAGCTGCCGCCCAGGTTGCAGGGTGGCGAGCCCGGCGGGGCGGAGATCGCGCCGGCGATGATGCCGCCGATCGGGAAGTAGGTTCCCCCGGTCGTGCCGGTGCCGATGCGGAAGAAGCGGATGTCCTGGGACATCGCGCCGCCGGGCCCCAGCAGCGGGCCCGGTCCCGCCATCAGGCCGGCGGCGCCCATCGCGCGGAGGAGGGCACGCCGACCCGGCCCGCCGCCACGCGCCCGCCCGTTCGCGCCGGCCTCTCGCCGCGGGCCGGGCGGTGACGTCTTCGGGGCGCGGGATCCGGCCATGGCGGGATCGACCTCGCGTAACGGTACGATGGCGCGATTAGATCACGAAGCCCGGCCGGGAGGAACCGGCCCCGGTGTCGCGGGCGGGGTGATTCCGGGCCGTATTCAGGGCGGAGGGGGCGGCCCGGTGCTCGCCGTTTCGCCCGGGCGCGGCTCTTTCGCGCGGTCGGCGGTCCCCAAGACGGTCCGGGAATCGGCTCAGAAGAACTTGCGGCGGCGCGAGGATCGGAAGGCGACGAGCAGGATGGCGCCGAGCGCGATCAGGACCGGCGCCGCGGGCAGGCGCAGCACGGTGACGATGCCCGGGTCCCACAGCGGCGGCCAGATGTAGCGCTGGACCACGGCCTGGACGACGTTGAGGCTCGACCGGTCGATGACGTACCAGAGCTCGCCGATCGCGATCAGCCGCGCCGCGGCGGCCTGGATCGAGACCCAGATGTCCCGGCCCAGCACCAACAGGCCGAGCACCACGAAGGCCCACCCGATCGCCCGTCCGATGATCATGATCCCGCCGCCGTTGGATTCGGCTCCCGCCGGGGCGCGGCCCGGCCCTTCCCGGCACCCGGCCGGTCCCGTCGGCCATCCCGACCGCCGCGCATTAGACACGAGCGCCACGCCCTTGGCCAGCCATGCGCCGGGTTAGGCACCCGGGCCGGCGGCATGGCCGCAGCTCCGGCCCACGGCGCTTGCGCCGACATCTTGTCTCCCATCTGCGGCCTGAGTATGGTGCGCCCGCTTCAGGAGGGGTGGCCGAGCGGTCGAAGGCGCACGCCTGGAAAGCGTGTATACCCGCAAGGGTATCGAGGGTTCGAATCCCTCTCCCTCCGCCAGGCCGGTCTTGTCCGGCTCCGAGACACGAGTGACGCCGCGCCGGCCCGGGACATCGACCCGGAAACAGTGACGTAGCCCGAAGGTGTCTCGCTGTACGACGGCGAGAGCCGCGAGACCCTGGTCGCGCGGGGCGAGGCCCTCTACCAGGACGCTTCGCCGAGCCCCAACGGCATGACCTGCCTGACCTGTCACGAAGGCTTGGCCGCCTACCAGCCGACCTTCGAGGAGGCGTTCCCGCATCCGGTCGCCATGGCGCAGTCGCGGGCCGGGCTCGACGAGGTCAACGCGGCCGAGATGGTGCAGCGCTGCATGGTCGTGCCCATGGCGGCGGAGCCGCTGCCCTGGGAGTCGGAGGAGCTCGCCGCGCTGGCCGCCTATGTCGAGGTCCTTCAGGCGGAGTTCGCCGTGCGCTGAAGCGCGGACTCCGCCGGATCCGCCGCGCCGCTGGCGTAGCGCCTCGAGATCAGGCGATTGTGCACGCTCTCCACCCGCGCCAGCGCGCCGGCCACGGCGCGGCGGGGGAAGGCGCCGAGGCGGGCGAAGGGGGCGGCGATCGGCTCGATGATCTCGACCCGGCGGCGCCAGCCGATCATGTCGAAGCGCGTGGCGAAATACGGGTCTTCGGCCAGCCCCCACTTGTCGCGGAACCGCTCCAGGCTGCGCCGCTCGGCCGAGGAGCTCCAGCGGCGCAGGAAATAGGGCAGGTCGCTGGCCGCCAGGCGCTGCGCCGGGGGGTGGGTCAGGAAGGTGACGATAGAGGTCGGCTCGTAGATCACCCGGCCGCCGCGCGCCGCCATGGTCATGCAGATGTCGAGATGCTCCTTGGTGGCGCACAGCGCCTCGTCGAGGCCGCCGACCGCGCGCAGGTCGGCGGTGCGTACCAGCATGCAGTGGAACTCGACGAAGCCGGTGTCGCCGCCGGGCCGCGCCGCCGTCGACGCCGCCACGCTCATGCCCTGGTCGAAAATCCGCTCGACCAGCCGCGACGGCGGTCGCCACCGGTTGTCGACCGTCGGCGCCTCGCCCTCCGGGCGATAGTCGCCACCCGCGCAATGGACGATCGTGTGGGCCGG
This sequence comes from Azospirillaceae bacterium, assembly GCA_040220455.1. Taxonomy (GTDB): domain Bacteria; phylum Pseudomonadota; class Alphaproteobacteria; order DSM-16000; family Inquilinaceae; genus JAVJUS01. The sequence goes on from JAVJUS010000070.1 coordinate 16,401, forward strand.
GGCGTGCTGGCAGACCAGCGGGCCGACGATGCTCGCCGCCTCCCGGTCGGCCGCGGCGATCAGGGCATCGAGCCAGCCGGGCGCGAAGACCACGTCGTTGTCGACGAAGATCGTGTACTCGCTCTCCACCCCGGCGGAGCCCAGGTTGCGCGCGGCGTTGGGCGACAGCCAGGTCGGCGCCTCGACGAAGGTCACCGGCCTTCCGCCGGCGCCCCGGCGCAGCCCCGCCAGCACCCGGCGCGGCGTGCGGTTGTCGACATAGACCACCGGGCAGTCGCGCGGCAGGGTCGCCAGCAGGCTCGCCAGCGAGCGCTCGGCCATGCTGTAGCGTTCGCGCGGGACGACGACGACCGTTGCCCGGGCGGCGGCGCTCCGGCTCGCCTTCGAACTCCCGGTCGGGGTCGGGCCTGGGTCGCGGATCATCACGGGATCGTTCGCTCCGATCGGTGGGCCGGGACGCGCATCGCCCCCGAACCTCGGAGAACCGGGCCCGTCGCGCAACGCGCCAAAAGGGGAGCCGGCCGGTCCGTCGGGCGGCCCCTCGAAGTCGCCCGACGGTCGGCAGCCCTGCCTTTCCCGGCAATCCTCCGACGCGTCGTCATCGCCCGGCCGTCCCGGCCGGCTCGCCCCCGGCCGGCTCGCCCCCGCCCAGCAGGCCCGGCCACGCCTTGGGACGGGCGAGCGCGCCGGCCGCGCGGGCGCGCCCGATCAGCCGGCGCAGGTCGGGCGACAGGGCGGGCAGCAGGCCGGCATAGAGCGCCGCCCCGCCGGCGACCGCCAGCGCCAGCAGGACCGGCTCGGCCAGCGCGCCGCGTCCGGCGGCGATCCCGGCCGACACCAGCGCCGCCATGACCAGGGCGGCGACCATCGGCGGCGCGTTGACCGCGAGCTGGTCGCGCAGGCCGAACCCGGTGGTGCGGGCGACGAACCAGTTGGACATTGGCAGCGTCAGGAAGGCGCGCAGCACGATGGCCGCGACCACCGCGTTGACCCCGATCAGGGCGGCCGGCGGCGTCAGCACTAGGGTCAGCGCCAGGCTGGTCGCGGTGAGCACGAGCTGGCGGCCCGGATAGCCGGTGCCGCGCAGGATCGCCCCGTTGAAGGCGGTCATGCCCCGGCGGAGCCCGACGATGGCGAGGAGCTGGGCCGGCACGACGGCGGCCGTCCATTGCGGGCCGAAGACCAGGGGGATCGCCACCGGCGCGACCGCCGCGAAGCCGAGGAACACCGGGAAGGACACCGCCCCGCACAGCCCGATCGCACCGGCCATCAGCCGCCGCAAGCCGGCCGCGTCGCCGCGCGCGCGCGACACGGCCGGCATGGCGATTCGCGCCATGGGCTGGACGACCGCGGTGTGGAGGTAGTCCTGAAGGCGCAGCGCCAGGCTGAACAGGCCGAGCGCCTCGGTGCCGAGCATGACGCCGATCACCGCGCGCGGCGCCGCGCGCTCGGCATAGCCCGCCACCTGGGCGGCGGCGACGCGGATGTTGAAGGCGAAGAGGTCGCCGAGATGCCGGCGCCGGCCGGCGAAGCCCGGACGCCAGCGCGCGGCCGCCATGACGCCGATCGTCCGCACCGCCTGGGAGACGATCTGCATGGCGACCAGGCTCCACACCCCCGCCCCGGCGACGGCCAGCGCGATGGCGGCGAGGCTGCCGAGGATGCCGCCCGCGTTGCCGGCCAGGACGACCGCGCGCACGCGCATCTCGCGCATCAGGATCGCCTCGGGCACGGCATAGGCCGCGGCGATCGGCAGCACGCAGGCGCTGACGGCCAGTACCGGGCCGACCGCCGGCGCACCGACCGCGGCGGCGAACAGGCCGCTGCCCGCGACCGTGAGCCCGAGAAAGCCGAACGCGATCGCCTGGAGCAGCCAGAAGATCGCGTCGCGGTGGCCCGCCTCGATCCGGTCGCGCTGGATCAGGGACTCGGTCAGCGCGCCGACCAGCAGCACCTCGCCCAGCCCGACGACGATCCAGGCGAGCGCCGTCAGCCCGAACGGCTCCGGGCCCAGGATGCGGGCGACCAGGCCGAGGGTGACGAGCGCCGTGACGAGCTGGATCCAGGTCCCCCCGGCGCTCCAGGCGGCGCCGCGCGCGGCGGCCCGGGCTATGGACATGGCGATCTCCCGGCCGGCCCGGGAGCCGGCCGCCGATTTCGCGCCCCGCCGCTCACGACAGGCACTGGCGATAGATGTCGACCAGCCGGTCCGTGACCGCCGGAACGTCGAACTCGGCCTCCACCTTCGCGCGGGCCCGCCGGGCGAAGGCGCCCCACAGATCCGGCGATTCGATCAGCCCGGCGATGCGGAAGGCGAGGGCCGCAGGATCCCGCTCGGGCACCAGGTAGCCGGTCGCCCCGTCCTCGATCAGCTCGGGGATGCCGCCGTGGCGGGTGCCGATCGCCGGCAGGCCGGCGGCCATGGCCTCCTTGAGCGTGTTGACCGGCCCGTCGGCGTCGCCGCTCGCCGCCGTCACCGAGGCGGCGATGCAGAGATCGGCGGCGTCGAGCTCGGCGACCAGGCGCTCGTGCGACAGGGCGCCGACCAGCGTCACGTGGTCGAACAGGCCCGCCGCCTCGATCCGGTGCGCCAGCTCGGCGCGCAGCGGGCCGTCGCCGACGATGCGCAGCACGACCGGGTAGTCCTGGCGGCGCAGCCGGGCAACCGCGTCGATCAGATAGGCCATGCCCTTCTTCTCGACCAGCCGGCCGATGCTGATCAGCCGGATCGGGCCGTCGGCCGCCGGGCGCCGCTCACGATACGGAAAGCGACCGACGTCGATCGCCGAGGGCACGATCGCCAGCCGCTCCTCCCGCGCGCCGAGCTCGAGCGCCCGCGCCGCCAGGAAGCGGGAATTGGCGACGGCGTAGTCCACCTCGCGGAACAGGTCGACATAGACCGCTCGGCCCAGGCGCGCGACCTCCTGGGTGACGTCGTAGCCGCGCAGATGGGCGACGATCCGGCCGCGCAGGCTGCCCGCCCGGCGATGGGCGAGCGCGTAGGGCGCCAGCGTCGCGAACTGGCAGTGGACGATGTCCGCCGACGGCCGGTCGAGGAACATCGCCGCCTCGAACAGCATGCGCAGATTGACCGCCCGCTTGCCGTGGGCGAGCGGGGAGAGCACACCGGCCGCGGAGACGCCCCGCGTCGCGCGGACCCGGGCGAGGGGGCGCCCCGCCGCCGCCAGCCGTACGGCCTTGTTCGCGGGAATCGCCGGGTCGAAGGCGCGCTCGCGCAGGCCGTGGGTGGCGAGGATGCCGTGGTCGGCCGGGCCCGGCGGCTGCAGGCCCCAGAGCGCGAAGATGTCCACCTCGTGGCCCCGGTCGAGCAGGCCGGCGGCCTGGTTGAGCACGAAGGTCTCGGAGACGACCGGGAAGAAGTTCACGAGCATGGCCACGCGCAGCCGGGCCTCGGCCGCCCGGGTCGGCGCCTGGCTCGGCGCGGTGACGAGATCGAGCGCGTCGCGCGCAAGGGACGGGCGCGCCAGCGGCGTGGTCGCCAGCGTCATGACGAGCGGCCTCCCTCCCGTGCGCGCCCGGGCGGCATGGCGGCCATGCCGGACGCGGGCCGGTCCGTGCCCGGCTCGGCGTCCCGGTCGCCGCCGCGAAGCTTGTCACGCAGGGCGCGCAGCCGGCGCAGCGGCGCCGGATCCTCCGCGACGAACAGGATCTGCAGCAGGATGCGGAGCTGGCCGCGCGGATCGAGCCGGGGGTCGACGCAGCCGAGCCAGGTGACCAGCGCCCGGCCCCGCCGCCCGGCCGCGAGGTAGCGCCGGGTCAGGTCGTGCATGCGATAGCCGCGCCGCGTCAGCCGCGGCCACCGGGCGCCGGCACGCGCGGACCAGGCGCGCGAGGCGTCGATCACGGCCGGGTTCAGCGTGGTCCGGTCGGCGCGCGGCGAGACGTCGAGATAGTAGAGCCGGTCCTCGGTCTGCACGATGCGCGCGCTGGCGGCTTCCAGCCGCATCAGGAAATCGGTGTCCTGGTTGACCGCGAGAGTCTCGTCGAACGGCACCGCGCGTGCGAGCGCGGTCGGCACCATCATGCCGCTGGTCTGCAGCGCCCCGCCGTGGCGGTAGACATGGTCGGCGACCGGCCGGTCCGCGGGCTTGGGCGGCAGCGGGTCGGCGAAGACTTGCCCGCCGCGCACGAAATGGGCGCGGGCGAGGACGACCGTGCGTTCCGCATCCTGGTCCCGCAGGACGGCGAGCGCCCGGGCGATCCGGTCGGGCGCCCACCAGTCGTCGGAATCGAGCAGCGCCACCACCGGCGCGCAGGCCGCGGCGATGCCCTGGTTGCGCCGGACATTGGCGCCGCACCGCTCGGCGCCGACGATCACGCGCAGGCGGTCGTCGTCGATCGCGGCCAGCACCGCCTCCGTCGCGTCGGTCGAGCCGTCGTCGACGACGATGACCTCGATCCGCGGCTCGGTCTGGGCGAGCGCCGAGCGCACCGCGCGGACGACCAGATCCGCCCGGTTGCGGGTGCAGATGACGGCGGAGACCAGCGGCGCCGCGGCCTCGCCGGCCGAGTCCGACCTTTCGTCGGCATTCACGCCGGCATCGGGCCGGCCCGGCGGCGCGCCGGGCGCGTCTCGGGACGGGGACTCGGGCACGCCCTCGGGCGTCGCCGGCCGGGCGAAATCGGACGGAGCCATGGCGCCGGTATCGGTCCTTTGCGCGCCGGGGGCGGAACGGTGCCGGATCGACGGATGCCGGAACCGATGACGCCGCCAGATTAGGCCCGGACGTCGGCGCACCCGCAGGCGCAAATCGGTCACCTCCCGAATGAACCACCCGGTTCACCGGAGGAGTCTCCGCTCCCTCTCGCGGGAAACGCCGGCGCGCCGGCAATGCCGGCCGGCGCGGCCGGCCCTCTCGCCCCGGCCTCCGGCGCCGCCCGACTACTCCCGCGCCGTCTGCGCCTCGGCGGCGGTGGCGGCGGCGGGTTGCGGGGTGGCGGGCTTGGCCTGGCGCAGGCGGGCCAGCACCCAGGACACCCACATGATGGCGGCGCATTGCAGGCCGATGCTCACCAGGGCGGGGACGGAGACCGGCACGCCCTCGCGCCATTCCAGCGCCAGCGCGGTGATCGGCACCAGCGGGATGAGCACCGAGGTGCGCACTCCGCCGATCTTCAGGATCGACTGCTGCAGCGTCCAGACCGGGATGATCACCGCCGTCGCGGTCAGCAGCAGCGCCTTGGCCACGAACTCGAGCGAGAAGACCGAAATCAGCTCGGGAATGCACACCGCGCCCGTGACGACCAGCAGCATCGGCAGCCGGGCGGCGATCAGGTCGTTGGTGGTCAGGTCGTTGCGCTTCTGCAGCCGGCTCGACGCGACGATGTAGAGCGCCCCGCAGCTGCCCGCCGCCAGCGCGACGAAGACGCCGAGGAGCTGGTCGTTCATCGCCGGCCCCGTCATCGTCGGATGGGCGTAGGCGACGTTCATGCCCAGGATGCCGATCGCCAGCACCGCGACCAGCGGCCAGCGCGGGAACTCCCGCCACTCCCCGCTCAGGAACACCGTCACCGCCGGGATGATCGACATGTAGACCACGGTCTGCACCGGCGCGGCGACCAGCTTGAGCGCCTGGAACATGCCGACCCAGCTCAGCAGAGTGGCGATGTTGATCGCGAAATACCCCGCCTTCTCCTGCCGCGCCAGCCGGACGAGATGGCCCAGCCGGTGCCGGTCCAGCCCCAGGAACAGCGCCCAGCAGAAGATGAAGGTCGAGAACGTGATCAGGATCGACGAGGCCTCGGTGAAGCGGATGTTCACGAACACCGCGCTGAAGGCCGTTACGAAGATGAAGACGGCGACGTAGCCGTAGTGGAGCGGGTTCATGGCGCGGCGTCCGGTCGGGGAAAGGGCGCTCGGGAGCAGGAGGCAGGGGGATCGCCTCTTTCGCGAATCCGGCGACCCGGATCGGGCCTATAGGCTGCGCACCGGACGGGCAAGCCACGCCCGCATGGGCTGGCGGCGCTCATCGGGCCCTGGCCGTGGAATATTGCTTTCCGTTCTCGACGGAGAGGCCGCAGGCCGCCGCCAGCGCGGCGCCGTCGCGCAGCATGGAGAAGTGGTCGCCCGGCACGGCCACCGCCTCGGCGCCGGGGCACGCGCGGGCCAGCGCCGCGCGCACCGCCTCGGCCGGCGCCCGGCCGATCAGGCTCCGCTCGGCGAAGACCAGCCGCGCAGGGCCCTCGAACCGCGCCGACCCGGCGTCATAGGCGGCGTTGGCCGCGACCTGGGCCCGGGTCAGGGCGATCAGCCGGTCGACCCGATCGGGCGCGACCATGCCGCTCGACTCCAGCACCGCGCGGGCCGAGGCACCCTCGGGCACCGCGAGCCCGGCGGCGGCGACCAGCCAGCCGGCCACGCCCTCCGGGTCGAGGTCGAAGCCCGGCGCGCGCACGTCCACCGGGTCGTTGCCGGGCAGGGCGTCGAGCAGCACCAGGGACACGTCCCGGCCCTCCGCGGCCAGCCGCCGCGCCGCCTCGAAGGCGAGCCGACCGCCGAAGGAATGGCCGACCAGGCGCACCGGCCCGTCGGGAACGGCCTCGGACAGGCGGCCCAGGACACCCGCCACGATGGCCTCGACCGTCTCCGGCATCGCCTCGCCAGGGCCGGCGCCGGGCGGCTCGATCGCCAGGACCGGCCGCGCCGCGTCTGGCAGTGTCGCGGCGAGCGCCAGGAAGGCCGCCGCCTGCCCACCGATGCCGGCGAGGCAGACCGTCGGCACGGCGTCCGAGGCCGGACCGCCGTCCGGGCCGCCAGGGGCGTCGGCGAGGCGCGTGACCCCGGCGATCTCGGCAGCTCCGGCACCGGAGGGCGCGACCGCCGCCTCGCCCAGCAGGCGCGCCTGCTCGCGGATCGTCGTATGCTCGATCACGGCACGCAGCGGTACATCCCGGTCGAAGGCGGTCGACAGCCGGGCCGACAGCCGCATGGCGGCGAGCGAATGGCCGCCGAGATCGAAGAAGCCGCGCGTCGCATCGGGCCGGCCGGGCAGGCCCAGCACCTCGACCCAGAGATCGGCGATCGCCGTCTCCACCGGCCCCTCCGGCGGGCTCTCCGGATCGTCGCCCCCCGCTGCGCGCGATGCCGCGGCCGCGTCGGTGAAGCCCGCCGCCAGCGCCGTCCGGTCCACCTTGCCGTTGCGGTTGAGCGGCAGCGCCTCGACCGACAGCAGCCGGGCCGGTCGCATCGGCCCGGGCAGCGTGTCGGCGATCGCCTCGGCCACGGCCTCCGGCCGGGCCGGACCCTGGATCCAGCCGACCAGGACTTTCTCCGCCGCGGCGTCGCCATGGACCGTGACCGCCGCCGCCTCGACGCCGGGCGCGCGCGCCAGCGCCGCCTCGACCGCGCCGATCTCGATTCTGAAGCCGCGGATCTTCACCAGTCCGTCGCGCCGGCCCAGGAAGTCGATCCGGCCATCGGCGCGCCAGCGCGCCAGGTCGCCGGTGCGGTAGAAGCGCCAGCCCGTCGCCGGGTCGGTGCCGAAGCGCGCCGTCGTCAGGTCCGGCCGGCCCAGATAGCCGAGCCCGACCCCCAGGCCATAGGCGACCAGCTCGCCCGGCATGCCGGGCCCGAGCGCGCGGCCCTCGCCGTCCAGGATGGCGACCGCCGTGCCCCGGATCGGCCGGCCGACGGGCAGCGGCCGCTCCCCGTCGAACGTTGCCGGGATGCGGTCGCAGCAGGTGAAGGTCGTGTTCTCCGTCGGGCCGTAGCCGTTGACGATCGCCAGGCCCGGATGGCGCTCCATCAGCCGCCGGATCGCCGCCGGCGGCAGCACGTCGCCGCCGGTCAGCAGCGTCGCCAGGCTGCCCGGCAGGGGCGCGCGGCGGGCCGCCAGCCCCTCGATCGCGCCGGCGGTCAGCCACATCGTGTCGACCCGGTGGCGCGCCACGGTCTCCAGCACCGCGTCCGGATCGAACGGGCCGTCCGGGTGGACGACGACGGTCCCGCCGGCGAGCAGCGGGACGTAGATCTCGAACGTCGCCGCGTCGAAGGCGACGGCCGAGGCGTGCAGCACCCGCATGCCCGGCGCCGGCGTCACGTAGTCGGCCTGCAGCGCCAGGCGCAGCACGCCGTCCTGGGCGACGAGGCAGCCCTTCGGCACGCCGGTCGAGCCCGAGGTGTACATGACGTAGAGCGGGTGGTCGCGATCCTCCGGCGCGGCCGGCGGCGCGGCGTCGGTCCGCGCCAGCCCGTCGAGCCCGCGCAAGGTGACGGCGCCGTCCGTCGCCGCGCGCAGCCGCTCGGCCAGCGCCGCGTCCTCGGCCAGCACCAGGCGCGGCTCGGCGCTCGCCAGCAGGGCCGCCAGATGCTCCGGCGGGTCGGCCACGGCCAGGGGCAGGTAGATCGCGCCGGCCTTGGCGCAGGCGAGATAGGCGGCGATCGCCCCGGCGCCCCGGGGCAGGGCGACGGCGACCCGGTCGCCGGGCGCCACGCCGGCATGGGCCAGCCCGGCCGCCAGCCGGTCGGTCCAGGCGTCGAGCGCGGCATAGGCGAACGCGCCTTCCTCCGCGATCACCGCCGGCGTCTCGGGATGGGCGGCGGCGGCTGCCCGGAAGGCCGCGGCGACGCTGGCATGGCCCGGCGGCTCGGCCAGCGCGTCGAAGGCGGCGCGGGTCGGCGCCGCCTGGCAGTCGGGCAGGATGTCGAGCTCGCCGAGCGGCCGGTCCGGCTCGGCCGCCGCGGCGGCGACCAGGTGACGGTACTGAGCCGCCAGCGCGGCGATCCGGTCGGCGTCGAACAGCGCCGTGTCGTATTCGAACTCCAGCACCACCCGATCGTCGCGGACCAGGACGTTGAGGATCAGGTCGAACTTGGCGACCGCCTGGTCGACCGGCGCGGCGCCGACCGTGGCCTCGCCCACGCGACCCTGGACCGCCGGCTTGTGCTGGAGGACGAAGACGGTGTTGAAGATCGGGTTGCGCCCCGCCGCGCGCGGCGGGTTCAGGCGCTCCACGACCCGGGCGAAGGGCATGTCCTGGTGGGCGAAGGCCTCCTGGATGCCCGCCGCCGTCTCCGCCATCAGGTCGCGCGCGGTCAGGTCGCCGCGCGCGCTCGCCGTCAGGGCCAGGGAATTGGCGTAGTAGCCGATCGCCCGCGTCGCCGCCCGGGTCGTCCGGTTGGCCATGGGCGTGCCGAGCACCACCCGGTCCCGGCCGGCATGCAGCCCGACCAGCCGGCCGTAGAGGGCGAAGAGGACGGTGAACAGGGTCGTGTCGCAGGCCGTCGCCAGGGTCTTGGCCGCCTCGGCCGCCGCGCCGTCCAGGCTGTCGCGCACCACCGCGGCCGGCCCCCGCCGGCCGAGCCCGCCGGGCCGGTCCGGCAGCGGGTCGCCCGGCTCGTCGGCCTCGGCCAGGTAGTCGCGCCAGAAGGCGTCGAGCGCGGCGCCGCGCGGGCCGGCCAGCCGCTCGGCCTCGGCCCGCGTGTGGTCGAGATAGGAGGGGGCCGGTTCGGCCTCCGCCGCGATCGCCCCGGTCTCGCTACCCTCCGCATCGCCGCCCTCGGCGTCGTAGGCGGTGGCCAGCGCCTCGACCAGGATGTCCGCCGACCAGCCGTCGAAGGCGATGTGGTGGACCGCGATCAGGAGCTCGTGGCGCTCCGGCCCCAGGCGGATCAGCCGGGCGGCGAGCGGCGGGCCGGCGTCGAGGGCGAAGACGGTGCCCGCCATCGCCGCGCGCTCCGCCGACGCGGCCCGCTCGGCCGCCGACGGATCCGCGTCGGACAGGTCGACGATCGGCGGCGTCACCGTCGCCTCGGTGACGATCTGCACCGGCTCGTCCCCGTCCAGGCGGTAGACGGTGCGCAGGGCGTCGTGCCGGGCGACCACCCGGGCGAAGGCCGCAGCCAGCCGGTCCGGCTCGATCGGCCCGTCGAAGCGCAGGGTGAGCGGCAGGGTGTACTGCGCGCTGGGCCCCTCCAGCCGGTCGATCAGCCAGAGCTGGCGCTGCTGCCAGGACAGCGGCACCGCCCCGTCGGCGCGGACCGGCACGGCCGGCTCGGCGCCTTCGCTCGCCGCCTCGGCGGCCTCTCCGTCCCCCGGATTCTCGACCGGCTCCTCCGCCGGATCGTAGGCGGCCAGCGCGTCGGCCAGGTCGCCCAGCCGCGGATTGCGGAAGAACAGGCGGACGGGGTACTCGATCCCGGTCTCCACGCCCAGCTCGAAGAGCACGAGCGAGGCGGCGAGCGAATGGCCGCCGATCTCGAAGAAGCTTTCCCGGTCGTCGATGGCGCGGTCCAGGACCAGGATCTCGCGCCAGATCGCCTCCAGCCGGTCGCGCAGGGCGCTCGCCTCCGGCGCGCGCTCGGCCTCCGGGCTCGGCGTGTCGGGGGCGCGGGAATCGGGCGGCGTCATGGGGTCGCCTCCTCCGCCGGGGCCGATGGCGCGCGGGCCGCCGCCGGGCCGTCGCGCAGGCCGGCGCAAAGGACCCCGACCGCCGCCTCGGCCTCGGGCACGGCGGCGGCGAACAGGCCGAAGTCGTGGGGCACGGCCGGCAGCACCACGCGCCGGACCGGATGGCCGGCGGCGCCCGCGGCCTCGGCGAAGGCACCCGCCTCGTCGGCCAGCGGGTCGCAAGCGGCCGACCACAGCGCGATGGGGCCGAGGCGGGCGAAGTCCGCCGGGCCGAAATCGAGCGGCCGGAAGCCGGACCCGAAGCCGGCCGCCGTCAGCTCCCGGAACCAGTCGAGATGCCCGGCCTCCAGCAGATGGCCGGTGCCGTAGGCCGCGTGGCTGGCCGACGGCCGGGTCCCGTCCAGGTCGAGCATCGGGTTGATCAGGTCGAGCGGCGGCGCCATCGCGTCGAGCCGGTCGCGCGCCGCCCGCAGGACAACCGCCGCGCCGACGGAATCGCCGATCAGGCGGACGGGCCCGCGGCCCGCGGCCGCCGCCGCGCGCGCGGCGTCCTCGACCGCGTCGACCAGGGCGGCGACGAGCGCCGCCGGGTCGCATTCTGGCGCCTTGGGATAGTCGGGCGCGATGATCGTGCGGCCGGTCTCCGCCGCCAGGCGGGTGATCAGCGGCAGGAAGGTCTCCACGTCGTGGAAGACGAAGCCGCCGCCATGGACGAAGACCGCCGTGCCGGCGCCGGGCGCGGTCTCCCTCCGCGTCACGCGGATCAGGGCGATCCGGCCGCGCGGCCGGTCGGGGGCGACCCGGGCGCGGGCGTCGGGGGCGCCGGCGAACAGGGCGACGAACCGCTTCTGCGCGGCGCGCGCGGCGGCCGGATCGGCGCGCAGATCGGCGATCCGCGACGGCCCCGCGACGCGGCGCGCGGCCAGGATCCGCCGGAACCCGGCGGCCAGGGTCCCGCCCGGCCCGGTGTCCGGGTCGGCGACGCCGGGCTCGATCGCCTCGGCCGCCCGTGCTGGCGCGTCCGCGCTCACGAGCGCCTCACGCCGCCGACGTGACGGGGCTCAGATCGATCAGGAGCTGGCGCAGCTCGCCCAGCGTGGTCGGCGGCGGCGTGTCCTCGTCGAGCCGCTCGAGGTCGAGCTCGAAGCGCTCGCCGGCCTCCATCACGATGTTGAGCGTGGTGATCGAGTCGATGCCGAGCGCCGTCAGGCCGTCGGATTCGCTCAGACTCTTCTCGGCCGGCAGGGTCGAGACGGCGCCGCGCACCAGTTCGCACAGGGCGTCGAAGGAAATGGTCATCGGGCAGGCTCCTGGTCGGAGTGGGCCGTATCGGGGAGACCCGGATCGGCGGGGGCCGAGGCGGCGCCGTCCGCAGCGGCGAGCTCGGCCAGCGGGCCGTCGGCCAGGCCGTGGCGGCGCACGCCGGCCTCGACCGCGCGGATCAGCAGGCGCTCGTCGGTTTTGCCGCTGGCGGTCAGGCGCGCCTCGTCGGTCGTGGCGACGACACCGGGCATCATGTAGGCGGGCAGCCGGGCGGCGAGCGCGGCGCGCACGTCCTCGGGCGTCGGGGCGCCGGGTGCGCGCTGGACGACGGCCAGCGCGATCGTCGGCTGCTCCTCGGCCAGGATCAGGCCGACCGCCGCGCGGGCGACGCCGTCGAGCGCCAGGGCCTGGTGGCGGATCTCGCCCAGATGGATGCGCCGGCCGCCCAGCTTGACCATGTCGTCGGCGCGCTGGACATAGACCACCCGGCCCTCGGCGTCGAAGTGGCAGAGATCGCCGGTGCGGTACCAGCGCGCGCCGTCGATCACCGGGCAGGCGCGCGCCGTCGCCTCGGCCTGGCCCAGATAGCCGATCATCACCTGGCTGCCGCCGATCAGCAGCTCGCCGATCCGGTCGGGCTCGGTGATCTCGCGGTCGCCCTGGTCGACCAGCCGGATCGTCACCCCGTCGAGCGGCCGGCCGATCGGATAGGCGCTGGTGCGCTCGGGCTCAGGCCGCTCGATGGTGTGGGTCAGGCAGACGATGGTCGCCTCGGTCGGGCCGTAGGCGTTGATCACCCGGGCGCCGGGCAGGCGCTCGACCCACAGGTCGATCAGCCGCGGGTCGCAGACCTCCGCCCCGGTCATGACCATGCGCAGGGCCGGCAGGCTCTCCGGCGTGACCGCCTCGCCGTCGCCGGTGATCAGGGCCAGCAGGCTGGACACCGCGATCAGATGGGTAATCCGCTCGCGCTCCAGCACCTTGCGCATCAGCGGGCCGACCGGCATGCCGCGGAACTGGTAGACGAAGGCGCCCAGCGACAGCGGCAGCAGCGTGTCCTCGATCGAGACGTCGAAATGGAACGGCGCCAGCGAGAACACGCGGGCGTCCGGGCCGAAGCGCAGCACCCGGTTGTGGTTGTGGAAGTAGTCGAGCAGCGCGCGATGGCTGATCTGCACGCCCTTGGGCGTCCCGGTCGAGCCCGAGGTGAACAGCACATAGGCCGGCCGGTCCTCGTCGTCCGACGGCACTGGCAGGGCGGCGTCGGTCGCCGCCTCGGCGAAGCCCGCCTCCAGGATCTCCTCGAACGCCACGGTGGGCAGGCCCTCGGCGATCCCGGCCTCGGCCAGGGCGTCGAGCCGGGCGCGCGACCCGATCACCGCCGCCGGACCGAGCTGGTCGAACAAATCGGCGAGCCGGCCCGCCGGGCTCTCCGCGTCGAGCGGGGCGTAGACCGCGTCGGCCTTCCAGATGCCGCCGGCGGCCACCGCCATGACGGCCCGCTTCTCCGCCAGCACGGCGACGGCGCGCCCCGGCGCCGCCCCCACCGCCGCGAGCCGCGCGCCCAGGGCGCCCGAGCGTGCCTCGAGATCGGTGAAGCTCAGCGTGACGCCGCCATCGGCGATGGCGTCGGCCCCGCCCCGGGTCTCCGCGGCATGGGAGAAGAGCCGGGCGAGCGGCAGCCGCGCGCCATGGGGCGTCGCCGGCCCGGCACGGTAGCGCCACTCCGGCCCGCAGGCCTCGAGCCCCCGGTCCGATCGGCCGGTCGCCGAGACGCGCGCCGGGCCGTCGAGCGCGGCGCCCTCGGGATCGGCGAAGAACGCCGACAGGGCCGCGCGCAGATAGGCGTATTGCAGGTCCTGGATGTAGTGGCCGGCGCCGTCCAGAGTCATCCACCGCGCCCCCGGCACCAGCGCCAGGGCCGACAGCGTGGCGTCGTTGGCGATCACCTGGTCCTGGGCGCCGGTGACGGCCAGCGTCGGGTGGGGTAGCGCCGCCAGCGCCTCGCGCAGGGGATAGGCCTCGTCGGCTTGCGTTCGCGCGGCGTAGTTCAGCAGGTCCTCGCCCGTCGCCATCGGCGTGCCGAGCGCCCGTGCATGGGCCTCGCGCGGGCGGCCGAGGAAGGCCGCGGCCAGCCCGGCGCTGTCCTCGCCGAAGCCGCTCCAGTCCGGCGGGGTGAAGAGCTGGGCCAGGAACCGCGTCATGGCGCCGGCGAAGTCGGGCTTGGCACGCACCCGGGTGAAGATCTTCTCCAGGTTCTCCTCGAACGGGCTCGGCGCGTCGTCGATGCCCGCCGTGCCGCGCAGGGTCGTGGACAACAGCGCGACCGCGCCGATCCGGTCGCCCAGCCGATGGGCCAGGTCGACGGCGATGCGCCCGCCATTGCACCAGGCGAGCACATCGACCGTCTCGAAGCCGGCGACGCGCAGCGCCTCGGCCAGGTCGGCGGCGTGGCGGGTCAGCGCGGCCGGGGAGCGCATGCCGCCGGTGATCGGGTCGCCGCACCGCGTCTCCACCAGGATCGGGCGGAACGGCCCCTCGGCGTCGGCGAGCAGGCGCTGCCACAGCCCGACCGGGATGCCGAGCGCACTGATCACCAGCAGCGGCCGGCCCGGCCGCCGGGCGACGAACATGCGCAGGCCCGAGGGCAGGACCGTGGTCTCGTAGTCCTCGGCCAGCACCGTCTCCACCGGCCGGGGATCGCGCGGCGCCGGCGCCAGGTCCAGTCGGCCCGCATCCGCGCGCGCGGCGTCGACCAGGCCGGCCAGGACCACGGTACCGAGCGGGTCGGGCGCGTCCGAGGCCGGGTCGTCGCCCGCCATGCGCAGGTCGAGCCCATGCTCCGCCAGACGCGCCCGCCCGGCGGCCAGCCGGTCGGCCAGCGCCCGGGCCTCGGCCTCGGGCAGGATCGTGTCGGCCGGCGGCAACGTGAGGTTCAGCGTCGCGGCGAAGGCGCGGTCGCGCTCCAGGATCTCTTCGGCCAGGTCGTCGACCAGGCCCCGTCCGACCGGGCCCAGAGCGCCGGCGGACGTCGTGGCGGCCTCGGCGGTCATCCCACGGACTCCCGGTCGCGCCCCGCCAGCGCCGGCCCGTCGGCGGGCACCGGCAGGACGAAGCGGCTCTTGGGCAGCTCACGCGCGCCGATGCGGCGGTAGAAGGCGATGCCGGACGCGTTGTCCGGCGGCGTCTGCCATTGCAGCTCGCCCAGCCCGCGATCGGCGGCGAAGGCGGCCAGCGTCTCCATCAGCGCCCGGCCGAGGCCCTGGCCGCGCCACGCCTCGCGCAGATAGAGCGTGTCCATGTAGACGAAGGACCGCGCCGGCCAGGTGGCGAACTCGGTCACCGCGGTCATGTAGCCGGCCAGATGGTCGCCGGCATCCACGACCCAGCCGAACAGCAGCGGCGGCTCGCCGAACAGCGCCGCGTGCAGGCGGGCCGCCTGGCCGTCCTCGCGATAGGGCTGGTTCTCGTACTCGGCGTGCAGGGCGCAGAGCGCGACGACCTCCGCCAGGTCGCCGGGCGCCATCGGCCGTATCGCCGGCCGGGCCGTCATATCACGCCGCCCGTGGTGCAGGCGTAGTAGTCGTCGAAGCCCGCCGGCCCCTTGCCCGAAGCCATCACGGCCCGGGTCCAGGCCTGCGTTTCGTGGATGTAGACCGCCATCTCCCAGATGCAGGCGAGCAGGCCGTGGGGCATCGCCTCCAGCCGGAAGCCGGGCGCCGCGTCGGTCTCGACCACGCGCCGGGTGACGCTGGCCAGGTTGTGACCCTGGTACCAGGTGCCGGCGAGCAGGTAGCTGCCGTCGCGCGCCCGGTGCAGCACGGCGAAGCCGGGGCCGTGGAAATCCGGGTCCGCCGGTGCGTCGAGCAGGGCGTCCAGCAGTGCCGGCATGTCCGCCGCGCGCACCGCCTCGACCTCGCCCGGATCGTCGAGCGCGATGCGGTAGGGCTTGATCGTCCAGCCCTTGACCGCCAGCGGCGCCGGATCGGCGATCAGGCGCCGGGTCTCGTAGGTGAAGGCGTCGCGTCCCGGCGCAGGGCCGTCCGAAGCCCGGTCGGCGGGACGGGCGGGGGCGGCGGCGGTGTCGACGGTCATCGGGGCTGCGTCCAGTCGGCGGGCGAAGGGGTGGTTGTCGGAGCGGGTCGGCGGCGCGGCGCCGCCGTGGCCAACCCGGCTCAGGCGTCGGCGGCTCAGGCGTCGGCGGCAGCGGCCGCCGGGGCCGCGGTGGCCGCCTTCTTGGCCTTGATGCCGGCCATGAGGTAGGCGCGCTGGAACGCGCTCGGCGACACCAGCCGGCCGGTCAGGGCGATGAACCGGCGCTGCAGGTCCGGATCGGCGACGATCCGGGCATAGACGTCGCGCACCGTCTCCGGCGTCTTGGCGATCACGGAATCCGCCATGATCCCCTTGGCATGGGGCGGGAAGAACGCGTCGAAGCGCGCGGTGTAGGCCTCCAGCGCCGTGTCCACCGCATCCGGCGCGGGTGTCTCGCCCGGCACCAGGACCTCGGCCAGGGCGTCGGCCGCCATGTCCGCCGTCGTCATCGCGAAGGAGCAGCCGACCCCGCTCATCGGGTCGAGCGACAGGGCGGCGTCGCCGACGAAGGCCGCGCCGCGATGCACGGGCCGGCGGACCAGGTTCGGGTAGTCGCGATAGCCGCGCATCCGCGTCACCGGGCGCGCCGCGCTCAGGTCCGGGCAGTCGGGGAAGCTCTCGAACAGGGCGACCAGCCGGGCGACCTGGTCGTCGCCGCGCCAGGCCTCCCCCTCCTCCTTGGGCACATAGGCCGAGAGCAGCGCCCGCGTGCCGCCCAGCGGATAGAGGAAGGCCATCGACCGGTCGCCCAGATAGAACAGCGACCGGTTGCCGGCGGGTTCCGGCACACCTTCGAAATAGGCGAAGAAGCAGGCGCGCTGGTTCTCGCCCGTCAGCTCGGCCCGGTTGTCGAGCGCCTTGGCGATGGGCGAGCGGCGGCCGTCGGCGGCGATCAGCGCCGGCGCGGCCACGTGTCGCAGCCCGTCGCCGCCGGACCGGCCGAAATCGTCGAGCGTGGCCCGCCAGAGGCCGTCATCGCCCCGCTCGGGTGGGCTGATGGCCGTGCCCAGCGCCAGCTCGATCCCCGGCGTCGCGCGCATGCGGTCGACCATGAACGGATCGACCAGCCGGCGCTCCATGTTGAGCGCGGTGAGCGCGCCGTCGCTCTCGCCCGCCTCCACGGCGTAGTCGCCTGGCGGATCGATCCAGCCGGCCGAGGTCCAGAACGCCGCCTTGGTCGGCACGCCGCCGATGCCCTCGAGCGCGGCGGAGAGCCCCAGCTTCTCCATCACCGGGCGGGCATGGGGCTGCACGAAGTGGGTGCAGAGCTGCTTGTAGGATTCCCGCTCCGGCTTGCGGTCGGCGACGAGGACGGACAGGCCCCGGCGCGCCAGCAGCAGCGCGGCCGTGGCGCCCGCCACCCCGGCGCCCGCGACGATCGCATCGTACTGGCGCACTTCGCGAACTCCCTTCCGTCCGATGCCGGCCCGGCTCGCGCGGGAAGCGCCTGCTTCGGCGCATGATACTTTCCCAGGGTGAGGCCGGGCGTATCCATAACCAGAAATAGGGTAGAACCGGACGTTGAGCAAGCCTTGAATGCACACCTTCTTTCAGGCATTTTCAAAACGAAGTAGTGCTTCTTGCGAATATGCGATTTTGGCTCGAATCCGAATCAGGGAAGATCGCCGATGGCCGAACGCCTCACGCGCGCCGCGACCTCGCCATCCCCCTCGGGACCTGCCCCGACGGGCACGGTCGGCCCTCGCCCGCCGGCGGACGAGACCGGCGAGGTGCGGGTCGATTGCCTGGGGATCGGCTTCGGCCCGGCCAATATCGCGGTCGCCGTCGCCATGGAGGAGGCGGGCTTCGACGGCTCGGTGCTGTTCCTGGAATCGCGCACCGGTCCGGACTGGCAGCCGGACATGCTGCTGGAAGGCACGGACATCCAGAACAATCCTCTGCGCGACTTCGTCACCCCGCGCAATCCGCGCAGCCCCTACGGATTCCTGAGCTATCTACAGGCCGAGGGACGATTGTTCGACTATCTCAACTTGGACGTGCATTACCCGCCGCGCACCGAGTTCGCGCGCTATGTCCGCTGGGTGGCCCGACATTTCGATCCGATCGTCTCCTATGGCGAGCGCGCCGTCGACATGACCCCGACGACGGGGGAGGATGGCCGCCCGGAGGTGGTGGTGACGACCGGCCTCGGCCGGCGCATCCGCGCGCGCTCTCTGGTCTTCGCACCCGGTCGCTCGCCGCTGATTCCGGCGATCTTCCAGGGGATCGACGACGACCGGATCGCGCATCTCACGCGCTATCTCACCGCGGTGTCGCGCTGGCGCCACGAGGGCCGGCTCGGCCGCGTCGCGGTGATCGGCGCCAGCCAGAGTGCGGTGGAGATCGTGCTCGACCTGACCCGGCGCTCGCCTGGCACGCGGATCGAGAACATCTTCCGGAGCTTCAGCTACAAGCTCAAGGACACGAGCCCCTTCACCGAGGAGATCTATTTCCCGGGATTCGTGGACTACTACCACGGCATGTCGGAGGACGCGCAGCGCGCGCTCAGCGAGGAACTCTGGCGCAGCAACTACGGCGCCGCCGACCACGACGTCATCAGCGCCCTGCACAATCTCCTCTACGAGCAGCGACTGACCGGCCGGCAGACCGTGACCCTGCATTCCGGCCGCGACATCGTCGGCGTCGAGCCGGGCGAGGACGGCATCGGCCTCGATATCGCTCCGCGCTACGGCGCCGGCGGACCCGAGCGACTGACCGTCGACGCGGTGCTGCTGGCGACCGGGTTCCTCAACTTCGGCACCGGGCCGGGCCGTGAGCCGTGGCATCCGCTGCTCGACGGCATCGCGCCCCATTGCGCCAAGCGGGGCGACGGGTCGCTCTCCGTCAGCCGGGACTTCCGCGTCCACCCGGCGCCGGGCGCGCCGGACCTGCCGCCGATCCTGCTCAACGGCGTGTGCGAGTCGACCCACGGCTTCGGCGACGCCGGCTCGATCAGCCTGCTCTCGGTGCGCTCCTGGACGATCCTGAACGCGCTGCTCGACGACGCGCCCGCGACCCCGGCCGCCGCGGCGGTCGGGTAGGCCGCGCCTACCGGAGCCCCCCACCGCCGCGCCCCGCCCGAGTTCCATCGCGCAATCGAGGTCCATGCCGCCATGACCGCAGAAGTCGCCACGCCCGCCGGCCCGTCGGCCGAGGACGCCCGCCGCTTCCCGACGCTGGAGAGCCTGGTGCGCCGCGGCGCCTCGGCCGCCTTCACCGACGAGTACGGCGTGGCGCTTCGCCGCCTGTTCCCCTGGCCGGACCACGTCGAGACCCACCGGCCGATCAGCGAGTTCGGCGTCATCTGGGTGGTCATCGAGGGCGGCAAGACCGTCGACGCCCACGCCCATGACGAGGAGGAGACGTTCATCGTCGTCTCCGGGGCGATCGAGCTGTCGATGAACGGCGAGACGACGGTGCTGGAGGCGGGCGACGTCGCCTACATCCCGCGCTTCTGGAAGCACGGCCTCAGCAATCCCTCACCCGACGTTCCCTTCGTCATGATCGACATCTACTGGGACAATCAGGGGCGGCCGGTTCCGGCCTGAGCGACCATGACCCGAAGCGACCCAGACGCACCGGCGCCGGCCGGCATCCCGACCCCGGCGGACGCCCCCGACCGGCTGATCGTCACCCTGCCGCCGCCGACGCCCAACGGCGGGCTGCATGTCGGCCACATCGCCGGTCCGTTCCTGGCCGCCGACGTCTTCGCCAAGGCGCACAAGCAGGCGGGCAAGGCGGTCTTCGTGACCACCTACAACGATTCCAACCAGTCCTATGTCCGCGTCACCGCCGAGCGCCAGGGCGTCGACCCCATGACGCTGGCGCTCGGCAACGGCCGCGACATCGTCGAGACGCTCGGGCTCTACGGCTCGGACATCGACGCCTATGTCCAGCCCGACGCGGACAGCGACCGGTTCGCGCGCGAGCTGTTCCTGCGCCTCCATGCCGACGGCGCGCTGGTCGCCAAGGACATGCCCTTCTTCTGGTCGCCGGCGCGCGGCGCCTTCCTCGACGAGGCGGGCGTCACCGGCTTCTGCCCGGTCTGCCTGGACGCCTGCAAATGCGGCGTGTGCGAGGGCTGCACGACGGTCACCACGGCGAAGACCATCCTCGCCCCGCGCGACACGGTCACCGGCGACACCGACCTGGAGATCCGCCGCGTCCGCGTCCTGGTCCTCGAGGTCGAGCGCTGGCGCGACGCCATCGCCGCGTTCTACGCCGCCAACCCGCGCTTCCGGCCGCGCTACCGCTGGGTGGTGGAGGACGCGCTGGCCGCCGGCCGGCTCGCCGACTTCCCCGTCACCCTGCCGGGCGACTGGGGCATCGCGGTCGAGCATCCCGACTTCCCCGGCCAGGTGATCAACGCCTGGGCGGAGGTCATGGCCGACCTGCTCTACTGCTACCGCCGCGCCGCGGAGGAGACCGAGGCGCCGCGCCCGCCGGCCGTGGTCAACTTCTTCGGCCACGACAACTCCTACTTCTACGCCATCGTTCATGTCGCGCTGCATGCCGCGGCCGGGGAGACCGCGTGGCTGCCCCACGCCACGGTGATCAACGAGTTCTACAATCTCGACAACGCCAAGTTCTCGACCAGCGCGGGTCACGTGCTCTGGGCCCGCGACCTGGTCGCCCGCCACGACCCGGACCTGATCCGCTTCTTCCTGGCGCTGCATTCCCCCGGCTTCGAGAAGGGCAACTTCACCGAGGCGGAGATGACCGCCGTCATCGAGACGGAGGTCGCCTCGGTCTGGCACCGCCTGGCCACGGCGCTGAACGAGGCGGCGGGCGCCCGCCCGCTCGCCGGCGCGGCGCCCGAGCCCGTGCTGGCCGACGCCGCCGGGCGGGCCGTTCGCCGCGTCGCGCGGAGCTACGCCGTCGAGCGCTTCCACCTGCGCCAGGCGGCGGAGGACCTGCTGCACCTGCTGCGCTTCGCGGCCGAGCGGGCCGGCGCGATCGATGCCGCCCCCGACCCGACGGCCCGTGCCGCCGGCGTCGTGGCGCTGCTGCACGGCTTCGCGGAGGCCGCCTATCCGGTCATGCCGGCGGCCGCCGCGCGGCTCGGCGCCGCCTTGCGCGACCTGGCCGCCGACCGGCGCCCGGACCTGCCGCCGTCGCTGTTCCTGAGCCCGTTGCGCGCCACGCGCGACGGCATGGCGGCCCCGGCCGCCGCCGCGTCCTGACCCCGTCCGACCGTCCGTCCCCGGAAAGGCTGCCATGGCCCGCCGCCTCGCCTTCTACACCTTCTCCATCCTGCGCGCGCCCTATGGCGACCCGGCCGTGCAGGAGTTCGACGACCGTACGCCCGACGTCTTCGCCGAGGCCGAGCGCATGCCCGGCTTCATCGACCGGGCACGGCCGGAGCCGGACATCCCCTGGGCCTCGAATTTCGAGAAGAACTGGGGCGACTGGGGCCCGTTCGCCGTGCCGCGCTTCTATCTGGACGGCACGGCGCCCGGCAACACGCGCCAGGCCCAGACCCTGTCGATCTGGACCGATCTGGAGGCGGTGCGTGCCTTCGCCTATCGCGGGCCCCTGCATCGCGCGGCCCTGCGCGACCGTAAAGCCTGGTTCGCCGACCAGGGCCAGCCGACCTACTGCATGTGGTGGATCGAGGCCGACGAGCAGCCGGTCTGGCGCGACGCCGCCCGCCGGCTGGAGCATCTGGCCGACCACGGCCCGACGCCGGTCTCCTTCGACTTCAAGCGCACCTTCACGGCGGACGACCGGCCGACCGTGGCGTCGGTCGCCTGACCGGCGGCCGGTCCGGCGATGGTCGCGCCGCTGCGCCTTTGTCCCGGCGGCCGCGCGCCGTCGCTCGCCATTCCCGACTGGCTCGCCTCCGCCGACCCGGCCGACCCGACGGCGCCGCGGCTGGTGCTGGCGGAAAGCGCAGGGCCCAACGCCGCCGACCTGTTCGCCGCGACCGCGCTCGCCGCCGAGGACGCCGGGATTCGCCCGGTCGTGGCCATCGGCGACGACCGGCGCGACCCCGACGCGGCCCGTGCCGTGGCGCACGAGGCCGCAGCCGTCGCGCCCGACGCCGTGATCGGGCATTTCGGCTCGCGCACCGCCATGGCGGCGGGGGAGGTCTACGGAAATGCCGGGATCGCCTTCCTGGCGCCCGGCTCCTCGGCCGACGACCTGTGCGGGCCCGACCGCCCGACGACGCGCCAGATCTTCGGCCGCGACGCGGAGCAGCGCGCGGTGCTCGAAGCGGCGGCCCGCTCGGCCGGTCCCGCCATCCTGATCCTGGGCGAGCGCGACAACTACGGCGCCGGCCTCGCCCGGGATCTGTCGGGGGCCGTGGCCGGCGATCCGGCGGTCCGCACGGCGACGGTCAGGATCCTGGACCGGTACGGCGCCGGCGGCCTGCCGCGCGACGAGGCCGGGCCGGGCGCGGCGCCCGTCTTCCTGCTGGGCTCCCAGGACTTCGCGACGGCGGTGGTCGACAGCGGCCGGCTGCCGCGCGCGGGCGTCCTGGTCTTCTCCGACGACAGCCACGGCGCGCCCGTGGTCGAGCGTCCGGACATCGCGCCGCGCGCCGCCACCGTCTTCCTCGACCGGCCCGGCACCCGCCTGGTCGACCGGGCGGCGAGCGATATCCGGGAGCGGGCGGCCGCCCGGCTCGGCCGGGCGCCGGGGCCCTATCTCGAGACGACCTACCTGGCCGTGCGGGCGGTCCTCGACGCCTGGTCCCCGGCGGACGGGCGGGCGCGCCGGCGAGTGCTCGACACGATCGACGCGGCGGTCTGGGAGACGCCCTACGGCCGCCTGCGGCTCGACGCGCAGGGCCGGCTCGCCGGGCATCGCTGGTGCCTGTGGCATCGCGGCCGCGCGGTCGAGCCGGCCGCCGTCGCCGCGGCAGGCACGGTGAGTGCCGGACCATGAGCCCGGCGCCCGATCTGCTGGTGGTCGGCGCCGGCATCGCCGGCCTGTTCGCGGCGCTGGAGGCGCGCCGGGCCGGTATCGACCGCGTCCGGGTGATCGACCGGGCGGGGCTCGCGGCCGGCGCCACCGGGCGCAGCGGCGCGCTGCTCCGGGCCAATTACGACAATGCCGAGGAGGCCCGGCTGGCGCTCGCCTCCCTCGCCCTCTTCCGCGACTGGCCGGAGCAGGTCGGCGGGAACTGCGGCTTCGTGCCGGCCGGGCTGGTGGAGATCGCCGGCGCGGGAGAAGCGGCGGAGGCCCGGGCGCTCGCCGAGCGCCAGCGCGGCTGGGGCGTGGCGGTCGAGGAGATCGACCCGGCCTTCGCCGCCGACCTCGTCCCCCGGCTGCGCCTTGGCGAGCCCGACGGGCCGATCCTGTTCCAGCCGGATGCCGGCTACGCCGATGCCGCCGCCGCGGCCGCGTCGCTGCTGGGCGCGTGCCGGAACGCCGGCGTGGAGATCGCCTTCGGCATCGAGGCGGACGCCCTGGCGGTCGTGGACGGGCGGTGCCTGGGGGTCGAGACGGCGGCAGGCCGGATGACCGCCGGCGCCACGCTGGTCGCCGCCGGGGCGCGGGCGGGTGCGCTGCTGCGGCCGCTCGGCCTCGATCCGGGCTTCGTGCCCCATCTGTCCCGGGTCGCGGCGTTCCGGCCGTACGACTTGTCGCTGGAGACCGTCTTCCCGGCCGTGCTCGACCGGCCGCAGGAGGGGTGGTTCCGGCCGCTGCCCGGCGGCGGCATCCTGGTCGGCGCGGAGCGCGGCGGCGTGCGCGGCGTCGATCCGGCCGGCGCGCCGGAGAGCCTGGCGCCCGAGGCGGTGGCGCTTTATCGAACGGTGCTGGAAGGGCGCTTCGACCTGCCCGCCGGGACCCCCTCGCGCGGCGGCTGGGCGGGCTGCTTCATGATCAGCCCGGACGGACGGCCGGTCCTGGGGCCGACGCCGGTCGCGGGGCTGCATCTCGCGGCCGGCGACAGCGGCGGGGGGTTCAAGATCGCGCCGGCGGTCGGCCGGGCGCTCGCCGCCGCCATCGCGGGCGGGCCGGCGGCGGCGCCGGAGATCGCCGGCCTCTCGATCGACCGGTTCGCGTCCTCCGCCCTCTCCGGCCCCGCGGCGCCGCCGGCGCGCACCGTGTCGCGGTGACCGCTCACCCGGTGTCCCGCTCGCCGAAGATCGCGGTGCCGACACGGACCTGGCTCGCGCCGTGGCGCACGGCGGTCTCGTAGTCGCCGCTCATCCCCATGCTCAGCCGCTCGAGCCCGTGATCGGCGGCGAGTTCGGCCAGCAGCGCGAAGTGCAGGGCCGGGTTCTCGTCGACCGGCGGGATGCACATCAGCCCGCGCACCGGCAGGCCCAGCGCGTCCCGGGCCAGGGCCAGCAGGTCGGCCAGCCCGTCGGGCGTCACGCCGGCCTTCTGCGGCTCCTCGCCCGTGTTCACCTGGATCAGGATCTCGGGCATCCGGCCCGCCTTCTCCCCCGCCCTGGCGAGCGCGCGGGCGAGCTTGGGCCGGTCGAGCGATTCGATCTCGTCGAACAGGGCGACCGCATCCTCGGCCTTGTTGGTCTGCAGCGGGCCGATCAGGTGCAGGCGGATATCCGGATAGCGCGCCCTGAAGGCCGGCCAGCGGCCTTGCGCCTCCTGCACCCGGTTCTCGCCGAAGACGCGCTGGCCGGCCGCCAGCGCCGCGGCCACCCGCTCGGCCGGCTGGACCTTGCTGACCGCGACCAGCGTGACCGCCGACGGATCGCGACCGGCGGCGCGCGCGGCCTCGGCGATGCGGGCGCGGATGTCGGCCAGGTTGGCGGCGACCGTCTCGCGCACCGCCGGGTCGATGTCCTCGGGCGCCGGCGCGTCGCCGGTGTCGGGAGCGGGGTCGGGAGTCGGCGTGTCGTCCATGGGCTCGGCGATCGGGTTGCGGGCCTGCGCGGCGACCCGGTGGTTGGCCGGCGCGGCGCACCGGATAGAATGCCCGCGCCGACCCCGGCCCCGAAAGAGGAAGCTGTCCGCCATGGTGTCGCCGCCGCAGAGCTTCGAGGCGCTCGTCGCGCCCACCGACCCGGCCGAATTCCTGGAGACCGTGCGCTTCGCGCGCCCGCTGCACGTCCCCGCGCCCGACCCGGAGCGCTTCGCCGGCGTGATGTCCTGGGCCGACCTGACCGCGCTGGTCGACCAGTCGAGCATCTGGGGGCCGGCGAGCCTGCACCTGGTCCACCACAACCGCCGCCTGACGCCGGAGGAGTACTGCCGGCGCGAGCGCACGCGCGAGGGCGTCGACGGCTGGGTTGCCGATCTCGACCGGGTGCGCGGCTGGCTCGCCTCGGGCGCGTCGCTGGTGCTCAACGACATCGCCGAGCTGACGCCCGGGATCAAGCGGGTCGCCCGGCTGCTGGCCGACACGCTGGGCGCCAAGGTGCAGGCGAATCTCTACTGCTCCTGGCAGGCGGAGCCGGGCTTCGGGTCGCATTTCGACGTCCACGAGGTCTTCGCCCTGCACATCGCCGGGCACAAGACCTGGCGGATCTACGGCAAGCATTTCGACGACCCGATCGCCCATCCGCGCTTCCGCACCCTGGGCCAGGACTTCCACGAGCGCCACAAGGGCCCGCTGAGCCGGGAGGTCCGGATGGCGCCGGGCGACCTGCTCTACATCCCGCGCGGCTGGTACCACGACGCCCTGGCCGAATCGGCCGGCACGATCCACGTGGCCTTCGGCGTGGTCGGGCCGATCGGGCTCGACTTCGTCAGCCTGCTCTACGAGCGCGCGGTCGACGACCCGCTGTTCCGCAGGACCGTCCCGCCGGCGGGCGCGGCGCGGGACGCCCATGTCGCGGCGCTGGCCGAGCGGATCGCCGAGCTCGCGCGCGAGGACCAGGTGCGCCGCCGATTCGCCGAGGGCGCCGACGCCTTCCGCCATCCGCACGCGAGCCTGACCCTGCCGGATGACGTGACCGGGCCCGACGACGCGACGGGACCCGAAAAGAGGGCCGGGCGGCCGGCCGAATCGCCGGCGGCGGCGCCGGGCGCGCCCGCGCCGGCCGGGGCGCCCGCACCCGCCGCCGGCGGCCGCCGCTTCGTGCGCACGTCGGCGCCGGGGGTGCGGGTCGCCAAGGCGAAGGGCCGCTTCGTGCTGACCGACGGCAAGCAGGGCGCGCCGATCCCTCAGGGCTTCGAGAAGCCGGTCGCCTGGGCGCTCGACCGCCCGGCGTTCACCGAGGCGGAGATGGCGGCGGCCTTCCCCGGGCTGGCGGCCGGGGCGCGCGGCCAGCTCCTGTCGCAACTCGTCGGAATGCAGGTTTTGCGGGAGGAGTAATTAGTTAGTTAGCTATATAACTGTATCTCACTAAACACAGTAGTCGATCTTCGTGATCTGTTAGCAACTTTACAGATTGCCCCGACACGATCGAAGGCCGTATAGCCGCCCCCGGATACGAAGCGGCGCGAGCGGCGTCGTCCGGTGTCCGGCCGGGATCCCCGTTCCCGGACGACAACCGAGATCGATCGTGAACGCGCGGGTCCGGGCCGGAACGGCCCCCGCCCGCGCCATTCGGAGGCTGAAGGACATGAAAAAGTATCTTCTCGCGGGGACCGCGCTCGCCGGCGCCGTCGCTTTCGGCGGCCAGGCCTTCGCCCAGGCCGAGCCCGTGTCGCTGGAACTGTCGGGTGTCGCCGACTTCCAGGCCGGTGTCGCCAGCGAGGACAACGACGGCGCCCGGGACCGGGACTACGACTTCCTCACAGATGGCGAGATCGTCTTCGAGTTCTCGGGCGTGACCGACAACGGCCTGAGCTTCGGCGGCGAGCTGGAGCTCGACGGCGTGACGACGAATGACGGCGTCGGCGTCGACGAGCTCTTCGCCTTCATCGGCGGCGACGCCTGGGGCCAGGTTCGCCTCGGCGACAAGGAAGGCCCGCTCGGCAACTTCGCCATCGCGGCGCCGGTGGCCGGCGACGGCATCTGGGACGGCGGCTTCGGCAGCTACGTCACCGGCACCACGCCGAATGTCGACGGCTTCGACAACGACCTGGGCGACTCGACGAAGATCCACTACCTGACGCCGAACTTCAGCGGCTTCCAGGCCGGCATCGCCTTCGCCCCGAACGACCAGGAAGGCGCGACGGGCTCGGATGACCTGACGGACGCCAGCAGCACGGGCGGTGAGGAACTCACGGTCGTCGAGGGTGGGCCGATTGCTGACCTCAACGGCGATGGTGACACGGCCGACAGCTTCCCGATCACTTCCGACGAAACGACAACCGGCCGTCCCGAGCACGAGAACTTCTTCTCGATCGGCGGCGCCTATGGCGGCGACTTCGGCGCCACTTCGGTGGAGCTCGCGGGCGGCTTCGGCTTCGCGGACTATGTCGGCGCCAACGCCGACGACGATGACTTCATGACCACCAATCTCGGCCTGAATGTCGGCTTCGGCGGCTTCACCGTCGGTGGTTCCTGGGTCGCGCTGCTGGAGTCCGGCGGCAGCGGCATCGAGGACCGCAACAACTTCACGCTCGGCGCCAGCTACACGACCGGCATGTGGACCGTCGGCGTCAGCGGCCTCTACACCCAGACCGACCTCGAGACCGGCGGCGAGAACGAGGGCTACACGATCGGCGCCGGTGTCGACTACGACATCGCCACGGGCCTGAACCTCTACGCCGACCTCGTCTACTTCGAGGCCGATCAGGCGGATGACGCCGACGACAACGACGGTGTCGTCGGCCTGGCCGGTGTCGCGGCCTCCTTCTGAGGTCCGACCGGTCGCTGTTCCCGATTTCGCGGTTTTCGCGAGGGCGGTCCTTCGGGACCGCCCTTTTTTTCGGCCCGGACCGCGGCGTCGGGGCCCTG
The DNA here is from genome assembly GCA_040220455.1 of Azospirillaceae bacterium. Lineage (GTDB taxonomy): Bacteria > Pseudomonadota > Alphaproteobacteria > DSM-16000 > Inquilinaceae > JAVJUS01. The sequence continues at coordinate 43,899 of JAVJUS010000070.1, forward strand.
CGCATCTCCCCACCCGTAGGTCGGTCGAGCGTCAGCGAGCCCGACGTTACCGACATCGGAGCGGGCGCCCCCGTCGGGTTCGCTTCGCTCAGCCGACCTACGCATCTCCACACCCGTAGGTCGGCCGAGCGCCAGCGAGCCCGACATCGCCGCCGCCGCCCTCACGGATGGATGTCGCGCGGCGTGCAGCGGCTTTGCTGGAAGATGAAGAACCAGTCGAAATCGGGGTCGATGCCCCGCTCGGCGAGCCAGGCTTCCTGGAGCTTGTAGGCCTGCCATTCCGAGGCCTGCCAGCACCACCATTCGTGATCCAGCGCCTGGACGTGGTGGATCATCTCGTGCAGCAGAGTCGAGACGTTCAGCGTGTCCCCGGTCGACCAGGGCCGGACCAGGTGGATCGTGCCCGTCCCGCGGTCGTAGACGCCGAGCGTGCCCTCGGGGATCGTGACCGTGTCCCCTTCGTAGGCGATGGCGTCGCCGCAGTCGCAATGGACGATGCGCGGCGGGGTCTCGCGCGCGGCATCGACGTCGTAGTCCGTGTGCTCCCCGATCCAGTCGAGCAGGTCGTCGATCAGCGCCGGGTCGATCGCCGCCGGCGTCAACGCCGCGTCGGCCGAGAGCCCCGGCGGCGCGTCGGGCGCGCCGGCGCTCTGCGGACCCGCCCCGGCGTCAGCCTCGTCCCCGGCCTCGCCATCGGACGCTTTGCCCGCCGCCGGACTCTCGGCGGCAAGCAGCAGGATCAGATAGCGAGGCCCTTGGTCCGCTGTCCGCGCTTGCACGGCCTCCGCTGCCTGCCCCGCTCGCGCCGGCGGCCCTTCGCCGACAGCCAGGGCGAGGAGCGCGGACGCGAGCACCGCGGCCGGCCTCAAGTCGTGTCGTCGCCTCATCGCCCCCTCCCGACACCCCCGGATCGGTCGTCAGCATAGCGCCGGCCGGCCCTCGCGTCATGGAGTCCGCCCGCGCCCCGCCGGCTGGTGGGAGACGCCAAGGCGCTTCGGAACCGCGTCACGCCTTGATACCATCGCATGAGCCCGCCGGAAGAGCGGGCCGCGGGCCCGGCGCCCGCCGCCGACGCCCCCCACTCACGCCGACGCCCAGGAGGATCCGATGCCGCTAGGCCGCGCCCGTTCGCCCTTCCCCGCCCATCCGCCCGCCGCGCGCCGGGCTCCGGCCCGCCGACGGGCGCTGCTCCCGGCCGTGCTGACGGCGCTCGCCGTCGCCCTGCCGAGCCTGCCGGCCGTCGCCCAGACCCTGGAGCGAATCGCCGAAAGCGGCACCCTGCGCCTCGGCTACCGGACCGACGCGCCGCCCTTCTCCCACGCGTTGCCCTCGGGCGAGCCGGCGGGCTTCGCCGTCGACCTGTGCCGGGAGGCGATCGAGCCGATCCGCGAGGCCGCGGGCCTCGAGGAGATGGCGGTCGAGTACGTCGCGCTGGGCGCCGAGACCCGCTTCGAGGCCGTGCGCGACGGCACGGTCGATCTGCATTGCGGCCCGTCGACCCACACCTTCAGCCGGCGGGAGATCGTCGACTTCTCCCTGCCCTGGTTCGTCTCGGGCGCCAGCGTCCTGTTTCGCCAGGCCGGCCCGGACAGCTTCGAGGCCCTGGCCGGGGAGCGGGTCGGCGTGCGCTCCGGCACGACCACCGAGGAGGCGCTGGGCAACACGCTGGAGGCGCTCGACATCACCGCCGCGGTCGTCGCCGTCGAGTCCCACGAGGAGGGGCTGGAGCGCTTGGCCTCCGGCGACATCGCGGCCTATTTCGCCGACCGGGCGATCCTGCTCGACCTGGCCAGCCGCGAGGGCGCGCCGACGGGCCTGCGCCTGTCCGAGCGGCACTTCACGGTGGAGACCTACGGCCTGGCGCTGGCGCGCGGCGACGCGGATTTCCGGCTGGTGGTGGACCGGGCGCTGGCGCGCACCATCGACAGCCCGCGTATCGGGGAGCTCTTCGAGGCGCATTTCGGCGGCGCACGGCCGTCGGAGCTGCTGCGCGCGCTCTACGCCCTCGACCGCGTGCCGGAGTGACCCGCGCCAAGGCCGATCCGAGAACGCTTCTCTGCTTCGGCGATTCCAACACTCACGGCACGATGCCGATGGACCACCGGGACGACCGCCGGCGGCTGGGCCCGGCCGAGCGCTGGCCCGGGGTCTGCGCGGCCCGGCTGGGGCGCGGCTGGCGGGTGGTCGAGGAAGGACTGCCGGGCCGCACAACCGTGCATGCCGACCCGATCGAGGGCGCCCACAAGAACGGCCTCGCCGCCCTGCCGATGGCGCTGGAAAGCCACCTGCCGATCGATACCGTCGTGCTGATGCTCGGCACCAACGACCTCAAGGCCCGCTTCTCCCTGCCGCCGGAGGATATCGCACGCGGCTGCGAGCGGCTGGCCGAGGCGATCCGGGCCTCGGACGCCGGGCCCGACGGCGCGGCCCCGGCGCTCGTCGTCGTCGCCCCGCCGCCGATCGAGGAGGCCGGCTGGCTCGCCCCGATGTTCGAGGGCGGGCGGGCCAAGTCGCGCGAGTTCGGCCCGCTCTACGAGGCCCTGGCCGCGCGCCACGGCGCCCGGTTCCTCGACGCCGGCACGATCATCGCGTCGAGCCCGGTCGACGGCATCCATTTCGACGCCGACATGCACGCGAAACTGGGCGAGGCCGTCGCGGCGATCGTCGGCGCTTCGTAGGAGTGCCGATGAAAGGTAAGTGCGAGCCCGTTCCAGCCATTTCGGCGGCGGCTCGCGGCGCTGCAGCCGAGACCACAAAAAGATAAGGATAAGAATGGACTATCGCTTGATCTGCAACGGTAAGTTGTTGTTGAATTGAATCAGGCAAACGCCAAAACGGCAATCACGTTTCGAGAAGACAAAGGTATGCGCCTCGTTCGAGGCGGACTCCTCGGCTCGCCATGGACGAATGACGCAGTCGGCACCGTTGTGGCACGCGCCCCGTCGCTGCCGCCTGCCTCTCACATTTCGCTGCTTGAAGTCGTATAGACCGGAGAGTATATAATGATGCCCAAGTCCGAGCGCGTCGCGGAATTCCTCCGCCGACTGGGAGACGCGCCGCCGGCCTCGAGCCACGGGGAGGCATTCGATCTCTTGGCGGACACGCTGAACAGGGTCGAAGACGAATTCACGGACGTCCCCTTCGACCCGACCCGGTATTTGTCCGACGGGCGGCTCTATCCGCCACAGGCGGACAGCAGCCGATCGGTCGACGGACGTCCGGATCTGACCCGATATCGCTCGCGCGGCCACAATACGTGGATCGGCGAAAACGGCGCGATCCACGTCCGCACTCTGAATGGAACCGTGCTCCTCGACAAGCCGGGAGCGGGTGGAAAGACAGCGGAGCTCGTATGACAGACGACACTCTGGCGGCATTCTGCGCGGCCTTGGAACGGGCCATGCCCGATCTAAGAATGACGATCGACGCGCCGGACGATCCAGCCGGCGAGACTTTCGTCGACCTGTGTGGCGAGGGCTTCAAGACGAGCGTCTCGTATCGGCCGGGGGTGGGGTTCGGGATCTTCGTCTCCGCCGATGCCTACGGCGCCCGGCCGGACGAGATCTACCGCGATTCCGGCAAGGCAGCGCATCGCATCGACCAGTTGCGGGCGCAGACCCGGGCGGGAGGCCAGCCGGCCCGCCTGAGCTTGCGGGACATGCGCGCGCTCGTCGGGGCGACGCAGACGGAGATCGCAACGGCCCTCCACATCAAGCAGCCGTCCGTCCAACGCGCGGAGAACCGGCCGACGGTCCGCCTCGATACCCTCGCCCACTACGTCGCGGCTATGGGCGGCCAGTTGGAGATGAGCGCCGTCTTCGACGACATGGAAGTGCGGATCGAGCATCCCGGCCTGGTGGAAACCCGGCGATGACCGGCCCGCAACTGAATCTCCTGGTCCTGAGGGCGGCCAATCCCCGGGCGCTAGCATTTTTCTACGGCCGGTTCGGCTTGGTCTTCGAGACCGAACGCCATGGCAACGGGCCAGAGCATGAGGCCTGTGTGATGGAGGCGTCTGTTCTCGAGATCTACCCCCATTCCGCCGACGGCGCGCGGTCGGCCGGCACCCGGATCGGCTTCCGTGTCCCGTCGATCGAGGCGGCGACCCGCGGTCTCGATCCGGAGACCGAGATCGTGCAGCCTCCGCGTGCGTCCAAATGGGGCCGGCGTTGCGTCGTCCGCGATCCTGAAGGCCACCAGGTCGAACTCGTCGAGACAGCCTGAGGCGCGGTAGCGGGTGGCGTGGCGGGGCCGACACCCGCTAGACTAGTGCCGTGCCTCTCCGGTGTCGGCCGCCGGGAGACTCAGACGGCGGAGATCACGAGATGCTCACGCGCCAGGTCATCAAGATCCTGCACACGCTGGGGGCCTGCGGGCTGATCGGCGGGCTGGCCGCCTACATGATCCTGCTGCTGGCCGCGCCGCAGGACTCGGCCGCGGCCTATGCCGACCTGCGCGCCTCGATCGCCGTGCTCGCCGACTATGTGCTGCTGCCCTCGCTGGCGCTGGCGCTGGTCACGGGCCTGTTCTCCATGGCCGCGCACGGGCCGTTCCGGGACAAGGGCTGGGCCTGGCTGAAGGCGGCGCTCGGCATCCTGATGTTCAAGGGCACGCTGACGATCATCGGCGCCAAGGCGGACTACGCCGCCGGCTTCGCCGCGCGCATCGCCGAGGGCGAGGCGGAGGCCGCCGTCCTGGCCGAGGCCCTGGCCTATGAATGGCACACCCTGATCACCGTCATGGCCCTGTCCGTCGCCAATGTCGTCCTGGGCATCTGGCGGCCCCGGCTGGGGCGGAAGAAGACGGCGACTCGCGCCGGGTCGAGGCCGGCGGAGGCCTTGGCCGACGCCGCAACACGAGCGCCCGGCGACGCCGGCGCCGCCGGCGCCGCCGAAGCCGAGGGCCCGCGTCGGGTGGCCTGACAGACCGCGCGGGCTGCGCTGACCGGGGCCGGCCGGGCCGGTGGACGCGCAACCATCTTGCTCGATAAGGCCTACCGGCGCATTCTCCCCACGGTGCGAGCCGCTGCGTGGGGTGTGCCGGCTCGCCCCGAAGACGAACGAAAAAACTCGGGGGAGGGACGTCGTGGCGGGCAAGAAGATCCTGATGCTGGTCGGCGAGTTCAGCGAGGAATACGAGATCTTCGTCTTCCAGCAGGGCATGGAGGCGGTCGGCCACCCGGTGCATGTGGTCTGCCCCGGCAAGAAGGCGGGGGAGATGATCAAGACCTCCCTGCACGACTTCGAGGGCGACCAGACCTATACCGAGAAGCCGGGCCACCTGTTCGAGCTCAACAAGACCTTCGACGAGGTGGATACGGGCGACTACGACGCCGTCTACGTCGCCGGCGGGCGCGGCCCGGAATACATCCGCATCAACGAGCGTGTGGTCGGGATCGTCGGGGAGTTCGCGGCCGCCGACAAGCCGATCTTCACGATCTGCCACGGCGTCCAGGTGCTGGTGGCCGTGCCCGGCTACCTGAAGGGCCGCAAGGTCGCGGCGCTGGAGTTCTGCGAGCCCGAGGTCCGGCTCGCCGGCGGCACCTATGTCGACGTCCCGCCCACCGGCGCCACGTCGGACGGCAAGCTCGTCTCCGCCAAGGGCTGGCCCGGCCTCGCCGCCTTCATGCGCGAATGCCTCCGCGTCCTGGGCACGGAGATCCGCCACGGGTGAGGTCGGGTGGGGTGCTGCGGGTCATCGGCGCGGGTCGCCGAACCTCACGAGCGCCCGCATCGCCTCGCGCCCGGGGATTTCGAGCTCGACGCCACCGACGGCCGAGACCCGCGACCGGATCGCCGCGGCGAGGTCGCGGGGCGGCGTGTGGTCGCCGACGGCATCGCCAAGAATCGCACGGGCCTCGCCCTCCAGGGAGCGGTCATGCTCGGCGGCGCGAGCACGGAGGCGCCGCGCCAGCGCAGGGTCGAGATTCCGGATCGTGAAGTTGATCATGGTCGGGTCTTGGCGCTCCCGATGGTATCGAGGCAATCGGTGCATTGAACGATAGCAGACGATCGAACCGACCGACGGGCGCAGCCGAGGCCGCTACGTAGGCCTGCATATGGCGATTTCGCGGTAACGGGCGAAGGAAAATGACCGGCAATCCGGCGAACATCGCCGGGGTCTGGCATCGATGCTCGCCGGGGCATCTTCCTTTGCGGATGGCAGGGCGAACAGCTCGGGTCAGCCCGCAATCCTACACGACAACGAAGCGGTCATCCTCTGAGCCGAAACCGCAAGGTTCCGGTCGAGATGACGGGCGAAGGGGCAGCGGCAAACCAGCACGTCACCTATGCCCCGACGGTCAATATCCAGACGCCGGATACGGACATTTTCCGCGGGTCTCAGAGCATCAATCAAGCAAAATGTTCAACTCCATGTATAATTTCAAAAATTGACACAACTTTTTCGTTATGAACTCTCACCCAATTCCGCGAACTGACAGAAATGAACTCAAATTTGGGTCGTCCTTTATTCCTCAAAGGGCGGAGCGTTTCTTCATCAGTCTACCCTTTTCCTGTCGGCATCGCGCCTGCGACGCTTGGCCTCCCTCTGCCGTCGGCGGCGATCCGCCAACGCCTCCGGATCGGCCTCGATCCTGGCTTCCTGACGCCGTGCGGCCTCGCGCTTCCTCTTGCGCCTCTGTTCATGGCTCACAGGTCGCCGCGCGCCTGGAGACCGGCGCCGATCCGCGATCCTCTCCTTCCGGCCTTCGATCTCTGCCCGCCCGAGTCGCGCCACGGGTCCCGACCATCCGCCTGCCTTGAATGAGCGCCCGAGACATGGGTGACATATCGTACCGGACACATGGGTAACACCTCCTGGCAGGCATGCCTGCCAGGAGGTCGAGATGCCGTCGAAGACGTGTTCGGTGATGGACGAGCGCCTGCGGTTCCGTGTTCCGCCTGCTGGACGGGGAGGCGATGACGGAGGCTTGCCGAGAGTTCGGGATCTCGCGCAAGACCGGCTGCAAGATCTTCAACCGCCACAAGGAGCACGGGCTGGAGGCCCTGGGCGACCGCTGCCGACGTCCGGTGCGCGACGCCAACCACCTACCGCGGCAGATGGAGGGCCTGATCATCGAACTCGAGGGTGACAAGCCGCACTGGGGGGCGCGCAAGATCCGAGAGTTGTTGGTGCGGCGCCTCTACGGCGATTTGCGCATCCCGGCCAAGAGCGCGATCCACGCCGCGTTGCACCGGCACGGCCTCGTTCGGCCGCCCGGCTCCAACGCCCTGCAGCAGCAGGCCCGTTTCGACGACTTCGTCGCGGAGTTCAACGGCGAGCGACCCCATGAGGCTCTCGCCGTATGAGGCTCTCGCCGTGAAATGTCCCGAGGAGGTCTACTCGGCCTCGCCCAGGCCCTATGACGGCCTGCCCGCGATCCACTACCCGCTGCACGAGCGCGAGGTGCTGGTCACCGCCTGCGGCCGCATCTGCATGCATCGCAAGAAGATCACCGTCTCGACCGTCCTCGCCGGTCAGCGTCTCGGCATCAAGGAGGTCGACGACGGCATTCGGATCGTGAGCTTCATGCACGGATCTGGAGCGGGTGATGGGAATCGAACCCACGACATACAGCTTGGGAAGCTGTCGTTCTACCACTGAACTACACCCGCCTCGCCCCCGGTTATAGGAGCCGGCGGGGTCGGGTTCAAGCTTGGCGAACGGCCGCCGGGCCGCCGGTGCCGACCGGATGGCCGGCGCCGGGATCGGGGGCCGGCGACGGCGCCTCCTCGGCGAGGCCGAAGAGTTCCACCGTCTCGGCCCGGCCGCGCACCGGGGCCGTGCCCAGGCGCGCGAAGGCGAAGCGATCGGCGGCGGCGCGCGCGGTCTCGGGCCCGACCAGCAGCCGGGTGCCGTACTCCTTGTTGAGGGATTCGAGCCGCGCGGCCAGGTTGACCGCGTCGCCCAGCACGGTGAAGGCCATGCGGTCGGCCGGCCCGACCGAGCCGGCGACCACCGTGCCCGTGTTGATGCCGATGCGCACCCTCAGCCGGCGATCGCCGGAGAACCGACGACGCTCGAGCAGCGCCAGGATGTCGCGCGCGCAGGCGACGGCGCGCCCCGCGTGATCCGGGTCGCCGGCCGGCAGGTTGAAGGTGACCAGCACCGCGTCGCCGATGAAGTTGTTGATCGCCCCGCCATGGCGCTCGATCGGGCCGGCGATCGCCGCCAGATACTCGTTGAGCAGGTCGAGCACCGCGTCCGGCGCCAGGCTCTCCGCCAGCGCGGTGAAGGTCTCCAGGTCGACGAACATGACCGTGGCATGGCCGACATCGCCATCGAGCCGGCCCGCCTCCCGATCCGGCCTCGGGGCCGGCGGCGAGCCCGCCGCGCGACCACCGCCGGTCGCGAGAATCCGCTCGGCCACCGCCTCGCTGACATACTTGCCGAATGTCTCGCGGACATAGGCCCGCTCGACCAGGCCGTCGACCATGCGGTTGAAGGCCCTGGACAGCACGCCCAGCTCGTCGTCGCCCATCGGCGGCACCTTGGCGTGGGCGTAGTCGCCGGCGCCCACCCGGGCCGCCGCCTCGACCAGCCGGTCGACCGGCCGGACGAGCCCGCGCGTGACGAAGACGAGCGACAGCGCCGCGGCGACCAGCGCGCCGGTCAGGTCGAGCAGCACCGTCTCCTCGACGCTCAGCCCCTGCAGGCGCCGGACCTCGGTGAACCAGCCGAGATCGAGCAGGACCAGCAGCACCGGCACGATCGTCACCACCGCGAAGACCAGCACCAGGCGGTAGAGGATGCGCACCTGCGGGCCCCGCACGGTCACGCCGTCGCGCACGAACATTTCCGCGCGCAGGCTGGCCGTCACGTCGGAAACGGCGAAGAACGCCACGAAGCACATGTAGCCGGCATAGACGAGCAGGAACCAGACCAGCATGGCCACGCGGATCTCCAGCTCCGCGAGCTGGACGAGGTCGGGCGTGAAGATGCCCATCAGGAAGACCGTGACGCCGTAGACCAGGGCCACGAAGACGACCCAGGCCGCCGAGCGGCGCGGCAGCCCGCCCAGGCGCCGGGCCGCGGCCGCGGCGCTGCCCTTCCCGGACAGCCAGGCCGCGACCGGGCGGTAGAGCCACCAGGCGCCGAGAAGGTTGAGCCCGCCCAGGACCGCCAGGTTGGCCACCGCCGCGCGGGGCAGGATCTCCGGCCGGCCCGTCAACGCGGCGAAGACGAGCGTGATCGCCGCGTCGACGACGATGATGCTCGCCATTGCCAGGTAGTATCGAAGCCGGAACATTCTCGTCCTTTTCGGGCGGACCGCCCCCATAAAGGTTGCCGGCCGGGTGCGCGCGGCAAGCCCTCGCGAGCATGCGAGGCGCGCACCGCCCATCAAACCGGCGTGAGAGGCGCGCTCTCCCGCTGGAAGGCCCCGGCCGTCGAACCTACCTTCACGAGCCTGGACAGCCGCGCCGATACCGCCCCAGGCCGATACCGCCCGAGGAGGCCCGCCGATCATGTCAACGCCGCGACAGCGCCGAGCGATCCACCGGTCCGCTCACGACGATACGCGCGGCGCCGGCGATCGGAGGCAACGCGGCGCCCCGGGACGGCGCGCCGTTCTGGCCGCCGGCGCCGGCGCGGCGGCGCTCGCGGCGCTCGC
>JAVJUS010000071.1:0-31153 GCA_040220455.1 Azospirillaceae bacterium
CCGGCCGCGGCCAGCGGCGGCGCTGCGGTGACGGCGGCGCCGGCGGCCGAGGCCGCGATGGCGGCGGCGCCGGCGGTCGGCCTCGCGGCGGCCAAGGGCGGCAACGGCAATGGCAATGGCGGCGGCAATGGCGGCGGCAACGGCGGGGGCAATACCTCCAGCCTGCAGGGCGACCCGATCGTCTACGTCTCCAACACGGACGCCACGGGAACCGACCCGTACAACATCCAGCTCGAGTTCTACGGCGATCTCTGGACCAACGACCTGCTCGACGTCTTCGTGGCCAGCGCCGAGCTGATCAGCTCGCTGATCGACGAGGGCCTGCCGTCGCAGAACTACTACGGCCCCTATGACGCTCCGTGGTACCAGCAGGAGCTGCGCACGGCCGACGACCTGGTGATCGAGGCCTATCTGACCGACATCGACGGCGTCGGCGGCGTGCTTGGCCAGGCCGGGCCCTATGCCGTGCGCTCGTCGGACGGCGTGACGATCGACGGCCTGCCGGCGGCCGGCCTGATGGAGTTCGACGTTTCCGACGCCGACGACCTGCTCGCCGAGGGCCTGTGGGACGACACCGTGTTCCACGAGATGATGCACGTCATGGGCATCGGCACCTACTGGGGCCTTGCCGACGGCCCCTATTCGGGCTTGGTCGGCGACACGGTGGTCCAGTTCGACGGCCAGGGCACGTCGACGACGTCCGACGACCTGTTCGGCTACGAGTATTTCGGCTCGGGCGCCAACGCCTATTACAGCGACTACGCCACCGTCCCGGTCGAAACCGACGGCGGCTCCGGCACGGCGGGCGGCCACTGGGACGAGGAGGCGCTCGGCAACGAGATCATGACCGGGTACATCGACCAGACCAACTACCTGGGCGATCTCAGCGTCGCGGCGCTCTACGACCTGGGCTACGCCCCGGTCGAGAACTGGCAGTCCCTCGTCGATCCGTATTCGAGCTCGATCGACCTGTCCTCGGGCGAGACCCTGATCGCCTGATCGGGCGAGGCCGGCGGGTGGGCGGTGCCCCGTCCCGCCCGCCGGCCCTCCCGTAGGTCGCCCACCGCGAAGCGGTGCGCGGTGGGCACCGTCAGCGCCGTCGCGCAAGGCCTTGCGGCCTTGGGCGACCTACGACTGCCGTCCGCCGCCACGTAGGTCGCCCACCGCGAAGCGGTGCGCGACGTCGCGGCCTTGCGCGGGCCTCAGCCCTTCGCGGCCTCGAGCACCGCCTCGACATGGCCCGGCACCTTCACCTTGCGCCAGACCGCCCGGACCGTCCCGTCCTCGCCGATCAGGAAGGTCGAGCGGTCGATGCCCATGTATTTCTTGCCGTACATGGACTTTTCCACCCAGCTCCCGAACCGCTCGGTGACGTCCGACTCGGCGTCGGAGGCCAGGGTGAAGTCGAGCCCGTACTTGCCGGCGAACTTGTCGAGCTTGGCCACCGGATCCTTGGAGATGCCGATGATCTGGGCATCGACGCCCTGGAAGTCGGGCAGGTGGTCGTTGAAGCCGCAGCTCTCCTTGGTGCAGCCGGGCGTGTCGGCCTTCGGATAGAAATAGACGACCACCTTCCTGCCTTTCAGCGCGGACAACGTCACCTCGCCGCCGCCGGCGGTGGGCAGGGTGAAATCCGGCGCGGGCTGACCGACCTCGACTGTCATGGAACCGGCTCCTCGTTGATCTCGTGGTTCGGGTTGATCTCGTGGTTTGGCGTGACGTTCGTGCCCTCGGGAGCGGGGGCGACAAACAAATGTGCGGATCGGCGCCCGGCGGCAAGACGCCTCAGGCCCCATCGCCATCCGCATCCCCGCCGACCAACTCCGCGAAGGCGTCGGCGGCGCGGCCGAAGACGGCGACGACGCGTTCGTGCAGCGCGAGGAGGTCGGTGTGTGGCTCCTCGCTAGGGAAGGCGGCGCGGGCCAGGCCCTCGATCACTGCGGGCACGGCCGCCTGGGCGTCGAAGCCCTGCTCGTGGGTCAGGCGCAGGAAGGCCTGCAGGCGCTGGCCCAGCCGGTGGGCGTCGATCAGGGCTTCGGCGGCCGCCGGGTCGAGGCAGCCGCCCTCGCCCAGGCGCCAGAGCGCGGTGGCGGTGTGGGGGCTCAGCACCTCCGGGCGCTCGGCGGCGTGGCGGAGCTGGAGGTACTGGGCGGCGAACTCCACGTCGACCAGCCCGCCGGGGGCGTATTTGACGTCCCAGGGATCGGCGCTGCCGTGGTGGCCCTTGACCTTGGCGTGCATGGCGGCAACGTCGGCGCGCAGCGCCTCCGGGTCGCGCGGCCGGGTCAGGGTCTCGCGGATCAGCCGCTCGACCCGGCCGCGCAGCTCCACCGGCCCGGTCAGGACGCGGGCGCGGGTCAGCGCCATGTGCTCCCAGGTCCAGGCGTCCTCGGCCTGGTATTTGGCGAAGGCCTCCAGCCCGGTCGCCAGCGGCCCGGCGTTGCCCGAGGGCCGCAGGCGCATGTCGACCTCGTAGAGCGCGCCCTCGGCCATCTGCGCCGTGACCGCGGAGATCAGGCGCTGGGCCAGCCGCGTATGGTAGACGGTGCGGCTGAGCGGCTTCTCGCCGTCGGACTCCTCGGCGCCGTTCCTTCCGGATCCGTAGAGCAGGATCAGGTCCAGATCGGAGCGGATGGACATCTCCCGCCCGCCCAGCTTGCCCATGCCGATCAGCACCGTCCCGCCATCGGGGAATCGCCCGTGGCGCTGGGCGAACTCCGCCTCGACCCGGGGCAGGAGCTGGCGCAGCGAGACTTCGGCGACGTCGGACAGGAACGGCCCGCAGGCGTCGCCCGGCGTGATCCCGCGCAGGACGTGGACGCCGGCGCGGAAGCGCTGGTCGTTCGTCCATCGGCGCAGAACGGTCAGCACGTCCTCGAAGTCGCGTGCATTGGCCATCAGCTCGGCCAGCTCGGGCTCCAGCGCGGTGCGGTCGGGCAGGCGGTCGAAGAAGCCGGGCTCCAGCACCGCGTCGAGACGGCCGGTGTGCCGGGCGAGCTGTTCGGCCAGCCGGGCGGAGGTGCCGAGCATCTCCGCCACCAGGTCGAGCAGCGAGGGGTGCGCCTGGAACAGCGAGAAGAGCTGGATGCCCGCCGGCAGCCGGGCCAGGAAGTCGTCGAAGCGGAACAGCGCCGTGTCCGGGTTCGGCGTACGGGCGAGCGCGACGACGAGGGTCGGCAGGATGTCGGTGACGATCCGCCGCGCCCGCTCGCTTCGCGTCGCCCGGTAGCGCCCGGCGAGCCAGCCGCGCACCGCGCCGATCACCCCGTCGATATTGGCGAAACCCAGCCGCTCCAGCTCCGCGCGGGTCTCCGGGTCGTCGTCGGTGCCGGTGAAGACCAGGGGCGGCGCCTCTTCCTCCGGCGCGCCGACGCCGGCGAACAGGCTGTCATAGGCGGTCTCCACGGCCTCGAGCCGCGCCTCCAGCGCCGCGCGGAATTCCGCCGTCCCGGTGTGGCCCATGAACCGGGCGATCGCCTCGATCCCGTCGGTCGAGGCCGGCAGCTCGTGGGTCTGGCGGTCATCGACCATCTGGAGGCGGTGTTCGAGCGTGCGCAGGAAGCCGTAGGCCTCGCCCAGCGCCTCGGCGGTCTCCCGGTCGATCCAGCCGGCCTCGGCCAGCGCGCGCAGGCTGTCGACCGTGCGTCGGCCGCGCAGGCGCGGGTTGCGCCCGCCATAGAGCATCTGCTGGGTCTGGACGAAGAACTCGATCTCCCGGATGCCGCCGCGGCCGAGCTTGATGTTGTGGCCCTCCACCGCGCGAGCGCCATGGCCGCGATGGGCATGGATGCGCCGCTTGATCGCCCGGATGTCCTCCACGGCGGCGAAGTCCAGGGCCGAGCGCCAGACGAAGGGCCGCATCATCGCCAGGAACTCGCGCCCCGCCTCGGCATCGCCGGCGACCGGCCGGGCGCGGATCATCGCCGCCCGCTCCCAGGTCTGGGCGAGACTGCCGTAGTAGGTCTCCGCCGCGGTCACGGAGACGGCGAGCGGCGTCGCGCCCGGGTCGGGCCTGAGGCGAAGATCGGTACGGAAGACATAGCCGTCGCGGGTGCGCTCCTCCATAATGCGCACGAGGTCGCGAGTCAGGCGCACGAACACCCGCCCCATCTCGTCGGCCGGCAGGGGCGCGCGGCCGTCGTCGTAGAAGACGACCAGGTCGATGTCGCTCGAGTAGTTGAGTTCGCCGGCGCCCAGTTTGCCCATGGCGAGAACGATAAGGCCCGAGCCGCGCTCGGGGTCGGCAGTGTCGGGCAGGGCCAGCTTGCCCCGTGCGGCCGCGTCCGCCAGCAGGTGGCGCGTCGCCGCCCCAAGAGTCGTCTCCGCCGTGCGGGAGAGCGCTGCCGTCACCGTGTCGACCGGCCAGATCCCGCCGATATCCGCCAGCGCCACGATCAGGGCTGCGTCCTGCTTGGCCCGGCGCAGCACGGCCATGACCGTGTCGATACCCGCGGCGGGCGCCGCCTGCACCGAAGCCTCGGCCAGGACCGCGTCGAGCGCGGCCGCGGGCCCGTCCGCGACCAGCCGGCCCAGCGTCGCCGGCCGCGCCAGGACCAGATCGGTGAGGTGGGGGCTGTTGGCGAAGACCGACTCGAGCAGCGCCGCGCCGCGCTCGTCTTCGGCGAGCGAGGCCATGAAGCCGGCGACGACCTCGGCCGACTGCGCCGCGCGCGCCTCCTCCCAGCGCTCCCGGCCGATCCGGATCCGCTCGGCCTCGGCCGCGGGCGGCCAGCGGGCCTCCTCCAGAAACGCGCTCTTCACGGCGGCATATCCTCCCGGACGCCGCCCCATGTCCGGCGGCGACGCCAGGGTCGGCGAGGCCCGCGCCGGGGTCAACCGCCGCCACCGCTGGCGGGGCGCGCGCCCATGATCAAGCGGTCGGGCCGCCTGCTCGTCGAGGTTCTGGGCATCCTCGTCGCCGGCTTCGTGCTGCTCGTGGCGGCGGGGGCGTGGCGGCTGCACAGCGGGCCGCTGGAGATCGGCTTCCTGACGCCGATCCTGCAAGACGCCATGAACCGGCCCGAGGGGCCGCGGCTCGATATCGGCACCACGCTGCTGCGCTGGCAGGGCTTCGACCGGCCCCTGACCCTGGCGGCGACAGAGGTGCGCATCCGCGACGGCGAGGACGGAATCCTCGCCCGCATTCCGGAGATGGCGCTGAGCCTCGACGTCGCCGCGCTGGTCCGCGGGCAGCTCGTCCCCCGGCGACTGGTGCTGGTCGATCCGGTGCTGCGCGTCGTGCGCGACGAGGACGGGAGCCTGCGCTACGAGCTCGGCACCGACGCGGCGAGCGATCCGGCCGTCGAGCCGGGCGAGGGCGCGGACGTCTTCGCCCGGCTGCTCGACGCGCTGGAGGCGCCGGCCATCGGCCCGGACAGCCCGTCCATGGCAGCGCTGGAGGAGCTGCGCGTGAGCGGCGGCCGTGTCATCGTCGACGACCGCGCGCTCGACCGGGTGTGGTACGCGCCCCGGGCCGATATCGCGCTGTCCCGCACCGATGGCGACCTGGCGGTGCGGTTCGACGGCGTGATCGACCACCGGGGCCGCGGCTTCGATGTCATGGCCGACGCGCGCTGGAGTCGCGAGGCGGAGAGGCTCGATCTCTCGGCGCGGGTCTCTCTCGATCTGGCCGAGCGGCGGGCCGTGGTGCAGGCGCGCACGACCTGGGCGCCGGGCCGCGAGCGGATCACGGTCGACCTGGATGCCGAGCAGGTCGTGCCGGCGGCGCTGGCCGGCCTCGATCCGGTCCTCGCTCCGTTGGGCGCGGTGGTCAGCCCGATGCAGGGCCGGGCGAGAGTCGTGCTGGACGAACGGCTGGAGCCCGTATCCGCCGATTTCGCGGTCACCGGTGCGTCCGGTCGGCTCGACCTCGCCGGTCTCTACGAGGCGCCTTTGACGATCGCCGGTCTCGGCGCCGGCGGCCGGGTCGACTTCGAGGGCGGGCGCCTGCGGATCGACGACGTGACGATCGATCTGGGCGGGCCGACCGTGACCGGCAGCGCCCGTGTCGAGGATGTCGGCGATCGGCTCGACATCCTGGCCACGGCCGACATCGCGGGCCTGCCGACCGACTTGCTCGCCCGCTACTGGCCGCCGGGGCTGGGCGGCAACGCGCGCGACTGGGTGACGACCAACCTGACCCGCGGCCGTGTCGATCGGGCCCGGGTCATCCTGGGCGCGCGCCTGCCGGTCGCCGATCCTGCGGCCGTCGCCCCGGAGGCGCTGGAGCTGGTCTCGCTCGGCGGGCGCATCGGTTTCGACGGGGTGCGGCTGACCGTGCTTGACGGCCTGCCGCCGATCACCGGGCTCGGCGGCATCGCCACGTTCGACAAGGCGAGCTTCACGATCGAGGCGGGCGGCGGGCGCCTGGACGACCTGGACGTGCCGGATGGCCGGATCGTCATCCGCGGCCTGGACGGCGACGGCCAGCACACCATCGACATCGACACCGTGGCGCGCGGGCCGGTCCGCACGGCGCTGGAGGTGCTCGACTCCCCGGGCCTGGAATTCGCCTCCGAGCTCGGCATCGATCCCGCGTCGACCGCCGGGGACATGTCCGCCCGGCTGCGCTTCGCCTTCCCGCTGGACGCGGACCTCCTGTTCGAGCAGGTGGCCCTGTCGGCGGCGGCGAATATCCGCGACGGGACGATCGGCGGGCTGTCGCTCGGGCTGCCGGAGGTCGATCCGGAGGGGCCGGCGCCGCCGATCACGGCTATCGACGCCGCGCTGACGGTCGACGGGCAGGGCCTGTCGATGGCCGGCGACGCCGCCTATGACGGCATCCCGATGAGGTTCGAGTGGTCGGAGCCCTTCGCCGGGCCGGCCGGCACCCGCATCCGCGTCACCGGACGCCTGGACGACGAAGATCGCGTCCGGCTCGGCCTGCCCGCCATCGAGGCGGTGAGCGGCCCGGTCGGCGTCGACGCGACCTACAGCGGCGACGGGCCGGGCGACCGCCTGGACCTCGCACTCGATCTGGCCGAGGCGCGCCTGAGGCTGTCGGAAGTGGGTCTGGACAAGCCGGCCGGCGCGCCCGCGACGCTGACCGCCGCCGTCTCGATTCCGGCCGACGGGCCGATCGTCGCCGCGCCCGTGAGGCTCGACGCCGGCGCCGTCGGGGCGGCGGAGGGCCGGATCGAGATCGATCCCGAGACCGGGGCCCTGCTCGCCGCCCGACTCGATCCCCTGGCCCTGGGGCGAAGCCGGGCCACGCTCGACATCGCTCGCCGCCCGGCGGGCGGCTTCGACGTCGCGATCGCCGGAGAGACACTGGACCTGGGTCCGCTGCTCGGCGAGGAGGACCCGTCGACGATCGCCGCCGCCGATCCCTCGGAGGCGCCGGCGGCGGACGAGGCACCGGCGGACCCGCTGGCGGGCCGGGCGGACTGGCCCGACATGGCGGTCCAGATCGGCCTCGACCGCGTGATCCTGGGCCCGGAGCGGGCCTTGCGCTCGGTCAGCGCGTTCCTGGTCCACGAGGGCGGGCAGTGGCGGCGCGGCGACTTCTCGGCGGTGACGCCGCCCGACGGGACCTTGTCGGCCGCATTGCGCCCGGCCGATAGCGATCCGGGGACGGTGATCGAGCTGCGCGCCAGCGACGCCGGCGCGGCCTTCGCCGCGCTCGACATCCTGCCGGGGCTGCGTGGCGGCAGCCTGGAGATGGCGGCTCGCCGCGCGCCGGACGGGCGGCTGGAGGGTGAGGCGGTGATGACCGATTTCGTCCTGGTCGACGCGCCGGTGCTGGCCCGGCTGCTCGCCGCCCTGTCGTTGGGTGGCCTTCAGTCCCTGCTGACCAGCGACGGCCTGGACTTCAACCGGGCGGAGACCGGCTTCACCTATACCGGGCCGGCGGTGGAGGTCGCGGATTTCACCGCCTCGGGCGGCGCGTTGGGGATCACGGCCGATGGCACGATCGACCTCGTCGCCGACAGCCTCGACATCGCCGGGACCATCGTGCCGATCTACGGCCTCAACCAGGTGATCGGCGCCATTCCACTGCTGGGCGACGTGCTGACCGGGGGCGGGGAGGGCGTCTTCGCCTTCACCTATTCCGCCACAGGGCCGCTCGACGGCCCGGACGTGTCGGTCAACCCGATCTCCGTTCTGGCGCCGGGCTTCCTGCGCACGCTGTTCTTCCTGGACGCCGACCCGCCGCGCGACGCGGACGGCAACATCATCGACCTGCCGCCGCGGCCCGAGCGGCGGGAACGGGACGACTGACAGCCGCGGGCGACCCACGACACGACCAGGTAGGTCGGCCGAGCGAAGCAAGCCCGACATCGCGCTGACAGCCGTACCCGTTGGCGGGTCGAAAGCCGGCGGCGAGCTCTTCCAGCAAGAATCTGTTCAGGGAAAGACGGCGATTGTCCGAATTGCGCGAAGCTCGAGAAAGAAAGTTCTCCTCGACGAAGAATTCTGAATAAAATGGCATTAGGTCAACAAATCTCAATTTACTGTTACTATTTTTTCGCTTTAAGGAGAGTGTCCATCGCAGTGATGCACGTCATCAGCGTTCAATCAAAGGAGACTCCCCATGATCGATCTCACCCAGTTCCTTGGAACGACGTCCACCAAGGGCAACCCGCTCGAATACGAGATCGATGGCGTCGTGATGAAAAACAGCTCGGCCGTCTTCGAGGAGGTCCAGCCGCACAAGCTGGTGCTCAAAGGGAAGTTCGTCCTGCCGTTCCTGGGGCACGACATCCCCATCGACGGCGAGCTGGAAGCCCTGTCCGAAAGCGGCGATACGGTCACGCTCGGCTATTCCCTGAGCGGCGGGAAGTTCATGGAACAGAACTACAGCGCCACCGTCATGGGTGACACGCTGGAACTCACCCTCAAGACCTCTATGGTGCACAAGGCGTCGCTGGAAGGAGACGAGCACAGGCTCGCCATGCTGCTGCTGGGCATCGAGCAGGCCTCGATCCAGCCGGTCGCCAGCCCGCTGGCGGGCGCAACGAACACCAAGCTGTCGGCGACCGCCCAGGTCCTGGGCATCACGATCGCGACGACGCTCGTGCCCAAACAGCACTGACCGACCGGCCCGGCCTCCGAGATGTCGGACTCGCTCGGCTCGATCGATCTGCGGCGTCGGCGGTAGGTCGGTCGAGCCGAAGGCGAGCCCGACGGGCGCGATCGGCCGGGATGGGGCGGCGTCGGACTCGCTCCGCCCGGCCGACCTCGTTGATCGGCGACGGCCGAAGGCCTTGGGCGACGGTCGCAGGAGCGCACCTGCCCGGCTGGTGGGCCCGGCTGCCGAGCCCGAAACGAGAAACGATATTTCCGCCCGGTGTTTCGAGAGAATGACGACGATGTCGATCCTTTTCAGTTTTCACAAAAACATTTGATAGCCGAATTGGCTTTTAATACTGATAGGCCTTATCATTTGATATCTATGTTAAATATTTCATATTTTCTTGCATTTTAATTGACAGCGCGAGGTGAGCGCATAAAAGAAGCGCGGGGGTTGTGCCCTCAAGATCATACAACAACGGAGTGAAATTATGATCATCCGCTCGCTTCTGGGCGCCGCCGCGCTCGCGCTCGTCGCCGGCACCGCCTCGGCGCAGGTCACCGGTCCGGTCGAAAGCGGCGCCGATCGTCAGATGTGCATGGATGTCGAGGGCTCGGGCATCGCGCCGGGCACGGCGATCAACGTCTTCTCGTGCAACGGCACCGATGCGCAGAGCTGGACGGTCGCGCCGAACGCCTTCAACACGGCGACGGTGACCTTCACCTCGAACCTCTCCGGTCGTCCGGTTCCGGGCTGCCTGACGGTCTCCGGCGCGCCCGTCGATGGGGCCTCGGTCGTGATCGACAACTGCCTGCCGTTCTCCTCCAACCAGGCCTTCTATCCGACCCAGTCCAACGACGCCTATCAGTTCGCGTCGGAGGCGGCGCCGACGCTCTGCCTCACCGCCACGGGTCTGAGCAACAACGCGCCGATCGAGCTGCGCGACTGCGACAGCCAGTCGGGCGAGGTGATGTGGCATCTCTCCGGCTCGCTGTGAGCCTGGCAGCTCCGCGACAAGTTCGGTAGCAGGGGCGGGGCGGCGGCTGTTCGGCCGCCGTCCCGGCCTATCGCCCGCGCAGGAGCGGCCGACGCTGCCGGTACCGCCGCGTGACGGCCGTTCAGCCGGTGGGATGTCGGGCTCGACCGACCTACGGGCCGCGCTTCGTCGGGATGTCGGGCTCGCTTCGCTCGACCGACCTACGGGCCGCGCTTCGTCGGGATGTCGGGCTCGCTTCGCTCGACCGACCTACGGGCCGCGCTTCGTCGGGATGTCGGGCTCGCTACGCTCGATCGACCTACGGGTCGCGGGCCGTCAGGGTCGACCGGCGTCAGACCGGCCGGACGAGGATGTGGCGCTTCTTGCCGGCGGAGAGCTTGAGCGTCCCGCTCTCCGGCACGTCGCCGAGGCCGATCGGCCGCTCGGCGTCGTCGATCCGCTCGTCGTTGAGCCGGCCGCCGCCGCCCTGGATCAGGCGCCGGCCTTCGCCGTTGGACGCGACCAGCCCGGCGCGCGCCAGCAGGCGGAAGGCGGGGATGCCGGGTTCGAGCTCGGCGCGCGGCAGGTCGACGGTCGGCAGGCTCGCCGCCGTGCCGCCCTGCTCGAAGGTCTCGCGCGCCGTGGCCTCGGCCCGCTCGGCGGCCTCTCGGCCGTGCAGCAGGGCCGTCGCCGCGGTCGCCAGGACCTTCTTGGCCTCGTTGATCTCCGCGCCCGCCAGCCCCTCCAGCCGCGCGACCTCCGCCAGCGGCAGGTCGGTGAACAGCCTGAGGAAGCGGCCGACATCCGCGTCCTCGGTATTGCGCCAGAACTGCCAGTAGTCCCAGGCCGACAGCCGGTGGGGCGACAGCCAGATCGCGCCGGCGGCGGTCTTGCCCATCTTGGCGCCGGAGGCGGTGGTGATCAGCGGCGTGGTGAAGCCGAACAGCTCCCGCCCGTCGACCCGGCGGGCCAGTTCGATGCCGTTGACGATGTTGCCCCACTGGTCCGACCCGCCGAGCTGCAGGCGGCAGTCGTATTCGCGGGCGAGCTGCAGGAAGTCGTAGGCCTGCAGGATCATGTAGTTGAATTCGAGGAAGGTGAGCGGCTGCTCCCGGTCCAGGCGCAGGCGGACCGAGTCGAAGGTCAGCATCCGGTTGACGGTGAAGTGCGGGCCGACCTCGCGCAGCAGCCGGATATAGCCCAGCCCGTCGAGCCAGTCGGCGTTGTTCACCATCATCGCCGGCGGGGCGGCGGATCGGTCCTCGCCGGATCGATCCTTGAAGGACAGGAACCGCTCGAACACCGCCCCGATGCCGCGGATGTTGGCCGCGATCGTGTCGTCGTCGAGCAGGCGGCGCTGCTCGTCCTTGCCGGAGGGGTCGCCGATCTTGGTCGTCCCGCCGCCCATCAGCGCGATGGCGCGGTGGCCGCACTGCTGCAGCCGGCGCAGCATCATGATCTGCACCAGGCTGCCGACATGCAGGCTGTCGGCCGTGGCGTCGAAGCCGATATAGCCGGTCACCGGCCCCTTGGCCGCGAGCGCGTCCAGCCCCTCAAGGTCGGTCGCCTGGTGGAGATAGCCGCGGTCGACCAGCGTGCGGACCAGTTCCGAACGGGGCGCGCTCATTCCGCGACGTCGGCCAGGCGCTCGGACAGCGCCCGGTCGAGATAGGTGTCGATCTCCGCGACCAGCGCGTCGGTCTGGTGGGTGAAGAAGTGGTTGGCCTCCGGGATCAGCGCGTAGTCGATCACGATGTCGCGCTGCTGGCGCAGCTTGGCCACCAGCTTGTCGACCGAGGACGAGGGCACCCGGTCGTCGGCCGCGCCATGGACGATCAGACCGGAGGACGGGCAGGGGGCGAGGAAGCCGAAATCCTGGCTGTTGGCCGGCGGCGCGATCGAGATGAAGCCGTCGATCTCCGGCCGGCGCATGAGAAGCTGCATGCCGATCCAGGCGCCGAACGAGAACCCGGCGACCCAGCAGGCGCCCGCGTTCTCGTTGTAGGCCTGCAGCCAGTCGAGCGCCGAGGCCGCGTCCGAGAGCTCGCCCTCGCCCCGGTCGTAGATGCCCTGGCTGCGCCCGACGCCGCGGAAATTGAAGCGCAGCGTCGAGAAGCCGCGCCGCTGGAACGCCTGGTGCAGCATGTGCACCAGCTTGTGGTTCATCGTCCCGCCCTGCTGGGGGTGCGGGTGGAGCAGCAGCGCGATCGGGGCGTTGGGTTCCTTGCTCGGGACGTAGCGCCCCTCCAGCCGCCCCTCGGGCCCGTTGAAGATAACCTCAGGCATCTCTCGATCCGTTCGAGACTAGACCGCGGGCGCCGCCGACGCGGCGTCGAAACCCCGATCGTCGCTCGGGAACGCGCTGGCGGGCGCGGCGCAGCGATCGGGCCAATTCTTGACCCTGGCACTCGGGCATTTATATTAAGCACCGAGGCCGGGCGAGCGTCTCTCCTACTGCGGGAAGCGGCGGTGTGGCGGCGCCTCGCAGGCGGGAGCGCGCTGTATATCATAGGGAAAGCCCACGTGTTCAAGCGTCTTCGCGAGGATGTCGGCTGCGTGCTCCAGCGCGACCCGGCCGCGACCTCGGCCCTGGCGGTGATCCTCACCTATCCGGGCCTGCACGCGCTCCTGGCCTATCGGCTGGGTAACCGGCTCTGGCGCTGGGGCTTGCACACGGTGGCGGAACTCGTCGCCTACGCGGCGCGCATCGTCACGGGGATCGAGATCCACCCCGGCGCGACCATCGGCCGGCGGGTGTTCATCGATCACGGCTCGGGCGTCGTCATCGGCGGCACGGCGGAGATCGGCGACGACGTCACGCTGTATCAGGGCGTCACGCTCGGCGGCACCTCGCTGGAGCCGGGCAAGCGGCATCCGACCCTGGGCGACGGGGTGATCGTCGGCGCCAATGCGACGCTGCTGGGGCCGATCACCGTCAACGCCAATGCCCGCGTCGGCGCCAACGCGGTCGTGCTGCGCGACGTGCCGGAATACTGCACCGCGGTCGGCGTGCCGGCGCGGATCATCCGGCCGGAGCGCCGGATCGAGCAGGCGGAGTTCCTGCCCTACGGCACGCCGCTCGACGACCTGCCCGATCCGATCGGCCGAGCGCTGCGCGGGCTGATGGAGGAGGTCACGGCGCTGCGCCACCGGGTCGGCGAGCTGGAGGGCGAGCTCGGCCGGCACGCGCCGGTCTCGGGCTTCGCCGAGGCCGAGACGGAGACGGCCGAGACGGCCGAGGCCACGGGCGAGGACCCGCAGCGCCACTGTTGCTGACGATGCCGGCCGAGGCGGCCGCATCCCGGGGTTTCCGGCCCGGCCGACCGGCCGTGCGGTGACCCCGTCACAGAGGGAGACGACGACCGTGAGACTGAGCACCAAGGGACGCTATGCCGTCATGGCGATGGTCGACCTGGCGCGTCACGGCAACGGTCGGCCGCTGTCCCTGGCCGACATCGCCGAGCGCCAGGAGATTTCGCTGTCCTATCTGGAGCAGCTCTTCGCCAAGCTCCGGCGGGCCGGGCTGGTCGCCAGCGTGCGCGGCCCCGGCGGCGGCTACCTGCTCGCGCGGGACGCGACGGAGACACGGATCTCGGACATCATCCTGGCCGTCGACGAGCCGATCCGCGCGACGCGCTGTCACCCGTCCACGGCCGTCGGCTGCCACTCGGACAAGAGCCGCTGCCTGACCCACGACCTGTGGGACGAGCTGGGCAACCAGATCCATCTCTACCTGTCGTCGGTCTCGCTGGACGACGTGGTCAACCGCCGGATCCTCGGCTCGAGTCGGGTCTTCGCCCCGCCCCGTGCGGTGGAGGACGATACCGGCGGCCGGGAGGGCACCGGGCCCGGCGACGGCGCGACGCCGCCCGATCGGCGCGAGCCCCTCGCCGCGGAATAGGACGGGGCCCGTCGACCCGCGGGCGGGGCCGCTCTTCGGGCCCGGAGCCAGGGGCCCGAATCGGGCCCGGAGCCAGGGGCCCGAAGTCGCGGCGCGTCCGGCCGAACTCTGTCTTCCGAGCCTCGGTCTTCCGACTCCATCGCGCCCGTGAGGCCATCGAGACGCCATGTCCCGGATCGTCTACCTCGACCACAACGCCACCGCGCCGCTTCGCGCGGACGCCCGCGCGGCCCTGATCGAGGCGCTGGACCTTGTCGGCAACCCGTCCTCGGTCCATGCCGCCGGCCGGGCGGCGCGCCGGGCGGTTGAGTCCGCGCGCGAGGCGGTGGCGGCGCTGGTCGGCGCCGCGCCGGCGGAGGTCGTCTTCACCAGCGGCGCGACCGAGGCCAACGCGACCGTTCTGGCCGGCGCCGGCCGCCCGGTCCTCGCCGCGGGGACCGAGCACGACAGCGTGAGGGCCGGCCTCGACGGGGCGCCCGTGCCGGTCGACGCGGAGGGGCGGATCGATCTGAGCTTCCTCGACCGCCGGCTCGCCGAGGCCGGGGCTCCGGCGCTGGTCAGCGTCATGCTCGCCAACAACGAGACGGGCGTGGTCCAGCCGGTGGCCGAGGCCGCCGCGATCGCCCGGCGCCACGGCGCGCTGGTCCATTGCGACGCGGTCCAGGCCGCCGGGCGTCTGGCCGTCGACCGGGACGCGCTGGATGTCGACTACCTGACCCTGTCGGCCCACAAGATCGGCGGGCCGCGGGGCGTCGGCGCCGTGGTCGCGCGCGACGGGGTCCCGCTCGCCCCGCTCGTCAGGGGCGGCGGGCAGGAGCGCCGGCGCCGGGCCGGCACCGAGAACGTCGCCGCCATCGCCGGCTTCGGCGCCGCCGCCCGGGCCGCGGCGGCGGAGGCGGGCCGGCTCGGGGCCCTGGAGGCCCTGCGCGACGGACTCGTCGCCGGTATCCGCGCCGCCGATCCGACCGCGCCGCTCTGGGGCGAGGGCGCCGGGCGCCTGCCCAATACCGCCTGCATCGGCATGCCGGGCGTGCCGGCGGAGACGCAGGTCATGGGCTTCGACCTCGCGGGCATCGCGGTCAGCGCCGGTTCGGCCTGCTCCTCGGGCAAGGTTGCGGCGAGCCACGTGCTCGACGCGATGGGCGCCGGCGCCGCGGCGGGCGAGGCCGTGCGCTTCAGCCTGGGCCCGGAGACGACGGCGGACGAGATCGAGCGCGCCGTCGCCGCCTGGGCCGAGGTCGCGGCCCGGGCACGCGGCCGGCGCGCCGGACCGGGGGCCGCGGCATGACCCCGGAACGTGTCGGGAACCAGCATGCCGCCGTGCCGCCGGGCGAGGACGCGCCGATCTACCTGGACCACCAGGCGACGACGCCGCTCGACCCGCGCGTGGCCGAGGCCATGGCGCCCTGGCAGGGCGTGCCGGCGAACCCGCATGCGCGCCATCACGCTCTCGGTCGCGCCGCGGCCCGCGCGGTCGAGGAGGCCCGCGGGCGGATCGCCGCGGCGATCGGGGGCCATGCCCGGGAAATCGTGCTGACCTCCGGTGCGACGGAGGCCGACAACCTGGCGATCCGCGGCCTTGTCCCCGGACCGGACGGACGGGACACCGTGGTCACGGTCGCCACCGAGCACGCCGCCGTGCTGGCCGCCGCCCGCGCCGTCGAGGCGGCGGGCGGGCGCTGCGTGATCGTCGGCGTCGACGGCGCGGGGCGGGTCGATCTCGACGCGCTCGCCGCGGCGGTGGACCGACGCACGGCGCTGGTTTCCGTGATGATGGCGAACAACGAGATCGGCACGCTGCAGCCCCTCGACGCCGTCGCCCGGATCGCCCGGTCGGCCGGGGCTCGGGTCCACACCGACGCCGCCCAGGCGCTGGGGCGCGTGGCCCTGGACGTTGGCCGGCTCGATGTCGACCTGGTCAGCCTGTCGGCGCACAAGGCCTACGGGCCGGCGGGCATCGGCGCGCTCTGGGTGCGCTCCCGCCCGCCGACCGGGTTGCGGGCGCTGATGGTCGGCGGGGGCCAGCAGGACGGCCGCCGGCCGGGGACGGTGCCGACCGCGCTCGCCGTCGGCTTCGGCCGCGCCGCGGAGATCGCCGCCGCCGAACGCGAGGACGAGGCGCGCCGGCTGGCCGGGCTCGACGCCCGGTTCCTTGATGCCTTGCGCTCTAAGGTAGAAGATGTGCATGTGATAGGACCGGAGCTTGAAAGGCTGCCCGGTTGCGTCAACTTGGCTTTCCCGGATGTGGAGGCGGAAGACTTGCTCGACGCCGTGCCCGGCCTTGCGCTATCCAGCGGCGCCGCGTGCGCCACGGGGGCGCCCGGCCCGTCGCCGGTGCTCGAGGCGATCGGCGTCCCGCCCATGCTGGCCCGGTGCAGCATCCGCATCGGCGCCGGCCGCGGCACGACCGCCGAGGACATGGATGCCGCCGCGGCCGCCCTGGCCGCGGCGGTCGACACCCTGCGACGCGGGCGCGCGGCCTGAGCCGCCCGCCCGCGACCCGATAGTACGAGAGCGTTGGAGCGACGGCACGATGCCCAAGGTGACTTTCATCGATCCCGACGGGACGCGGCACGAGATCGAGGCCCGCGCCGGCATGACCCTGCTGGAGATCGCCCACCAGAACGACATCGACATCGAGGGGGCGTGCGAAGGCTCGCTGGCCTGCTCGACCTGCCATGTCGTCGTCGATCCCTCCTGGTACGACAAGCTGCCGGAGATCGAGGACGACGAGGAGGACATGCTCGACCTGGCCTTCGGCCTGCAGAAGACGTCGCGGCTGGGCTGCCAGATCGTCCTGACCGAGGAGCTCGACGGCCTGACGGTGCGCCTGCCGGAGGGCACGAACAACATGATGCTCTAAGGGCGAAAACCCCTCACGCGACTCGGATATCGGGTGCGTCAGGGACGACCGTATCCGGTCGGCCCGGGCGGTGTCGGTCGCGGATCGCGGCGCGCCGGGGCGGCGGCGATTGCTGGCGCGGCTCGACCAGCGACGGGTCGCGCCGGCCCTGTCGGTGCGACATCGGTGCGACGCGCGGCCCGGGAAAAACCGCGTGGCGCGGTTGGAAATTGCGGCGGATCGGACTATGTAGAGATCGGCTGCGATGAACGCCGTGGCGGATGGGGGGCTGCCCGATAAACCGAGTGTGGAACTCGGAAATCGGCTCGCCTATAATCCCGCCGCGCATCGGGTCGGAACGTCCGGCCGGGCGTTCGGGACGTGACGGAAGGAAGGGTCCATGGCTGCGGTCGACGAGACGGTTCAGCAGGTCGAGACGGTCGCCAATCAGCGCTACAAGTACGGCTTCGTCACCTTCATCGATCAGGAGACGGCGCCGCAGGGGCTGAACGAGGACATCATCCGCTTCATCTCCGCCAAGAAGGAGGAGCCGGAGTGGATGCTGGAGTGGCGGCTGCGCGCCTATCGCGCCTGGCTCGAAATGCCGACGCCGCAGTGGGCCAAGCTCGACATCCCGCCGATCGACTACCAGAGCCAGTACTACTACGCGGCGCCGATTACGAAGGCGAAGCCGAACAGCCTGGACGAGGTCGATCCCGAGCTGTTGCGCACCTACGAGAAGCTGGGCATTCCCCTCGCCGAGCAGATGGCGTTGGCCGGCGTCGCGGTCGACGCGGTGTTCGATTCCGTCTCGGTCGTGACCACCTTCAAGGAGAAGCTGCGCGAGGCGGGGGTCATCTTCTGCTCGATCTCCGAGGCCGTGCGCGAGCACCCGGAGCTGGTGCGCAAGTACCTCGGCTCGGTGGTGCCGTACTCGGACAACTACTTCGCGACGCTGAACTCGGCGGTGTTCACCGACGGCTCCTTCGTCTACATCCCGGAGGGTGTGACCTGCCCGATGGAGCTGTCGACCTATTTCCGCATCAACGCGGAGAATACCGGCCAGTTCGAGCGCACCCTGATCATCGCGGAGAAGGGCAGCTACGTCAGCTATCTCGAGGGCTGCACGGCGCCCCAGCGCGACGAGAACCAGCTCCACGCCGCGGTGGTCGAGCTGGTCGCGCTGGACGACGCGGAGATCAAGTACTCGACCGTCCAGAACTGGTACCCGGGCGACGAGAACGGCAAGGGCGGCATCTACAACTTCGTCACCAAGCGCGGCGCCTGCCGCGGCCGGAACTCCAAGATCTCCTGGACCCAGGTCGAGACCGGGTCGGCGATCACCTGGAAGTACCCGAGCTGCATCCTGCAGGGCGACAACTCGGTGGGGGAGTTCTACTCGGTCGCCATCACCAACAACCACCAGCAGGCCGATACCGGCACGAAGATGATCCATATCGGGAAGAACACCCGGTCCAAGATCGTCTCGAAGGGGATTTCGGCCGGCAAGTCGAACAACACCTATCGCGGCCTGGTACGCATCCTGCCCGGGGCCACCGGGGCGCGGAACTTCACCCAGTGCGACTCCCTGCTGATCGGCTCGACCTGCGGCGCGCACACGGTGCCCTACATCGAGAGCCGCAATCCCGACGCCGAGATCGAGCACGAGGCGACCACCTCGAAGGTCAGCGAGGATCAGCTGTTCTACTGCCGCCAGCGCGGCATCGACGAGGAGGAAGCCCTGGGCCTCGTGGTCAACGGCTTCTGCAAGGAAGTGCTGCAAGTGCTTCCCATGGAGTTCGCCGTCGAGGCCCAGAAACTCGTCGGAATCTCTCTGGAGGGGTCCGTAGGCTAGCGATGGCCGACGACGAGGTTCTGCACGAACGCCTGGACGACAATGCCGCCCAGCGGCGACGCGTACTGAGCGAGATCCGCGATATGCTCGCGACGGGACACCGGGAATGACGATGCTCGAGATCAAGGACCTGCGGGCCCGCGTGGCGGGCGAGGGCGAGGACATCCTCCACGGGATCGACCTGTCGCTCTCCGCCGGCGAGGTGCACGCGATCATGGGGCCGAACGGCTCGGGCAAGTCGACCCTGAGCCATGTGCTCGCCGGGCGCGAGGGCTACGAGGTCACCGGCGGCACGGTCACCTTCCGGGGCGAGGATCTGCTGGACCTGGAGCCGGAGGAACGCTCGCGCGCCGGGCTGTTCCTGGCCTTCCAGTACCCGATCGAGATCCCGGGCGTGACCACGACGACGTTCCTGCGCACGGCCGTCAACGCCCACCGCAAGGCGCGCGGCGAGGAGGAGCTGGACCCGATGCAGTTCCTCAAGCACCTGCGCAAGAAGACCAAGGCGCTCGCCATCTCGGACGAGATGCTCAAGCGGCCGGTCAATGTCGGCTTCTCGGGCGGCGAGAAGAAGCGCAACGAGATCCTGCAGATGGCCCTGCTGGAGCCGTACATGGCCGTCCTCGACGAGACCGACAGCGGGCTCGACATCGACGCGCTCAAGGTCGTCGCCGACGGCGTCAACGCCCTGCGCTCGCCGGAGCGGGCGACGCTGGTCATTACTCACTACCAGCGCCTGCTCGACTACATCGTGCCGGACCACGTGCATGTCCTGGCCGGCGGCCGGATCGTGCGCTCCGGCGGCAAGGAGCTGGCGCACGAGCTGGAGGCCAAGGGCTACGCCGGCATCGTGCCCGAGGCGGCCTGACGGCCGGTGCCGTCCGCGTGAGCCGATCGAGCAGGACCTGAGCGAGCAACCCATGGCGAAGTCGACACCTCAATCGCTGGTCGTCCCCTACGCCGACGCCTTCGAGCGCGTCGCGGGCGGCCTGCCGGGCGCCGGCACGCCCTGGATCGACGCGCTGCGGCGCGGCGCGGTCGAGGGCCTGCGCGCCGAGGGCTTCCCCCATCGCAAGACAGAGGCGTGGAAATACACCGACGTGCGTCGGGTCGTGCAGACGGTGTTCGAGCCGGCGGCCGCCGACGACCGGCCGCTGCCGGCCGACATCGCCGCCGATCTGGCGGAGACGGTGGGCGAAGAGCCGGCGGCGGTGTTCGTCAACGGCCGGTTCCGCGCCGATCTCTCGCAGCTCGACGGTCTCGGCAAGGGCGTTCATGTCTCGACCCTGGCCGAGGGCCTGGCGCGCGACGACGGTCTGCTTTCGAGCCATCTGGGCCAGCTCATGGCCATCGACGGCATGCCCTTCGCCCGGCTCAACACGGCGCTGATGGCCGACGGGCTGGTGCTGCGGCTCGACCGCGGCGCGGAGGCCGCGGCGACCCTGCACCTGGTCTCGATCACCCTGCCGGTGGTCGAGGATGGCGAGGCGGTGCCGACCGCCGCCTATCCGCGCCACCTGATCGTCGCCGGCGCGAACAGCCGGGCCAAGCTGGTCGAGACCCATCTGGGCGGTGGCGAGGGCGGAATGCTGGCCGCCGGCCTGACCGAGATCTCGGTCGGCGAGGGCGCGCGGCTGGCGCATTACCGGCATCAGGCCGATTCGGCTTCGGCGACCAACATCGCCGCCGCGCTGGTGCGCCTGTCCAAGGACGCGGTCTACGAGAGCTTCTCGCTCGTCACCGGCGCCGAGCTGTCGCGCTACGAAGCCCATGCCGTGCTCGACGGGCCGGGCGCGGACTGCCGGATCAGCGGTGCCTATCTGGTCGACGGCAACCGCCATGCCGATCTGACGATCGTGATCACGCACGCGCAGCCCGACGGGCGCAGCCGCCAGGTCTTCAAGGGCGTGCTCGACGACCAGGCGCGCGCGGCCTTTCAGGGCCGGATCGAGGTGGCGCGCGAGGCGCAGCGCACCGACGGCCACCAGCTCAACAAGGCCCTCCTGCTCTCGCCGAAGGCCGAGATCGACGCCAAGCCGGAGCTCGAGATCTTCGCCGACGACGTCAAGTGCAGCCACGGCGCGACGGCCGGCCGGCTCGACCCTCAGGGCCTGTTCTACCTGCGCTCGCGGGGTATCGACGAGGCGGTGGCGCGGCGCCTGCTGGTCGAGGCCTTCGTCCAGGACGCCATCGACGAGATCGAGGACGAGGCCGTGCGAGCCCGCTTCCACGCGGCGGTGAGCCGCCGGCTGGGGGGCGGCGAGGCCGCAACGCTGTCCGCTAGCGAGGAGACGGCCGCATGACGCCGGACACCCTTGGCGGCGGGCTGCATGTCAGCGCCGTCAACGACTACGACCTGACCGCCGTGCGCGCGGACTTCCCCATCCTGTCGCGGGAGGTCCACGGCAAGCCGCTCGTCTATCTCGACAGCGCCGCCTCGGCGCAGAAGCCGCGTCAGGTCATCGCGGCGCTGACCGACCTCTACGAGAACGACTACGCCAACGTCCATCGCGGCATCCACTACCTGGGCGCGGCCGCGACCGATCGTTTCGAGGGCGGGCGCGAGCGCGTCCGGCGCTTCCTGAATGCCGCCTCGACGCGGGAAATCGTGCTGACCAAGGGGGCGACCGAGGGGATCAACCTGGTCGCCTCCAGCCTCGCGACCGGCGGCATGCTGAAGGCCGGCGACGAGGTGATCATCACCGAACTGGAGCACCACTCCAACATCGTGCCCTGGCAGTTCCTGCGCGACCGGTACGGCATCGTGCTCAAGGTCGCGAAGGTGGAGGAGGACGGGTCCCTGCCGGCCGAGGCGGTCGAGCGGCTGATCGGGCCGAAGACGCGCATGGTCGCCGTCACCCATGTCTCAAACGTCTTCGGCACGGTGCTGCCGGTCGAGCGCATCATCGCCGCGGCCAAGGCCGCCGGCGCGATGACCCTGATCGACGGCTGCCAGGCGGTCATGCACCGTCCGGTCGACGTGCAGGCGCTGGACTGCGACTTCTACGTCTTCGCCGGGCACAAGATCTACGGCCCCTCGGGCATCGGCGCGCTCTACGGCCGGGAGGCGCTGCTCGAGGCCATGCCGCCCTACCAGGGCGGCGGGGAGATGATCCGCACGGTGACCTTCGAGGAATCGACCTTCGCCGACCTGCCGCACAAGTTCGAGGCCGGCACGCCGCCGATCGCCCAGTCGGTCGGCCTGGCCGCCGCGCTCGATTACGTGGAATCGCTGGGGGTGGAGCGCATCGCCGCGCACGAGCACGACGTGCTGACCTACGCGACCGAGCGGCTGTCGGCGATCGAGGGTCTGCGGATCTGGGGCTCGGCGCCGAACAAGGAGAGCGTCATCTCCTTCACCATGAAGGGCGCGCATCCCCACGACATCGGCACGATCGTCGACCGCATGGGCGTCGCCGTGCGCGCCGGGCACCATTGCGCCCAGCCGCTGATGGACCGCTTCGACCTGCCGGCCACGGCGCGGGCCTCCTTCGGGCTCTACAACTCGAAGGCGGAGGTCGATACCCTGGCCCGCGCACTCGAGACCGTGCGCGAGATGTTCGCGTGACCCGCGACCGCCGCCCGAGGGAGTGCTGACCCCCCGATGACCGCCCGCCCCGAGACACAGCCGTCCGAGGACGCCGGCGCCGCCGTGCCGGAGGACCTGGTCCCGATCGACGAGGCCCAGGAGGATCTGGTCGCGGAGTTCGGCTTCTTCGACGACTGGATGGACAAGTACCAGTACCTGATCGACATGGGCCGCAAGCTGCCCGAGTTCCCTGAGGACTGGCGCGCGGACGACTACAAGGTCCAGGGCTGCCAGAGCCAGGTCTGGTTCGTGCCGGAATGGCATGGCGACCGGCTGCATCTCCACGCACGCAGCGACGCCCATATCGTCAACGGCCTGATCGCCTGCCTGCTGCGCGTCTATGACTGGCGCACGGCGCAGGAGATCCTGGACACGCCGCCCGACTTCATCGCCGAGATCGGGCTCGACCAGCATCTGAGCGGGACGCGCGCCAACGGGCTGCGCGCCATGCTCGACCGGATCTTCTCCCTCGCCCGGGCCCGCGGGCAGGGCGGAGGGGCTGCCTGAGCCGGGCCGGCCGGGACGCCCGGCCTTGCATCGGCGCCGGTCCTGTCCGATATTGAAAGCGTTGTGTTGATAAATCCGCGAGGCTCGCCATGAAGCCGCTGCCGCCAGCCATGAAGATCACCGACGCCGCCGCGGCCCGGGTGAAGGAGATCATCGCCGGGGCCGACAAGCCGATCCTCGGCGTGCGCGTCGGTGTGCGCACCCGCGGCTGCTCGGGCCTCAGCTACTACATGGAATACGCCGAGGAGCAGAAGAAGTTCGAGGACATGGTCGAGGACAAGGGCGTCAAGATCTTCATCGAGCCCACCGCCACCATGTTCCTGCTCGGCACCGAGATGGACTATGTCGAGGAGGATCTCGGCAGTCAGTTCGTCTTCAACAACCCGAACGAGGTCGACCGCTGCGGCTGCGGGGAGAGCTTCCGCGTCGCGCCGGAGACCGAGATGGCGGCCCGCGACGGCGCACGCGACGCCTGACTTCCCGACGCCATGCCGACGCCGGTCACGGATCGGCGCCGGCCCGAGACGGAGAGAGCTTCGATGACCGATCGGCCGATCAGCCCCGATCCCATGGCCATGGGCGACCCCTTCATGGGCGGCATGATGGGGCTCGAGGTGGTCGAGCCCGATTGGGCGCACAAGAAGGCCGAGGGCGAGACGGTCACGCCGCCGATCGACGTGGCGGTCGTCCGCTCCGCGATCATCGACAATCTCGCGCAGATCTACGACCCGGAAATCCCGGTCGACATCTGGGAACTCGGTCTGGTCTACACCCTCGACGTTGCCGAGAGCGGGGACGTCAAGGTCGTCATGACCCTGACCGCGCCGGGCTGCCCGGTCGCCGGCAGCATGCCGCCGATGGTCGAGAAGGGCGTGATGCAGGTGCCGGGCGTGGCGACCTGCGACGTGGAGCTGACCTGGGACCCGCCCTGGTCGCTCGACAAGGCGAGCGAGGATGCTCGCATGGCGCTCGGCTTCTAGGGCGGGCGTCGCGCCGATGAAAGCGGCCGCCCCGCGCCGTCCGGCCCCGGTTCAGGAGCGATCCCGCGGCGAGGCCGGCGGGTTCGGGCGGCAACTCGGCCCCGACGACCGGGTGGACCGGCTTCCCGTCCGCTGGGCGGTTCCGCGGCCGATCGTCGGCGACAGACATCCGCGGAATCCGGCCGGCACGCCGCCGGCCAACGACGCCGCCAAGCCGAGTCTGCGCCTGGGCCCGCGCCTCGGCGCCACCGGGGAGCCGGTGCCCGTCGCGCCGATGCCGTGCGCCATGCGCTGGCTCGGCCACAACAACGGCCCTCCCTGGGATACCGGCGTGCACTGGCGCGCCTTCGCCTGGAAGAAGGCGCGGGCGGCGGCCTTGAAGCCCCCGCCCGTCGAGGTCGTTCGCCGCCGCGTCGCTCGGGCCCGCGAACTCGGCCTGACCTACGACGAATTCATGGCCGCGTATCAGGAATCCGGCCGCTTCCCGTAGGTGGCCCACGACCGCCAGGCCGTCGCGCAGCGCCTGCGGCGCTGGGCAACCTACAATGTCACCGACCCGTCCGTAGGGTGCCCAGCGCCGAAGGCGCTGCGCAGCGGCGCTGTCCGGGCCCGTCGCGCACGGCCTCCGGCCGTGGGCGACCTACGGGTTCGAGGCTTGGCCCCTACGCCGCCGCGCCCTCGGGCTTGGTCTTCTCGCGCTTGAGCGCCAGCTTGTTGAGCGCGTGGATGTAGGCCCGGGCCGAGGCGACCAGGGTGTCGTAGTCGGTGCCCTGGCCGTTGACGGTCTTGCCGTCCTCCTCCAGCCGCACGGTGACCTCCGCCTGGGCGTCGGTGCCGCCGGTCACCGCGTGGACCTGGTAGAGCTGCAGCGCGGCCTGGTGCGGCACGATCCCGCCGATCGCGTTGAACACGCTGTCGACCGGGCCGTTGCCCTCCGCCTGGGCGAAGCGCGTCTCGCCGTCGACGGTCATGGTGAGCTGGGTGCGCGCCTTGCCGCCGGAGCCGGCCATGACGCCCAGCGACTCGAAGCGGAAGCGCTCCGACCCGCTGGTCAGCTCGTCGTCGACCAGGGCGACGATATCCTCGTCGTAGATGTCCTTCTTCTTGTCGGCCAGGTCCTTGAAGCGCTGGAAAGCGTCCTCGAAGGCGTTCTGGCCCAGCTCCTCGAAACCCAGCTCGGCCAGCTTGGCGCGGAACGCGTTGCGCCCCGAATGCTTGCCCATGACCAGGTTGGAGCGGTTCAGCCCGACCGACTCCGGCGTCATGATCTCGTAGGTGCCGGCGTGCTTGAGCATGCCGTCCTGGTGGATGCCGGATTCGTGCGCGAAGGCGTTGGCGCCGACGATCGCCTTGTTCGGCTGGACCGTGAAGCCGGTGACGGTGGAGACCAGGCGCGACGCCTTGGTGATGTGCCGCGTGTCGATCCCCGTCTCGTACGGGAAGTAGTCCTGGCGCGTGCGCAGGGCCATCGCGATCTCCTCGAGCGCGGCGTTGCCCGCGCGCTCGCCCAGGCCGTTGATCGTGCACTCGACCTGCCGCGCGCCGGCGCGCACGGCCGCCAGGGAGTTGGCGACGGCGAGGCCCAGGTCGTTGTGGCAGTGGGCCGAGAGCACGACCTCGTCGGCGCCGGGCACGCGCTCCAGCAGCATCGCGAAGATGGCGGCGAACTCCTCCGGCACGGCGTAGCCGACCGTGTCGGGGATGTTGATCGTGTTGGCGCCGGCCTTGATCGCCGTCTCCACCGCGCGGCACAGGTAGTCCGGCTCGGTGCGCGAGCCGTCCTCCGCGGACCACTGGACGTCGTCGGTGTATTTCCGGGCATGGGAGACGCTGTCGCGGATCGCCTCCAGCACCGCCTCGGGCTCCATCTGGAGCTTGTATTTCATGTGCAGCGGGCTGGTGGAGATGAAGGTGTGGATGCGCCGGCGCGTCGCGGGCTCCAGCGCCTCGGCCGCGCGGTCGATGTCGCGCGGCGCGGCGCGGGCGAGGCCGCAGATCGCGGGGCCCTCCACCGTACGGGCGATCTCGCGGACGGCGTCGAAGTCGCCGCGCGAGGCGATCGGGAAGCCGGCCTCGATGATGTCGACCCCCATCTCGGCCAGCACCACGGCGATGCGGCGCTTCTCCTCGAGATCCATGGAGGCGCCGGGCGACTGCTCGCCGTCGCGCAGGGTCGTGTCGAGGATGCGCACCCGGTTGTCGGTCGGGGCGGGGGCGGCGGCGCTCGATCGGCTCGCCTCGGTCGAGGTGACGTCGGTGGTCATGGTATCGGACTCCTTCGACGGATCGTCGGCATCCGGCCGTTCGGGGTGGCGGTCGCGGACGCGGCTGGGCTGTCTGGAAGCGGGTCCGGACGGCAAGCGACGCACGCCATGCGCGTCGTCTTCCCCTGGACGCCTGCCGCCGGCTACGCCGTCGACGCCCAGGGGCCGATAAGTCGAAGGATCAGGCCGAGCGCGAGGCCGAGCGTCGCGAGGCGGCCGAGGCCGGCGATCGGCGCACGCGCACCCGCCGCCGGCAGGGCCGGGCGGGTCGGGGGCAGGGCGATCGTCATCGTCTCGGTCACGCGTGTCGTCTCCGGCACGGGCGGGGCTCGACGCGGCCCGCGTTTCCCGATCATGCCCCCGGGTGATGGAGGAGTCGTGAATCTCGCGGGCGGAGCGCGTCATCCGCCGGTACGTCCCTATGTGTAAGCGTCGTCCCGGGGCGATGGCAACCCGATTCTCCGGCCGATCGGGCGGCCGGAGTCGCCAGGGCGGCCGCCGGGTCCGTCATGCCGGCCGGAAAGCCCCGGATTCCGCGCCGCCAAATCGCACCTTGTATGGCGCGCAACCCTTCGGTAACCATTGGCGCCGCACGATCCGCCAGCCGCCGCGCGGGGCCTCGTCGGCGCGCGGGCGGCCCTTCCGGTACCCCGAACGGGCGCAGGCCGCGAGCCGAGACGCGGCGGGAAACCACGACACCCATGTTTGCCAATCTCCTGGGCTTCCTCTCCGCCGACATGGCCATCGATCTCGGCACGGCCAACACCCTTGTGTACGTCAAGGGCCGAGGGATCGTCCTGAACGAGCCCTCGGTCGTGGCGATCGCCACGGTGCGCGGCAAGAAGCAGGTGCTCGCCGTCGGCGACGAGGCCAAGCAGATGCTCGGCCGCACGCCCGGCAACATCCAGGCCATCCGTCCCTTGCGCGACGGCGTCATCGCCGACTTCGAAGTCGCCGAGGAGATGATCAAGCACTTCATCCGGAAGGTGCACAACCGGCGCAGTTTCGCCAGCCCGCAGGTGATCATCTGCGTGCCCTCCGGCTCGACGGCCGTGGAGCGGCGCGCGATCCAGGAATCGGCCGAATCGGCGGGCGCGCGCCGGGTCTTCCTGATCGAGGAGCCGATGGCCGCGGCGATCGGCGCCGGCCTGCCGGTGACCGAGCCGACGGGCTCCATGGTCGTCGACATCGGCGGCGGCACGACGGAGGTCGCGGTCCTGTCGCTGGGCGGCATCGTCTATTCGCGCTCGGTGCGCGTCGGCGGCGACAAGATGGACGAGGCGATCATCGCCTATATCCGCCGCAACCATAACCTGCTGGTGGGCGAGGGCTCGGCGGAGCGGATCAAGAAGGAGATCGGCTCGGCCTGTCCGCCGGAGGATGGCGAGGGCCGCCTGATGGAGATCAAGGGCCGCGACCTGATGAACGGCGTGCCCAAGGAGCTCGTGATCTCCGAGCGCCAGATCTCCGAGAGCCTGGCGGAGCCGGTCTCCGCCATCGTCGAGGCGGTGAAAGTGGCGCTCGAGCACTCGGCGCCCGAGCTCGCCGCCGACATCGTCGACAAGGGCATCGTCCTGACCGGCGGCGGCGCGCTGCTCGGCAATCTCGACTACGTGCTCCGCCACTCCACGGGCCTGCCGGTGTCGATCGCCGACGACCCGCTGTCCTGCGTCGCGCTGGGCACCGGGCGCGCGCTGGAAGAGATGAAGACGCTCAAGAACGTCCTGATCAACATGTACTGATTTCTAGGGCCGCGCGGGCGGCCGTTGGCGGGTTCTTTACCGATGATGCCCTATTTCGGTCATCGAGAGGGCGCAAGACCCGAGCATCGGCCCCGGCCGGCGCGAGTCGCGCCCGACGCGGCCCCTGGAGGCGCCGCGTGTGCCTCGGCAAGCGGCGTCGAGCGGGAGCGGCACCCTGGGCGAGCGGCATCCGGGATCGTGCGGATGGAGCGGTGGTGAGGCATCGTAACAGACCGATGGCGCGGATCGCGGCGCTGCGGGCGGCCGCCCAGCGGTTTTCCTTCCTGTTGCTGCTGTTCGGCGCCATCGCCGTGATGATGGTGGGCAAGGTCGACTCGGTCGTGGTCGAGGGCGCGCGCGAGCGCATCATGGACGCCGTCGCGCCGATCCTCGACGGCCTCTCGCGCCCGGCGGCGACGGCGGCCGGCATGGTCGCCGACGTGCAGTCGCTGGCCGAGCTGCGCGCCGAGAACGCGGAGTTGCGCGCCGAGATCGCGGAGCTCCAGCAGTTCCGCGACGCCGCCTTCCGCCTCGAGGCCGAGAACCTCAGCCTCCGGGCCCTGCTGAATTACCGCCCGCCCGAGCCGAACCGCTACGTCACCGCGCGCGTCATCGCCGACAACTCCGGCGCCTTCGTGCGCTCGGTCGCGGTCGCGCTCGGCACCGATCACGGCGTGCGCGACGGCATGGCGGTGCTCGGCGGCAAGGGGCTGGCGGGGCGCGTCGTCCAGGTCGGGGAGCGATCGGCCCGGGTGCTGCTGATCACCGATCTCAACGCCCGCATCCCGGTCGTCGTGGAGCGCAGCCGCGACCGGGCGATCCTGGGCGGTACCAACACCGACCGGCCCAAGCTCGCCCATCTGCCGCTCGAGGCGGAGGTCCGGGTCGGCGATCGGATCGTGACGTCCGGCCATGGCGGCATGTTCCCGGCCGGCCTGGCGGTCGGCGCCGTCGCCGCGGTCGACGAGGGCGAGGTCCGGGTCGAGCCCTTCGCCGACCTCTCCCGGCTCGACTTCGTGCGCATCGTGGACTTCTCGCCCCAGGTGCCGGAGGCGGAGCTCGTGGCCACGCCGGGGGTGTCGCCGTGACGACGACGCTGCTCCAGCGCCTGGACCAGGCGGCACGCTATGCCGCGCCGGCGGCGATCACCCTGTTCGTGGTGCTGCTGGGCGTCGTGCCGATCCATGCGCCGTTCTACCCGGCGATCGCGCCCATGCTGGTGCTGATGCCGGTCTATTTCTGGACGGTGCACCGGCCGGACCTGCTGCCCTTCCCGGTGACCTTCGCGGCCGGGCTGCTGCACGACGCCCTGACCGGCGCGCCGCTCGGCCTGCACGCGATCGTGCTGCTGTTCTGCCAGGGCGTCGTCCTGACCCAGCGCCGGTTCCTGGCGGGCAAGTCGTTCTTCGTGCTGTGGTGGGGCTTCCTGTTCACCGTGGTGGTCGCCACGACGCTGGAATGGGTGCTCTTCGGCCTCTACCACGCCGCCGCCATGCCGGCGGAGCCCGTGGCGTTCAAGGCGCTGCTGACGACGGCGCTGTTCCCGCTGCCGGCCTGGCTGTTCAGCCACACCCAGCGCTCGCTGCTGAGCGGGTCGTGAGGCGGGGGCGCGGATGGATCGCGACACCGACCGCTATCGCAGCCTGACGCGCCGGGCGCTCGTCCTGGGCGGCGTCCAGACGGCCCTGTTCGGCACGCTGGCGGCGCGTATGTACGTCCTGCAGGTCACCGAGGCCGAGCGCTACCACATGCTGGCCGAGGAGAACCGGATCAACATGCGGCTGATCGCGCCCTCGCGCGGCCAGATCGCGGACCGGTTCGGCGTGCCGCTGGCGGTCAACAACCAGAACTTCCGCGTCCTGCTGGTCGCCGAGCAGGCGCGCGACGTCGAGGCGGTGCTGGAGACGCTGTCCTCGATCGTGCCGCTGGACGCCGAGACGCGCGAGCGCGTCATCCGCGACGTCTCGCGCCGGCGCGCCTTCGTGCCGGTCACCGTCGCCGACACCCTGACCTGGGAGCAGGTCAGCCGGATCGAGGTCAACGCGCCCGAGCTGCCGGGCCTGTCGATCGACGTGGGCGAGTCCCGCGCCTATCCGGAAGGCGATGCGGCGGCCCATGTGCTGGGCTATGTCGGCGCGGTCTCGGAGAAGGAACTGACCGGCGACCCGGTGCTGGCCCTGCCGGACTTCCGCATCGGCAAGACCGGCATCGAGCGGATCCACGACCTGGCCCTGCGCGGCGAGGCGGGCACGAGCCAGGTGGAGGTCAACGCCGTCGGCCGCATCATCCGCGAGCTCGACCGCGACGAGGGCACGCCGGGCCAGGACATCCAGCTCACCCTCGACATGGAGCTCCAGGCCTTCGTCCAGAACCGGCTGGCCGGCGAGCGCAGCGCCTCGGCCGTCGTCATGGACACGGTCAACGGCGAGATCTTCGCGCTCGCCTCCCATCCGAGCTTCGATCCCAACCGCTTCGCGACCGGCATCGACGCCCGGAGCTGGCAGCGGCTGCTCGACGATCCCTACCACCCGCTCAACAACAAGGCCGTGACGGGCCAGTACGCGCCGGGCTCCACCTTCAAGATGCTGGTGGCGCTGGCGGGACTCGAATCCGGCGCGATCACGCCGGATCACGAGGCCTGGTGCCCCGGCCACATGGACCTGGGCAATCACCGCTTCCATTGCTGGAAGCGCGGCGGGCACGGCCGGCTCGGCCTGATCCAGGCGGTCGCCCAGTCCTGCGACGTCTATTTCTACGACATCTCCAAGCGCATCGGCATCGACGCGATCGCGGAGATGGCGAACCGCTTCGGACTGGGCGTCGAGACCGGCATCGACATGCCGAGCGAATCCGCCGGCCTGATGCCGACGCGCGCCTGGAAGCAGGCGGTCATCGGCTCGCCCTGGCAGCAGGGCGAGACCCTGGTCGCCGCCATCGGCCAGGGCTACGTGCTGGCGACGCCCCTGCAGCTAGCGGTCATGACGGCGCGGCTGGTCAACGGCGGCAAGGCGGTGACGCCGCATCTGACCCTGCGCGAGGGCGGGCCGGAGGCGCCGCTGAACCTGCCCGAGGCGCCGGATCTGGGCATCCAGCCGCACTGGCTGTCGCTCGTCACCGACTCGATGGTCGAGGTGACGGAGGGGGCGCGCGGCACCGCCCGCGCCTCCCAGATCGAGACCGAGGGCATGGAGATGGGCGGCAAGACCGGCACCTCCCAGGTCCGCCGCATCACCAAGGCCGAGCGTGCGACCGGCGTGCTCAAGAACGAGGAGCGGCCCTGGCGCGAGCGCGACCACGCTCTGTTCGTCGGCTTCGCGCCGATCCATGCGCCGCGCTATGCCTGCGCGGTGGTGGTCGAGCACGGCGGCGGCGGCAGCTCGGTCGCCGCGCCGATCGTCAGCGACATCCTGCGCCGCACCCAGGAGCGCGGGCCGGCCCGGCCGCTGGTCGGCGCCCAGGCCTCTCTCGTGCCCGCGGTCATGCC
>JAVJUS010000072.1:0-46486 GCA_040220455.1 Azospirillaceae bacterium
GGGGGGGGGGGCCGGCCCGGGGGGGCCGCGCCCCCCGCCCCCCACGGCGGCGCAGGTGCGGCGACGTCGGCATCGCTGTCGCTCTGCCGACCTACGCCCGCCCCACGCCGCGCTTCTTGCCGGGGACGGGGACGGAGCCGAGCAGCAGCTTGGTGTAGTCGTGTCGCGGCGCGCGGAAGACGTCGCGGCGCGGCGCGTATTCGACCACCTTGCCGAAATACATCACCATCACGTCGTCGCACAGGTTCTCGACCACGGCGAGATCGTGGCTGATGAAGACATAGGTCAGCCCGAGCCGCCGCTGCAGATCCTTCAGGAGCTTGAGAACCTGGGCCTGGACCGAGACGTCGAGGGCGGAGACCGGCTCGTCGAGGACGATCAGCGACGGCTCGCAGGCCAGCGCCCGGGCGATGCCAATGCGCTGGCACTGGCCGCCCGAGAACTCGTGCGGGTAGCGGTCGACGAATTCGGGCCTGAGCGCGACCAGCTCCATCAGCTCCTCGACCCGCTCCCGGCGGGCTTGGCGGGTCTTGGTCGTGAGCACCTCGAGCGGGCCCTCGAGGATCTGGCGCACGGTCTTGCGCGGGTTGAGCGAGCTCAGCGGGTCCTGGAAGACGAGCTGGACCTTGCGGTGGAAGGCCAGCTTCTCCGCGCCCGCCAGCCCGCGCACCGGCTTGCCGTCGAGGCGGATGGTGCCGGAGGTCGGCTCCAGCAGGCCGACCAGCATGCGACCGAGCGTGGACTTGCCGCAGCCCGATTCCCCGACGATGCCCAGCGTGCGGCCGCGCTCGACGCTCAGCGACACGCCGTCAACCGCCTTGACGACCGGCGACCGGCCGCCGAGGAATTGCCGACCGCCGCCAAAATGCCGGGCCAGGTCCCGGCCTTCCAGGATAACGTCGCCGCCTCCGATCCCGCCTGCGGTCCCGTCGGCCGCAAGATTCGCCGTCATGCCCCGACCTCCTCGGCCCGGATGCAGCGCGCGGCGTGGCCCGGCTCGACGGTCTCGAGCGGGATGTCGCCCGACCGGCAGGCGTCGATCGCCAGCGGGCAGCGCGGCGCGAAGGCACAGCCCGGCGGCAGTCGGTTGACCGCCGGCGGCAGGCCGGGGATGGCGTCGATCGCCCGGTCGGGCTCGCCCAGCACCGGCACGCAGGCCATCAGACGCTCGGTATAGGGATGCCGGGGCCGGGCGAAGACCGCGTCGACCGGCCCCTGCTCGACGATCCGGCCGGCATACATGACGATGACCCGGTCGCAGACCTCGGAGACGACGCCGAAATCGTGGGTGATGAAGACCAGCGCGGCGCCCTGCTGGCGGCGCAGCCGGTCGAGCAGGGCGAGCACGCGCGCCTGGGTCGTCACGTCGAGGGCCGTGGTCGGCTCGTCGGCGATGATCAGGTCCGGCTCGTTGGCCAGCGCCATGGCGATGCCGACGCGCTGGCGCTGGCCGCCGGAGAGCTCGTGCGGGTAGGCCTTCGCCTTGTTCGGCGGGTCGGGGAGCTGGACGCGCTCCAACAGGTCGATCGTCTTGATCCAGGCGTCCGAGGCGTCGAGCCCCCGGTGCCGGCGGATCGTCTCGGCGACCTGCTCGCCCACGGTGAACAGCGGGTTCAGCGTGGTCAGCGGATCCTGGAAGATATAGGCGACCCGGTTGCCGCGCACATGCTGGAGGCGACGGAGCGAGGCGCCGACCAGATCGTCCGCCTCGGCGTCGTCGCGGCCGCGGAACAGGATGCGGCCGTGGGCGATCTTTCCGGGCGGCGTCGGCACCAGGCCGAGGATCGACAGCGCCGTCACCGACTTGCCGGAGCCGGATTCGCCGACGATGCCGACGGCCTCGCCGGGCTGGACGTCGAAGTCGATGCCGCCGACGGCGCGAAAGACCTCCGCGCCGACGGTGAAACGCGTCTCCAGCCCGCGCACCGACAGGACCGGCTTCGCTTCCGCCTCCGCCGACTCGCCGGCCGCGCCCTCGGCGCGCGCCCGGTCGTCGGCGCCGGCCCGCTCCGCCGCGCTCGCCGCGTCGGTGCGCGCTGTCGGCCGGGCCATGGCGCCGGACTTGAGCCGCG
The DNA here is from genome assembly GCA_040220455.1 of Azospirillaceae bacterium. Lineage (GTDB taxonomy): Bacteria > Pseudomonadota > Alphaproteobacteria > DSM-16000 > Inquilinaceae > JAVJUS01. The sequence continues at coordinate 2,073 of JAVJUS010000072.1, forward strand.
GGTCGAGCACGTCGCGCAGCCCGTCGCCCAGCAGGTTCACGCCGATCACCAGGATCAGGATCATCAAGCCGGGAATGGTCGCCACATGCGGCGCGTTGATTATAAGCTGGCGGCCGTCGCCCAGCATCGAGCCCAGATCCGCCTGGGGCGGCTGGGCGCCGAGGCCGAGGAAGGACAGCCCCGCCGTCTCCAGGATCATCCAACCGACCGTGGTCGACATGGTGATGACGATCACCGGCAGGACGTTGGGGAAGAGTTCGGAGAAGATGATCCGGAAATCCGAGAAGCCGGACAGCCGCGCGGCGTCGACATACTCCCGGCCGACCAGGCCCAGCGTCGTGCCGCGCACGGCGCGGGCGAAGAACGGGATGTTGACCACGGCGATGGCGAGCAGCGCGTTGAACAGGCCGGGGCCGAGCGCGGCGACGATGGCCAGCGCCAGCAGCAGGTAGGGAAACGCCATCAGCATGTCGATGCCGCGCATCAGCACGTTGTCGACCAGCTTGCCGTAGAACGCGGCGACCAGGCCGATGACCGAGCCGATGACGGTGGCCACCAGCGTCGCCGCGACGCCGACGGCGATGCTGACCCGCGCGCCCCAGATCAGGCGCGAGAGCATGTCCCGGCCGAGCTGGTCGGTGCCGAGGATCGCGCCCTCGGAGAAGGGGGGCAGCAGCCGGTTCTCCGGCGCGGTGGCGTTCGGGTCGGCGAGCGGCAGGATCGGCGCGGCGAGCGCGATCGCCACGGTGGCGACGACGATGACGAGGCCGAGCGTGGCGAGCGTGTTGGCGCGCAGGCGCTTCCAGGCGCTCGGCCGGCCGCCGGAGACTGGCGCGTCGCCGCGATCGGCCGCGGGCGCCGGGGCCGCCCCCGAGGTCGACGTGTCGGCGGGCGGGGCCGTATCGGCGGCGCTGGTCATCGGCTCCTCAGGCGCGGGTCGAGCAGGACCTGGAGCACGTCGGTGACCAGGTTGATGAGCACGAAGCTCGCCGCGACGACCAGCACGCCGCCCTGGACCAGCAGGATGTCGCGCGTGCTGATGGCGGTGACCAGCATCCGGCCGATGCCGGGCCACTGGAAGACGCTCTCGATATAGACAGCGCCACCCAGGACGAAGCCGGCCTGGATGCCGATGATCGGGATGATGTTGACCAGCGCGTTGCGGAAGGCGTGCTTGTAGATGACCGTGCGCTCCTCCAGCCCCTTGGCCCGCGCGGTGCGCACGTAGTCCTGGCGCAGTACCTCCAGCATGTTCGAGCGGGTCAGCCGGGCGACGACGCCGGTCGCCACCACGGCCAGCGCGATCGCCGGCAGGGTCAGGTGATGCAGCAGGTCGATCGGCCCGCCGCCGCCGAACAGCGAATACATGCCGCCGGTCGGGAACAGCCCGAGGCCGACCGAGAACCACAGGATCAGCACGATGCCGAGGAAGAAGCTGGGCGTGGAGATGCCGATCAGCACGACCAGCGTGATCAGCTTGTCCTGCCAGCCATACTGCTTGACCGCCGCGACGACGCCGGCCAGCACGCCGAAGACGGTGCACAGGAAAAGCGACGCGCCGGCCAGGATCATGGTCGGGCCGAAGCGCTCGAACACCTCGTCGGCGACCGGGCGGTCGAGGTTGTAGGACCGGCCGAGATCGCCCTGGAGCACGCCGGCCAGCCAGGTCGCGTACTGCACCGGCAGCGGCGCGTCGAGGCCGAGCTCCCGGTTCAGCCGGGCGACATTCTCCTCCGTCGCGAAGGCACCGAGAATGGCCGTCGCGGGGTCGCCCGGGATCAGGGAGATCACCAGGAACACGATCACCGAGATGCCGAACAGCACCGGCACCAGCAGGATCAGGCGACGCGCGATATAGGCGAGCATGGGTCGCGACCGCGGCGACGGCGCGCCCGCCCCGCCTTCCCGCCAGTGGTTACGGCGGGCGGCGGGGCGGCGGCGCGGCCGCTCAGCCCTTGGTCACGTCGTGGAGCAGCAGCAGGAAGCTCGGCTGCAGCGAGAAGTCGCCGACCGCGCCGGTCGCCACGGCGTTCTGCTTCCAGCTCGCGATGAAGGCCCAGGGGGCGTCCTCCTGGACGATCGCCTGCATCTCCTTGTAGAGGCGCGCGCGCTCGTCCTGGTCGGTCGTGGCGCGGGCCTCCTCCAGCAGGCGGTCGACCTCCGGGTTGGAATAGTAGCCGGAATTGAAGCCGCCGTTGTCGGGCATCGCCTCGCTGCGCAGGGCGAGGAAGGGCAGGACGTCGGGATCGTTGGTCATCCAGGCCATCTCGGCCATGTCGGCCTTGCCCTCCAGGCCTGGATTCACGAGACCCAGATAGGTGTTCCACTCGTAGGTCTCGATCTGGGCGTCGATGCCGACCTCCGCCAGGTCCGCCTGGATCGCCGTGCCCATGGCGACCGGGTCGAGCATGCCCGAGCCGCCTTCGGTGACGTAGAAGGTCACCTCGACGCCGTCGCCGTAGCCGGCCTCCTCGATCAGCTCGCGCGCCCGCTCCGGATCGTAGGGGTAGGGCTCCAGATCCTCGTTGTAGGCCCAGCCGAAGGCGGCCGGCGTCGGGCCGGCGGCCACCGTCGCCGTGCCCTGGAGGATGTTGTCGACCAGCGTCTGCTTGTCGATGGCGTAGTTGAGCGCCTGGCGCATCCGCTTGTCGTCGAAGGGCGCCTCGCGCAGGTTCAGGATCAGGAACCAGAGATGCGGGCCCGCCTGCTCGTAGACGGTGAAGTCGTCCGACTCCGCGAAGGTCGACACGTTGTCGGGCGGCACCTCGACCATCAGGTCGATGCCGCCGGCCAGCATCTCGCTGACCCGGGCGTTGGCGTCGGTGATGGGGCGGAAGACCACGCCCTCGAGCGGCGGCGCGCCGTCCCAGTAGTCCTCGTTGCGCTGCACCGCGACCTGACGATTGCTCTCCCAGGTCACGAACTCGAACGGGCCGGTGCCGACCGGGTTGCGCCCGTAGTCCTGGCCGTGCTCGCGCACCGCCTCGGGCGAGACGAGCAGACCGGTCGGATAGGCGAGGTTGGAGAGCAGCGGGGCGTACGGCTCCTCCAGGTGGAAGCGTATGGTGTACTCGTCGACGACCTCGGTCTCCTGCACGGCCGAGAAATAGAACGACAGGGGGAACGGCCCCGTGTCGTAGTAGGGATGATCCTCGTTCAGCATGCGGTCGAAGTTGAACTTCACCGCCTCGGCGTTGAACGGGGTGCCGTCGTGGAACGTCACGTCCTCGCGCAGGTCGAACGTGTACTCCGTGCCGTCCTCGCTGACCTCCCAGCTTTCCGCCAGCGCCGGTTCGACTTCCAGCGTGCCGTCCCGGTAGCGCACGAGGCCGTCATAGATGTTCATCACGATCCGGAAGTCGTTGACCGTGGTGGTCGCATGCGGATCGAGCGACTTGGGCTCGGCGATCTGGCCGACGACCAGAACGTTCTCCGGCGTCTGCGCGGCCGCGGGCGCCGCGGCGACGCCCACCGCCAGCGGACCGGCCAGCGCGGCGGCCAGCACGGCGGTGCGCAGGCCGGCCAGCGGATGTCTCGCAGTCATGGCCAAGGAAGCCTCCTGTTCGCGATCCTGTTGTCGCCGGACCTGCGGGGATGGGTCCGGCCCATTCGGGGGCTGCGACGTCTGTCGTCCCGCGTGGCGGTAAGGGGCGGCCGGCGGCCTCGACGGCGCCACGACCCCTTTGGACAGCCCCGGGAGCGGGCACCGGACGCGACGCCCGATCGTCCCGGCAAGCTTAACACACGCTCCCCGACGGTCTACCCCGGTAGGCGGACGCGGTTGCCGGCTACCGCGGCCCGGCCAGGATGATCGCCGCGCCGACGAGGCAGACCGCGACGCCGGTCAGGTCCCAGCGGTCCGGCCGCACGCCCTCCACCGCCCAGAGCCAGGCGAGAGAGGCGGCGATGTAGACGCCGCCATAGGCGGCATAGGCCCGGCCCGCGGCGTCTGTGCCGGCCAGCGTCAGCAGCCAGGCGAAGACCGCCAGCGAGGCCAGCCCCGGCACGACCCACCAGACCGTCTTGCCCAGCCGCAGCCAGGCCCAGAAGGCGAAGCAGCCGGCGATCTCCGCGATCGCGGCGCCGACATAGGCGAGCGCGGTCGGCAGCGGCGCGGGCATGGCGGTGTCTCCCTCGGGTCGGTCAGGGGCGTAGTAGGCTCTTCTGGCACTCAGAGTCATCCAGCGTGAACCGGCGTGAAGGACCTGTGGGCGGTTTCGGTTCCTCCGATGCCCGAGCCTTGCAGGAGGGGCGTCGGCAGTCTTCCAACGGCAGTCGTTTAGACGGCGACGCAGTCGACGCAGCCCCTGGTATTGCCAAAGCGTTGCCCCGCCAGCAGGCCTGGCGCATCGACACGGTCACACTTCGATTTTTCGAATTTGGTCTGAAGTTTATTATTTTTAATAGCTTCCTTGATCGGCTAAAGGTCGTGGATCAAGCATCCGTCGTGAGGAGAAGGCATGCTGAAGTGGGAGACTTGGGTAGACTGGATCGCCGCCGCGCCACCAGGGCCCGAATTCGGATATGCAGCAGCCGGGGTTCCCGTGGTCTTTCTTGCCTTTGCGTCTGTCGGTCTGTGGCGCTTATCCACCGCGAGAAAGACGATCGGCAAGCTCAATCATTTGCTCGCCGCCGAGCAAGAGAATGCGAAACGCCTAGACTCGCTATATTCGGACCCGATCCGCCGGGAGCAGGAGGTCGAGCGCCTAGATCGAGAGACCGCACAGCGCAAGTTGACGGTTAGCGGAATTGAGAGTGAGATAGAGACTCTACGTGCGCAATATGCGGAAAAAAAGAAAATTTTCGATCATCTCCAATCGCAGGCTGCGATTTATGATGAGACAATCGAGCTAGCTGAAATCGGCTTCTATCGCCCTCATTTCCGCTTCGATGACAGTGAGCGTTATAAGGAGGCAATCAAAGATTCGAAGGGGCAGCAAAAGGATCTCGTCAAGGCCAAACAGGCGGTTATCATCTCGACCGACTGGCAAGTCGGCGGCTCGCGGCGAGAGGGACAGAAACTCGAGAATCGGACGATCCGCCTCACCTTGCGTGCCTTCAACAACGAGTGCGACGCAGCGATCGCCAATGTGACTTGGCGAAACGCTGAGGCAATGCGTAAACGAGTTCTCAAAGCTTTTGAGCAGATCAACAAGGAGAATGAACCTCTAGATGCAAGAATCAATCAAAAATATCTTGATCTGAAGCTCGACGAGCTCGATCTGACGATCGAGCGCGAGGAAAAGCGTAAGCGCGAGCGCGAAGAGGCAGCTGAATTAAGACGACAGGAGCGTGAGGAAAAGAAGCTCCAGGACGAGGCGAAGCGCGCCGAGAAGGAAGAGAAGGAGGCCGAGCAGCGGCTGGCGCGGGCGAGGGCGCAGGCCGAAAAGGCAGTCGGTGACGAACTCGGCTCGCTCAATGCGGAGGTCGAACGGCTTCGCCGGCAACTCGAGGAGGCGCACGCGTTGACCGAGCGCGCAAAGTCGATGGCCGAACAGACGAAGCTGGGCCATGTCTACGTGATCTCGAACCAGGGATCCTTCGGCGAGGATGTCTTCAAGATCGGCTTGACCCGGAGGCTCGATCCACACGACCGGATCAAGGAGTTGGGAGATGCATCCGTGCCCTTCGGGTTCGACACGCATGCATTGGTATTTTCGGAAGACGCGCCGGCGCTCGAATCGGCTCTACACGGGAAATTCGAGTCGCGTCGCGTGAACGCGGCCAATACACGCAAGGAATTCTTCCGTGTGACTCTCGACGAAGTGGAAGAGGCGGTAACGACCCTGGCGCCAGAGGCGGATTTCTATCGCGACGCCGAGGCGCAAGAGTACCATGAGACGTTGATGCTCCGTCAGCAAGTGGAGTCGGCCGCGAAGGTCGAGGCGTTCCCCTCGGCGATTTGACGCCGATACCGGGCCGGCTATCGATATGGGTGACATCACCCAGATTATGCCTTTCTCCCACGCGAAAGCAGAAAGCGTAACAGGGCACTGGTGGCCCGGCCTAGTGGTTCACCGGCGATGGCCGAGCGGGGAGGCGCGACCGATCCATGACGCCGAGAGTTCGGCCAAGCAAGCGCATGCACGACTTTCGCCGGCGCTGTCCTCATTGGCTTCCATCCCGCGTGTAGGCCGCGCCAGACGTCAACGTACCGGAACGAGCACGAAAAGAAGGGCGGCCCCGAAGGACCGCCCTCTCGCTTGCCGTCAGGGCGCCGCCGGCGTCACACGCCGATCGGGCCGCCGCCCTGTTTGGTCACCACGACGACCGACGGCCGGGGCGGCATGCCGTCCTCGAAGTCGGGCCAGCGGGTGGCCGGGTCCTCGAAGGTCGAGGCACGGCCGAATTCCGGCCAATCCTCGCCGCCGTCCGACGGGTGCTGGACCGCCAGGAACAGCGTCGTGTCGTCCGGCGTGAAGCGCGGCCCGCACATCTCCGCGCCGAACGGGCACGAGAAGAAGCGACGCGACAGGCCGCGCAGCTCGCCCTCGGTCTCCATGGACCACAGCCCGTCGGTGCGCCCGGTCGAGGCGTAGTCGTTGCCATCGGTCGACACCCACAGCCGGCCGCGGCTGTCGATGGCGCAGTTGTCCGGGTCCTCGAACCACCCATGCGCCGAAACGTCCGGATGCCACTTGGTATGGGCGGCCGGGTCGTCGGGATCGCCGCAGAGGACGAGGAAGCTCCACGTTCCCTGGGACGCCGTGTGGTCGCCGTCGGCCATCGCGATCTCGACGATGTGGCCGGGCGCCTCGGGGCGCGGATTGGCGGCGTTGACCTGCTCGATCGACCGGCGGCTGTTGTTGGTCAGCATGACGTAGACCCGGCCGTTGGTCGGATGCGGCTCCACGTCCTCGGGCCGGTCCATCGGGGTGGCGCCCAGCAGGTCGGCCGCCCGCCGGGCCTCGATGACAACGTCGGCCTGGCTGTCGAAGCCGTTCTCGGCGGTCAGCGGGCCCTGGCCGTGGACCAGATCGAGCCAGTCGACCGTGCCGTCCTCGTTGAACTTGGCGACCGACAGCGTGCCCTCGTCGAGGAGGCCGAAATTCGCCGCCCGGTCGTCCGGGTTCCAGGCATTGGCCGTGACGAACTTGTAGAGATACTCGAACCGCTCGTCGTCGCCCATGTAGAGCGCGACGGTGCCGTCCGGATTGACCGCCGTGGTCGCGCCCTCGTGCTTGAACCGGCCGAGCGCCGTGCGCTTCACCGGCGTCGAGGCCGGATCGTAGGGATCGACTTCGACCACCCAACCGAATCGGTTGGGTTCATTGGGCTCCTTGCCGATGTCGAAGCGGTCGTGGAAGTTGTGCCAGACATACCAGCCGCCCGGCGCCCCATAGCGCTCGTGGTTGCCGGCCTCGGCATGGCCCGCCGGCACCTCGCCGCCGAAATAGCCGTGGAAGTTCTCCTCGGCCGTCAGCACCGTGCCCCACGGGGTCTGCCCGCCGGCGCAGTTGTTGATCGTGCCGATGATCTCCATGCCGCTCGGGTCGGCGGAAGTCTTCAGGCGATCGTGCCCCGCCGCCGGGCCGGCGGTGGTGAACATGCCGCTCAGCATCGACAGGCGCCGGTTCATGTCGCTGTCGCCGACCACCGACCAGCCGTTGTCGCCCTTCCTGATCTCGATCACCGACAGGCCGTGCGCGGCGATCGTGACGTCGATCTGCCCGGCCGTCAGGCTGTCGGCGTCGGTGAAGCCCGGGAACATCAGTTCCTCGTTGGTGTACTCGTGGTTGACCACGAGGATGCCGTGATCCGAGGCGTCGGAGCCCTCGGGCAGCGGCACGAAGCCGATATGGTCGTTGTTGTAGCCGAACTGCATGTCCTGCGCGTCGGCCGTCTGGTTCATCGGATCGAATTCCGGCGCGCCAGGGACCACCGGATCGCCCCAGCGGATCAGCACGTTCGCGTCGTAGCCCGGGGCGACGTGATGGGTCTCCGTCACGTTGGCGGCGATCTCGTCGAAGGAGAACGACGCGGCCTGGGCCTCGGCCTCGCGTCCGGCCAGCAGGGCCGGGCCGGAGACGGCGCCGATCGCCGTGACGGCGAGTGCGCCGCGCATCATCTCGCGGCGGCCGAGGCGACGGTTGATCACGTCGCCGAGCGTCGGCTCGGTCGACGGGTTGCGGCCGACATCCTCCGACGCCTCGTAGGCGCGGGAGCGGCTGATCGTTCGCGGCTGATTGGTGTCCATGCTCCACCTCCCATTTGCGGGTTGGCCGTGCCGCCTCGGGTTCCGGCGGTACGGTCGGGCGGGTCCGGTTCGATGCCGGTCCTCGCCGCGTCTTCGATGACGCTTTCTTTACAATTTTATTATGCTCGCCCCACGCCCCCGTCGTCACCAACCGAATCGCGCTTACGGGGAGCCGCGGCGGTGGGGCGCGCAAAGAAGAAGGGCGGCCCCGAAGGACCGCCCTCTCCATGCCCGCCAGGGCCGGAAGACCGCCGGCGTCAGACGCCGATCGGGCCGCCGCCCTGCTTGGTGATGACGACGACGGACGGCCGCGGCGGCGTGCCGTCCTCGAAGTCCGGCCAGCGGGTCGCGGGATCCTCGAAGGTCGAGGCGCGGCCGAATTCCGGCCAATCCTCCACGCCGGCGTCAGCCGGGTGCTGGACCGCGAGGAACAGCGAGGTGTCGTCCGGCGTGAACTTCGGCCCGCACATCTCCGCGCCGACCGGACACCGGAAGAACAGCTTGGAAAGGCCGCGCAGGTCACCCTCGGTCTCCATCGACCACAGCCCGTCGGTCCGCCCGGTCGCGGCGTAGTTGTTGCCGTCGGTCGACACCCAGAGACGGCCCTGTCCGTCGATCGCGCAGTTGTCCGGATCGTCGAACCAGCCGTTGGCGGAGACGTCCGGGTGCCACTCCGCGCCCACGGCCGGATCATTCGGATCGCCGCACAGGACCAGGATCGACCAGTCCGACCGCTCGGCCGCATGGTCGCCGTCGGGCGTGACGATCTCGACGATGTGGCCCGGCGCCTCCGGGCGGGGATTGGCGGCGTCGACCTGATCGGCCGTCCGGCGGCTGTTGTTGGTCAGCATGACGTAGACCCGGCCATTGGTCGGGTTGGGCTCGACGTCCTCGGGCCGGTCCATCGGCGTGGCGCCGAGAAGATCGGCCGCCCGTCGGGTCTCGATGACCACGTCGGCCTGGCTGTGGAAGTCGTTCTCGGCGGTCAGCGGACCCTGCCCGTGGATCAGCGGCATCCAGTCCAGCGTGCCGTCCTCGTTGAACTTCGCCACATAGAGGGTGCCGTCGTCGAGGAGACCGGCATTGGCCGCACGATCATCCGGAGTGTAGGTCCCGGCGGTGACGAACTTGTAGAGATACTCGAAACGCTCGTCGTCGCCCATGTAGAAGACCACCCGGCCGTCGCCGTTGACGACCGATTCGGCGCCCTCGTGCTTGAAGCGGCCGAGAGCCGTGCGCTTGACCGGCGTCGCGGCCGGGTCGTACGGGTCGATCTCGACGATCCAGCCGAAGCGGTTGGGCTCGTTCGGCTCCTTGGAGACGTCGAAACGGTCGTGGAACTTGTTCCAGACGTACCAGCCGCCAGGGGTGCCATAGCGCTCGTGGTTGCGCGCCTCGGCATGGCCCGCCGGGACCTCGCCGCCGAAATAGCCGTGGAAGTTCTCCTCGGCCGTCACGATCGTGCCCCAGGGCGTGGTGCCGCCGGCGCAGTTGTTGAGCGTGCCGACGATATCCATGCCCGTCGGGTCGGTCGAGGTCTTGAGGCGGTCATGGCCGGCGGCCGGGCCCGACGCGGTGAACTTGCCGCTCAGCCCGGAAAGGCGGCGGCCGTAGTCGCTGTCGGCGACCACCGACCAGCCGGCCTCGCCCTTCTCGATCTCGACGACCGAGACGCCATGGGCGGCGATGGTCACGTTGACCTGCTCTTCGGTCATGTTTTCGGCCTCGGTGAAGCCGGGGAACATGAGCTCTTCGTTGGTGTACTCGTGATTGACGACGAGCAGGCCGTGGTCGGAGCTGTCCGAGCCGGCGGGCAGCGGGGCATAGCCGACATAGTCGTTGTTGTAGCCGAACTGCATCTCCTGCGCGTCGACCGTCTGGTTCATCGGGTCGAACGACGGCGCGCCCTTGACCACCGGGTCGCCCCACCGGATCAGCACGTTGGCGTCGTAGCCCGGCGCGACCTCATGGCTCTCGGTGACCGTCGCCTCGATCTCGTCGAAGGCGAAGGAGCCGGCCTGCGCCTTGGCGGCCTTCGGCGTGAACGCGGCCGGGCCGGCGATCGCGGTGATCGCGGAGACGGCCAGCGCGCCCCGCATCATGTCGCGGCGGCCGAATCGGCGATTGACGACGTCACCCAGCGTCGGGGCGGTCGAAGGATTGCGGCCGATATCCTCGGAGGCCTCGTAGGCTCGGGACCGGCTGATGCTGCGCGGCTGATTGGTGTCCATGTCTCCACCTCCCGTTCGGGGTTGGTCGGCGCGCGCGCGGCGATCCCGCGCGCAGCGTCGCGGCGGGTTCTACGCGCTGCATGCGTCGGTCCGATGAAGGCTGTGTTGCGGCCGCGTTACAACGGCGGTCAGCGACAACGCGTCACGCTGGTGTGGGCCCGTTGCGTCGGCGTCCGGCTCCCATACCATCGCCCCTCGACCCCGGTGGAGGGAAGGGCCATATCCCGTGTAACGTGTAGATATCTGAGCGTCTCCGCGCGGGCGCCCTGGCGGCAGGCCCGGCGGTGGCGCGGAAGGAGGCTTCATGACCGCGACCACGCTTGATCCGCGGATTACCGACGCCAACCCGATGGGCACCGACGGGTTCGAATTCGTCGAGTACACCGCGCCCGATCCGCGCCGGCTCGCCACGCTGTTCGAGCGGCTGGGCTTCACGGCCGTCGGCCGGCACCGGTCCAAGGACGTGACGCTCTACCGCCAGAACGGCGTCAACTTCATCGTCAACGCAGAGCCCGAAAGCTTCGCCCAGGCCTTCGCCAAGGTGCACGGGCCTTCGGCCTGCGCCATGGCGTTCCGGGTCGCCGACGCGGCCTATGCCTACAACCGCGCCGTCTCCCTCGGCGCCAAGCCGGTGGACAGCCGGGTCAGACCGATGGAACTCGCCATCCCCGCGATCGAGGGGATCGGCGGCAGCCTGATCTACTTCGTCGACCGGTACGGACCCAAGGGCTCGATCTACGAGATCGATTTCGTGCCGATCCATGACGAGACGCGCGGCGCGCTCGACTACCGGCCCCCGGGGGTCGGGCTGACCGGGATCGACCACCTGACCCACAACGTCCATCGCGGCCGCATGGACAAGTGGGCCGGCTTCTACGAAACGCTCTTCAACTTCAAGGAAATCCGGTACTTCGACATCGAGGGCAAGCTGACCGGCCTGCGCTCCCGCGCGATGACCAGCCCGTGCGGCAAGATCCGCATCCCGATCAACGAATCGGCCGACGACAAGAGCCAGATCGAGGAGTACCTGACCGCCTATGGCGGGGAGGGCATCCAGCACATCGCCCTGTCGACGGACGATATCCACGAGACGGTGACGGCGCTGGCGAAGAAGGGCGTCGCCTTCATGGACCCGCCGCCCGACACCTATTACGAGGCGCTGTCCGAACGCCTGGGCGACCACGGCGAGGATGTCGAGCGCCTGAAGCGCAACGGCATCCTGATCGACGGCGCGCCCGGCGGCGGTATCCTGCTGCAGATCTTCACCCGGACCGTCATCGGCCCGATCTTCTTCGAAATCATCCAGCGCAAGGGCGACGAGGGCTTCGGCGAGGGCAATTTCCGGGCCCTGTTCGAATCGATCGAGCGCGACCAGGTCAAACGCGGGGTGTTGAGCGAGTAATGGCATCCGAACTACTGGAATGACTTCTTTTCACGCGTTGAATCGTCAATCCCGCGAAAGCGGCTGTCTGGAAATCCCGACCGCAGGCGTCGAGACGTGGACATACCCACTCGCGTTCCCTCTCCCGGTGGGAGAGGGACAGGGTGAGGGGTTGTAGACGGCGGGACATCGCCCAGCCGTCTGCAACCCCTCACCCTCCCACGGCCTGACGGCCGCGGGTCCCTCCCTCTCCCTTTGGGAGAGGGGCATGGATTTCCCGCATCTATGGCGGGAACGCCGGGCACGGCCGGCCGCAGTCTTCGCCCTACTCCTCGCCCATCTTCAGGGCGGCGATGAAGGCGCTTTGGGGGATTTCGACCTGGCCGAACTGGCGCATGCGCTTCTTGCCCTCCTTCTGCTTCTCGAGGAGCTTGCGCTTGCGGGTGACGTCGCCGCCGTAGCACTTGGCGGTGACGTCCTTGCGCATGGCCGCCACGGTCTCGCGCGCGATGATGCGGCTGCCGATCGAGGCCTGGACCGCGATCTTGAAGAGCTGGCGCGGGATCAGGTCCTTCAGCCGCTCGCACAGGGCGCGGCCGCGCCGTTCGGCCTGGCTGCGGTGGACGATCTGGGCGAGCGCGTCGACCGGCTCGTTGTTGACCAGGATCGACATGCGCACGAGATCGCTCTCGACGTAGCCGTCCCACTGGTAGTCGAAGCTGGCGTAGCCCCGGCTGATCGACTTCAGCCGGTCGTAGAAGTCGAAGACCACCTCGTTGAGCGGCAGCCGGTAGACCAGCATCGCCCGACCGCCGACATAGGTCAGCTCGACCTGCTCGCCCCGACGCTCGGTGCAGAGCTGCAGGATGCCGCCGAGATAGTCGTCCGGCACCAGGATCGTCGCCTTGATCCACGGCTCCTCGATCGAGTCGATCTTGATCGAGTCCGGCATGTCGGCGGGGTTGTGCAGCTCGATCATCGAGCCGTCGGTCATGTGGATGTGGTAGACGACCGACGGCGCCGTCGTGATCAGCTCCAGGCCGAATTCCCGCTCCAGGCGCTCCTGGATGATCTCGAGGTGCAGCAGGCCGAGGAATCCGCAGCGGAAGCCCAGGCCCAGCGCGGCCGATGTCTCGGCCTCGTAATGGAAGCTGGCGTCGTTGAGGGCGAGCTTGCCCAGGCTCTCGCGCAGGCGCTCGAAATCCGAGGCGTCGATCGGGAACAGCCCGCAGAACACCACCGGGATCGAGGGCTTGAAGCCCGGCAGGTTCTCCGCGCAGGGGCGCCTTTCCTCGGTGATCGTGTCGCCGACCTTGGTCTCGGTGATGTCCTTGATGCCGGCGGTGATGAAGCCGATCTCGCCGGGTCCGAGCTCGTCGACCAGCACGCCCTTGGGCGACTGGAAGCCGACGCGCTCGACCTCGCGGGTAGCCCGGCTCTTGACGAAGCGCAGCTTCTGGCCCTTGCGCAGCACGCCGTCATAGACGCGCACGAGCACGACCACGCCCAGATAGGGGTCGTACCAGCTGTCGACGAGCAGCGCCTGGAGCGGCTTGTCCCGGTCGCCACGGCGCGGCGCGGGCAGGTGGGCGACGATGCGCTCGAGCAGGTCCTCCATGCCGACGCCGGTCTTGGCGGAGATCATCACCGCGTCGTCGGCGGGCAGGCCGACCACGTCCTCGATCTGCTCGATCACCCGCTCGGGCTCGGCCGCCGGCAGGTCGATCTTGTTGAGCACCGGCAGGATCTCGTGGTCCTGCTCGATCGCCTGATAGACGTTGGCGAGTGTCTGCGCCTCGACGCCCTGGGAGGCGTCGACCACCAGCAGCGAGCCCTCGCAGGCGGCCAGCGACCGGCTGACCTCGTAGCTGAAGTCGACATGGCCCGGCGTGTCCATCAGATTGAGCTGATAGACCTCGCCGTTGCGGGCCGTGTACTGCAGGCGCACGGTCTGCGCCTTGATGGTGATGCCGCGCTCGCGCTCGATATCCATCGAGTCGAGCAGCTGCTCCTTCATCTCCCGGTCCTCGAGACCGCCGCAGAGCTGGATCAGCCGGTCGGCCAGGGTGGATTTGCCGTGGTCGATATGGGCGATGATCGCGAAGTTGCGGATATGGTCCAGATCGACCGTCTTGTGCGAGGCGGGCGCCACGTCCACGGCCATGGGCAAGCGTTCCGTTCGAGCATCGGGGGAGGCGGAGTATCGAGCGCCTCAAGATAGGGGCCACGTCCCGCCGTGGCAACGAGCGCCGGCCTCGGGTCCGGTGGAAGGCTCGCTCAGGCGCCCCCGCCGCCGGCCGCCCGGCGCGGCGCCGCGTCGGGAACAGGCGCGGTGCCGGCGTCGGGCAGGGGACCGCCCCGCGCGATCAGGGCCTCGAAGTCGGCGAGCGGCAGGGCCGGCGCGAACAGGAAGCCCTGTGCATGCGTGCAGCCCGCCGCCGCGGCCAGGCGTCGCTGCATCGGCGTCTCGACGCCCTCCGCCGTCACCGCCAGGCCGAACTTGGCGCCCAGCCCGGCCATCATCTCCGTCAGCGCGCGGTCGTGATAGTCGTTCTCGAGCCCGGCGACGAAGCGGCGGTCGATCTTCAACTCGTCGACCGGGAAGCGCTGGAGGTAGCCGATGGAGGCATAGCCCGTGCCGAAGTCGTCGATCGCCAGGCGCACGCCCAGGTCGCGCAGGCCCTGCAGGCGCGCGACGAAGTCCCGGTCGTCGCTCATCAGCAGGCTCTCGGTCAGCTACAGCGTCAGCCTTTCGCCCGGGCAGCCGCTGTCGCGCAGCAGGGCCGCCAGCCGGTCGGCCAGCCGGTCGTCGACCAACTGTCGCTCGGAGACGTTGACCGCCACCTCGATGCCGGCGAGCGGCCCGCCCGTCCAGTCGGTCAGCCGGGCAACCGTGGTCTCCAGCGCCCAGGCGCCCATCTCGACGATCAGGCCACTCTCCTCGGCCACGGGGATGAAGCTGCCGGGCATGCGCAGCCCGTCGGCCGGGTGGTTCCAGCGCATCAGCGCCTCGGCGCCGGTCGGCAAGCCCGTCTCGATGGCGACCTTTGGCTGGAAGTGAAGCTCGAACTGCTCCTCCGCGATCGCGCTGCGCAGGCCCTCGGTCACCGCGATGCGCTCTCGGTTGCGCTCGCCGAGCGCCCGGTCGTAGACGACGACCTTGTCGCGGCCCGCCTCCTTGGCGGCGAACAGCGCCATGTCGGCGCGCTGGAGCATCTCGGAGGCGCCGATACCCGGCGGACCCACCGCCAGACCGGTCGAGGTTCCCACGACAAGGGTTTCGCCGGGCAGGTGGTGGGGCACGAGCAGCGCGTCGCGCAGCCGCTCTCCCGACTGCAGGACATCCGCGCGGGCTGTCGCCGGGTCCAGCACGCCGGCGAAGGCGCCGCTGCTCAGCCGGGCCAGCGGCGCATCCGGGCCTAGCGTGGCGCGAAGCCGGTCGGCGACGGCGAGCAGGATGCGGTCGCCCGATGCATAGCCGCGGGTCTGGTTGACGTCGCGCAGGCGATAGAGGTCGACGATGAAGACCACCGTGTCGCGACCGTCGCGCGCGCCTTCCGCGAGACGCGCGGCGACGGCGTCGGTGAAGGCCTGCCGGTTCAGCAGGCCGGTCAGCGCGTCCTGATAGGCGACCGCCTCCAGGCGTTCGCGCGCGCGCCGCCGTTCGGTCACGTCGGTCTGGACGCCGACGAAGTGGGTCGGGCGCCCGTCCCGGTCGCGCACCGGGGCGATGCGCAGCTCGTTCCAGAACGGCGTGCCGTCGCTGCGGTAGTTGCGCACCTCGACGACCGTCGGCCGCGCGTTGGCGATGGCGTCGCGCACCTCGTCGAGCGCCGGCTGGTCGCGGTCGTCACCCTGCAGGAAACGGCAGTTCCGCCCGATCGCCTCGGCGGCCGAATAGCCGGTCATCGCCTCGAAGGCGGGATTGACGTAGACGAGCGGGTTGTCCGGCGCACGCGCGTCGGTGATCACGATGCCGTCGCTCGCCGCCTCGATCGCCGACTCCCGCAGGCGCAGTGCTTCCTCGGCGCGCTTGCGATCGGTCACGTCGGAGAGCAGCAGCGCCGCGCCGGTCGTCCCGCCCCAGGCATCGCCGTGCGGAAAACCCTGGACGAGCGCCCAGGTCGTCGCGCCGTCGGGCGCCGCGAGCGGCAGGTCGGCCGGTCCCGCTCGGTCCGCCATCCAGTCGGCGAGCAGCCGGTCCGCCGCCTTCGCCTGGTCGGCTCGGACGAAATCGCGGACGCGGCGGCCGCGCAACTCGGGCGCGGCGGTCCCGAGCATCGCCGCTGCCCGGGGGTTGGCGGACAGGATCGCGCCGTCGGCGTCGACGGTGACGATGCCCTCGGTGGTGCGCGAGCGCAGGGTGACGAGCTCGCGCGCGAACCGCGCGGCCTTGACGCTCACCGCTTCGTGGCGGGCCAGCAGCCACCACACGGTGAAGAACAGGACGATCGCCGTGACGGCGATGAAGCCCAGTCCCTTCAGCGTCTGGAAGGTCAGGGTCGCGCGGACCGTCTCTCCCGCGACCAGCGCCGTGAGCCGGTCGCTCGCCAGGATCCAGACGCCGCCCACCACGGCGTAGCCGGCCGACGGCACCGCCGCCGCGCGCCAGCGGCGAACCCGCCGGGCCTTCGGTTCGACCGCCCCCTCTGATCGAGTCGAGCCCAAGACCGCTCCTTTCGGCGGCCGACGCCAAGCTCCTGCCTGACGGACCGGTGGACCCGCCATAGACAGTCGCGCGAGCGCAAGGCCGCGGCGATGTGATCGACAGGGCCCGGCGACCGCGAGAACGAAGCCCCCTCCGCGGTACGGGTCGCCGACCCGGCTCGTTCAATATCGGATCAGCAGTGCGCCTTAAAGGTAAACAAATCGTGTCGAATTGCGCGCCCGGGCTGCGCCGGCTCGAGGGGCGGATCGCGTGGCGCGACGGCGGGGTCGGCTCAGGCCACGTCGCCGGCCCGGTACGCCGCCGTGCCCGCCTCGCCCGCGGTGCGCCAGCGCTCGACAACAAGGCCCTCGGGACCGGGGGCCGTCGGCACGGCGGCCGGGTCGAGCAGCCGCACCATCAGCCGCTCCGGGTGCTCGCCGGGCATGACGAGGCCGAGCGGGGCCGCCGGCTCGAAGCCGAAGCGGGCGTAGTAGACCGGCTCCCCGACCAGCAGGACGAGGCCATGGCCGGCGGCGGCCGCGCGCTCCAGCGTCGCGTCGACCAGCGCCTTGCCGATGCCCTCGCCCCGGCGGTCGGGCGCGACGGCGAGGGGGCCCAGGAGCAGCGCCGGATAGCCACCCGCGCGCACCGGCCAGTAGCGGATCGCGCCGACGATCCGGCTGCCGTCGCGCATCAACCAACACAGGTCGGCCACGGGCGCGATGCCCTCGCGGAAGGCGTAGGAGCGCTTGGCATGACGGTCGGGGCCGAAGGCGACGTCGAGGAGCGATTCGACCGCCACGCTGTCGGTGGCGCGTTCGGGAGACAGGTCGAGCATGGCTTGGAACAGGACCGGGAGCGAAGGATCGAGCGGCGGGGTCGGGCGCCCGAGGATCCGTCGGTGACGGACGCGAAGGGCCGGCGCGGCCCTGTTTCCCGGCTCGACCCCCGATCGTCCGGCGCCCGCGGGGGCGGGCGAAGGGCGAGCGCGGGTCAGCCCCGGGCGTGCGGGCCTTCGGATCGGCTTCGTCGTCGCCGATAATGGGGCCGATATCGGGTCTCTTCTGTCTCCATGACCGGCACGATGCCCGCGGCGGCCGTCCGCGTCAACGCCGTCGGCATCCGGCAATGCGCGGCGGGGCGGCGCCCGGGGCCCGGTTCAGGGCGTGTCCGGCGCCACGGCGGAGAGCACGACCCGCGCGTCGATCACCAGCTTGTCGGAGACGGCGATCGGACCCGGCGCCCCGGCGGCGTCCATCATGGCCACCTCGCCGGCTTGGGCGCGCGCCATCATCGGGACCGGACCGGGCCCGGCGTCGAAGTCGATATGCGCGACCCGGAAGCCGCGGTCCGGGAAGGCCGCCTCGAGCCGGTCCAGTTCCTCGCCGACCCGGGCGTAGATCTCCTGGCGCAGGGACGCGCGCGTGGCCTCGACCTCGGCGCGGGTCGGCTCGAAGGCGACGGCGGCGACGGTGAAGGCGAGGCCGGGGCGGCTCGCCGCGTCGGCGCTTTCGGCCAGCCCGCCGAGGCGATCCTCGGCCAGGCGCGCCTCGATACGGGCGGTCCAGCGCTCCAGCCCGCTGTCGTCGACCGATCGGTCGAAGCGCACGAAGCGCCACTCCGCGCCCTCGGCGACGCCGTCGAGCGCGGCGAGGATCTCGGCCCGGACCGAGTCCGCCGTGGACCCGCCGAGCGCCGCGTTGACCGCGACGACCACGCGGGCCGTGTCGGTCTCGACCCATTGCTCGACGCTGAGCGAGAGGACGACCTCGTCCATGACCGGCGGCCGGTCCTGGGCGAGCGCCAGGCCGGCCGGCGCCAGCACGGGCAAGGCCAGGGCGGCGGCCAGCGCCAGCGCGGTGGCGGCGCGGCGGGGGCCGATGCGGGGCAGGGTGATCATGGCGGCGCCTCTTGTCGCTTCGGGGCTCTGTCGCGCCGTTGTCCGTCGCCTTCCCGGCGGAAATGCGGCCGGCCGGTGCCGCGGCGGTGGCGTCACGCCCGCTGAAGGGCCGCTCAGAAGTCCAGGTCGGCGTAGTGGCGCGGCGGCGGGACGCCCGGGATCAGGTCGTCGAGCAGCGGTCGGAAGGCCGGGCGCGACTTGATGCGCGCATACCAGAGCTTGGTCTCCGGATACTCGTCCCAGGGCACGTCGCCCAGGTAGTCGACGACGGAGAGATGCGCCGCGGCCGCGATGTCGGCCAGCGAGAATCGGTCCCCGGCCAGGAAGCGCCGCTGCTCGGCCAGGAAGGACAGGTAGTCCATGTGGTAGTGGATCGCCTTCTTGCCCGCGCGGATCGCCTCGGAGCTCGGCTGGCCCCGGCGCAGCAGCCGGGTCATCACCTTCTCGCCGACCAGGTTGTCGGTGACCTCGCGGGCGAACTTGCGCTCGAACCAGACGACGAGGCGCCGGGTCTCCGCGCGCTCGAGCAGCCCCTCGCCCAGCAGCGGCTCGTCGGGATAGGCCTCCTCCAGATATTCGAGGATCACCCAGGCCTCGGTCAGCGAGGTGCCGTCCGGCTCGATGAGCACGGGCACTTCGCCCGCCGGGTTCATCGCCAGGAACTCGTTGCGCCGCTCCCAGACCCGCTCGACCTTCGCCTCGAAGGGCAGGCGCTTTTCGGCCAGGGCCAGCCGGACGATGCGGCAGGGGGCGCTGAGCCAGAGATGAAAAAGCGTGCGCATGGCGCCGCGAGTGTAGCCCCCACAGGCGTGTCGACAAGCGCCGATGCGCGGCTTGCGCGCGAAGGGCGCGAGGCCGGCGCCGCCTTTCTAGACCAGCGACGCCTTGACCCCCGCGGGCAGGCCGCGCCGGGCCGGGTTGGGGGCGAGCGTCATGGCGAGCGAGCGGCCCAGCCCCTCGAACAGGGCGATCCAGCCGGCCTCCGGGTCCTCGATCGCGCCGACATGGGCGATGATCGAACAGGTCAGCCCGCCGGCCAGCCCGTCGAGGAAGTCGTCCAGGTCCTCCGAGCGCAGCGAGCCGAAGAGCGTGCGGCCGACCAGGAATTCCCGCCGGAAGATCGGATAGGCCCGGGTCCCGGGCACGATCTTGAGGAACTTCCGCCCCTCGATGCTGGTGCCGACATTGACCCGGCCGTCGGCGTCGAAGACGTCCGGCGCCAGGTTGTTGCCCGCGCCATTGATGCCGAAGCGGCCCATGCGCGCCGTGGCGATGCCGAGCAGCCCGCGCCCGAAGGTCAGGCCGATATCCTCGAGCACCACATGGCTCGAGGACAGGCGCGTCGCCACGCAGCGCACGTCCAGGTCGAATCCGGCCGCCTTGCAGAACGGCTCCAGCAGGCGCGGGAAGGCGGAGACGTCGATCGTGTCGGCGACCTGAACGTCGTAGCCGAGCCGCCCGCTGCCGGCGGTGTCGATGCGGATCTCGACCACGCTCTCCGAGGTCTCGCGCCGGCAGGTCGCCGCGGTGTCGGTGATGTCGCTCACCGCGATCGAGCCCTGGCCCTGGCTTTCCGCCAGCCCCTTGCCGGCGCCGGCCGCCGCCGACGCGTCGTCCGCCGGTGCCGCCGGGCGCGGCGGGGCATAGTCGGCGAGCGCGATGCCGACGCCGCGATAGATGCCTTCCCAGGTGTGGTGCTGGTCCTCGAAGCTGCAGACCCGCACGGTGATGCGGGCGTCGAGCCCCTCCGCGACGCCGCGCAGCAGGTCGACCAACTCGCGCCCGTCCTCGACCTGCTCGACCCGGGCGGCGAGGAACCAGTCCAGGTCCAGGTCGGTCACGCCGGCCACGATCTCCAGCCCGCCGGGCTGATCCGGCTCGACCAGAACTTCGGCCGAGCCGTCGTCGATCATGCCGAGCGCGGCGGCCGGCCCCGCGAGCGTCAGCGCGTCCGCCAGCGAGGCGCCGACGGCGCGGCCCAGCGCCGACCAGTCGTCGGACGGCCAGCGCACCGCCGCGGCGCAGCCGGTGCGCCAGGCGATGTGCTCGATCATGTGGCTGACGAAGTCGTTCGGCGTCTCCAGCACCTTGTCGAGCACGTCGCCGGGGACGAGCCGCGCGGTGCCGCGGGCCAGCGAGTCGTGGACGACGGAGGCGAGCCCCGTGGCGCGCAGACCCGCCGGGCTGTCGCCGCCGGTGCCCACGCCGATCGCCCGGGCGCCGGCCGCCGTCGCCGCCTGCAGGCCGATGGGCGAATCCTCGATCACCGCGCAGACCGCCGGGTCGAGCCCCAGCGTCGCGGCGGCGTGGAGATAGCTGTCCGGCGCCGGCTTCTTGGCCCGGCCCGGCCCGTCATTGCCGACCACGGCGTCGAACCGGCCGTCGAGCCCGGCATTGGCCAGGATCGCGCGGACATCGGCCTCCGGGTTGTTGGAGACGACGGCTTGCCGGAGCCCCGCCGCGCGGGCGGCGTCCAACACCTCCGCGATGCCGGGGTTGAGCGGGAAGGCGGTCGTCCGGCGGAGATCCTCCCAGCGCTCGATCAGCCGGGCGCGGTCCGCGCCGTCGAGGCCGATGCCGCTGCGTTTCAGCAGGAAGGCCCAGAAGTCGTCCGGCCCGAGCGCGAAGCCCGCGCGGATGTCGTCGCGCGGGATCTCGGCCGCCGTGCCGTCGACCTCGCCCAGCAATCCGTTGCAGGTCTCGAAATCGAAGCTGAGCGAGTCGACGAGCACGCCGTCGAGATCCCACAGGATCGCCTCGATCGCGTCGTCGAGGAACAGCCGGTCGTCCAGAGACCGCATCGCGGGTCCGCCTTCGTCCAGGGTATCGGAAGCCGGCGGATACTCCCCGAAGGGGCGCGCGGACTCAAGACGTTCGTGCCGCCGCCGGCTCCGACAGCCCCGCCTCGTGCCAGGCGAGCGCGGTGGCGATGACGGTGTCCAGGTCGGACGCGGCGAGCCGCCAGCCGAGCTCGGCCTTGGCGCGGGACGGGTCGGCGACCAGCCGGGCCGGGTCGCCGGTCCGCCGTGGGGCGGTTTCCTGTGGCACCGGGCGGCCGGAGATCCGGGCGACGCCGTCCAGGATCTGGCGCACTGAATAGCCCGTGCCGGTGCCCAGGTTGCAGACCAGCGGCTCGGCGCCGCCCAGCAGCCGCTCGACCGCGCGGACATGGGCGTCGGCCAGGTCGGCGACATGGACGTAGTCGCGGATCGCCGTGCCATCGGGGGTGTCGTAGTCGGTGCCGAAGACCTTGACCGCCCCGCGCCGGCCCAGCATCGCCTCGATCACCAGCGGGATCAGGTGGGTCTCCGGCTCGTGCGCCTCGCCGATCGCGCCGTCCGGGTCGGCGCCCGCGGCATTGAAGTAGCGCAGCGCCGTCCAGCGCAGGCCATACGCCTCGCCGTACCATTTCAGCGCCCGCTCGACCGCCAGCTTGGTCTCGCCATAGGGGTTGATCGGAACGGTCGGGTGGTCCTCCGGGATCGGCGAGGTCTGCGGCATGCCGTAGGTCGCCGCCGTCGAGGAGAAAACGATCGCCGCGACCCCGGCCTCGCGCATCACGTCGAGCAGACCCAGCGTGTTCACCACGTTGTTGGCGTAGAACGACGCCGGATCTTTGACCGACAGCCCGACCTCGATCGAGGCGGCGAAGTGGACCACGGCCTCGATCGCCTCCTCCCGCACGATCCGCGCCAGCGCCGACCGGTCGGCCATGTCCGACACGTGCAGCGGTCCCCACTGCACGAAGTCGCGGCGGCCGGAGGACAGGTCGTCGACCACCACGGGCACGTGCCCGGCCGCGGCCAGCGCCTTGCAGGTATGGGCGCCGATATAGCCGGCGCCGCCGGGGACGAGGATCTTGGCCATCGGGCCTCGCGAGCGGGTGGGTTGCGGGAGGGCGCATCCTACAGCCCGGCCACGCCCGGGCAACCCGGTCGAGGCGCGCCGGCGCGTACCGTCAGTCCTCGAAGCGGGCGCCGTCCAGCGCGCAGCGGGCGAAGCGGACCTCGCCGGTCTCGGTGGCGGTGAAATCGGCGCGGGTCAGGTCGCAGTCCTCGAACACGGCGCCGCGCAGGACCGCGCCGCGGAAGTCGGCGCCGACCAGGCGGCAGCGCTCGAACCGGGCGTGGTCGGCCAGCGCGTCGCGGAAGACGGTGGTCCAGTCCGGCGAGCGGGAGCCGACGATCGGCATCGTGCCGAGATCGCCGTCGGCGAAGACCGCGCCGGTCAGGATGGCGGCGCCCAGATTGGCGCCCCGCAAACGCCCGCCCCGGACGCTCGCCTCGGCCAGATTGGCGCCGGTCAGCCGCGCCATGGCGAGATCGCAGTCGTCGAGCCGGGCGCCGCGCAGGACCGATCCGCCGAGATCCGCCGCGCCGAGGGTCAGCCCGTCCCAGGCGACGGCGGAGAGGTCGACCCCGGAGAGATCGGCCTGCCGGCCGTCGCGCCCGAGGGTGGAGAGCCACTCGGCATGGGCGGCCAGGATCGTCGCCAGCGGCCGGTCGAGCTCCATGATCCGGCGCGGGACCCGGGCGCCCGCCGCCGCGCAGGCGGCGAGCACCAGCGGGTCGACCACCGCCGCCGTCAGGTCGGCGCCGTCGAGGATCGTCGCCGACAGCCGCGCGCCGCTGAGCACCGCGCCGTGCAGGATGGCGCCGGTCAGATCGGCGCCCTCCAGGTCGGCATCCTGCAGACAGACGCCGCGCAGGACGGCGCGGGAGAGATGCGCGCCGGCGAGGCGCGTGCCGCGCAGGCTGGCGCCGGTGAAGTCGGTCGCGGCCATCTGGCGGCCGGCGAAGCGGGCGTCGGTCAGGTCGCTGCCGCGCAGGCTCACCTCCGTCGCCGTGCCGTCGGCCTCCGGGTTGAGGCGGTCCAGCGCGCCGCCGCGCCGCCGGGCGAACAGCATGCCCGGCCGGGCGTCGCAGCTCTTCAGGATCGCGTCGTCGAGGCGGGCGCCGCACAGGACGGTGCCGCGCAGGTCGCTGCCGGTCAGGTCGGCGCGGCCCAGGCTGGCCCGCGTCAGATCGGCACCGAACAGGTCGGCGCGCACCAGCCGCGTGTCGTCGAGCCGCGCCCCGGCCAGGCGCGCGCCGCGCAGGGTGGCGTCGGCCAGATCGCGGCCCGTGAAGTCGAGGCCGGAGAGGTCGGTGCGCGTCAGGTCGAGCCGCCGGCCGCCCTCCAGCCCCGCGATGTAGCGGCCGTGGCTCTCGATCGCCCGGTCGAGCTCGCGCTGGGTCAGGCGGCGGCGCGTGCCGGGAGCCTCGGCGTCGGGATCGGCCGGCGCGGCGGTGGCGTCGACGGTCATGGGGCGGCGGGCTCGCTGGCGACGGGCCGGGGGATGGGGCGGAAAGACGAGGGCCGGGAGGGCATGAGCCGGATCCGTCGCAGGGAGGCCGGTCCGACTCGGTACGCCGTCCCGGGAGCGGGAAGTTTCGACGACGAACCCTTGCCGGTTGGTTACTTCGGCCTTGCCGTCCGGCGGTCGGCGCTCACCTCCCTGGTATGAATGCCGACGGCTCCGCTTCGTTCCGAGACCCCGCGCCATGCCTGACAGTCAAGCGCCGCCCGCCTTCTACGACGATCTCGATGCCGCGCTGGACGAGGCCTGGCGCCGCCTCGCGCGCGGCGCCGCCGACCGGCGCAGCCCGTTCCACACGCCGATGATCGCCACGGTCGGGCCCGACGGCGCGCCGGAGGTCCGCACCGTCGTCCTGCGCGGTGCCGATCCGGCGGCGGGGGTCTTGCGCTGCCATACCGACGCGCGCTCGGCCAAGGTCGCGGCGATCGGGGCGGAGCCGCGGGTCCAGCTCGCCTTCTACGATCCGCGCGCCAAGATCCAGATCCGCGCCGCCGGTCTGGCGGCGGTCCACCGCACCGACGCCCCGGCGGTCGAGGCATGGCGGGCGACCGGGCTGCATTCCCGGCGCTGCTACCTGGCCGAGCCGGCGCCGGGGACGCCGATCGAGGGGCCGGGCTCGGGCCTGCCCGACCACCTCGCCACCGCCGCACCGGAGGAGGCGGAGAGCGAGGCCGGCCGCGCCAACTTCGCGGTCCTCACGATCCGGGTCATGGCGCTCGACTGGTTCTATCTCGCCGCCCGCGGCCATCGCCGCGCCCGCTTCGAGCGCGCGGCCGAGGGGGCCGGCATCGGCTGGCACGGGCAGTGGCTGGTGCCGTGAGGGCGGGCCGGTTCCGCATCACACGGTGCCGAACCGCACACTCCCCCGGAACGTCTCGCCCGGCGGCAGGAGGCGGAAGCCGGTGCCGGCCTCGCCGCGGGTGGCGCGGTTGATCGCGTCGTTGAGGTGGCTGACCGGCTCGGCGCAGAAATAGTCCTCGCCCGGCGGCACGAAGACGACCATGTGGCCGAAGACCGGGTCGGCGTCGATGACGAGATCGGTGCGCGGGATCGCCGGGGCCGCGTGCCCGGCCTCCGGGCCGTGCAGGGTCAGCCGGGCGACGCCGTCCCAGCCTTCGAAGCAGTTGTCCAGGTCGTGCTCGG
Source organism: Azospirillaceae bacterium (assembly GCA_040220455.1). Classification (GTDB taxonomy): domain Bacteria; phylum Pseudomonadota; class Alphaproteobacteria; order DSM-16000; family Inquilinaceae; genus JAVJUS01. The sequence continues at coordinate 26,932 of JAVJUS010000072.1, forward strand.
CCAGGTCCCAGCCGACCGACGCGTCGGCCGGGCGGCGCTCGACCGGCAGCTTGTCCGGGCCGTTGATCCAGATCGCGCCGAGCCGGGCCGTCAGCCGGGCGCCGGGCAGCTTCGGAAAGTAGGGGTGCAGGCCGAGCCCGGCGGGCATCGGCGCGTCGTCCCGGTTGGTCAGGCCGAGCCGCACGGCGAGCCCCCGGTCGGAAAGGGCGAGGTCCTGGGTCGCGCGATAGCGCCAGGGCCATTCCGGCCGGCCGTCGGCGGCCGGGACGTGCTCGTAGGTCAGCGTCGCGGCGTGTTCCGCGCGCGCCGACACCTCCCAGGCGGTGGTCCAGCCGTCGCCGTGGATGGCGTGCGGCTCGGGCGGGAAGTTCCGGGCCAGACGGACCTCCCGGCCGCCGGAGGTGAAGCGGGCGTCGGCGATGCGGTTGGAGAACGGCACCAGCGGAAAGCAGGCCATCTCGAGCGGGCCCGTCGCGTCCGCAGGGGCCGGGCGCATCAGAGGGATGGCCGCGCCGTCCGCGCCGCGCCGATCGAACCGCCGGATCACGCCTCCGTGGGCCGGATCGAGCAGAAGGCTATATCCTTCGGTTTCTAAGAGAATGGGCGATCCGGCCCGGTCCCTAGTCGCCATGATGATTGCCGTTGCCGTGTTGTGGGTTTAGCCTCACGTCAAATCAGCGGTCACGCCGATCCGATCCCCGCCGCAGCCGAGCCGGTCGCGGAGCCGCTTCACGACCGGCATCGACAGACATGCAGGTGGGTCGGCCCCCGATGATGCACGCCTCGGACGACAGCGCGTCCTCTGTCATGGTTCGCGGATGGGTCACGGTTCGCGGATGAATCGTTAGGGTTCGAAACGATAGCGCGTTTCCACCCGTTCGACAGAGGGAGTCACCCCAAGATGTTCCTCGGCCTGGATATCGGCACGTCCGGCGTCAAGGCGGTCCTCATCGACGAGCGGCAGCGTCTCGTCGACCAGGCGAGCGCGCCGCTGGAGGTTTCCCGGCCGCACCCGCTGTGGTCGGAGCAGGACCCTGAAGACTGGTGGCGCGCGGTCGAAACGGCAATGGCCGAGTTGCGCGGACGCCAGGCCGACGCGCTGGGCGCCGTCGCCGGCATCGGGCTGAGTGGTCAGATGCACGGCGCGACGCTGCTCGATTCCGCCGACCGCGTGCTGCGCCCGGCCATTCTCTGGAACGACGGCCGCTCGGGCCCGCAATGCGGCGAGCTGGAGCGGCGCGAGCCGCGGTCGCGCAAGATCACCGGCAACCTGGCGATGCCCGGCTTCACCGCGCCAAAGCTGATCTGGGTGGCGGAGAGCGAGCCGGAGGTCTTCTCGAAGATCGCCAAGGTGCTGCTGCCCAAGGACTACGTGCGCCTGCGCATGACCGGCGAGCATGCCTCGGACATGTCCGACAGCGCCGGAACGCTGTGGCTCGACGTGGCGGGCCGCGCATGGTCGCCGGAGATGCTGGCGGCCACCGGGCTGAGCGAGGCGCAGATGCCGGCCCTCTTCGAGGGCTCGCAGCCGACCGGCACGCTGCTGAAGGACGTCGCGCGCGCCTGGGGCGTGCCGGAGACGGCGGTCGTCGCCGGCGGGGCCGGCGACAACGCGGCCGGCGCGGCGGGCGTCGGCGTCGTCTCGCCCGGCGCGGCGTTCCTGTCGCTGGGCACGTCCGGCGTCTTCTTCGTCGCCAACGAGGGTTTCCGGCCCAATCCGGAGGAGGCGGTTCACGCTTTCTGCCACTGTCTGCCGGGCACCTGGCACCAGATGTCGGTGATCCTGAGCGCGGCGAGCTGCCTGACCTGGGTGACCAAGGTCACCGCCGGCGCCAACGAGGCCGCCCTGATGGCCGAGGCGGGCCAGGCGGATCGGGAGACGGGCGAGCTGATCTTCCTGCCCTATCTCTCGGGCGAGCGCACACCGCACAACGACCCGAAGGCCATGGGCGTCTTCTTCGGCCTGACCCATGACACCAACCGCGCAGACGTGGTCCGCGCGGTGCTGGAGGGCGTGGGCTTCGCACTCGCCGACGGCCAGGACGCGCTGGCCGCGGCCGGGACGGAGATCGCCGACGTCTCCGTCATCGGCGGCGGCGCGCGCTCGCCTTTCTGGGGCCGCATCCTCGCCAATGTCCTGGGCCGACCGCTGCTCTACCACTCGGGCGGCGATGTGGGCCCGGCCTTCGGCGCCGCCCGGCTGGGCCGGCTGGCGGCGACCGGGGAGGACCCGGCGGCCGTGTGTACGCGCCCGCCGGTCGACTTCACGGTCCAGCCCGACGCCGCGAAGGCCGAGCGATACCGCGCCAAGCACCAGCGCTACCGCGAGCTCTACCGCACCCTGGCGCCGATGTTCGCCGCCCGCGATTGAGCCGGGCGGGTCCGCCGTTCCGACAAGAGCGCGCGCCCGTCAGGACGCTTGCGGGGCCCGTCCCGGCGCGGCACGCTGCCCGGGATAGACCCGGCGCGCGGCGCAGGCCGCCGGCGCGCCCAACGACCGTGCCGCGCGGGGAATACCGCGCGCCATTCGCGAGCCCGAGGGGAGGGGCGCCGATGACCGCCGAGTACTTCACCGGCATCGACAAGATCCGCTACGAGGGGCCGGACAGCGACAACCCGCTGGCCTTCCGCTGGTACGACCCGGACCGCCAGGTGATGGGCCGGCGCATGGCCGACCACCTGCGCGTCGCCGTGTGCTACTGGCACAGCTTCTGCTGGCCGGGCAGCGACGTCTTCGGCGGCGGCACCTTCGACCGGCCATGGCAGGCCGGGGACACGGTGGCCAATGCGGAGAAGAAGCTCGACGTGGCGTTCGAGTTCTTCGCCAAGCTCGGCACACCGTTCTTCTGCTTCCACGACGTCGACATGGTGCCGCTCGGCGACAGCCTGGCGGAGGGCCACCGCAACCTCGACCACATGGTCCCGAAGATCCGGGACAAGATGGACGAGACCGGGGTCGGCCTGCTGTGGGGCACGGCCAACCTGTTCGGCCATCCGCGCTACATGGCCGGCGCGGCGACGAACCCGGACCCGGAGGTCTTCGCCTACGCCGCCGGCCAGGTGCGCAAGATCCTGGAGGCGACCCACGCCCTGGGTGGCGCCAACTACGTTTTGTGGGGCGGTAGAGAGGGTTACGAGACTCTTCTAAACACCGACATGAAGCGCGAGGTCGACCAGCTCGGCCGGTTCATGGCGATGGTGGTCGAGCACAAGCACCGCATCGGCTTCGACGGTACGATCCTGATCGAGCCCAAGCCGTGCGAGCCGACCAAGCACCAGTACGACCGCGACGCGGCGACGGTGCACGCCTTCCTTCAGCGCTACGGCCTGGACAAGGAGATCAAGCTCAACGTCGAGGTCAACCACGCCACCCTGGCCGGCCACGCCTTCGAGCACGAGGTCGCCTACACCGTGGCCAACGACCTGCTGGGCAGCTTCGACATCAATCGCGGCGACCCGCAGAACGGCTGGGACACCGACCAGTTCCCCAACGATCCGACCGAGGCGGCGCTGGCGCTCAGGCGCATCCTGGCGGCCGGCGGCCTGACCACCGGCGGCTTCAACTTCGACGCCAAGCTGCGCCGCCAGTCGATCGACCCGGCCGACCTGTTCCACGCCCATATCGGCGGCATGGACACGCTGGCCCGCGGCCTGCTGGCGGCCGAGGCGATGATCGCCGACGCCACGCTCGACCGCTTCGTCGCCGATCGCTACGCCGGCTGGGACGGCACGCTCGGCCGCCAGATCCTGGGCGGCGAGCTGACGCTGGAGGCGCTGGCCGAGCGCGCGCTGGGCGAGGATTTCCGCCCCCGCCCGGTCTCCGGCCGGCAGGAGTACCTGGAGAATGTGGTCAACCGCTTCACCTGAACGGGGCTGTACCAGCGCGCCCGGAGTTTCCCTCTCCCATGGGGAGAGGGAGGGGCCCTCGGCCGTCAGGCCGTGGGAGGGTGAGGGGGTGCGGGCGGCGGGACACCGTCCATCCGTCCGCAACCCCTCACCCTTTCCCTCTCCCTCGGGGAGAGGGGACGCGAGACCGGACGGTCCTGCGCGACGACGAGGCGACCGCGCCGTTGCGCACCGCTACGCGGTGGGCAACCTACAGGGCGCGAGAGGGAACGCAGGGCCGGACGGTCCCGCCCGACCACGATCCGCCCGGCCTTGGCCGCCGACGGTGGCGGCCGTTCTGGCGGCCTCGTTTCTGGCGGCGCCGGCCGCCGCGGCCGGCGAGCCGGCGCCGGTGCCGGGCGACGAGCGCGCGGTGACGCGGCATCTCGCCCACGGCGACATCGCGGCCGGCGATCCGGACATGGAGGCCGTACTCGCCCATGGCCGCATGCTGTTCGAGGCGCGCTTCACGGTCGAGGACGGCGCGGGCCGGCCGGCGGCGACGGCGGCGGAGATCCCGACCCGCCGGCGCACCGGCGACCAGCCGCTCTACCTGCGTACCTCCGGGCCCGACGCGACGGCCTGCGCCGGCTGCCACAACCAGCCGGATACGGGCGGCGCGGGCGATTTCGTCGCCAATGCCTTCGTCGCGCCGCAGGACATCGAGTGGGACTTCGAGTCCGTCACCCCGGACCTGTCGATGGAGCGGGGCACGACGCACATGTTCGGCAGCGGCCTGCTGGAGCTGGTGGCGCGGGAGATGACCGCCGATCTCCACGCCCTGCGCGCCGAGGCGCTGGCGGAGGCCCGCGCCACCGGCGCGCCGGCGAGCCGGGATCTTGTCACCAAGGGCGTGGATTTCGGCACGATCACCGCGACGCCGGACGGCTATGTCGATGTCGGAGCGGTGGAGGGCGTCCATCCGGACCTGATCGTCAAGCCGTTCGGGCAGAAGGCGTCCTCGATCTCGCTCAGGCGCTTCACGGTCACAGCCTACAACAGCCATCACGGCATGCAGCCGGTCGAGCGCTTCGGCGCGCGCTGGACCGGGACCGACGACTTCGACGAGGACGGCCGGACGGCCGAGCTGACCGAAGGCGACATCACCGCGGCGGTGCTGTGGCAGGCGAGCCTGCCGCCGCCCGGTCGCACCGCGCCCGACCATCCGGTCCTGCGCGAGGCGGCGCGGCGCGGCGAGGCGGTCTTCGCGGAGATCGGCTGCGCGTCCTGCCACCGGCCGACGCTGCCGCTCGACAGCCTCGTCTTCACCGAGCCCGGGTCGTTCAACCCGGCCGGCACCCTGCGCGCGGGCGAAGCGGCACCGGTCTCCCTCGACCTCGCCGGGCGGTTCGAGGGCCTGCTCGAGCGCGACGCCGAGGGGCGCTGGCTGGTGCCGGCCTTCACCGACCTCAAGCGCCACGTCATCGCCGACGCCGAGGATGCGTTCTTCGCCAACGAGCTGATCACCCAGGACTTCGTGCCGCGCGACCGGTTCCGTACCGCGCCGCTTTGGGGCGTGGGCTCGACCGCGCCCTACGGCCATCGCGGCGACCTGACGACGCTGGCCGGGTCGATCGGCCATCACGCCGGCGACGCCCGGCCGGCGCGCGAGGCCTTCGAGGCGCTGTCCGACGCCGACCGGGGCGCGCTGATCGAGTTCCTGGAGACCCTGACCATCGACCCGGCCGCCGGCGCCGGCTCGGGCGGGCCGGCCGCCGCTCCCGTCGAGGTGACGCCGCGCCGCCAGGCGGCGGCCCGGCCGTGAGCCGCGCCCCCCGCCTCGCCGCCACACTCGCTGTCGGCCTGCTCGCCGGCCTCGCGGGCGCCGGTCCGGCCTCTGCGCTCGACGTGCCGCGCTTCGTCGACGAGGCGGCGGTGGCGGGGATCGAGCATCGCTATACCGGCGGGTGGGAGCACTTCGTCGGCGGCGGCGTGGCGGCCTTCGACTGCTCGGGCGACGGCTTTCCGGAGCTCTATTTCGCCGGCGGCACCGATCCCGCGGCGCTCTATCTGAACCGCTCGCGGCCCGGCCGGCCGTTCGATTTCGCGGAAGTCGGCGACACGCCGCTCGATCTCACCGGTGTGACCGGGGCTTACCCGCTCGACGTGGACGGCGACGGGGTGCAGGACCTGATCGTGCTGCGGGTCGGCGGCAACGCCGTCTTCCGCGGGCTGGGCGGCTGCCGCTTCGAGCTCGCCAACGAGGTCTGGCGTTTCGAGCCGGGCGACGAATGGTCGACCGCGGCGAGCGCGATCTGGGAGGCCGAGGCGCGCTGGCCGACGATCGCCATCGGCAACTATGTCGACCGCCGCGCGCCGGGCGCGCCCTTCGGCACTTGCCACGACAACCATCTCCACCGCCCCGACGGGGAGGACGGCTGGGGGCCGCGCCGGCTGCTGCGCCCCGGCTACTGCGCGCTGTCGATGCTGTTCAGCGACTGGAACCGGGACGGCGTGCCCGATCTCAGGGTGAGCAACGACCGGCAATACTATCGTGGCGGGGAGGAGCAGCTCTGGCGGCTGCCGCCCGGCGCCTCGCCGACGCTCTATTCCCGGGCGCAGGGCTGGCGCGAGCTAAAGATCTGGGGCATGGGCATCGCCGCCCAGGACCTGACCGGCGACGGCTATCCGGAGTATTTCCTGACCTCCATGGCCGACAACAAGCTCCAGACCCTGGCGCGGGAGGAGGGCTTCGGCGCCGTCGGCAGCGAGCTCGCACCGGCCTACGAGGACATCGCCTTCCGCCTGGGCGCCACGGTCCACCGGCCCTATGTCGACGGCGAGACCATGCCCTCGACCGCCTGGCACGCCGAGTTCGCCGACGTGAACAACGACGGCTTCCCCGACCTGTTCGTCGCCAAGGGGAACGTGGAAGGGATGGTCGACTTCGCCCGGCGCGACCCGAACAACCTGCTGATCGGCGGGCCGGACCTCGAATTCGTGGAGGGCGCGCCGCAGGCCGGTGTTGTCACCTTCGCCCGGGCGCGCGGCGCGGTCGCGACGGATCTCGACCTCGACGGGCTGGTCGATCTGGTCGTGGTCAATCGCGAGGCGCCGGCCGAAGTCTGGCGCAACCTGGGCGCCGGCGGCACGGTGCCCGACGGCCCGCGCGCCATGGGCAACTGGGTCGGCCTCCGGCTCGAGCAGAAGGGCCCGAACCGCCACGCCATCGGCGCCTGGGTCGAGGTGCGCGCCGGCGCCCATGTCCAGCGCCGGGAGATCACCGTCGGCGGCGGCCACGCCTCGGGCCGGGCCGGCTGGATCCATCTCGGCGTCGGCACGGCGGAGCGCGTCGAGGTTCGTGTCCAGTGGCCGGACGGCCAATGGGGCCCCTGGGTGCGCGCCTTCGCCAACCACTTCATGCTGATCCGTCGGCTGGAGGAGCGCCCGGTCTACTGGTTCCCGGAGACGGCGCCGGTTGGCGGCCAGGGGGCGGGACAGGTCACTGCCGTCCCGGACGAGGAGTGAGCTCGGTTTCAACCACGAAGGACACGAAGATCACGAAGGCGTTCAATTAAGAATTCAAGTGAATATCAATCATAAGAAGCTTTTTTTTGAATTCAAAAGCTTCTCCTCCTAGGTCATGTGCCAGTATCGATGACCTGGAAGGCGATATGCGATATTATTCGTGCCCTTCGTGATCTTCGTGGTGAATTCTTCGGCGCCGAATGTCGGATTTCGGCTTCGCCTCTATCCGACCTACGCTCGACGGGGCAGATCAGCCGCCGCCGCGGTCGCCGGGGCCGGGGTCGTCTTCCGGGGAGTCGTCGCGGCGGTGGCCGTCCAGGCGGCGGGCGTCGCGGTCGCGCTCCGTCTCCTCCCGGTCACGCTCGCCCCGGGTGCGGCCGAATCGGCTTCGATTCGTCGCGGCCTTGGTTTCCTTGGCCGCCCGCTCCCGGCGCTTGCGCGCCTCGCGAAGGTTGATGACCTCGCCCATGCCCACAATCCTCCGGTATCGCGGCGGTTCGCGTGCGTCCGCGCTCCTCGGCGGCCATGGCGCGTTTGCACCACGGGGCCCGTCCCGTTAGCTTAGCGCAGGCGCAGCGGGTGCCAAGCCCCGGCGTGGCCGGGCATCCGACGGCGCCGGGACCGCCCGGCCCGGGGCGGCCCCGCCCCCGAGACGGAGCCGTGGCCATCCCGTGAAGAAGCTCCTCGTCGGACTCGCCGTGATCCTGTCGCTCGCGGTCATCGTGGTCCTGGTCGGACCCGGCTTCGTCGACTGGAACCGCTACAAATCCCCGATCGAGAACCGCTTGAGCGACCTGTTCGGCCGGCCGGTCGCGATCGAGGGGCCGGTCGACTTCGCGCTCCTGCCGACCCCGATCCTGAGCGCCACCGGCGTCCGGGTCGCCGGCCTGGCGGACGGGGACGCGACGGACGGGGACGCGACGGACGCGGACGCGGCGGGCGAGCCCGCGCCGATGCTGGAGATCGGCGGCCTCGACGCCCGTGTCGCGCTGGCCCCGCTCATGGGCGGCACGGTCCGGGTCGAGCGGGTGATCCTGATCGACCCGGTGGTGCGCGTCGCGCGCGGCCCTGACGGGGAGACGAACTGGCGCGCGCTGGCCGATTCCACCGGCGGGCCGCCGGCCGATATCCGGCTCGACAGGGTGACGATCGAGAACGGCACGCTCGTCTGGCGCGACGCGGCGAGCGGCGGCGAGCGGCGTTTCCGGGAGATCTTCGCCCAGCTCTCGGCTGAAAGCCTGCGCGGCCCGGCCACCGCGCTCGGCAGCTTCGCCGTCGGCGAACAGGCGCTGACCTTCGATCTGTCGAGCGGCCGGCTCTCCCCCAGCGGCGCCCTGCCGGTCAACCTGACGCTCGGCGTGGACGGCGCCGATGCCGAGTTCCGGTTTGCCGGCATCCTCGCCCGATCGGGCCGGATCCAGGGCGATGTCCGCGGCTCGGGCTCGGATCTGGGCGCGGCGCTGGTGCGCCTGCTGCCCGTGGACTCCGTGCCGACCGCGACCGCGGCGCCGTTCACGCTCGCCGCCTCGGTCGATGCGCGGCGGGAGGCGATCGCGCTCAACGGCGTCACGGCCGAGCTCGGCGACAGCCGGGCGACGGGGGCGGCCAGCCTGGTCCCCGGCGCGCCCTGGCAGGTCGACGCGGCGCTGTCCCTCGACCGGCTCGATCTCGACGCCTGGGCCGGACCCGGCACCGCGTGGCGCCTGCTGGAGGCGCCGCCGGCCCTGCCGCGCGGTGTCACGGCCCGGATCGACGCCACGATCGATGCCGCGGCCTGGCGCGACGGGCTGATGCGCCGGATCACGCTCGAGGCGACGCTTGCCGGCGGGCGGCTCGACCTTGCCGGCCTCCGGGGCGAATTGCCCGGCAGCGCGCGGCTCGCCGTCGCCGGCCGCCTCGGCCGTCCTGAAGCCTCGGCAGAGGGCGGGCAGGCGGGAGAGGAAGACGCCGGCAATGGACAGGCGGGGCCCTGGCTCGACCTGCGCGGGGAGGGGCAGGCCGGCGACCTGCGCGGCCTGATGGCCTGGCTCGGCATCGACGGCAGCGCCGTGCCGCCGGCCCGGCTGCATGCGCTGGAGGGCCGCGCGCGGCTGAGGGCCGGGCCACGCGGCATCCGGCTGTCCTCCCTGGACGCCACGGTCGATTCGACCCGCGTGCGCGGCAATCTCTCCCTCGGCCCCGCCCCCGCGCCCGCGCCAGGGGATACGCCGGCGCTGGGCGCGCGGCTGACGATCGACAGCCTGGACCTGGACGGCTACCTGCCGGAAACCGCGCCGGACACGCCGCGCGACGCCCTGGCCTGGGCCGGTGAGCATGCCCGCGACCTGCTGGCCCGGGTCGCCGATCGCTCGGCGACGGTGGAGCTACGCGCCGGCACGCTCACGCTGGCCGGCGTGGACTTCACCGATCCGGCGCTCGTCGCGGGACTTGCCGACGGCGCGCTTACCTTGGGGGAGCTGTCCTGGGGCTCGGCGCTCGCTACCCGCGCGCGGGCGAGCGGGCGGGTCGGCGCGCTCGATCCCCTGGGCGGCCTGGATCTGTCTCTGACCGGCGAGGCGGAGACGCTGGCCCCGGCCCTGTCCGCGGTCGCCCCCGGGCTCGATTTCCCGGCTGAGGCGGCGGGCGATGTCTCCCTCAACGGCCGGTTGCGCGGCGATCCGGGAGCGCTGTCCGTCGACGGTCATCTGCGGCTGGCGGGCGGCGAGGTCATGGTCAGCGGCGCCGTCGAGGGCGCGGCGGCGGATCCGCGGGTCGACCTGACCGCCCGCGTCGCCCATGACGAGGCGGGGCGGATGATCGCCCTGGTCCTGCCCGAGCGGGCGCCGCCCGACGGCTTCGGCCCGCTCGACCTCTACGCTCGTCTGCGCGGCGACCGCGCCGATCTGGCGGTCGAGGAGGCCCAGGGGCGCCTCGGCCCCGTGACGCTGTCGGGGGAGGGGCGCTGGCGGGCCGGCGATCCGCGCGACCGGGTGGAGATCAGCCTGCGCACGGGCGATCTGCCGATCGACGCCTTCGCGCCGGTGGCCGTGCCGACGGTGCCGGGTCCCGCGGCGCCCCGATCCTGGCGCCTGCCGGCCCTGCTCGACGGGCTCGACGCGGTGGACGGGCGCCTGGCACTCAACGCCACCGCCTTGAGCCTCGGGTCGATACGGATCGCCGACACGGCCCTGCGCGCCGGGCTCGACGCGGGCGTGCTGACCGTCGATCGCATGGACGGCCGGCTCTTCGGCGGCCGGCTGGGCGTCACCGGCTCGCTCGACGGGGCCGGTGATCAGCCTCTGTTCGACGGGCGGATCGATCTGGGCGGCGCGGATCTGGCCGAGACGCTGTCGGCGACCTACGGGGCGGACGGCCTCGACGGCACGCTGGACTTCCGCTTCGAGGGGGAGGCCGCGGGCGACCACCGCACCGCGCTGGTCGGCTCGCTGTCCGGGGACGGGCTGATCGCGGCGCGCCAGGGGCGCCTCGACGGCATCGACCTCGCCGTGCTCGACCGGGGCCTGCGCCGGCTGGAACGTCCCAGCGATTTCCTCGCGGTCCTGGATTCGGCGCTCGACGGCGGGCAGACGCCGTTCGACGCCCTCAACGTCCCGTTCACCGTGGAGGCCGGCATCGCCTCGACCGACCGGCTTCGCCTGTCCACGCCATCGGCCACCGGCGACGGGCGCGGCCGGATGGACCTGGTCCGGCGGCGGCTGGACCTGACGACGGAGCTGCATCCGGCAAGCCTGCCGGCCGCCGCCCCGCCGCTCGGCCTGCGGCTCACCGGCGCGCCCGCCATGCCGCGCCGCCGCCTGGAGACCCAGGCGCTGCAGGCCTATGTCGCCCAGCGCGCGGCCGACGCCCTGTCCGAGCGCTATCGCCGGAGGCAAGCGCCGGCCGAGGCCCCCGACGAGGCGGTGCCCGACGAGGCGACGCCCGATGACGCGGTGGAGGATCCGGCCCCCGGCGACGCCGCTACGCCGGACGAGAGGTCGCCGGGCGGCGACATGCAGGACGGCGACACCGTGGAGGACGGCGCCGGCGACGCAGATACGGGCGTCGAGAGGGGCCGTAACGGGGCGGATCGCGAAGGGGGCGGAGACGGGGCCGGCGCGACCTCGGCCCCGGCCTCCGAAACGCCGGACGCCGCGGCGGCTCGGGGGACGGCCGACGGTCAGGGCTGACCGGCGCCCTCGTCAGCCGGGGCCGCCCCGCCGCGCCCCACCCCGCCGCGCCCCGCGCCGCCGCGCCGGGTGTCGTCGAGGGCGGCGAGGCGAAGCGCGCTGGCGAGCGAGGCCCGGATGCCCGGTCGCTCGGCGTCGATCCGGGCGATCAGGGCCGGCAGGCTGAGGCCGCGATCCCGGGCCATGGCCTCGAGCGCCCGCCAGAACGCGGGCTCCAGCGCCACGCTCGTGCGGTGGCCGGCGATCGACAGGGAGCGCTTGACCGGACGTTCGTCCCGATCTTTCGAAGGCCGGTCGGTCATGAGCCGGTCGATCGCCGGAGGGGCGGGGGGCCCGCTCAGCCCGGCCGCCCGATCATCGTCTCCGGCCGGACCCATTCGTCGAACTGTTCGGCCGTGAGGAGATCGAGCGCCAGCGCCGCCTCTTTCAGGGTCGTGTTCTCGGCATAGGCCTTCTTGGCCACCTTCGCCGCGTTGTCGTAGCCGATATGCGGGTTGAGCGCCGTGACCAGCATCAGGCTGTCCTTCAGGAGCCGGGCGATGCGCTCCTCGTTCGCCTCGATCCCGGCCACGCAGTTGTCGGCGAAGCTGCGCGCGGCGTCGGCCATCAGGCGGATCGACTGCAGCAGCGCATTGATCATCACCGGCTTGAAGACGTTGAGCTCGTAATGTCCGTTCGAGCCGGCGACGGTCATCGTCGTGTGGTTGCCCATGATCTGGGCACAGACCATGGTCATGGCCTCCGACTGGGTCGGGTTGACCTTGCCCGGCATGATCGAGGAGCCGGGCTCGTTGGCCGGCAGGATCAGCTCGCCGATGCCGCAGCGCGGGCCGGAGCCGAGCATGCGCAGATCGTTGGCGATCTTCATCAGGCTGGTGGCGACGGTGTTGATCTGGCCGGACGCTTCGACCAGCGCGTCATGGGCAGCCAGCGCCTCGAACTTGTTTTCCGCCGTGACGAAGGCGAAGCCGGTGATGTCGGCGACCCGCTCGGCGAAGACCTCCGCGAAGCCGGGGCTGGCGTTGAGGCCGGTGCCGACCGCCGTGCCGCCCTGGGCCAGCGCCAGCAGGCGCGGCAGGGCGCTGCGCACGCGCTCGATGCCGTAGGCGATCTGGGTGGCGTAGCCCGAGAACTCCTGGCCCAGCGTCAGCGGCGTGGCGTCCTGCAGGTGCGTGCGGCCGATCTTGACGATCCCGTCGAAATCGGCGGCCTTGCCCGCCACGGCGTGGTGCAGATGCTCGAGCGAGGGGGTCAGCTCGTGCTCGATCTGCTCGACCGCCGCGATGTGCATGGCGGTCGGGAAGGTGTCGTTGGACGACTGGCCGCGGTTGACGTGATCGTTGGGATGGACCGGGTCCTTGGTGCCCATGGTGCCGCCGAGGAGCTCGATCGCCCGGTTGGCGATGACCTCGTTGGCGTTCATGTTCGTCTGGGTGCCCGATCCGGTCTGCCAGACCACCAGCGGGAAATGATCGGCGAGCGTGCCGTCGATCACCTCCTCCGCGGCCGCGACGATGGCCTCGCCGATGCGCTGGTCGAGCGCGCCCAGCGCCATGTTGGCCTGGGCGGAGGCCTTCTTCTGGATGCCGAGCGCGCGGACCAGCGGGGCCGGCATGCGCTCGGTGCCGATGCGGAAGTTCTGCAGGCTGCGCTGGGTCTGGGCGCCCCAGTAGCGGTCGGCGGGCACCTCCATCTCGCCGAGACTGTCGGTCTCCAGGCGTACGGCGGGGCGGTCGGACATCTCTCGCGGTCTCCAGGCCTCTGAACCGACCCGCCGGGCGGGCCGGCGGACCATCACGCGGCGGGTGCTAGCACATCGCGATCCGCGTGGCGAGATCGCGGGCGCGTGCGCGGCCGGCCGGGCGCTCCGCCCCGCCTCAAAGCCCGGCCTTGGCGCGCGGATCGCGGCCCTTCGCCGGCTTCCACCCTCGCGCGAACGCAACCAGATCCGGGTCCTGCGGGTCGGGCAAGTGGACCTCCAGGCGGACGCGCTGATCGCCGCGCTTGCCCGCCTTGGCGTCCTCGATGCCGCGGCCGCGCAGGCGCAGTACCGTCCCGGTGTTCGAGCCCGCCGGCACCTTGAGCTGGACCTTGCCGTCGACCGTCGGAACCGCCACGCTCGCGCCCTCGACCGCCTCGGCCAGGGTGACCGGCAGGGTCAGGTGGATGTCCAGCCCCTCGCGGCGGAAATGCGGATGGGGGCGGACCCGGACCTCGACCAGCGCGTCGCCGGGCGTCCCGCCGCCCAGGCCCTTGAGCCCCTGGCCCTTGAGCCGCAGCGTCGTGCCGTCCTCGGTACCCGCCGGCACGGTGACGCCGAGGGTCCGGCCGTCGGACAGCGTGATCGGCTTCTTGGTGCCGCGCGCGGCGTCGACGAAGTCGACCTCGAGCTCGTAGGCGACGTCGGTGCCCTTGGCGCGAACGCCGGCGCCGCCCGACCCCGTGCCGGTGCCCCGGCCGAAGAATTCCTCGAAAAAGTCGCGCCCGGAGAAGCCGCCGCCCGCGCGCTGCTGGCCTGCCCCGCCGAAGCCGCCGAAACCCCCGGCACCGGCGTCTCGGGCTCGGCCCGCCTCGGCATAGGCGCGGTGGAAGGCGGCGTCGGGCCGCTCGCGCCCGTCGGCGTCGATCTCGCCGCGGTCGAACTTCTTGCGCTTGGCGGCGTCGCCGACGATGCCGTAGGCCGCCGAGACCTCCTTGAAGCGCTGCTCCGTCTTGGCGTCGCCCGGATTGCGGTCCGGGTGCAGCTCCTTGACCAGGCGGCGATAGGCTTTCTTGATGTCGTCCTGGCTGGCCTGCTTTGAGACGCCCAGCACGGTATACGGATCGCGCATCGACCCCCTCGTTCGGCAGGTGGGGCGCCGGCCCCGGCCATGCGGCGACCGTTCGCGCCCCGCACACGATTGCACGTTCTCACCGACCCGGCGCCCGCCGGATCGAGCCGCCTAGGGCTATTTCCGACCTGACGATTCAGTCAGGTCGGAAATAGCCCTATCTTCAACAACCGGGAGCATCTTATCTGCGCCCGTCAGGGCGCAGATAAGATGCTCCCGCCTCGCTCAGCATGTCTCAATGTAGGGTTTCGCGGCGACGAAAAAAACGCCGGGCCCCATGGGACCCGGCGTCTCGCGGTGCTTCGTCCCGCCCCGCCGTGGCCGGCGGGGCCGCGCGTCAGTTCACGACGCGCCAGGTGCCGTCGGCCTGCCGGCAGGCGGTGCCGGTCTCCTGGACTTCCTGGCCGCCGACATAGACGGTCTGGGTGAAGTCGCGGCAGGGCTGGCTGCCCTGCTGGTAGGTCGCGGTCGGCGTCACCGTGCCGTAGTGGCCGCTGTCCGGGTTGCGCCAGGTTCCGGTCGAGCCGGTCGGCGCCGTCTCGAAGGTGCGCTGGGCGGTCTGCTGGGCCTTGAGGCGGTCGACGTCGTCGAGCCGGGCGCCGATATCCCGCCCGATGAAGGCGCCGAGCAGCGTGCCGGCGGCCGTCGCGGCGAGCTGGCCCGTGCCCGAGCCGATCTGCGATCCGAGCAGACCGCCGACCGCGGCGCCGCCGGCGGTGCCGACCGCCTCGCGCGGGCCGGGGCCGTTCTGGCAGGCCGTCACGAGCAGCGCGGCGGCAAGGGCGGGGGCGATGAACTTGAGGGTCATTCTGGTGGCTCCTAGCGTGGTCGTTTCGCACCCGCGGCCGGGGTCTCCGGGCCGGACCGCGGGGGGCGGCGGTCGCGTCGACACCCGCCTCGTCGAACGGGGAAACACCGCCCCGGGGAATGCGATCCCCATGGATTTCGTTCCCTACGGCCCTAATCTAGACGGCGAATGCGACCTGAACGTGACCGAAAGCTGACATGACTCGCACCGACGCCGCCGGCACGCCGCCGGACGACAGGCCCCTCGACGACGGCACGCCGGAGCTCGCCGCGGCCGACGACCCCTTCGACCTCTTCGCCGAGTGGATGGCCGAGGCCGAGGCGCACGAGGTCAACGACCCCAACGCCATGGCGCTGGCGACCGTCGGCGCGGACGGCCAGCCGAGCGTGCGGATGGTCCTGCTCAAGGGGGTGGACGAGGCCGGCGCCGAGCCGCGCGGCTTCGTCTTCTACACCAACCTGGAAAGCCGCAAGGGCGTCCAGCTCGCCGCCAACGGCAAGGCCGCGCTGTGCTTCCACTGGAAGAGCCTGCGCCGCCAGATCCGGGTCGAGGGCCCGGTGCTGGCCGTCTCCGAGGAGGAGGCGGACGCCTATTTCGAGAGCCGGCCGCGCGGCTCGCGCATCGGCGC
This sequence comes from Azospirillaceae bacterium, assembly GCA_040220455.1. Classification (GTDB taxonomy): domain Bacteria; phylum Pseudomonadota; class Alphaproteobacteria; order DSM-16000; family Inquilinaceae; genus JAVJUS01. Next base: position 42,718 of record JAVJUS010000072.1, read on the forward strand.
CTGGGCGTCGAAGCAGTCGCGCCCGCTGTCGGGCCGGGCGGAGCTGCTGCGCCGGGCGGCGGAGGTCGGCGCGCGCCATGCCGTCGGGCGCATTCCCAGGCCACCGCACTGGTCGGGCTTCCGCGTCGTGCCGGCGCGGATCGAGTTCTGGCGCGATCGCCCCTTCCGCCTGCACGACCGGTTGGTCTATCACCGGGACCAGAACGGCGCCTGGACGACGGAGCGGCTTTATCCCTGATCGCCGGGGCGGCCGCGGGCCGGGCGCGCCCGCGATCGGGGCAGGGGGCCCGGGACGAGCGTGACCACGGCCGAGACCGGCGGCGAGCCGGGCAATCCGCGCCTCAGGCGGGCGGCGGCGCTGGCCAGCGTCGCGGTGGCGCTGACCCTGTCGGCGGCGAAGCTCTTCGCCTGGCTCGCGACGGGCTCGGTGACGATCCTGTCGAGCCTGCTCGACAGCCTGGTCGATCTCGCGGCCTCGACATTGACCCTGCTCGCCGTGACCCACGCCCAGCGCCCGCCCGACCGGTCCCACCGCTACGGCCACGGCAAGGCGGAGCCCCTGGGCGCGCTCGCCCAGGCCGCGTTCATCCTGGGCTCGGCCGCGTTCCTGAGCTTCGAGGCGATCGCCCGCCTGGCGGAGCCCGCGCCGATCGCGGCGACGGGGATCGGCATCGCGGTCATGGTCGGCGCCATCGTGCTGACGCTCGCCCTGGTCGGGTTCCAGCTCTATGTCGTGCGGACCACAGGTTCGCTCGCCATCGACGCCGACAGCCTGCACTACCGCGGCGACCTGGCGATCGCGGTCGGCGTGATCCTCACGCTGCTGGTGGCCGAGCGCTATCCCTGGGTCGACCCGGTCGTCGCCATGGCGATCGCCGCCTATCTGCTCCACTCGGCCTGGAAGATCGGCCGGTCCTCGCTCGACGTGCTCATGGACAGGGAACTGCCGCAGGGCGACCGCGCCCGCATCAAGGCGATCGTGCTGGCGGACGACCGCGTGCGCGGCCTGCACGACCTGCGCACGCGGTCGTCCGGCACCCAGGCCTTCATCGAGCTGCACCTGGAGCTCGACGGCGCCCTGTCCCTGGCCGTCGCCCACCGCATCGCCGACGACGTGGAAGACGCCCTCAAGGCCGCCTTCCCGGGCGCCGAAGTCGCCGTCCACCAGGAACCCGCCGGACTCGAAGACGAGCGCCTGGACGATCGCATCGCGGAGGGGCGGGGGTAGGGGCCGGGCGGCAAGACTTATGCGCGGACTGCGTCGTTGCGTTGGTTGGCTCATCGGCCGTCGGGGCGCTGGTAGACGGTACGATCTCAGTCTTTGCGCATGTCTGGCTCTGGTGGCCAAAATTCGAGAAGAGCCTCGCAGGGCTTGATAACGCAAAAATATGCTGATATTTTCCCGTTATCGCAAGTTGGCTCCCGAGGACCTTATGACCGACCCGATCGACCGTATCCTGGCAAGCTACCCGGCGGCCTTCTTCCAAGGTTTGGCTGAACAGATGGATGCGGCGTTCGCGAAGGCATTGCGCGTAACACGGCAGCACTACGACGAACCCGAGCGCGCCAACATGCTTGGGCAGGCGCGCCACGCATGTTGTGAGGAAGGATTCCGGGCGGCCGCGCAGTTTGCCGGCATGGAGGCAATAGCACCGCATACAGAGCCCGCAGGCGGTCGCTACAGCCTAGTAAGCCACGAAGGCGTGCACCTGATCCGGGGCAACGTGCAGGCGCATTGCGGTACACCCCGTCCGACACGCTTCAGGACTGCATGGGCGGAGCTCAATGCTTGGCTAGACCCGATACAGCTCGATTTACTTCAATCCGTTCCGGTGCCGTCCTCAGAATCGCTTTGCGGAATGATCGTTGTGACGGCGCATCGGCGCAGTGGCGACGTCAGCGTCCCGGCTTTTGTTGGGCTCGGTATCCCGCATTGCGACTTGTCGGATTGGTATATTCTGGAACCGATCCAGACGTTGCTCGCCCGCTATCACGATCTAGAGACGAAGAACTACACGCCGCTTGAGTCCCCGGTCGAAGTGAAGGATCGGGCAGTGCCGAGCCTTAAGAAGACACCGTCGGGCGACCCAACGGACTAGACCCCGCCAACGGGGCTTGGGGAGAAGGACCATGCGCAATGGGACACCAGGGTTCAGAGCCGAGCGACTGGTGGAGGCCCGGGATTCCCGTGGGCTCACACAGGTGGCGCTCGCTGAGCTAATCAATCGAACGAGCTCTAGCATCTCACGCTGGGAAGGCGGGGAGCAGACGCCTGAACCAGAAGCGGCGGAGGCGCTAGCTAGGGCGCTCAACGTACCTGTGGCGTTCTTTCTTCGCCCGCTGCCGGATCATGGCCCTGCTCCGATGTTCTTCCGGTCGATGGCGAGCACTACACAGTCTCTGCGGAAGCGTGCGCAGGCGCGAATGCGATGGGCACAGGATATCTCTCTGAGCCTTCAGGAATGGGTTGACCTTCCCGAGGTCAACGTCCCGCGTCTGGACGTGACGGATCACAGGGAAATCAGGGATGAAGATATCGAGTACATGGCAAACGAGTGCCGGGCGGCGTGGGAGCTGGGCGCAGGCCCGATTGCAGACATGCTTCTCGTTGCGGAGAACGCCGGGATCGCCGTCGTGAAAGAGGAAGTCGGCACCGTCAAGATGGACGGGCTATCAAATTGGTCAACGGCGGACGGTCGGCCCTACGTGCTGATCGCGCGCGACAAGGACACTTGTGTCCGGTCGCGCATGGATGCGGCGCACGAGCTGGGGCACTTAGTACTGCATCATTGCCTCAAGTCGAAAACTCTCAACAATAGCGGCGACTTCAAGGAAATTGAGCGACAAGCTTTCGATTTCGCCGGGGCGTTCCTGATGCCCGCAGAGAGCTTCTCGTCGGAAATCTGGTCGCCTTCGCTCAACGCCTTCGTCGCGCTCAAGGGACGCTGGAAGGTGTCCGTAGGCGCGATGATCATGCGCTGCGCGAAGCTCGACATGCTGAGCGAAGAACATCAACGGCGGCTCTGGAAGTACTACAGTTCACGGGGCTGGCGAAGAAGCGAACCGCTGGACGACGAGCTTGCGCCGGAGCACCCACGGCTGTTGAGCCGGTCGGTGCGTCTGCTGGTCGAGGAGAACGTGCGCAGCCGCGATGAACTGCTGAGCGATTTTCGGCTGCATGCGCCCGACGTCGAAGCGCTGTGCGCGCTTCCTCGGGGATACATGACAAGTGAATCCGCTGACGTTGTGGCTCTGCCACGATTGAAGCATTCGCCGCCGTCCAGTGATAGCGGCGGATCGGTCGTTCCGTTCAAGAGGGTCTGAACACCTTTAGGGCGGCGCCCGTATCCATCGGCCTCTTGGCTCCGGTCTCAGATCCAGCAAGTGACGAGAGCGGCGACGGCCACGGCGGCGAGCTCAACAAATAGCTGCTCCTAGACGCCCTTAGCCGCCCGCCGGACGAACCGTTTTTACAGGGTCTCATGCTGGCCTTAGACGGCTTGCGCGTCCCTCCAGCGGGACCCAGACCTCAAGAAATGAACGCGTGACCCAAGTCTCTACCACACTGGGAGTCCTCTCTAGGGGGCCCGGAGCCTAGAGCATCCTGCGCTCGGCGATGTCGCCCACTCCCCTTGTATCTAGCGAAAGGCGTCGAGTTGTGGTGCAAGCGAGATTGCGCGGGGACCGGTGCGCACCGGTCCCCGCGCACGGCGGTCGGCGCCCGCACCCCCTCTGGCCACAACCGTGGGTGAGTCCAGGGACCGCCGCC
>JAVJUS010000073.1:0-8887 GCA_040220455.1 Azospirillaceae bacterium
GGGCCCGCGCCGGCCGGCCCGGCGAACACCACCGGTCGCCTCGCCGCATGGGAGGCGGCGACCTTGCACGGCGCACTCATTCCCTCGGCCCGCGGATCGAGCAGGGCCAGATGCAGGTCGGCGGCGGCGAGCAGGCCGGACAGGGCGGCACGCGGCTGCCACGGCACGCGCAGGAGCCGGGGCGTCGGTCCGGGGCGGGCCGGGTCGAGGCGCGCCCGGTCGGCGCCGCCGGCGAGAACGATCGCGATATCGTTCCGACCGCCGAGGCGGGACGCCGCCTCGGCCAGTACCGCCTTCGGATGGACGCGGCCCAGCGTGCCGGCGTAGAGCGCGACGCAGGCCGACCCGACGCCGAGCCGGGCGCGCCAGGCGGCGCCGGCCGGATCGTCGGCGCGCACCACGGGATCGGCCCAGTTCTCCAGCACGGCCAGCGGCACGGTTCCGGGCAGGCGGCCGGCGAGCCGCTCGGCGATGCAGGGCCCCGCGGCGACGACCCCGTCATGGATCGCGAGCGCGCGGGCGACCGCCGGCGCCAGCACCGGTCGGGCGAGCGCGCCCGTCCGCCCGGCGACGACCGGCAGCAGGTCGGGATAGAGATCGTGGCACCAATGGACCAGCGTCCCGGCCCGAGGCTTCAGCGCCGGGGCCAGGAGGGGCAGCATCGGCGGATCGCTCGCCGTCACGATCACGTCCTGGACCGGCAGGGCCCGAGCCGAGCGGCCGAGCGCGGCCACCTGCGCCGCGGCCGCGCCAAGGCCACGACCCGCCGGCACGGCCACCGGGATCGTGCGCACCGGCCCCGCGCCGCCGCCGCGAAGTTGTCCCGTCCCGCACCAGGGGGAACACGCCAGGATGGTGACCGACCATCCGGCCCGGCCCAGCCGAGTCGCCAGGTCGTCCAGCAGCCGGCCCGTCGCCCCGCCCCGACCGCCGGCGACACGATTGATGAACAGGATACTCGGCCGGCCAGGGCGTTCCATGGCGTCCTTCACCGTCGATGGAAATACCTCTGCATTCTTAAGATTGTATTTCTATCGAGTCGAGAGCCGAAAAACGACCAGACACAGGATCAGCCCGAAGCTCATCGTCTTGAACCCGGTATGCACGCTTGCCGCGAGGCCTACGGAGCCGGCCACGGCGAGAGCCAGCGCCGGATCGCCGCGCAGGAGCCCGGCCCACGGGCGTAGAAGGCCGGCGGCGACCGCGAGGCCCGCCGTGAGTCCGGCCAGCCCGGCCTTCGTGAAGAGATAGAAGGCGAAGACATGCAGATAGGAGACGGGACCGTCGGCGACGCTGGGCAGGTCGACCAGCGCGCCCCAGCCGCGGCCGAGCAGCGGGGCGCCGGGCCAGGCCGCGCCGGCGTCCAGCGCGATCGACAGCTCCGTGCCGCGGCCGTTGGCGCCGACCGCGCGCGTCTTGTCGATCACGGCCGTGAGGACGGTGGCGATCCACGGCCCGCCGACGGCCAGCGCCATGCCTCCGAGGCCGACCAGGGCCCATCGCGCGCCGCGGCCGGCCCAGGGCCCGAGGAGAATGACAAGGGCCGCCGCCGCGCCGGCCGCAACGGCGCCGCGCTGGACCGTCAGGCCGATGACCGCCAGGCACGGGAGGGCCGTGATCGCCAGGATCGCCGCCGTCGCCGTGCCCGCCAGGCAGCGCCGCGCCATCGCCTCGGCCGCGCGCAAGGGCAGCAGGATGGCGGCGAACAGAACGGCCGGGTCGGTCGGCAGGTAGCGCATGCCGTCGGCCCAGGCCGGCACGCCGGGGCGCAGATCCTCGGGGCCCACCGCGAGCAAGAAGCGTAGAGCGAAGGCGACGCCGATCGTCGCCACCCCTGCCTCCAGCCATCGGCCGATCGTCGCCGACGGCTCCCGCCCGGCGATGCCCAACGCCAGGACGGGCAGGAAAAGGAAGGCGATACCGGCCAGATCGCGCAGGAGGTCCCCGACCCGCCACCCCGCCGCCAGCCCCACCGCCAGCGGCGGCCAGACCAGGACGGTGAAGGCGACCGGCGCGACGGCCGCCAACAGGCCGAGTTCCGGCCGGTCGGCGGGCCGATGGGATCGTCCGCACGCCAGCGCGACAGCCCCGCCCGCGCCGAACGCCGCCAGCAGGCAGAGCGCGATCGCCGCCTCCACCGCGCCGGGCGCGTCCGGCGTCGGCGAGCCTGCCACGGCCTGGAGCACGCAGGCACCGGCCAGGCCGAAGGCGGCGAGCGGCGGCGCGGGCCGGCTCGGGGCGACACCCGACAGGGAAGGCACGCGCTCCCCGCTCATGACACTCCATTGTCTTCGCGTTTGGCGTCCGGAATGCCGGTCGCCGTTGTCCTTGTCAAGCGAGCGGGGGCCGGGAACGATCCGGGCGCAACCGACTCCCGAATCCGGATACCGCCCCATGGCAGATCGCCGCGTCGCCGTCCCCCTGCCCTTCGCCCCGCCCGGCACGGCGCGGCGCCTCGATGTCCTGCGCTTCGGGACGCCCGGCGCGCGGCCCAAGGCCTATCTCCAGGCCGGCCTGCACGCCGACGAGCTGCCGGGCATGCTGGCCGCCCGCTACCTCGCCGAGCGGCTGGCCGCGCTGGACGCCGACGGGCAAGTCCGGGGCGAGGTCGTGCTGGTGCCCGCCGCCAATCCGATCGGGCTGGGCCAGACCGTGCTGGACCGCTCGATCGGACGGTTCGAGCTGGGCGGCGCCGGCAACTTCAACCGCGGCTACCCCGACCTGGCGGCGGCCGTCGCCGAGCGCCTCGCGGGCCGCCTTCCCGCCGACGCGCCGGCGCTCGCCGCCGGCGCGCGCGAGGCGCTGGGCGCGGTCCTGGCCGAGCGGCCGCCGCGCAACGCGATGGAGGGGCTGCGTCACGCCCTGATGACCCTGTCCCACGACGCCGACATCGTGCTCGACCTGCACTGCGACACGGCGGCCCCGGTGCATGTCTATCTGGGCACGCCGCTATGGCCCGACGCTGAGGATCTGGTCGCGCGGCTGGGCGCGGAATTCGTCTTCCTGGCCGAGGATTCGGGCGGCAATCCCTTCGACGAGGCGTGCTCGGCCTTCTGGTGGCGGCTGGCCGCGCTGTTGGGCGACGCCGGCGCGAAGGTGCCGCCGGCCTGCCTCTCGGCGACGGTCGAGCTGCGCGGCGCGGGCGACGTGGACCAGGCGACAGCGCGGCGCGACGCGTCGGCGCTGGTCGACTTCCTGGCCGGCCGAGGCGTCCTCGCCGCGCCCGCCCCGCCCGCGCCCGACTTCACCGGCGCGGTCCGGCCGCTGGCCGGCGTCGAGATGGTGCGCGCCCCGGCCGACGGGATCGTGCTCTACCGGGTCCACCTCGGAGAGACCGTCGCGCCCGGCACGCTTCTGGCGGAGATCGTCGACCCCGCCGATCCCTTCGCGCCGACCCTGCCGGTCCATGCCGGCATCGAGGGGCCGGTCTGGTCGATCGCCGAGCCGGGACAGCGCCTGGTGCGCGCCGGTGGCGTGATCGCCAAGATCGCCGGCGAATCACCCCTGCCCGGCAAGGACGGAAACCTGCTGACAGCCTGATGAGCCGACGGGGCGCCGAACCGACGGGGCGGCGTGGCTCCGGATCAGGCCTCGATCAGCAGGCGGATGGCGGTGATCGCCAGAAAGGCGGCGAAGGCGCGGCGCAGCACCGGCTGCGGGATCGTGTGGGCGAGCCGGGCGCCGAGCGGCGCGCAGAGCACCGTCGTCGGCACCAGGACCGCGAATCCGACGACGCTGACATAGCCGAGGCTGCCCGGCGGCAGGCCGGGCGTGCCCCAGCCCGACACGGCGAAGCCGATCGTGCCGGGCACGGCGATGATCAGCCCGACGCCGGAGGCCGTGCCGACGGCCCGGCGGATATCCACGCCGCACAGGGTCAGCACAGGCACGGTCAGGCTGCCGCCGCCGATGCCCATCATGGCCGACAGCGTGCCGATGACCGTCCCGATGCCGAGCTTGGGCAGCCCGCGCGGCAGGTCTTGCGCCAGGCGCAGGGTGGCCGGCGCGAAGGCCATGTAGAGCGCGACCAGCAGGGCGACCACGCCGAACACGGCCTCCAGCGCGTCGGCCGAGGCCGCGCCGGCCAGCGCCGTGCCGACCAGCACGCCGACGGCGACCGCCGGCCCCCAGCTCTTCAGCAACCCCCAGTCGACCGAGCCGCGCCGGTGATGGGCGCGCATGGAGGAGATCGAGGTGGCGATGATCGTCGACAGCGAGGTGCCGACGGCGACATGCATGCGCACGGAGTCGTCGATGCCGATGGTGGCGAACAGGTGGTAGAGCGCCGGCACGATGACGATGCCGCCGCCCACGCCCAACAGACCGGCGAGCACGCCGGCGAAGGCCCCCGCGGCGACGAGCGCGCCGGCGAGCGGGAGCAGGGCCGAGAGCTCGATGTCGATCACGCCTCGCCCTCCTCCGGCAGCCAGAGGCCGCGGGCGTCGGCGTGGGCGTAGAGAGCTTCGGCGAGACGGGCCAGCGTCGGGTCGCCGTCGAGGGTCTCCGCCATCCGCCCCCGAGTCTTCGAGCGGGTGACGCCGTTCTGCCGGTGCGCCTTGCCGTCCGAAGCGATGTTCTGGGCGAAGGCCTGGAGCCGGTCTAGCTGGCGGGCGAAACGGGCCTCGGCCGTCTCTCCCGCCTCGAACTCGCGCCACAGCCCGTCGATCCGCGCCGCCAGGTCGGCGGGCAACCGGCCGAACAGCCGGCGCGCGGCGTCCTCCTCCCGCTCGGCCTGGTCGGCGCGGCCGGCCTCGTCATAGGCGAAGGTGTCGCCGGCGTGGATCTCGACCAGGTCGTGGACCAGGATCATCGAGAGCACGCGGCCCAGATCGACATCCTCCGCCAGCTCGCCATGCAGCAGCACGGCGTAGAGCGCCATGTGCCAGGTGTGCTCGGCGTCGTTCTCCAGCCGGCTGCCGTCGGCCAGGTAGTTCCGCCGCTCGATGCGCTTGAAGGCGTCGCAGGCGATCAGGAAGTCCTGGATGCGCGCCAGCCGGTCGGGCAGGTGCGCGCCGAGATCTCTCAGGTCCATGGCAGGCCTCATTGCGGAAAACCGGGGCGGATATCGAAGGACTCGCGGTCACCAGAAATCGGCCGGCGGCGCGCCGGCGAAGAGTTCGCCCAGCCGGCGCCGGGTCGCGGGCGTGGTCGCCTCGGGCAGGGCGTCCAGGGCGAAGAAGCCGCTCTCCGCGATCTCGACCGACTCGGTGCCGACGGCGCGCCAGGGTCCGGCGAGAAAGAGGGCGACATGGTCGCTGCGCACCCGGGAGAAGTTGGGGTAGAGGCCGACCAGCCGCTCGAGGCGCTCGATCTCCACCCCCGCCTCCTCGCGCGTCTCGCGGATCGCCGCGGCCTCCGCCGTCTCGAAGCGCTTGACCCCGCCGCCGGGCAGGAACCATCCCGGGCGATAGCAGTGGCGCACGAGGAGGACACGGCGATCGTCGTCGAGCACAACCGTGCGCACGCCCAGGGTCTTCGGCGGCCACACGCGGAGCCTGGCGAGATGCACGCGATAGAGCATCGACGGCAGCGGACCGGCCTTGAAGCGCTCGACGAGAAAGTTCATGCGCGCGCAATTGCGACGGACCGGGCTAGCTTGTCAACGTACGGCCACGACGCGGCCGCTGGCGACTCCGGCCGAGCTCCGGGAACCACCGGTCCGTCCACAGGGGGAGGAGACCGTGATGACCAGGAACAACGTCGCAGGATTCGGACGACGGCGGGGAGGCGCCGTGGTGGCCGTCGCCCTCGCCCTCGTTCTCGGCGCGACCGTGCCGCTGGCCGCCCAGGACGCGGCGCCCGACGAGGAAGCCGCTGTATCGGCGGGTTCCGATGCGACCGATCCGGCCGCCGCCGGCGACGCGAGCGCCGACGCGGAGACGACAGAGGAGACCGGGACGGCCGAGGAGGCCGCCACCCGCGGCGGCGCCAGCACGATCACCGGGCGCGAGGTGGTCGGCACCTCGGCCACGGGAAAGAACGTGGCCGCCGCCGGCGCGCTGGTCGCCCTCTCGGCCGATACGGAAGAGGACGCGATGGTCGCGGGCGGCACGGTGCGGGCCGACGGCCGGGTCGGTGGCGACCTGTTCGCCGTCGGCGGGCGCGTTCGCGCCGGCGCCGCGATCGGCGAGGACGCCTTCCTGGCCGGCGGCAACGTGTCGCTCGGCGCCAACGCGACCGTCGGCTCCGACCTCTTCGCGGCCGGCGGCGACCTGACGATCGACGGGACGGTCGCCGGCGACGCTTTGCTGGGCGGCGGAACCATCGAGATCGCCGGGACGATCGAGGGCGATGTCGAGGCCGCCGGCGGCAGCCTGATCCTGCTGCCGGGCGCGCGGATCGGCGGCGATCTGCGCTTCCACGGCGCCGATCCGCCGGAGATCGTCGAGGGCGCGACGGTCGGCGGCACGGTGACCCACGACCGCATCATGCCGGGCGAGCGCGGCGAGCGTGGCGAGGATCGCGAGCACCGGGGCTGGATCGCCGGCCTCGTCGGCGGCGTCCTCTTCACGATCGGCGTCATGATCGCCGGCGCGCTGTGGCTGGCGGCGAGCCCGCAAACCGTCACCGGCGCGGCTCGAAGCTTCCGCGAATCGCCGGTGATCGGCGGGCTGCTGGGCCTGGCGGTCGCCGCGGTCTGGCCGCTGGCCACGCTGCTGGCGGCGGTGACGGTGATCGGGCTGCCGGTGGCGGGCGTGCTGTTCCTGCTCTATCCGATCGTCCTGTTCGCGGGCTATCTGGCCGCCGCCTTCGGCCTGTCGGACGTGGTGCTCGCCCGCCGGATCCTGCCGCCAGGCTACGGCCTCAGAGTGCTGGCCTTCGTCATCGCCGTGCTTGTCCTGGCCGTGGTCTCGCTCATCCCGTTCCTGGGCACGCTGGCGGTGATCGTCATCTTCCTGGTGGGGCTCGGCGCGCTCGCGCGCTCGGTCTTCGCCGGGCGCGACGAGGATGCGGTGATCTGAGGCCGGTCATCGCGGGCGGCAGCGTCGGTTTGATGCCGGGCCCGGCGGCGGGCTACCTTCGCGCGACTCGGCCGCCGCCGTGTCGCGCCCTCCTCCTCGCCGCCGGAGCCGCCCCTCGATGCCCGCCCCCGAGATTCCCGATCGCGACATTCCCGACCGCGACATTCCCGACCGCGAGACCGACGACCTCGCCCGCCTGTCGGCGACCGACCTGGTCGCGCGCTATGCCGACGGCTCGCTGAGTCCGGTCGAAGCGACCCGCGCCTGCCTCGACCGCATCGCCGCGGTCGACGGACAGCTCAACGCCATGACCCGTGTCGAGGCCGAGGCCGCGCTCGCCGCCGCCCGCGAGTCGGAGGCCCGCTGGCGCGCCGGCGAGCCCAGGCGCGGGCCCTTCGGCTGCTGTGTCGACGGCGTGCCGACGGCGATCAAGGACATCGTCCTGGTGCGCGGCTGGCCGACCCGGCGAGGATCGACGACGACCGACCCGGACGCCCCCGGCCCGGACAACAGCCCCGCCGTCGCCCGGCTGCGCGAGGCGGGCGCGGTGCTCACCGGCATGACCGCGACGCCGGAATTCGGCTGGAAGGGCGTGACCGACAGCCCGCTGACCGGCGTCACCCGCAATCCCTGGAATCCGGAGGCGACGCCCGGCGGCTCCTCCGGCGGCGCGGCGGCTGCCGCGGCGACCGGCATGGCGGCGCTGGCGCTGGGCACCGACGGCGGCGGGTCGATCCGCATCCCGGCCGGCTTCACCGGCGTGTTCGGGTTCAAGCCCAGCTACGGCCGCATTCCGGCCTGGCCCATGTCGCCCTTCGGCACGGTCTCCCATCTGGGCCCGCTGACCCGGACCGTGGCCGACGGCGCGCTGATGTTCCAGGTCATGGCCCAGCCCGACATCCGCGACTGGACCGCCCCGCCCTACGGCCCGGAAGACTACATGGGCGCGCTCGACAAGGGGGTCGCCGACCTGTCGATCGCCTTCGCCCCGACGCTCGAGGGCCATGCCGTCGACCCGGCGATCGCCGCGCTGGTCGAGGAGGCGGCGCGCGCCTTCGAAGCCCTGGGCGCCCGGGTCGAGCGGGCCGATCCGCCGCTCCAGGACACCGCCCGGCTCTACGACGTGCTGTGGTCGGTCGGCGCGGCGACGCTGGTCGACAATCTCGACGGCGCGGCGCGGGATCGCCTCGATCCCGGCCTGGCGGCGATGGCGGCCCACGGCGCCACCTTCTCCGCCGTCGATCTGACGCGGGTCGAGGTAGAGCGCCGCAAGCTCGGCGCCGCGATGACCGCGTTCCACGAGCGATACGACCTGCTGCTGACCCCGACGCTGCCGATTGCCGCGTTCGCCGCCGGGCACGACGTCCCGCCGGGCGGGCCTTACGAAACGTGGCCTGACTGGACGCCGTTCTGTTATCCCTTCAACCTGACCCAGCAGCCGGCGGCCTCGGTCCCCTGCGGCCTGACGGCGGAGGGGCTGCCGGCGGGCCTGCAGATCGTGGCGACGCGCGGCGCCGATGTCCTGGTCCTGCGCGCGGCCGCCGCCTTCGAGGCGGCGCGGCCCTGGCCGCTGCCGCCCCTCGCGCCGTTGGCCGGGGGTGAGCACGCCGCGACCGCCTGACCGGGTGACGAACGGCCGACGCGCCCTATCTCACGGGGCATGACAGAAACGACGCCCGAAACCGACCGCATCGCCGTCTACTACGACGGTGGCTGCCCGCTGTGCCGGCGGGAGATCGCGATGTATTCGCGGCGCGACGGCGCCGGCCGGCTCGACCTCGTGAACCTGGAGGACCGGCCCGACGCGCTGGCCGCCGACGGGGTGAGTGCGCGCGACGCCCTGGCCGGGGTGCGCGACGACCTCGCCCGCGGGGTGGAGGCACTCGGCGCGCCGCTGGTCGTGCGAGTCGGCGACGGCGTGTCGG